>NZ_JBFAVX010000018.1:0-219952 GCF_040680095.1 Nonomuraea sp. NPDC052129 | reverse complement strand
TGGACATGATCGTGTTTTCCCCCGAGATGGTGAATGATCTTTACAGACTTCCGTCTACGTTCGGTGATCATTTCCACACCTAGAGTGATACCCCCACCGTTCGGCGCGCCGGGCCGTACGCGGGTCGAGCATGGCGGTGGCCTCGTCGAGGATGACCGTGTGCGGGTCGGCCAGGATGACCCGGGCCAGGGCGAGCTGCTGCACACGGTCGGGGCCGAGTTCGGTACCGACCGTGTGCGAACCGAGCTCGTTGTCCAGCGAGGCGACGTCATCACGATCGCCGCGTCATTGACGGTGACAGGTCCCGGGGTGGGCGCGGTGATCAGCTACGGGGTGGTGGCGGCGCTGTTGCTGCAGGTCTCCGTGGTGCTGGCCGTGGTGGTGCTGCTCGGTGTGCCCCGATGCCGATCGTCACGACCTCGCCTGCCGAGGTGCGCTTGTTAGGTCCGCGCCGAGAGTGTTGATCTGCTCCACCAGGGCGCGCACCGTGCGGAAGTTGGCGTCCATCCGGATCTTGGTCATCGTGCGGTGCCGCATCATCGCCAGCCAGGCGTTGGCGAGGCCGGCGCCGAGCAGCGCCAGCACCCAGCCGGGCGCCAGGTTGTCGTCGATCGCCCTGGACAGCAGGTACGGCGGGAGCGTGAGGCCCACCATCCACAGGGTGCCCAGCATCGCGCCCAGCGTGACCCGGCCCTTCTGCGCCCAGACCAGCCGGCACAGATACCAAGCCGCCGCCCTCATGGCGATCACGCTAGACCATGGCTTTACCTTTGCCCCGAAGGGGTTACTCGTAGCGGCCGGCCCCGGCTCCGTACGCTGACCTGGCGCTCCGCCCACGGCGACGTCGCCGCGGTGAACGAACAAAGTGATGGTGCCGAAGTGGGAGGTCACCTCCAGCCAGGCGGCGGAGTGGTTGGTGAGCGGCGGCGAGCGGCCCAGCCGGTGTAGCGAGTGGCGCTAACGCACCCAGCCGGTGTAGCGGCGGCCGCCCTTCGGCTCCTCGCGCCATCCAGAACGGCGCCCTCCACCATCGGGTTCGAGTGCGGCCGAGACCGCCCGGACGAGCCAGGCGTTGACGGAGAGTCCTTCGCGACCGGCCGCCTCCTCGATGCGCGGCTTGAGGTGCTCGGGGACGCGCAGCGAGATCCGCGACGTGCCGCCGTCCTCCCCCTCCTGCGGCACCCCCACACCGACCGGCGCCCCAGCCTCCGAAGCCCCCCGAGCTCCTGGAACGCCAGATGCCCCTGGAGCGCCCGCGCCGCCCGAAGCCGTCCGCCGCCGACCACCCGCCACACCGGGCAACGCGTCAAAACCGCCCTCACCCCCGCCCTCGAACGGGCGGTCCGTGGGCGGCGGCGTCACGACGAAGGAGGGGTCGCGCCCGCGCAACCGTACGTCGACCGAGCCCGGTGCGAGCTCCCGGGTGATCTCATCGGCGGCGGCGGACAACGCCTCCAGCAGAACAAGCCGCGTCGCCGACTCCAACGGCAAGGTGAGGCGCTCGGCGAGGGCGCGCGCGTCATCGCCACCCGCCTCGGCGGCGGCCGCGAGTTCGCGGCGCAGATTGTCGACGTACGGCGCGAGATCCATGACATCACTATGACGCCATAAAGGCGCCATGACAACCCGCGTCGCGAGCCTGAAGCGCTGTTCACCTTTGACGCCACCGCGCATGCACGGCCGCCGCAATCGCTCCAGCCGGATCTCGCCGGTACGGGACACGATCTCCCAACTGGCCGCGAATATAGCAGGACGATCACTCGTCGACGGCGGCGCGAGCTGCCGACCCCGCGGCGACAGCGGCATGACCTGCCGCTCAGGCAGCATGACCTGCCACTCAGGCAGCGCGGCTTGTCGCTCGGACAGGGCGACAAGCCACTCAGGCAGGGCGAGCTGTCTCTCAGCCTCCGGCCGTCGATCCCACCACCCGCGCGGCGATCATCATGCCGTAAACCGGCGCCGGGATACCGTACCCAGATGGAAACCGTCACCCTGGACCGCCTGGACCGCTGTCTGGCACACGCGCTCCAGATCGACGGCCGAGCACCCTTCAGCAAGATCGGCGAAGTGCTCGGCGTCTCCGAGAACACCATCGCCCGCCGATACCAGCGGTTGCGTTCGGCCGGGATACTCCGCGTCGTCGGCGTGGTCGACGGGCTCCGGCTCGATCACGTCTCTTGGGCGATCCGGCTGCGCTGCACACCAGACGCCGCGAGCGCGGTCGCCACCGCCCTGGCACGCCGCAGTGACACCGCCTGGGTGAGTCTGCTCTCCGGCGGAACCGAGATCGCCTGCGGCACACTGGCCCGGACGCCGGCCGAACGCGACGCCTTCCTGCTGGAGAAACTCCCCCGCAGCCGGCAAGTGGTGGGCGTCACCGCGCACCGCATGCTGCACAGGTTCGCGGGCGGCCCGGCAGGCTGGGCGGGCCTGCGAGCGCTGTCCACCGAGCAAGCAGCCGCACTCCTCGTCGATCCGGTCGCGCATGAGGGAACCGCCTCGCCCATCGACGAAACCCTCCAGCTCGACGAGGCGGACCACGCGCTGCTGGAGACCCTCTCGAAGGACGGGCGGACCACCCATACCGACCTGGCCGCGATCACCGGCTGGTCGGAGTCGACCGTACGACGGCGCATGGCACACCTGCGGCAGACCGGAATCCTCTACTTCGACGTCGACATCCCACCCGAACCCCTCGGCTTCCACGCCGAAGCCTGGCTGTGGATGTCCGTGAAGCCCGCCAAGCTCGCCGCCGTGGGCGAAGCCCTGGCCCAGCACCCGGAGGTCACGGTCGCCGCCGCCACCACGGGTCCGGCCAACCTCTTCGCCGGCGTCACCTGCCGCAACTCCCGCGACCTGTATCGGTACCTGACCGAGCGCATCGGATCCTTGAAGGCCGTACGGCATGTAGAGACGGCGCCCCTGATCCGGACCGTCAAGCGAGCAGGCGCCATCCTGCCCGGCTTCCATTAGGAGGGGCCCGTTCCCGCCGGGAGGAGTCCGCCTTCCTGCAGGGAGTCCGGCCGGCCTCCGCCAAGAGAGCCCCGGCCCCCGATAGGACAGGCCCCCGCCTCCGATAGGAGAGGTTCGACTTCCGGTAGGAGAGGTTCGGCCCGACCTGAGACCGCTCGCCGGATTCCGGCTGATCGCCTGCCTACCATGCCGGAAACCGCCGCGTCACAGCACCTGGATCGCCTTCACCCCGGTCCGAGGCCGACAGTTGCCGATGACCAGAAGGGAATCACCACCATGCATGTGATCGTCATCGGCGCCGGACTCGGCGGCCTGTGCCTGGCCCAACGGCTGCGCCGTCTCGGCATCAGCGTTTCCGTACACGAGCGAGACACCACGCCGGTCTTCCGCCACCAGGGCTACCGCCTCCACATCAACGCCGACGGCCGGCGCGCCCTCGAACACGCCCTCCCACCACGGCTATGGCGACTCTTCCTGGCCACGGCGGGGACACCTGGCCCCCGCTCGGTGTTCCTCGACGAACAACTCCTTCCGCGATGGACGGCAGAGGCGGACTCCGGGCCCGCGCCCCTGGCGGCCGACCGGCTGACCCTGCGTCAGATACTGCTGACCGGACTGGAAGACGTCGTCACCTTCGGCAAGACATGCACCGGCTTCGAAACCACCCCGACCAACGACGCCACGACCGACGACACCGCGATGAACCACACCGTCATCGCGCGCAGCCACATCACAGCGAACGGCCGTGACACCGCCGCGAACGATCCCGTTGCCACCGCGAACAGCCGCATAACCGCCCACTTCGCCGACGGCAGCACCCTGACCGGCGACGTACTGGTAGCCGCCGACGGCGTGAACTCCGTCATCCGCCGCCGGCTCCTCCCCCACGCCCGCGTCATCGACACCGGCCTGCGCCAGCTCTACGGCAGGATCCCCTTGACCGCCCAGACCAGAGCGCTGTTCAGCGACGACATGTTCAACGTCTTCACCGCGATCGTCGGCCCCGGCAGCGCCTTCGTCGGCGTGGCTCCAGTGGAGTTCCCGGAGCCGATGGACCAGGCCGTCGCCCGGCACGCCCCCGACGTACAGCTCCACGACATACGGAACTACATGACCGTCAGCTTCGGAACCCGCCGCGAGCACCTCCCCCGCACCGACGACGAACTCCACCGGATGACCGGCACCGAACTCCGCGCGATGGTGCTGGACCTGATCGACGGCTGGCATCCCCGCGTCCAGCGCATCGTGCGGGAGTGGGACCCGGCCAGCATCTTCCCCGCCATCCTGCGTACCAGCGTCCCCATCGAGCCATGGCCCACCAGCGCCGTCACCCTGCTCGGTGACGCCATCCACGCGATGAGCCCGGCCGGCGGGGTGGGCGCCAACACCGCGCTGCGCGACGCGGCCACGCTGGCGGACGCACTGAACGAGGCGGCACACGGACGCCCACTGGTCGCGGCGCTGCGCGCATACGAAGCCGCGATGACCGGCTACGGGTTCGCCGCAGTACGCGCCTCCGCCGACAACGGCCACCGCTTCCTCGGCCAGAACCCGCTCCCCACCACATAAACCCCCGGGCCACCGCCCCTACCAAAACCCGGTGCGGAGGCCCCGTCGGTGCTGACTCGGACACCTGAGAGCCGGCTACCCGCCGGCCCTGGTAGCA
This sequence comes from Nonomuraea sp. NPDC052129, assembly GCF_040680095.1. Classification (NCBI taxonomy): domain Bacteria; kingdom Bacillati; phylum Actinomycetota; class Actinomycetes; order Streptosporangiales; family Streptosporangiaceae; genus Nonomuraea; species Nonomuraea sp. NPDC052129. The sequence continues at coordinate 215,313 of NZ_JBFAVX010000018.1, read as the reverse complement.
GGGCAATCCGCCGGTAAGCGGCGAAAGGCCCGGTCCACCGCTTCCTGCCATGGGGGCGCCTCGTGAACCGGTAGACGTTGGCCGACGTCCGCCACCATCGGCGAGTCTGCGAACGAGGTGGACGTTGGACGGACACTGGCGTCGACCTGGCCAGCCCGCACCCCGTCGATCTCCCGGAAGACTCCGGTCGTAGATCAACAACCCCATGCCCTCCGGCCCTGCCCCGTCGCGGACGGCCGTGCGCCGGATGCTAGCTTGGCCCTTCGTGTCTGACTATCTTCGTGGTCTCTTCTCCCTGGACGGTCGGCGAGCCCTGGTGACCGGCGGCAGTTCAGGGATCGGTTATGCCATGGCCGAGGCGATCGGCCGTGCCGGGGCCGAGGTGGTGATCGTGGCTCGCCGGGAGGCCGAGCTCGACAAGGCCGTGCACCAGCTGCGGCAGCACGGCGTGACGGCCTCCCGCATCAGCGCCGACCTCGGCGACCGCGCGGCCGTGGAGCGGGTCTGCGCCGGCGCCGGCCAGATCGACATCCTGGTCAACGATGCCGCCAACAACATCCGCAAGCCCATGGCCGAGCTCACCGACGACGACTATGAGCAGACCATCGCGGTCAACCTGACCGCCCCCTACCTGTTCGGCCAGCACTTCGGGCCGAGCATGGCCGAGCGGGGCTGGGGGCGGATCATCAATGTGGGCTCCCAGCAGACCGTCAGCGCCTTCGGCAACAGCGGTGTATATGGTGCGGCCAAGGCCGGGATCGGCGGCCTCACGCGGTCGCAGGCCGAAGCCTGGTCAAGCCGGGGCGTATGCGTCAACACGATCATCCCCGGATTCGTGCTGACGCCGCTGACCGAGCCGGCTCAGGCCATCCCCGGCCGGGTCGAGGCGCTCGCCGCGCGCCACATGGTCGCCCGTAACGGCGTGCCAGACGATTTCGCTGGTGCCGCGGTGTTTCTGGCCGGTGACGCCTCCGCGTTTGTCACCGGCCAGATGCTGTTTGTCGACGGTGGCTTTTTCGTACACTGAATCAGCCGAGCGCCTTTACTTTGTAGATTACTTGCGGTGGATATGCCGGACCTCCGCGCCTTCGTGCCAGGTGTCGATGACCAGTTCGTCGCCCTCGACCCGAGTCCACACCACCTCGGACAGGTCGATCCTGAACAGGTGCGAGTCGGTGCTGGGCAGGCCCGCCTCGGCCAGCACCTTCGGGTCGGTGACCTCCACCGCCCGGCCGGCCAGTTTCACGTCGCCGGCCCATGACGACGGATCCGCCTCATCAGGGTCGGGCGAGGTGACGTGGATGGCCATGCGCGGATCTCGCCGCAGGTCGAGCGCCTTGACCGCACCGGGCATGGACCCCATCCACAGCTCGCCGCCGTCCAGGCGCGACTCGGTGCCGCTCACCCTGGGAGAGCCGTCCTTACGGAGCGTGGCCAGCACCTTGTGCTTGTGACGCTCCATCACCCCCCGAGCGACCGCCGCCAACTCGGGGGCCTGGATCTCGAACTCTTTCCACGACGTCATGTGAGCATCATGAACGAGGGCACCGACAAAACCCGGCCGGGAGGTACGGGCCCACGGCGTCCATACCGACGATCGAGGTCTAGACGTCGAGGTCTAGACGATGTTCTGACGGCTCGGCAGCGCGTCCCCGCGCTCAGTCCCGGTCCGGCTCCTGGGACAGTTCGTGCGACAACTGTTCCAGCTCCGCTCCCCCCGCCATCAGCCCCGTCAGCTCCTCCCGCGTGATGTCCCCCTTGCCGTACTCCCCCAGGCTCGTCCCCCGGTTGAGCAGCAGGAACCGGTCCCCCACCGGATAGGCGTGGTGCGGGTTGTGCGTGATGAAGACCACGCCGAGGCCCCGGTCGCGGGCCCTGGCGATGTAGCGCAGGACGACGCCCGCCTGCTTGACGCCCAGCGCCGAGGTCGGCTCGTCGAGGATGAGCACCCGGGCGCCGAAGTGGACGGCCCTGGCGATCGCCACCGACTGCCGCTCGCCGCCGGACAGCGTGCCGACGGGCTGGTCGACGTCGCGGATGTCGATGCCCATGGCCCGCAGTTCCTCGCGGGCCACCCGCCGGGCCGTGGCGACGTCGAAGGCCAGGCCCTTGCGGGGTTCGGAGCCGAGGAAGAAGTTCCGCCAGACCGACATCAGGGGGATCATCGCCAGGTCCTGGTAGACGGTGGCGATGCCGCGGTCCAGCGCCTCGCGCGGGCTGCCGAAGCGCACCTCGGCGCCGTCCACAAGGAAGGAGCCGGTATCGTGCTGGTGCACCCCGGCGAGGATCTTGATGAGTGTCGACTTGCCGGCGCCGTTGTCGCCCAGGACGCAGGTGACCTGGCCCGCCTCGACGCTCATCGACACCTCGCGCAGCGCCAGGACCGAGCCGAAGGTCTTGCCGATGTCGCGCGTCTGGATGATCAATGCTTCACCTCCTCGGCATACCGCCGGACCAGGCGGTTGGCCAGCGTGGCCAGCAGGAGCATGGCGCCGAGGAAGAATTTGAACCAGTCGGCGTCCCAGCCCAGGAAGACGATGCCCTTGTCGGCCATGCCGAAGATGACCGCGCCGATGGCGGCGCCGATCGCCGAGCCGTACCCGCCCGTGAGCAGGCACCCGCCGATCACGGCGGCGATGATGTAGATGAACTCCTGCCCGATGCCGATGTTGGCCTGCACGGAGGTGTAGCGCAGGGCCAGGATCGAGCCGACGAGCCAGGCGGCGACCGCGGTGGTCATGAACAGCGCGATCTTGGTACGGGCGGCGGGCACACCGACCGCGCGGGCGGCCTGCTCGTTGCCGCCGACCGCGAAGATCCAGTTGCCCGCCCTGGAACGCATGAGCACCCAGGTCGCCGCGGCGGTGACCAGCACCCACCAAAGGATCGCCACGCGGAAGGAGGTGCCGCCGATGTCGATGGTGCCCGCGAAGATCGTCCGGGCGGTCTCGTAGCCCGCCGCTCTGCGCAGACCGCTGACCTGTACGGTGCCGGTCAGGGCCTTGGTGACGCCCAGGTTGATGCCCTGCAGCATGAGGAACGTGCCCAGCGTCACGATGAAGCTGGGCAGCCGTGTCCTGGTGACGACCAGCCCGTTGGCCAGTCCGATGAGCAGCGCGACGACCAGTCCGACGAGCATGGCCGTCCACACGTCGAAGCCGTAGCGGGTGGCGAGCGTGACCAGGATGAGCCCGGTCGTGCCGGTCAGCACGCCGGCCGACAGGTCGAACTCGCCGCCGATCATCAGCAGCGCGATGGCGACGGCCATGATGCCGAGCGTCGCGGCCGGGTCGAGCCAGTTCGCGATGCCCGCGGGTGAGCGGAACACCGGTGACTGGGCGGCGAAGAAGGCGAACACCGCGACCAGGCCGACGACTGCCCCCAGCTCCGGGCGGATCAGCAGCCGGCGGGCCAGGCCGACGCTGCCGATCCGTTCATCGGCGGGAACAGTGGTCACCTGGTGCCCGCTTCTGCCAGTTTGGCCACCTGCTCGGCGTTGTCCTTGGTCACGAAGCCGGGGCCGGTGTTGACGGGCAGGCCGCCGCCGACGGTGTTGAGGTTGTTCTTGTACAGGTAGAGGAAGACGATCGGCAGGTAGCCCTGGAGGTACTGCTGCTGGTCCACGGCGAACAGGATCTCGCCGTCCTTGATCGCGGCGACCACGTCGCCCGACAGGTCGAACGTGCCCAGCTTGGTCTGCGTCCCGGCGTCCTTGATGGCGTCGCGGGCGGCGATGGCGACCGCCGGGTTGAGCGTGAGCACGCCGTTGAGCTGCTTGTCGGACTGCAGCTTGGCGGTGACCTTGGAGGTCACGTCCGCCAGGTTGCTCACGTCGACCTGCAGCCGCTCGACCGTGCCGCCCAGCGTGGCCTCGGCGCCCTTGCACCGCTGGTCGAGGCCGACGTTGCCGGCCTCGTGGATGACGCACAGCAGCTTGGTGACGCCGGCCGCCTTGAGTTGTTCGCCCGCGCCGCGCCCGGCCACCTCCTCGGACTGGCCGACGTGGGTGATGGCGCCGAACGCCTTGGAGGAGTCGGCGCCGGAGTTGATCGTCACGACGGGGATCTTGGCGGCGACGGCCTTGCCGATGGCCTCCTTGAGGGCGTCGGGGTTGGCCATGGACACCACGACGCCGTCGACCTTCTCCGAAACCGCCTGGTCGATGAGCTGCGACTGCTTGGCCGGGTCGCCGTCGCCCTGGTAGGTGACCTTCACGGCGTACTGCTTGCCGGCGGCCTCGGCGCCGTTCTTCACCACGTCCCAGAAGGAGTCTCCGGGTCCTGCGTGGGTGATGACGGCGAAGGTGCCGCCGCTCGCCGCGGCGGGCGCGGATCCTGCGGCGGGTGCGCTGCTCTGCGCGGCGGGTTGCGGCGCAGAGGAACAGCCGCTCAACGCCAGAGCGCCCAGCAACGCCACCACGATCGGGATTCGTCTCATCCGACACCTCCAAGACCAACGGGCTCGTCCCTGGTTCTACCCCAATGTCATCTGCTTGTATAGACATGCGGACCAATGGTGACAATCATGGTTTCGTCCTGATGTCAGGACATGATGATCGCCACATATTCCAGGAAGGACGAGCGACAAGGAGCCGCGATCACCCTTGATTCTACGCCGCCTACCTGGCCGAACCCCTGAAAGTAGAACGGAATCGTACGTTCCCGTATGCTGGGAGGATGACGACCTCAGCACCGATGAGCGGCCGCAAGGCGCAGGCCGCCCGCAACGACGCGTTGATCCTCCAGGCGGCACGGGCGGTGTTCACCGCCGACCCGGGCGCTCCGATCGCCGCCGTGGCCGAGCGGGCGGGCGTCGGGATCAGCGCACTCTATCGCCGCTATCCCAGCAAGGAAGCCCTGTTGCAGAAGCTCTGCTTCGACGGGCTGATGCTGTACATCGCCGCCTCGGAGAAGGCGCTGGCCGACCAGGGCGACCCCTGGGACGCCTTCGCCACGTACATGCGGGAGATCGTCGAGGCCGACACCCACTCCTTGACGATCGCGCTGGCCGGGACGTTCCAGCCGACGGAGGAGCTGTACCAGGCCGCCGTACGGGCCAGTGACCTGGCGACCCGGGTGCACGGCAAGGCGTCCACCGCCGGTGTGCTGCGGCAGGACGTCACGGTGTCGGACGTGGCGCTGCTGTTCGAGCAGCTGGCCTCGGTCAAGCTGGGCGAGCACGATCGCACCGAGCAGCTGCGGCACCGCTACCTGGCGCTGCTGCTCGACTCGCTGCGGCGGCCGCCGGCCCATCGGCCGCTGCCCGGCCCGCCGCCGCAGGACGCCGAACTGCGGGCCCGTTGGACGCCCGGCTCGCCCTGATCCCGCCTTCCAACGGGAGCCTCAGTCCTCCCCCGCCTTCCAGTGGAACAGGTACGACATCACGAAGCCGAACAGCCCGGTGACCCCGGCAGCCACGGTCATCGCCATACCGAGGCTCGACACGGCGCCGGAGACCAGCCCCGGGGTGCCGGCGACGAGGCCGACGGCCTGGATCAGCACCACCACGACGCCGAGAACGAGGAACACGACGAGCCCGATCTTGAACAGCGCCATCGTCACGCGCTTGAGGGTGTCCACTGCGGATTCCTTTCGGGGAGATCAGATCAGATCGGCAGCACGCCGGTCGCCACCAGCACGCCGAGGGCCAGGATCGGGATGACGAACCAGATGATGAGCCGTCCGAAGGTCTTGGCCGGGTCCACCCCGGCGATGCCGCTGGCGATGTAGATGGGGGCCGCGCCGGGAGGAGAGGCGCCCTCGGTGGAGGCGAAGATCATGATGGCGGTGGCCGCGGCCACGGGCGAGACCCCGGCCGCCGTCAGGGCGCTGAAGGCCACCCCGCCGACGGCGGCGATCGTCGCGCTCCCGGTCAGCGGCGCCGCGATGATCACGATCAGCAGCCCGACCAGCGTGGCGATGACGGCGACCGGCGCGTTCAGCCCCTTCATGATGGCGGTGAGCTGGTCGACCAGGCCGAGCTCGCCCAGGCTGGCCGCGGCCGCGAAGGCGAAGAACAGCGTCGCACCGATCACGGCGTAGCGCGGCGCCATGTCACCCAGCAGCTCGTTCCAGGCCCGCCCGGTGCGCGGTAGCCGCTTCCAGGCCACGGCCAGCGTGGCCAGGATGGTCAGCACGGGGATCCAGACGACGATGCTGATGTCGTCCGCGGCCTCGCCGACGCGCGACTCCATCCACTTGACGCCGAAGTCGAGGGTCAGGAGCACCGGTACGGCGATGCCCGCGTACACCAGCAGCGACGTCCACCCGGCGCGCAGGGCGGCCCGCAGCGGGATCAGGTCGGCGGCGTCGGTGGCCTCGATCCGGTGGCGCCGTACCCAGACGAACACGACGACGAAGCGGTAGAGCACGGTCCACAGCCCGCCGACGAGCGCGGGCACGAACAGCTGGTCGGCCGTCAGCACGGGCGCCACGGCGGCCGAGCCGAGCAGCAGGAACATCGACGAGCTCGGCGGGATCGAGATGCCCAGCCCGGCGTTGCCCGCCACCAGCGCGGCGGCCAGGTCGGGCCGCCAGTTGGACCTGGTCATCCACGGGATCGTCACCGACCCCACCGAGGCGGCGATGCCGGACCCGGAACCGGCGGGCCCGCCGAGCAGCGCCGCGGCGGAGGTGGAGACGTACCCGGCGCCGCCGCGCAGCCGCCCGAAGATCGAGTTGAGTACGGTCACCTGCTCCTGGATCAGCCCCAGTTTGGTGAGCAGGTAGCCCATGAACACGAAGGCCAGGGCGGCGAAGACGACCTCCTCGGCCAGCGCGTCGGAGATTCCCGCCCAGGCCAGGCTGAGGAAACCGGTACCGCCGAACAGGCACACCCCGAGGAAACCGATGAGCATGGCCTCACCGATGTTGCGTTTCAGGACGCCGTTCCAGACGACGATGATGGCGATATAGGCGACGAGCGCCCAGACGGCGATGCCCATGGCGAAATGGCCTCCGTTGGGGGTGGTGGCGAAAAGTGAGCTGCGGCTTGTGGAGTCGGTGCTCGGGCGCGGAAAAGTCGGCCGCGGCAAACGATCAGCCTTCGGGGGCGGGAAAACCAGCCGCCGCGAAAGGTCAGCCCTCGGACGTGCCAAGTCGGCCGCTGTGAAAGGTCAGTCCTCGGGCGCGAGCCGCTCGGCGAGGTCTAACGTACGGCGGGCTCTGGCGACGATCGGCGCGTCGACGAAGCGGCCGTCAGGCAGCGCGACGGCGCCCGCCCCGGCCCGCTCGGCCTGCTCGGCCGCCTGGACGATCTCGGCGGCCCGGTCCCTCTCCTCCCGTGTGGGAGCGAACGCCCGCCTGATCACCGGGATCTGGCGGGGATGGATCGCGGTCCTGCCGAACAGGCCCAGCGCGCGGCCCGCCCGGCAGGAGGCCGCCAGACCGGCCTCGTCCTTGACGTCGGGGTAGACCGACATCGGCACGGGCGGCAGTCCGGCGGCCGCGGCGGCGATGACCATCTGGAGCCGCAGGTGGTTCATGGCCATCTCGTCGGTGATCGACAGCTCGGCGGCCAGGTCCTGCTCGCCGAGCGCGATGCCCGCCACGGCCGGGTGGGCGGCGATGGTGTGCGCGGCGACGATCCCGGCCGCGGACTCCAGCAGCGCGTACGCTCTGACGCCCAGCCCGTCCAGGACGGCGGCCGACTCGACCTTGGGCAGCCGGACCGCGTCGAGCCCCGGCAGACCGGCCAGCGCGTCGAGGTCGTCGCGCCCGCGCCCGCCCGCCAGGTCGTTGATCCTGACGTGCATCTCGACGGATGCGCTACTGCCTCGGCTCGCCAGGTAGGCGGCGGCGTTGGCCCTGGCCTCGTCCTTGCGGACGGGCGCGACCGCGTCCTCCAGATCGATGATGACCACGTCCGCCCCGGAGGCGGCGGCCTTGTCGAACCGCTCGGGCCGGTCCCCTGGGACGTACAGCCAGGTGACGGGGGTGCTCACGCGATCACCCCGTCCTCGCGCAGCCGGGCTATCTCCTCGGGTCCGTAGGCGAGCTCGCCGAGCACCTGGTCGGTGTCCTGGCCGAGGGGCCGTCCCGGCCAGGAGACCGCGCCGGGTGTGTCGGACAGGCGGAACAGCACGTTCTGCATGGTGACCGTGCCCAGTTCCTCGTCCGGCACCTCGATGAAGGTGTCGAGGGCGGCGTACTGCGGGTCCTTGGCGATGTCGGAGACGTCGTAGATGGGGGCGACCGCCGCCTGGGCCTCCTTGAAGCGGGCGATGACCTCGTCGGCGTCGCGTTCGGCGATCCAGGAGGCGACGGCCTCGTCGAGTTCGTCGACGTGCTGGACCCGGCCCTGGCCGCTGGCGAACCAGGGCTGCTCGACCAGGTCGGGCCGGCCGACCAGGGTGACCACGCGTTCGGCGATGGGCTGGGCGCTGGTGGAGATGGCCAGCCAGCGGCCGTCGCGGGTGCGGTAGGTGTTGCGCGGCGCGTTGCTGCTGGAGCGGTTGCCGGTGCGCTGGGGCACGACGCCGAGCGCCTTGTACGCGGTCATCTGCGGGCCCAGGATGCCCAGGATCGGCTCGATGATGGCCATGTCGACGACCTGGCCGCGCCCACTCTGCTCGCGGGCGCGCAGGGCGACCATGATCGCGTACGACATGGCCAGCCCGGCGATGCCGTCGGCCAGGGCCAGGGGCGGCAGGGTAGGCGGGCCGTCCGGCTGGCCGGTCATGGCCGCGAACCCGCTCATCGCCTCGGCCAGCGTGCCGAACCCGGGCTGACCGGACATCGGGCCGAACTGCCCGAAGCCGGTCATCCGCGCCACGATCAGGCGGGGGTTGATGTCCATGAGGTCGCCGGGAGCCAGGCCCCAGCGTTCCAGGGTGCCGGGGCGGAAGTTCTCGACCAGCACATCGGAGCGTTCGACCAGGCGGCGCAGGATCTCCTGCCCCTCGGCGCGCGACAGGTCGACGGCGGCGGCGCGCTTGTTGCGCGACAGCGTCTTCCACCACAGGCCCACCCCGTCGACCGAGGCGCCGTGCCCGCGCGAGGGGTCGCCGCGGCGGGGATGCTCGATCTTGATCACGTCGGCGCCGAAGTCGCCGAGCATCATCGCGGTGGATGGCCCGGCGAACAACGTCGCGGCGTCGATGACCCGCAGGTCGGCAAGGCTCGTCATAACGATGTAACTTATAAGAAATATGTCATAGGTCAATACGCTTCTCAGATTGCGGGACACTGATGGTCATGCCGACCAGCGAGCCGCGTCCTCCCATGAGCAAGGCCGAATACGTCTACAACGTGCTGCTCGAGGAGATCCGCACGGCCAGGATCCCCGGTGGCACCGCCCTGCGCGCCGGAGCGGTGGCCCGCAGGCTCGGCGTCTCGGTCACGCCGGTCCGCGAGGCGCTGCGCAGGCTGGAGAAGGACCGGCTGATCAGCTACGAGGCCCACCACGGCGCGACCGTCGTCGACCTGGGCGACGACGCGGTGGAGGAGTACTACGGCCTGCGGGCGGTCGTCGAGGGCCTGGGCGCCCGGCTGGCCGCCACCCGGATCACCGCCGCCGACCTGGCCGCGCTGCGCGAGCTGCACGCCTCGATGATCCGCGACGCCGAAGAGGGCCGGCACGAGCGGCTGGGCGAGCACAGCAGGCACTTCCACCTGCGCATCGCCGACATCGGCGGCCCGGCCTTCCTCGGCCAGCACGCCAGGGCGGTCCGCGACAGCTTCCCCGTGCCCGCCGGGGCGTCGCTGTGGCTCGACGACGAGCAGGTCAAGCTGCAACTCGACGCGCACGAGGGCATCCTGGCCGCTCTGGCCGCCGCCGACGGCGCCGCGGCCGAGCACATCATGATCGAGCACGTACGCCTGGCCGGCGACTACCGCAAGGGCCACTGACCGCCCTCAGCCGGACACCCCCGAGAACGTGTAGCCCTCGACGAACCGGCGTTGCAGCGCGAGGAACAGCACCAGCGGCGGCGTGCGGTCGGTGGGCTCGAAGCGGGGGACCACGTGGAGGTGGAAGCGGAAGACGCCCTACCAGGTCGTCTCGCCGCCGGCGTGCGGAGATTCTGTCACCAGGCAGTGGTCGTCACAGGCCGGGCACGCGTCACCCGGTCGCGTCGAGAGTGGGACGGAGTTCGGCCCAGGCCCATGCTCCGAGCGTCGTGTCGGTCGTGGTCACGGGGGTCCTCGGCTGCTCGGGGACGAATCCCTCACGCAGTCCGGTCGACATGCCCATGATGGCCTCGACCTGCGCCGGGGACATGCCGGCGCCGGCCAGCGTGGCGCGCATGTCATCGTCGGCGACGCGGTGGGCGGTGACCGTGCGGCCCAGGACGTCGCCGACCACGGCCACGACGTCGTCCCAGGACAGGTCCTGTGGTCCGTGCACGGCCTGCACCCGGCGTCCCGACCAGTCGGCGCGCAGCAGCAGGGACGCGGCCACTGCGGCGATGTCGGCCGGCGCGACCCAGGAGAACGGCTGGCCGGTGGGCAGGAGCACGGCCACGGTGCCCGAGCGCATGCTGTCGAGCTCGAACAGCAGGTTGCTGAAGAAGTAGCCGCACCGCAGGTGGGTGACGGCGAGATCGGCGTGCTTGGCGACGACCCGGTCCAGCGCCTCCTCGACAAGGGCCAGCCCGTCGATCTCACCGGCGCCCTCGCGCAGCTCCGCTCCGACGCTGCTCTGCAGAACGGTGCGGGAGACGCGGTTCTCGGCGACCGCGGCGGCGACGACCTCGCCGACCTCGGCGTACGCCGCGACGGGGTCGTCGGCCTCACCGGGCGGGACCGCCAGCCGGCGGCGGGTGGAGGCGGTGCGGTGCGTCTACACCCGCGGACGCTGGTACGTTCTCGCCCACGACCTCGACGCCTGCGACTGGCGGGTGTTCCGCCTCGACCGCGTGCGGGAGCCAGAGGCGGGGAACCGGGGTCCAGCGACCGCGACCGGCCGGCCGACGACCTCGCGACCTGGCTCGCCACGGACTTCGGCCGCCGGCCCAAAGGCTGAGAGCTCAGGCGGCGGCGGTGTCGATCACCATTCGTCGGTGATGAGGTGCTTGGGCGGAGCCGTGATCTTGACGGGTTCTCCCCACCCTCGATAGATGATGTTCATCGTCATGGTCTCGGCCTTACCGCCCTCCTGCCGGGTGGACCTGATGATGGCGTGGAAACGTCTGGGCAGGTTGTCCGGGCCCACCCAGAGTTTCCAGGTGATCGGCCCGCTCCCGATGCCCTCCTCCTCCTCGGTCCCGAAGGTTATCCCGGCTTGCCTCTCACTCAGCCTGGGAACCGTCACCGTGCCGCTGTGGAGGGTCGTCTTCACTCCCTCGAAAGTTCCGCCGTCGGCGCTGGTCGCACCGTGAGAGGCGACCAGCTTGAGGAAGCCCGGGTTGATCCCGTTGATCAGGTCCTCTCCCCAGATGACCCCGGGCAGGTTCCGCTGGTTGATCCATTTCCCCACCGTCGACGGCGACTTATAGGGGTACTTGCCGTCCTTGGAACGCACGTAGGCCTGTGAGTAGAACTCCCGGCCGATGCTGATTCCCCGGGACCGGCCTGTCCCCTCTGCCTCCTGGGAGATCGTCGTGGTGTCGGCGGCGTACACGCCTGAGGCTTTGAAGCGGTACGCACCGGACGCCTTGATGTCCCAGGAGGCCGCGGGTCCGCCGCGCCGCTTGACGGAGAAGCGCACGCTGCTCTTCTTCACGAACTGCTTCTTGACGGCTCTGACGACGGAGTCGAGAGAGCCCGATTCGGGCGCCGCGTGAACGGCGCCGCCGGGAATCGCGATGCTCAGCAGACCGGCTGCCAACAGCACGACGCTCATGCGTTTCATGCGCCGATCATCACCGATGATGATCTCCATCTCATCACGGCAAGAGTGGTCACTTGAGCACCTGAGTCCGTGCGGACGTCCCCGGATAGACGGTAGGGAGGCGCAGCGCCGCCGGGCGGTCACGATGACGTCCTGTTCCCGTTTCCGGACCGCCTCCTTTTCGGCTGCCTGGCGCCGATTGAGTTCTGGGCACAGATATCCCAGCGCCTTCGAGTTCGCCTCCGTGTCCACCACGAAGCCACGCGTCTCCATGACGGTCTGCATCTCGCGTTGCTCATGACGCAGCGACACCTGGCACAGGTGCCGGCCGATCTTGACGAGGCTCTCATCGGGCACGTCGGCGTAGCGCCCGTTGAAGGCCAGGCGCTGCCTGACCGCGCAGACGCATGCGGGCTTCCGCTCCGCGGGCGTGGGCTGCTTGTTCAAGAACACGGACATCTTCCAGGGCAGGCACACCTTCGACGTGGCCGAGGTGATCCGCTCCGGCCCCTGGTCCCTGCCGTACGTGACCAACAGGAGCACCACGACCGCGAACACCGCCAGCGCGCGCGGTATGCGCGGCGCCCATGGGGTACGGCGGCGCATGAACCGCCGCTCAGGGCGCCACCTCGGCGAGGGCGGAGCCGCGCAGGTCGAAGCCGCCCACATGCGCCAGATAGTCGCCTGCCTCCAGCGGGTCGCCGACGTAGACGCCGCCCGCCTGCCGGACCAGCAAAGCGCCCGCCGCCACGTCCCACGGGTGGGAGCGGGTGCCGTACGCGACGTCGGCCCACCCGGCGGCGACGTGCGCGAGCTTGAGCGCGGCGCTGCCCGGCCGGCGCACGGCGGAGAAGGACTCCAGGAAGCGGCCGTAGCGGCGCAGCGCCCGCTCCCCGTCGAGCTCCAGGTCCAGCGGCGTGGGGTAGCTGGACAGCAGCATCGCCTCCCTGTCACGGGTGGCCCCCTTGCTGCGGATCGGGGTGCCGTTGCACCAGGCGCCCAGCGTGGAGGCGGTGAACTCGTCCTCACGCACCGGGTCGTACACGACGCCCGCCACCAGCTCACCCGCCACCGCGGCGGCGATGGAGACGCAGAAGAACGGCAGGCCGGCGGCGAAGTTGGCGGTGCCGTCGATCGGGTCGACATACCAGCGCAGCTCGCCCGAGCCGGTGACGCCGCCCTCCTCCCCCACGATCGCGCTGCCGGGCCAGCGGGCGGTGATGACGGCGCGGATCGTCTCCTCCGCCGCCCGGTCATGCTCGGTGACCGGGTCGTGGAAGTCGCGCTTGGTGGCGACCGGCGGCCTCGACCTGAAGGCCTTGCGCAGCCTCGGCCCGACCGCCCTGGCCGCTTCCGAGGCGGTGTCGAGCAACTGTGTCGCGTCCATGTCTCCTCCAGGGGCACTTCACGCTCATCAGCACGGTCATGCCCAATTCCGGGCATTCGACGTACTTCTCTTATTATGTCAAGACAGCAGATTGTCATGACCTACTGCCTACGCGCGAGATTTGTCAGGACATTCTGACCTGGGTTAATCTGATCAGCATGACCGCGAACCTGGCGATCGACCTGGACCGCTCCAGCCCCGTGCCGCTCTACTTCCAGGTGGCCGAGCAGATCGCCGAGGCGATCCGGCGAGGCGACCTGGCGCCCGGCTCCCGGCTGGACAACGAGATCCTGCTCGCCGACAAGCTGGGCCTGTCGAGGCCCACGATCCGCCAGGCCATCCAATATCTGGTGGACAAGGGCCTGCTGGTCCGCAAGCGCGGCGTCGGCACCCAGGTGGTGCACGGGCAGGTCAAGCGCTCGGTCGAGCTCACCAGCCTCTACGACGACCTGCGCCGCTCGGGCCAGGAGCCGGCGACCCAGGTCCTCGCCCTGGAGCCCCGGCCGGTGAGCGAGGAGATCGCCGCCGTCCTGGGCGTCGAGCCCGGCGCCGACGTGCTCTACCTCGAACGGCTCCGCTTCGCCGCCGGCGAGCCGCTGGCCGTGCTGCACAACTGGCTGCCGCTGGGTCTGGCCCAGCTGACGGCGGCCGACCTGGAGGGCCGCGGCCTGTACGAGCTGCTGCGCGGCGCGGGCGTGCGGATGCGGGTGGCCAACCAGCGCATCGGCGCCCGCGCGGCGAACCAGGCCGAGGCCAAACTGCTGGACGAGCGGCGCGGCGCCCCGCTCCTGACCATGCTCCGCACCACCTACGACGACCAGGGCAGGGCCGTCGAGCACGGCTCACATGTCTACCGGGCCTCGCTCTACTCCCTTGAGGTCACCCTCATCGAGCGCTGAGGCCGCGCGCCGCTTGACGTACCAGGTGGTGGCGATGCCGCACAGCACCGCCGCCACGAGCCCCACCCACGAGAAGCCCTTCAGCCACTTCTCGGCGACCATGCCGAGATAGAAGATCACCGCGGTGGTGCCGCCCGCCCAGACGATCCCGCCGAGCACGTTCGCGACCAGGAACCTCCAGTACGGCATGCGCAACGCCCCCGCAAGCGGCCCGGCCAGGATGCGCAGCAGCGCGATGAAGCGCCCGACGAACACGGCCCACACCCCGAACCGGTCGAAGTAGTGCTCGGCCTTGCCGATGTGGTGAGGGCCGAAGTGCTTGGGGAAGCGCCGTCCGAGCCGCTCGAACAGCGGCCTGCCGCCCCTGCGGCCGATGGCGTAGCCGATGGAGTCGCCGACGATCGCCCCCGCGCTCGCGCAGACGCCCACCCACACGGGGCTGACGACGCCCTTGGCGGACAAGAGCGCGGCGCTGACCAGCACGATCTCGCCGGGCAGCGGGATGCCGAGGCTCTCGATCCCGATCACCAGGCCGACCAGGGCACACAGCCACGCGGGCGGGATGGCCTGCAGCAGTTCGTCGATGTGCACGCAGCAACCCTAGCCCGGCCGACCGCCATAGGCGGACGTTCATCTTCAGGCGGTGGCCTGGTCGAGGAGTTCGAGCAGATGGTGGTACGGCTCGCCGGTGGCCCGGGTCAGGCCGAGTTCGCAGGTGCGGTTGACCGAGGCGTGCGCGGCGAAGTCGCCGGCCCGTACAGCGCCGGCTTCGGCGTGGGTGGCCGAGGCGGTGAGCTCCGGGTGAAGTAGGCCGCGGTCGCCGGCGAAGGCACAGCACTGCCATCCGTCAGGGACGACCACCCGCTCGGCGACCGCTTCGGCGACGCGAGTGATGGCGGCGTCCAGGCCGAGGCGGGTGGAGGAGCAGGTCGGATGCAGGGCCAGAGAGGGGCGGCGGCGGAGTACGGTCAGGCGGGGCAGGAGGTGCTCGGCGGTGAAGGCGACCGCGTCGAGCACCCGGAGGTCCTGTCCCAGCGAGTCGGTCAGGCGGTGGAAGCCCTCGGTGCAGGAGGCGGCGTCGCTGACGACCGGGATCCGGCCCTGGCCGGAGGCTTCGAGCAGGCTGTCGCGCACGCGGCGGGCCATGAGGTCATGGCCGCCGGTGTAGCCCTTGGACGACCAGGGAGTGCCGCAGCACAGGCCGCCGATCCCCGCCGGGATGTGCAGCCGCACGCCCGCGCGCGCGGCCAGGCGGGTGAACGCGTCCATCACGCCGGGGCCGCCGTCGGCGGGGGCGAACAAGGTGTTCAGGCAGGACGGGACGTACACCGCGTCCGCGTTCTCCACCGGATCCGGCCGGCGGCGCTTTCCGCCCCGCGGCAGGTCGCGGGTCCACCCCGGAACGGTCTCGGAGCCGGTGACGGCGCGAGCGGCACGACTGGCCGCCTCCGGCAAAAGGGGCGGGACCGCCTTCGCCGTGTCCAGCGCCAGGTCGAGCGCGCCGGTCACCCCGCTCCAGTGCTTGGCGGCGGCCTTCCAGCCCTTCTGAGCCAGACGGCCGTGGCGCTCGCCGCGCAGGCGCTTGGTCAGGTCGCCGGTGTTGATCAGGACCGGGCAGGCGGTGGCGCACATGCCGTCCACGGCGCAGGTGTCCACGGCGTCGTAGCCGTACTCCTCCTCCAGTTGGCGGGCGAGCTCGTGGTCGCCCGCGGCGTGGGCGGCGGCCAGCTCGCGGCGCAGCACGATGCGCTGGCGCGGGGTGGTCGTCAGGTCGCGGCTGGGGCAGACCGGCTCGCAGTAGCCGCACTCCACGCACCGGTCCACCTCGGGCTCGACGGTGATGACGGCCTTGAGGTCACGCAGGTGCGCGTCGTCCCGGTCGGTCAGGACGACGCCGGGGTTGAGCGCGCCGGCCGGGTCGCACAGGCGCTTGACCTCGCGCATCACCTCATACAGCTCATCACCGTACTGGCGGCGCACGAACGGGGCCATGACGCGGCCGGTGCCGTGCTCGGCCTTGAGCGTGCCGCCCCGGGCCAGGACGGCCCGCACCATGTCCTCGGTGAAGTCGGCGTAGCGCTCCAGGTCGGTGTCGAAGCGCTCGTTGAGCATGAAGTGCAGGTTGCCGTCCTTGGCGTGGCCGAAGATGACGCTGCGCTCGTAGCGGTGCTCGGAGAACAGGGTGATCAGCTCGTCGCACAGGTCGGCCAGGGCGGGCACCGGAACGGCGACGTCCTCCAGCAGGGCGGTGGTCCCACTGGGGCGGGCACCGGCGACGGAGGCGTACAAGCCTTTGCGGATATGCCACAACGCGGCCCGGCCGCCCGCCTGCCTGCTCAGTCGGGCCGGGGCCGACAGCGCCAGCCGCGGGAACAGCTCCTCGGCCGTCCGCTCTCGTTCGGCCAGGAGATCTGGGTCCGCTTCCTGCCATTCGATCAGCAGGGCGGCGTGCTCGGCGACGGCGAGCGTGCGCAGCACCTCGTCGGCCTTGGGGTCGGTCTGGGCCACGCGCAGGGATTCGGCGTCCAGCAGTTCGACGGCGGCGGGCGTGGCGGCGACCAGATCGGGCATCGCGGCCATGGCCTGGCGCAGGGTGGGGAAGACGAGCAGGCCGGTGGTGGCCAGCGGGTGGGCGGGGACCGTGCGCAGCACCGCCTCGGCGACGAAGCCCAGGGTGCCCTCGCTGCCGATGACCAGGTGGGCCAGCATCTGCGCGGGCGATGAGTGGTCGAGGAAGCTGTTGAGGCCGTAGCCCATGGTGTTCTTGAGCGAGAACTGGGCGGCGATGCGGGCCACCGAGTCAGGGTTGCCGCGCACGCGGTCGCGCAGCCGTTCCAGGCCCTCGGCCAGCGCGGCCTCCAGGGCGCGCAGCCGCTCGTCGGCGTCGGGGGCGGCGGTGTCGATGACGGTGCCGCTGGGCAGCACCAGCGTCATCGACTCCAGGGTCTGGTAGGTGTTGGCGTGCGTGCCGCAGGTCATGCCGCTGGAGTTGTTGGCCACGACGCCGCCGATCGTGCACGCCGACTCACTGGCCGGGTCCGGGCCGAGCTTGCGGCCGTACGGCGCGAGGCGGGCGTTGACCTGCCGCAGCACCGCGCCTGGCTGCACTCGCACCCGCGCCCCGCCGTCCAGCACCTCGATGCCGCGGAAATGCCGCCGGGTGTCCACGAGCAGGTGCTCGCTGACCCCCTGCCCGCTCAGACTGGTGCCGCCGGAACGGAAGGTGAGCGGCAGGCCCGTACGCAGCAGCGCCGCCACCTGCTCCGCGCTCTCGGGCACCAGCACCGCCTGCGGGGTGAGCAGGTAGTGCGAGGCGTCGTGCGCCATGCCGAGCCGGTCACTGGCCCTGGTGCGGGCGATCCCGGGGACGGCTGCCTCCACCGCCGACAGTACGGCGGCATCGGGGAGGGGCATTGTGCTGCTCACGCGTGCTTCTCTCACAGTCGCGGATCGATGTGGATCTTCGGGCCTGGCCCGGCGTCGTCAGGCCGGTGCCCGGCCAGGACGTCGGCCGTCGCGGCCAGGCCGACCGTGGCGGCCACCAGCGGGCGGGGGGCCGGCGAACCGTCGGCGTAGGCGGCGATGGCGCCCGCCAGCCCTGCCGAGCCGCCGAGGATGCCGACGGCGGTGACGTCCCGCAGCAACAGGTCGCGGGTGTCGAGGGTGCTCGGTGTCCCGGCCAGACCGATGTAGACGACGCGTCGCGCGGGCTCGACGAGGTCGAGCGCCAGGGCGGGCAGCTGCGGGGCGTTGGAGGCGTCGACCACGGCATGCCACGGCAGCTCGGGCAGCGTCTGCCGAGTCCAGACGCCGGTGAGTCCGAGGGCCCGCGCGACATCCGGGGTGTGCAGCCCCATCAGGTGCGCCTCTACGCCTTCCGCGCGGGCGAACAAGGCCACGAGCAGGCCGATCGCGCCCGTGCCGAGGACCAGCAGCCGCTCCCCCGGCCGCAGCCCGGCGGCGCGGAAGGCCCTGAGCGCGTTGGCGCCCGGCTCGACCAGTGCGCCGAGCGTGGCGTCCATCATGTCGGGCAGCGCGTGCAGGGCCGTGGCCGGCACGGCGAGTTGCTCGGCCAGGGCTCCGGGACGGCCGCGGCTGATGCCGATCTCCACCATGTCGGCGCAGACGTGGTGGTTGCCGGCCTGGCAGCGGTCGCAGTGGCCGCAGCCGAGCATGGTGTCGCCGGTGACCCGGCGGCCCAGCCAGCCGCCGTCCACGCCCTCGCCGACCGCGCTGACCACGCCGGTCCACTCGTGACCGGGGCGCAGCGGGTACCAGGACCGGCCGGTGCGCAGATAGCTCATCTCGCCGGTGAACAGCTCCACGTCGGTGCCGCACACGCCCACCCGCTCGACGTCCACGACCACCTCGCCGGGGACGGCGATCGGCGGCTCGACCTCCCGCACCTCGGCCTTACCCGGGCCGGTCAGGACGAGGGCGCGCACTAGCGGGGCCCTGCGACCCGCTGGCGCTGGCTGCCGAGCCCGTCGATGGCGAGCTCCATCACGTCGCCGGGCTGGAGCCAGATCTGCGGGTCGTGGCCCATGCCGACGCCGGGCGGGGTGCCGGTGTTGATCAGGTCACCGGGCTCCAGCACCATGAACTGGCTCAGATGGTGCACGATGACGTACGGGTCGAAGATCATCGTCTTGGTGGTGCCGGTCTGGCGGCGCACGCCGTTGACGTCCAGCCGCATGCCGAGATTGGTGACGTCGGCGATCTCGTCAGGGGTGACCAGCCAAGGGCCGGCCGGGTTGAACGTCTCGGCGGACTTGCCCTTGCTCCACTGCCCGCCACGCTCCATCTGGAAGGCGCGCTCGCTGACGTCGTTGACCACGCAGTAACCGGCGATGGCCGCGCGGGCCTGCTCGACCGAATCGAGGTAGGAGGTACGGCGGCCGATGACGATGCCCAGCTCCACCTCCCAGTCGGTCTTCGTCGAGCCGCGCGGGATGCGCACCTCGTCGTACGGACCGACCAGCGTGTTGGGCGACTTGGTGAACAGGATCGGCTCATCCGGGACGGCCTGGCCGGTCTCGGCGGCATGGTCGCTGTAGTTGAGGCCGATGCACAGGATCTGGTGCGGCCGGGCGATCGGCGCGCCGACCCGCTCGCCGGCGAACTCCGCCACCTGGCCGGCCGCGATACGTTCGGCGACCGGCCCGGCCAGCAGAGCCGTGCCGCCGGCGCCGAAGAAGCGCTCGTCGAAGTCGGGCGTCAGATCAGAGACGTCCACGTAGTGGGTGTCGTCCACGCGGACGACGGGCTTTTCGGCGCCGGGGGCGCCGATGCGCATGAGGTACAAGATCAGTCTCCGTGAATCTGCAGTAGGGCGGTGGCGGGCCTCACGAGAGGTCCTTGCCGGACACGATGGCGCGGATGGCGGACAGGTCGGCGACGAGCTTGTCCAGCGGCGTACGGTAGGCCAGGCCGCTGACGCTGATCGCGCCACTGGGCACGGCGGGTGAGTTCAGGTACGCCGGGACCGCCACGCAGTTGACGCCCGGCTCGTTCTCCTGGTCGTCGACGGCGTAGCCCTGCTCGCGCACGCGTACCAGCTCGGCGTGCAGCTCCTCGGCCGTGCCAAGCGAGCGCTCGGTCCGCCGCTCCAGCGTCCGGCCGCCCACCCACGCGCGCACCGCTTCCTCGTCCGGCAAGGTGTGAGCGAGCAGCATCTTGCCGACCCCCGTGCAGTGGGCCGGGTTGCGACCGCCGACGACCGAGGTCAGCCGCACCGCACCGGCGGCCGGGTCCAGCTTGGAGCGGTAGACGACCGAGGCGCCGTCCAGCACCGCGTAATGCGCCGTCTCGCCGTATCGCTCGCACAGTGCCTTGAGGATCGGGGTGACCCGGACGTGGTCGGGCCGGGCCTCGTGATGGGCGAAGGCCATCCGCAGGAACTCATCCCCCAGCACGTACTGGCCGTGGCCGTTCTGGGCGGCGAACCCGGCACGGCGCAGCGCGGCCAGGGCGCGATGCGCGGTCGGCTTGGGGCTGGCCACCGCGCGGGCCATCTCCTCCAGGCCGATCCCGTCGGGGTGGCGGGCCAGCTCGGCCAGCACCGCCAGCACCCGATCGGACCCGACGAGCTTGGGTTCCTCCGTAGGCTCGGACATGATTCCGAATGTTAGACCATCATTCCAAAAGCAGGAAGTTCTCCTCTCAACCGGCTTCAGCCGAGTGCCTGGGCGAGGGCCGCCACGACGGACTTGCCGCGATCCCCATCGCCCATGCGGTTCGTCAGATAGGCGAACCCCATCCGTGCCTCAGGATCGGCGAACGCCACCTGTCCGCCCGCCCCGTCATGCCCGAAGGACGTCGGCGACAGGTATCGCTGCCAGTCCGAGGGCACCATGACCCCGGCGCCCCAGGACTGATAGGGCGGCGGCCCCACGAAGAAGTACGGGGCGCCCTCGCTGCGCACCTCGCAAAGCGCGTGCACGGTGTCGTCGTTGATCAGGCGCACGCCGTTCGTCGGCGTGACGGTCGCCGACCACATCCGGGCCAGTCCGCTCGCCGTCGCCATGCCGGTCACGCCGGCCAGGCCGGCACGGCGGAAGCGCGGTTCGGCGAGGTGGTCGATCGTGAGACCACAACCCAGGTTGATCGCGCGTTCCAGCCAGAAGATCGCCTCGGGGTCGCCCGTCGGCGTTGCCTCCTCCAGCGCGTCTGTGACGACACGGGCCACGCGTGGCTCCTCCGAGTCCGGAAGCCCGATCCAGACGTCGGCTTTCAGCGGGCGAGCGACGTGCTCCTCGAAGCAGCGCCCGATCACCTGGCCGGTGCCGAGCGTGACGAGCTTGGCGGTGATCGCCCCGTGCGTGACCGCGTGGTACTGGTGATGCTCGCCGGGCGCCCACAGCGGCTCCTGGGCGGCGAGGGCGTCCGCCGTCAGCAGGTTGTCCAGCACCTCCTCGAAGGTGAGGTCGCGGCGCGGAGCCGACAGACCGGCCCGGTGCGCCAGAGCGTCGCCGATGGTCACCCCGTCCTTTCCGTGTACGCCGAATTCGGGCCAGAGCTCGACGACCGGGGTGTCCAGCGCGGGCAGCGCACCGCGTTCCATGAGCATCGCCACCAGGACCGACGCCATGCCCTTCGTGCATGAGTACGTCAGCACGAGGGTGTCGGACGTGAACGCGCGCCCCGTGCGCTCATCCGCGACACCGGCCCGCAGGTCGACGACCGGCGTCCCGTCGATCCACACCGACAGCGCGGCGCCGGCGCGCCCGTCGCCGGCGACGGTGCGCAAGAAGGCGTCCGCCACCTTGTCGAAACCGGTCTCTACCAAGGTCATCAGGGTGTTTCCTCTCCGTTCGTGGAGCCGGTCAACGGACGACGACCCGCATGCGGCCCAGGTTCTGGATCTTCGTGAAGGGTGTGTTCGCGCCACCGTCGCGCTGGGCGATGGCGCGCAACGCCGGGAAGTAGGTCCCGGGCTTGGTGTAGGTGAACGTCATGCGCACCTCCGCGGAACCGCGGGCAGGGCCGAAGGGTCGCGCGCTGAACGTTCCGTCGCCCTTGAAGTCCCACTCGGTTGACACGATCGTGCCTGTTCCCGCAGGTGTCTGGATCTCGGCCTTGAAGGTGACCGGCTTGCCCGCGGGAACCTCGACGGTGGTACGACCTCGCGCGGTCAGGTCGATGACGGGCTGCACGCCTCGGCGTGCCGCGGCCCTCGCCGGCACGGCGACCTGGCTGTCGGTCACGTTGTACCGAGTGGACTTCGGAGGTGTCACCCCGCGCTCGGCCCACGCGCTCACATCCCGCAGCGCTTGCTGCAGGATGCCCGTGCCGTCGATCAGGTAAGGGGTGTGGGGACCGATGTGGTCGGCGTTGTCGGTGAACCAGACACGGAAGTTCTCCTCCGATCCCACCTGCTTGCGGTACCAGTCGGCGTCCCAGGGGAAGGCATCGACGTCCAGCAGGTTGGCGACCATGATGACTTTTCCGCTGAACGTGCCGGTGTGCGTGCCGCCGCCGCTGACGCCGAGGGACACGCGCGGGCCCACCTCGACCGCGCGCTGCGGGTAGAGCGGCCGCCCGTTCGCGTCACGGAACTGGTCCCAGGCGTAGAAGCCGGGCCGGGTGGGGACCTGGTGGCGGTGGTAGGAGGTGAGCGCGAGCGACCAGCGGTTGTCGACGCGCAGTTTGACGCCCGCCGCGAGCGCCTTCAGCACCTCGGGCGCGTTGCCGCTGCCGAGCGTGAACACCTTGCCGTTCAGCGAACCCGTGAGGGCGCCGATCTTTGTCGTGCCGTCGGCGGCGTAGACCGTGAAGTCCAGGAAGGTCCTGCTCGCCGGTGGAGCGCTGTCCAGGGCCAGGCTCGTGGGATCGACGTGCGTGATGGTGGCCAGGTGGTCGACCTTCGCGGCGCGGAACAGCTCGCCGAGCGGCGCCTGCTCGGTGCCCAGGTAGCCGGGCTTGCTCCAGAAGTCGTCGGCGTAGGTGGGGTCTGTGGCGCGAATCGTGCCCGCGTAGCCGAGCAGGCCCTGGGGGTCGGTCAAGCCGAGCAGGTAGGAATGATCCTCCCAGCCCCGCAGCGGCACACCCATCCTGGTCACCTCACGCAGCACCGCGCGCTCCACCGAGGTGAGACCGGCGTAGGGGTCGCCCGAGCCCCCCGGGCTCACCGCGTCCGCGATCTGCTGCGCCTTGTCCTGCAGGACGACCCGGGCGAAGGCGCGGACGAAGAAGTTGTTCGGGATCGAGGTCGGCACCCCGGGGATGAACGGCACCGCGCCGTCCCACACGCCCGTCGTGTTCTCCATGGCACCGATGGTCTGGTACGAGCCGCCGCTGCCGCCCCAGATGTAGCCGTAGATCCTTCTCTGCTCGTCGTAGTAGTTCGCGGCGACTGTCCTGGCGAACTTGGCCGCCGCGGCATCGGCCCGGTAGCCGATGGTTCCCTTGATCTGGACGGTGTAGGCGCCGCTGTCCGCACCGAAGCGGATGTTGTCGTCTGTGGCGTTCTCGTCCTGGAGGGGGTAGACGTACTGGAAGAAGCGGCCCTTCCACTGGCTCTTGGGTGGGAGGTAGACGGTGAACTTGACGGTGGTGCCCTCGAAGTGGCCCGAGACCTTGTGATGCGGCGCGGGGCCGGCCGGGTCCGTCTCACTGTCGATGACGGGGCGGTCGTACTGCGGGTCGACGCAGCCGGCGGTGACCCACACGGGCCCGCCGGGCGTGCGGGCCGCGCACTCGGCGGCCTGGGCCGCCCTCGCGCTCTGCGCCGGTAGTAGGCCGAGCAGGACTCCGACGGTGACCGCGCTGGTAAGTGGCAGCGTTCTTTTCATTGGATGCTCCGAGAGGTGTGTACGCGCGAGGTCGGGATGACTAGCCTTCGAACGCTCCCTGCATCTTCTGGAGCACCTCGTCGATGGTGTCCTTGCCGAGCAAGATCGCCTGCACACCCTGCTGGGCCACGTCGTTGACCTTGGGGTTGGGCCAGTCGGCGATCTTGGCGGACTTCCCGGCGGCGATGGCCTCGTTCAGGGCCGCCAGGTTGGCGGGTGGCTTGAAGCCGGGGACGGGGATCAGCGGCACGCTCGCGTAGCCCTTGGCGTACACGCTGATGTTCTCCGGCTCGGCCAGCATGTTGAGGAACGCCTTGGCCGCGGCCGGGTTCTTGGCCTGGGCGTTGGCCGAAACCGTGAAACCGGGCAGAGCCGGGAAGTAGGTGCCGGCGGGATCGTCGGTGGCCGGCATGGGCAGGATCGTGAGCTCGCTCTTCGGCGCCGCCTTCTCGATGGGCGCGATCGCGGCGCCCACGTCGACGATCCCGAGGGCCTTGCCGGCGGCCACCTCATCGGTACCCTGGGGCCGGGTCCGGCCCATCACGCCTTCGCCGAAGCAGCCGGCGTCGTTCATCTGCTTGTACTTGTCGAGGACCTGCCGCCACGGCGAGGCCGGCACCGTGGTCTTCTTCTCCTTGAGCTGGGTGGAGAAGTCCGGGGTAGGTCCGTACACCAGGTCCGCGGACAGGGCGAGGAACATCATCTGGGGGCCCGCGCTGTCATTGAGCCCCTGCGCGTAGGCGTAGAGGCCGTGGTCCTTGGCGCTCTTGCACAGGCCGAGCACCTCACTCCAGGTCTTGGGGGGCTTCAGCCCCAGTTCCTTGAGCTTGGTCATGTTGTAGATGGCGCCCAGCCCCTGGAGCGTTCCCGGGTACGCGTACGTCTTGCCGTTGAACGACATGTCGCCCTGCCACAGCCGCGGGATGCCGGCCACCCACGGCGAGTCCGACAGGTCGAGGAGCTTGCCCTGCGCCGCGAGGGTGTGAACGTTCATGACGCCGCCGGATCCCGGCAGCGTGACGAAGATGTCGGCGGCGGTGCCGGCCTGCAACTGCGTTCCGATGAGGTTGCCGACGTCCCCGCTGACGTAGTTCACGTCGACCTTGGTGCCGGGGTATTTCTGTTCGAACGCCTTGACGACCGGCTCGAGGGCGGGCTGGAACATCTTGACGTAGAGGATGGTGAGCGTGCCGCCGATGGCTCCCGACGCGGTGGAGGTGGGGGCGGGGCCGCCGCTGTCGGCGGGCGCGGTCGAGCAGGCGGCCAGCGAGAGCCCGGCGAGCAGGGCGCAGCCCATCGCCTTGGTGGAAATCCGCATTGACTTTCTCCAGGGGGGTTGGGGCCGAAGGGTTAGCCCTTCAGCCCTCCGGCGAATCCGTGGATCACGTAGCGCTGGAAGACGAGATAAAGGAGCAGGATCGGGGCCATCGAGATGAGGAGTCCGGAGAAGACCAGCGGCCATTCGACGGTGTACTGGCCGACGAACTGGAAAATGACCACCGGGGTCGTCTCCTGGTGGCTGCCGGCCAGGTAGAGCAGCGGCGTGAAGAAGTCGTTCCAGATGCCCACGGCGTTGAGGATGACCACGGTGCCGAGGACGGGCCGCAGGAGCGGCACGACGACGTGGATGAAGGCACGCACGTCGCCACAGCCGTCGATGCGCGCGGCGTGCTCGTACTCCAAGGGCACGCTGGTTCTGAGGAACGTGGTCACCAGGAAGATCGCGAACGGCATCTGCAGGCCCGCGTAGTAAATGATCAGCGACCATACCGACCCGAGCAGCCCCAGGTCCCGCATCGTCAGGTAGAGCGGCAGCAACGCCACCTGGAAGGGCAGCAGCAAGCCGACGAGGAACAGGTAGAAGGTGGCGTTGGACAGCTTGGCCGTCGATCTGGCCAGGGGGTAGGCCGCCATCGTGGCGAGCACGACGATGGCCAGGCAGGAGATCGTCGTCAGGACAGTGCTGTTGACCATGGCCGGGCCGAGGTTCGACTCCGTGAGTGCTCGGGTCAGATTGTCCGTCGTGGGCCGGGTGGTCGGCAGGAACGCGGGCGACAGGTCGTCGACGGGTCGAATGGCGAGGTTGATCAAGATGTAGAGGGGGACGACGAAGAGCAGGGCACTGCCGTACGCGAAGACATGGTTGAGCGCGCTGCCCAGCCGCTTGGCGTTCATGAGTTGCCCTTCTGCCGGCGTAGGACCGTGAACTGGATCAGGGACAGGACGGCGACGGCGACGGCCATCGCGACAGCGAGCGCCGCGGACGCGGCGTAGTCACCCACGATGTTGAACTGCTTGAAGATCAACGTGGAGATCGTCTCCGTCTGCCCGGCCGGGCCACCCTGCGTCGTCGCGTAGATCTGGTCGAAGATCTTCAGGCCACCGATGAGGCCGAGCATCAGGTTGATCGTGATGGCCGGGGCCAGCATCGGCCGGACCACGTACCAGAACCTCCGCACCGCGCCGGCGCCGTCGATCGACGCCGCCTCGACGATCTCGGCCGGCACGCCCTGGAGGCCGGCCAGGTAGATGACCATCGACATGCCGACGAACTGCCAGCAGACGACGACGATCACCGCCGTGAGCGCGGTGCCCGGCCGGCCGAGCCAGTCCTCCTGGAGGCTCCCCAGCCCGACCGCTTGGAGGATGTCGTTGACGGCTCCGATGCCCGGCGGAGCGAACAGGTACTTGAACAGGTAGCCGCAGACCAGCGGCGAGACGATGACGGGTGCGAAGATGACGGTCCGCAGCACGTTCCGTCCGAAAACCCGCGCGTTCAGGACCAGCGCCAAGACCATGCCCAGCACGTTCTGGATGATCGTCGTCGCCACGGCGATGACCAGCGTGCGCACCAGAATGTCGGACGAGGTGGCGTCGTTGAAGATTGTCTTGTAGTTGCGCAGCCCCACGAAGTCGCGGGACGGCGAATACACGCTCCAGTTGGTGAACGACATGTAGACGCCCTGTGCGGTGGGGATCACCACCACGTAGAGGTAGAGCACGAGGCCCGGTATGACGAACCACCACAGGTTCCGGCCGATGGTGCGGCGCCGGCCAGGTGGACGGGCTCGGGGCGCGCGGCGCCGCACCTCGTGGCTGAGGACTGTCGCCATCGTTTCCTCCAGAAGGGAAAGGTCGGTCAGTAGGTGGCGCGGCCGCCGCTGATGTCGTAGACGGCTCCGGTGGAGAAGCTGACCTTGTCGGAGGTCAGCCAGGCGATGAGCTCGGCGACCTCCTCGGGCCGGCCGATCCGGCGCATGGGGATGAGGCTGGTGATGTGCGCCAGCGCCTCGGGGCCGGTGTCGGCGTTCATCGGGGTCTCGATGACGGCCGGGGCGATGACGTTGGTGAGCACGCCGCTGGTGGCGAGCTCCTTGCCGAGCGATTTGGTGAGCGCGATGACGGCGGCCTTGGTGGCGGAGTAGGGCGCCATGTTCGGGTTGCCGTCCTTGCCGGCCATGCTGGCGATGTTCACGATGCGGCCCCAGCCGCGCTCACGCATGCCGGGCACGAAGGTCCGGCAGGTGTGGAAGGTGCCGTGCACGTTGACCTCGAAGGTGCTTCGCCAGCCGTCGAGAGGGATCTCCCACAGCGGTGCGGTGGGTCCGACGACTCCGGCCGAGTTGACGAGGATGTCGATCGGGCCCACCTTTTCGGCGACGGCCTGCACGGCATCGGCGTGGGCAACGTTGCACACTATGTCGGCGTCGTCGGCGATGTCGAGGGTGATGACCTTGACGCCTTCGGCCGCCAGACGGGCGGCGGCGGCCTTGCCCAGGCCGCCGGCGCCGCCGGTGATGAGCGCGGTGCGCATGCTGTCCTTTCAGTGAGATTCACGCGGCACGTGATCGCCGCTGGAGCCGACGAGGAAGTCCAGGTCGGCACCGGTATTGGCCTGCTGGACCGTTTCGAGGTAAAGGCGCTGCCAGCCGCGGGATGGGCGGGCGAAGGCGTTCACGGCGGCCGGAGCGGGTTCGCGCGCGGCCAGTTTCTCGTCGGGGATGTCGATGTCGAGCCGCCGCCCCGGGACGTCGAGGATGATCATGTCGCCGGTGCGGACCTTGGCCAGGGGGCCGCCGGCGGCGGCCTCCGGAGCGACGTGCAGCACGACGGTGCCGTACGCGGTGCCGCTCATCCGGCCGTCGCAGATGCGGACCATGTCACGGACGCCCTGGGCGAGCAGCTTGGGAGGCAGGGGGAGGTTGGCGACCTCGGGCATGCCGGGGTAGCCCTTGGGGCCGCAGCCGCGCAGGATCAGCACCGAATCCGGGGTGACGTCCAGGCCGGGGTCGTCGAGGCGGGCGTACAGGTCCTCGACGGAGTCGAAGACGAGGGCGGCCCCGCGGTGCTTGAGCAGGTGGGAGGAGGCGGCGGCCGGTTTGATGACGGCGCCGTCAGGGGCGAGGTTGCCGTACAGCACGGCAATGCCGGCGTCGTGCAGCACGGGCTGGTCGCGGGTACGGATGACGTCGCCGTCGTGGATGGTGGCCTCGTCGAGGTGATCGACGAGGGGGCGGCCGGTGACCGTGATCGCCTCGGGGTCGAGCAGGTCACGGACCTGGTGCAGCACCGCGTGCAGGCCGCCGGCGCGGTACAGGTCGTCCATGAGGTGCCGGCCTGCGGGCTGCAGGTCGACCAGCAGCGGTACGCCGGAGCCGGTGCGATCGAAGTCATCGAGCGTCAGCTCGACGCCGAGTCGGCCGGCGATGGCCAGCAGGTGCACCACGGCGTTGGTGGAGCCGCCGATCGCGGCCAGAGCGACGATGGCGTTGGAGAACGATGCACGCGTGAGCACGGCGCTGGGACGGCGTCCGGCGGCGACCATCTCCACGACGAGGCCGCCGCTTTCGTGGGCGCCCGCCAGCAGACGGCTGTCCGGAGCGGGGGTGCCGGCCAGGCCGGGCCGGGTCATACCGAGCGCCTCGGCCAGCAGGCCCATGGTGGAAGCGGTGCCCATCGTGTTGCAGTGGCCCTTGCTGCGGATCATGGACGACTCCGAGCGCAGAAACTCGGCCTCGCTCAGCGTCCCGCCGCGCACCTCCTCGCTCAGCTTCCACACGTCAGTGCCGCAGCCGAGCGGCCGGCCACGGAAGTGACCGGTGAGCATCGGGCCGCCGGGGACGACGACCGCGGGCAGGTCCACCGAGGCGGCGGCCATGAGCAGGGCGGGGATGGTCTTGTCGCAGCCGCCGAGCAGCACCACGCCGTCGATCGGGTTGGCCCGCAGCATCTCCTCCGTCGCCATCGCCGCCATGTTGCGCCACAACATGGCGGTCGGCCGTACTTGCGTCTCGCCGAGCGAGACCACCGGAAGATTCAGCGGGACACCGCCCGCTTCCCAGACGCCCCTTTCGACATGCTCGGCGACCTCATCCAGGTGCATGTTGCAGGGGACGAGATCGGAGGCGGTGTTGGCGATCGCGATCTGCGGCCGGCCGTCGAAGGCGCGAGACGGCAGCCCTCGCCGCATCCACGCCCGGTGAATGTAGGCGTTGCGGTCGGTGCCGGCGTACCACCTAGAACTGCGGCCCATGGGCTATCACATCCAGGAATTCCATTTATTGGAACTTAAATCGATTCTGTGGAACGTGCGGCGAGACTAGCTCAGACTTCACCGCTCAGGGAAGAGGCAGTTGAGGAAAAGTTTCGATTTCTGGAACGTAGGTCTAACCTTCGGAAACCTGGGTTTCGCCGCCCAGAACGGCCACAGCCGCTACGTGCGGGGGGCGAGATCCGCGGATGGCCTTCGCCACCGCGAGGTGTGGCCCGGACACGCTGCGCGGCACCTCATGAATGGCCTTCCCCCTGGTAGCGGCAGTGCGCGAAGCGGACGACGCCTTCCTCGGCGAACATGCCGGCGACTCGGCCCGTGAACGGTGCCGCCGTCTCGGCTGCCCAGAAGCGGCCGTCGAGCTCGGCCAGGTGCGTCTCGGTGCCTGATTCGTCGGCGACGATCAGCCGGATGCGGTCGCCCGCTCCCGTCCAAGGCGGGCCGAGCGGTGGATGGTCCGTTTCGATGCGCAGCAGGACCTCATCCCCTGCCACCCGGACTGTCCATGACCGGCCGATGAAGTCCGGCCGGAACGCGCCCAGGCCGCCGGAGACGGCACGGACGGTGAGATGACCGGGCCGCTCACCGGCGGACGCGATCTCGGCGGGCGTTCGTCCCACGGCCAGCCAGCCGGGGTCGGCCAAGGCGTTGTCGTCGGCGAAGTCGAAGTACTCCTCCAGCGGCTGCGAGCGTGGGTTGAGCTCGACCGGGGCCGGCTTCGGCCAGCCGTCGTCCCATTCGACGCCGGTGACGAACGTCTCCCGTCCCAGCGGCGAGTGCGAGCCGGCCTTGCGCGTCGCGAGGAGCACGAGCAGGTCGTCTCCGTGCGGGCCGCGGACCAGGTCGGCGTGTCCCGCGCAGCCGACCGGGCTGCCTGTGCCGGACGGGCTCAGGACCGGGTTGCCCGGCGCGCCCACTAAAGGACCCTCGATGCCGGGACCGCAGGCGATGCTCACGGCGTGGGCAAAGCCGCTGCCGCCTTCGGCGATGAGCAGATACCAGTAGCCGTCGCGGCGGTAGAGGTGCGGCCCGTCGGGAGCGACCAGGCCGGTGCCGGACCAGAGCCGCCGAGGCTTCTCCAGCAGCCTTCCCCCGACGAGGTCGGCCCGGGCCTGCAGAATGCCCCGGTGCGCCACCACCAGGGTGCCGTCCAGTTCGAGATCGCTGTAGGTGACGTACGCCGTGCCGGTCTCGTCCCAGGCCAGATCGGGGTCGATCCCGATGACGCCGTCGATGGTGACGCCGTCGCTCCACGGCCCGGCCGGGTCGCGCGCGGTGAACACGACGCAGCCCCGTGGGCTCGCCGCCACGCAGACGATCACGTAGAACAGTCCCTCGTAGTGGCGGATGGTCGGCGCCCACACGCCGGTGTCTCGGCGATGCCCACCTGCTCCTCACGGGTCACGACGTTGCCGATGTGCTCCCAGGTGACGAAGTCGGTGCTGCGGTAGATCGGGATGCCGGGCAGTATTCGAATGACGAGGTGATCAGGTAGTACGTTCCATCGACGACGACGCAGCTGGGACCGGGATTGAATCCGGGAATCAACGGGTTGGGAAGCCGGCTCATCGAGTCAGTCCTCGATCGCCCGCAGGCGGATCGCGTGGAAGGGGCGGCCGGGCAGCGGCAGCGCGAATTCTCCTTCGTAACTGCCGGGTAGTTCGGTGATGGTCATGTTCCAGGTGTCGACGATGTCGGCCCGGTAGCGGGCCCCGGGCGCAGTGAGAAGGTCCGCCGGCGGGGCTGCATGTGGCCGAGGTAGGCGAGGTAATAGCGGCCTTCGACACCACCGACCGGGACGTCGAAGTCGGCCGGCAATGGATCGATGCCGGCGACGTCACCCGATCACCGCCCACGCCACGGCGGAGCGGCCGATCGTCCCCTACTACCAGGACGAGGACTGGCTCGACCTGACGCTCAACCAGCACGCGCACGGGGACTTCGACCTGTCCACGGACCACTACCGCGCCCACCTGGCCACACATCCCGGCCGGCCTCTGGTGGAGGGCGAGAGCCTGTACGAAGGACTGCTCACGGTCGAGCGCGCCGGGCGCGCCCCGTCACGGACACCATGGTCCGCCAGGTCGCCTACCGGGCCATGCAGTCGGGATGCTGCGGTTACACCTATGGCGCGCAGGGCTGCTGGAACGCGGCCTGGGAGCCGGGTGAGCGGGCGAGCATGTGGGGCGACATGCCTTGGCGTGAGGGAGTCGATCTCCCGGGCGCCGAGCAGCTCGGCCACTTCCGCCGCTTCTATGAGGAGGTCGGCTGGTCACGCCTGCGTCCGGACCCTTACTGCTTCCGTGCGACGTACATCCATAACAACCACATGTACGCACCCTCTGTGTCCGCCGACGAGGACATGACCACCGTTGTGGCTCACTTCGGGGAGACCTACCGCATGGAAGGCCGCGCCGATTTTGTTGGTTTGCGGGCGGTGCCGTACAGGTTGGACTGGTTCGACCCACGCGAGGGGCACTGGCGCGTCGAAGAGGAACGGGCAGAGCCCGTAGGCGGGACGCTTGCCGTCCCGGCGAAGCCGGACGGCCGGGACTGGCTCCTCGTCGCTCGCTCCGAGGACGATCGGTCCTCGCATGAATGAGCGTGCAACGTTGCACGCCAGGCGGCGGCAATGGGGCAGCGGGGCAGGAAGCAGCTTCAGATGTCTCGGCCCGGCCGTTACGACCGGGGCGGCGGCGCGCTCGTGTGGCGGGCCATCAGGCGCGGCGCCACGACGTAGTTGACGGGTTGCGTGCGACCGTCGAGTCGTTCCAGAAGAAGTCTCGCGCTGCTCGCGCCGGTGAGGTTGCCCGACTGATCGATGGTGGTGAGAGAGATCCGGCCGATCGTCGTGACGTAGATGTTGTCGTAGCCCGTCACCGTGAGGTCCTCCGGCACTCGGATACCGCGCTCTTCCGCCGCGCGTAGCACGCCGAGCGCGGCGATGTCCGCGCCGGCGAAGATGGCGGTCGGCGGAGTGGGGCCGGCGAGCGCTTCGGCGGCTGCCCGATAGCCGCCCTCTTCCGAGTATGTGCTCTCGATGACGTACGGTTCGAGCCCGTGCCGGCGCATGGCCTTGACGTAGCCCTGGCAGCGCGCCGTGTGGGAAAGGATGAAGGGTTCCGGCAGGTCCTGCGACGGTGCGCTGATGTGCGCGATGCTCCGGTGACCGAGAGCCACGAGGTGATCGACCATGAGACGCGCGCCCGCATGGTCGTCGTCCACGACCGTGTCGTAGACGAAGGTGTGGCCGTGGCGCGCGATCACCACGGTGGGCAGTCTCGACGCGAGCTGCTCCAGCCAGGCCTGACTCGTCCACGGCTGGATCAGGATGAGCCCGTCGACCTGCCGATCGACGAGAGCCTCGATGCTGCGCTGATGGCGCTCGGGCGTGGTGCCGCCGGCGATGAGGATCTCCTGGAACGGGCTGGTCTCGAGCTCGCCGGTGATCCCTTGGACGATCTCCGGCTGGAACGGAGAGGTGAGCTCGGTGAGCATGACCCCGATCGTGTACGAGCGCCCTCGCATGCCCCGCGCGCCCGCGTGGGGTCGGTACCCCAGCTTCTCGATCGCCGCGGTGACCTTCTCCCGCATCTCGGGGCTGACGCCGTAGGCGTCGCGCACCACCTTCGAGACGGCCGACATCGAGACGTCCGCCTCACGTGCGACGTCATGAATCGTCACGCGATGCGGGTCGGAGGACGGCAGCGCGGAACTACCTCGTGCCCGGCGCCGCGCCGTCTGTCCGGCACCTGAACCAGGGCCCGGATCGGCCTTGTCGTTCCCCTGAGCAGTGTCGGCCGCGCCGTTGTCCACACGGGCCAGAGTATCGGATCTGTGTAGACCGTTGCCTAAACGACCCAGAACGTCCTTGACGTGGCTTAAATCGCGTCTATACGCTCCCGTGTCGAACGTTGCACACGATCCGGATTCCCCTCCCGAGCGCCACGGCGTCGTGCCCATCCGCCCCGGCGCCTTCCGGTGAACCCTGAAGGCGCGCGTACCGCGACATGATCCTCACTCATCGCACCAGGAAGTGACATGAGGCCCCCTGCGACAACCCTGCGTGTCGAGCACCTCGACGAGACGCTCGGCATCCGCGTCACCCAACCCCGGCTGTCATGGCGGCCGCCCGCAGGCTCCGCCGAACAGAGCGCCTATCGGATCCGGACGAGCAACGGCTGGGACAGCGGCCGGATCTCCTCTGCCCAAAGCGTCCTGGTGCCCTACGCCGGACCGCCGTTGCGCTCGGCCGAACAGGTGGAATGGCAGGTCAAGGTGTGGACCGACACCGGCGAGAGTGAGTGGTCGGCGCCGGCCGCCTTTGAGATGGGACTGCTCGCCGCCGCCGACTGGCAGGCAGAATGGATCATCCCCGGTGAGAGCCCCGACGGCCCGCCCGGCGAGCGGCCCGCGACCTTGCTGCGGTGGGAGTTCGAGGTGGCCGCACCCATCGTCTCGGCCCGCTTGTACGGCACGGCGCACGGCATCTACGAGGGCTTTCTCAACGGCGAACGGATCGGGGACGCCGAACTCGCGCCGGGTTTCACCCAGTACCGCACCCGGCTGCAGGTGCAGACCTACGACATCACGGCCGCTGTCCAGCCGGGCCGCAACGCGCTCGGCGTCATCCTGGCCGATGGCTGGTACCGCGGCCTCATCGGCTACTTCCGCGTGGCCGATCAATGGGGTGAACGGCCGGCCCTGCTGACGCAACTGCACCTGACCCATGCCGACGGCACGATGACGGTGCTCGGCACCGGGCCGGGGTGGCGCGGCGCGCAAGGCCACGTGGTGGCCGCCGACCTGATCGCCGGGGAGCGGTGGGATCTGCGCCGTCTGCCGCGCGGCTGGTCACGGGCGGGATTCGACGACTCGGCATGGCTACCGGTCACGACCGACCCGCGCGGCCTCGATGAGCTGGTCGGCTCCCCCGCGCCGCCCGTGCGGCGGGTGCAGGAGCTGACGCCGGTGTCGGTACGGCGGCTGGATGAGCACCGGCAGGTCGTCGACCTGGGGCAGAACATCAACGGCTGGGTCCGGCTGGCCGAGCTCGGCCCGGCGGGGACGACGATCCGCTTGGTCCACGGCGAGTCACTCGACGCCTCGGGCGACGTGACGACCGACCACCTGCGCCCGTGGGTGCCCGGCGTCGCGGAGCCGCTGCCGGCCGGGCAGATCGACGAGGTGATCTCGGCCGGAGTCCCCGGTGACGTCTTCGAACCACGCCGCACGACCCATGGATTCCAGTACGTCCGGATCGAAGGCCACCCTGAGGACCTGACGCCGCAGGATGTCACCGGCGTCGTGGTGCACACCGATCTGCGGCGCACGGGCTGGTTCTCCTGCAGCGACGAGCGGATCAACCGGCTGCACGAGGCGGCGGTGTGGAGCCTGCGCGGCAACGCGTGCGACATCCCGACCGACTGCCCGCAGCGCGAGCGCGCCGGCTGGACCGGGGACTGGCAGCTGTTCGTGCCCACCGCCGCGTTCCTGTTCGACGTGGCCGGATTCTCCACCAAATGGCTGCGCGACCTGGCCGCCGACCAGTGGCCCGACGGGACCGTCACCAACGTCGTTCCCTGCTCTCCGCATGACGCGCAGGGCAGCCTGGCCGCCCACCTCCACGGATCGGCCGGGTGGGGCGACGCCGCCGTGATCGTGCCGTGGGAGCTGTACCGGGCCTACGGCGACGTCCAGATCCTGGCCGAAGCGTGGCCGAGCGTCGTGGCGTGGCTGAACCGTACCGAACACCTCGCCCGCACCCGGCGGCACCCCTTGCGAACAGCCGTTCCCGCGCCTCATGAGGAATATCTGTGGGATACGGGCGCACACTGGGGCGAATGGTGCGCGCCCGGCGAACACCTCGACATCGCCGACCTTGCCCGGCTCGACCACGGAGCCCTGGCCACCGCCTTCTACGCGTACAGCTCAGGGCTGGCGGCGCGGATCGCCGAGGTGCTCGGCCGGAGGCAGGAGGCGGAGCGGTATCGCGATCTTAGCGAGAAGGTCCGCGCCGCGTGGCAGGCCGAGTACGCCGGCGGGCCGCTGACGCAGGCCGATCACGTGCGCGCCCTGGCCTTCGATCTCGTCGACGATGCCCTGCGGCCCCCTGTGGCCGCACGGCTGGCCGAGCTCGTACGCGAGGCTGGCACACACCTGGGCACCGGATTCCTGGCGACACCGTACCTGCTGCCGGTGCTGGCCGACACCGGTCACCTCGATCTCGCCTACGAACTGCTGACGCAGGACACCGAGCCGTCCTGGCTCCTCATGATCGACCGGGGTGCGACCACCGTCTGGGAGCACTGGGACGGCATCTCCTCGGACGGGGAGGCCACCGCGTCGCTGAACCACTACTCCAAGGGCGCGGTCGTCTCGTTCCTGCACAGCTACGTGGCCGGACTTGAGCTGCTCGAACCGGGCTACCGGCGCTTCCTGGTGCGACCTCGCCCCGGCGGCGGCCTGACCTGGGCTGAGGCGGTCCACGAGTCGCCGTACGGGCGGATCGAGGCCGGGTGGCGGCTCGACGACGGCGTTGTTCACGTACGCCTGGCCGTGCCCGCCGGAACCGAGGCCACCGTCGTCCTGCCCAGCGGCCGTCACGAGAGCGCCGGTCCGGGCACCCACACCTTCATCGACTGAGGAACCGACAGTGACGAACCATTGCGATACCGGCTTGCCGGCCGATGACCGAGCCGAGTTGTTGCTGAGGGAGATGACCCTGGAGGAGAAGTGCGGCCAGCTCACCTCGGTCATGCCGTGGTCCCTGGTCCGCGCGGACGGCTCAGCCGCGGAGGGCGCCGAGGAGCTGCTGGTGAATCCGCCGGGTCATGTCGCCCAGCTGATCGTCGACGACCCCGCTCAACTGGCACGCCTGGTAGGAACGATCCAGCATCGGTTCGTGACGGGGACCAGGCTCGGCATTCCGGCGCTGCTCCATGCCGAGGCGCTGAACGGGTTCCTCGCGGGCGGTCACATGGTCTTCCCGACCGCCATCGGGCTCGCCGCCACCTGGAGCCCTGAGCTGGTGGAGGAGATGACGGACCTCATCCGCCGCCAGATGCGCCGCACAGGGCTGGCGCATGCGCTGTCACCGGTGATGGACGTCGCGCTCGATCCCCGGTGGGGCCGGGTGCACGAGACCTACGGCGAGGATCCGTACCTGGCGGCCGCGTTCAGCGTCGCCTTCACCCGCGGTCTGCAGGGCGCCGACCTCGCCGAGGGCGTGGTCGCCACGGGCAAGCACTTCCTCGGCTATGCCGTCACGGCGGGCGGGCGCAACCAGTCGGCGTTCGAGGCGGGTTCCCGGCAGACCCGGGACCTGTTCGCCTACCCCTTCGAGGCGGCGATCCAGATCGCCGGCCTGAAGTCGGTGATGAACGGCTACGCCGACATCGACGGCGTCCCAGCGGGCATCTCCCGGGAGATGCTCACCGGCCTGCTGCGCGGGACACTCGGCTTCGACGGTTTCGTGTCGGCCGACTACGCGACCCTCGAACAAGTGGTCACCCGGCAGCGGGCCGCGTCGACCCCCGGCGAGGCGGGCCGGCTGGCGATCGCCGCCGGGCTGGACGTCGAGTTCCCAACACCGTTCGCCTACGGGTCCGCGCTCGTCGCGGAGGTGGAAGAGGGGCGGCTCGACGTTCGCGACGTCGACGCCTGCGTACGGCGGGTGCTGCGGGCCAAGTTCGAGCTCGGGCTGTTCGAGAACCCGTATCCGCAGGAGCACATCGACATCACCGCCGTGGCACGCGAGGGCGAGACGCTGTCGCAGCAGCTCGCCCGCCGGTCGGTGGTGCTCGCCAAGAACGACGGCACCCTGCCCCTGCCTCAGGAGGGGCTGACCGTAGCGGTCATCGGCCCGCACGCCGACGCCGTGCTCCGGCAGTTCGCCGCCTACACCTATCCGGCGTGGCGGGAAGCGGTCAACGGCCTGGAGCTCGGCGAACACGGCACCATGGCGGGCGCCGAGGAGATCAAATCCTCATGGTTCGACAGGCTGTTCTCACCGGTGGACGTGGCGGCCCTGGCCCGCGACCGCTATGGAGCCCGTCCGCTCGCCGAGGAGATCGCCACATTCGCCGGCGACGTGCTGCCCGAGCCGGGCTGCACGATGACCCGGCCACTGGGGCAGGAGGCGGTGGAGCGGGCCGTGGAAGCCGCCCGCGGAGCCGATGTCGTGGTGCTCGCCCTGGGCGGCGCGAGTCTGTGGTTCACCGGTGAACGCACCGAGGGAGAGGACAGCGACTCCGCCGACATCTCGCTGCCCGCCGCTCAGGCCCGGCTCGCCGAGGCGGTATCCGCCACCGGCAAGCCACTCGTGGTGGTGCTCGTCCAGGGGCGGGCCTACGCGCTGCCCGAGGTGGTACGCGACGCCGCCGCGATCGTGGTGAGCACCTTCGGCGGGCCGTACGGGGCCAAGGCGGTGGCCGAGGTGCTCTTCGGCGCCGTCAATCCCAGTGGCAAGCTGCCCTACAGCGTCCCCCGCCACAGCGGCCAGATCCCGGTCCATCACCACCAGAAGGCAGGCACCGGCTACCGGAGCCCGCTCCCGGCCCACATCCCCCGGCACTACCTGGACATGGAGGCCACACCGCTGTACGCCTTCGGCCACGGTCTGAGCTACACCGACTTCACGCTCACTGACCTGGCATGCGATCCCGAGGTGGACACGACCGGCACGGCAGGCATCAGCGCCACCGTCACCAACACCGGAACGCTCGCCGGAGCCACGGTCGTCCAGCTCTACCTGCGGATCAACACCTCGGGCGTCACGCGCCCGGCGCAGCAGCTCGCCGGATTCCACCGCGTCGAACTCGCCCCCGGCCAGTCCTGCCGCGTCACCTTCCACGTCTCGGCCGCCCAGCTCGGCTGCACCAACCTGGCCCACGACTTCGCCGTCGAACCCGCCACCGTCGAGGTCTTCCTCGGCTTCGACTCCGACGACCGCGCGCTGACCGGATCGTTCGAGCTGATCGGCAAGCCCCGCGTGCTCACCAGCAGCGAGCGCGCCTTCCTGTCCGAGACCACGACCGCAAAGGAATCCGCATGTCGCGAGTACTGTTCGGCGCCGCCTACTACCCCGAATACCACCCCGCCGAACTGCTGAAGACCGACCTTGACCTGATGGCCGAGGCGCGCTTCTCCGTCATCCGGGTCGGCGAATCCGTCTGGTCCACCTGGGAGCCGGACGACGGCCACTTCAACCTGGACTGGCTGCAACCGACGCTGGACGGCGCGCACGAGCGCGGCATCGGCGTCATCCTCGGTACGCCCACCTACGCCGCGCCGCCATGGCTGGCCCGCCTCTACCCGGAGATCGCCGGCGAGGCGGCGACCGGGCAACGTATGGGCTGGGGTGCGCGCCAGGAAATGGACTTCACCCACGCGGCGTTCCGCTTCCACGCCGAGCGCATCATCCGCAAGGTCGTCGAGCGCTATGCCGATCACCCAGCCGTCATCGGTTACCAGGTCGACAACGAGCCGGGCCCGCACCTGCTGCACAACCACGGCGTCTTCCAGCGCTTCGTGAACCGGCTGCGCGAACAGTACGGCGACGTGCGGAGGCTGAACGAGGAGTGGGGCCTGGTCTACTGGTCGCACCGGCTGTTGGACTGGGCCGATCTGTGGACGCCGGACGGCAACACCCAACCGCAGTACGAGCAGGCATGGCGGCGTTTCCAGGTCGACCAGGTCACCGAGTTCATCGCCTGGCAGGCCGAAATCGTCAGGGAGTACAGCCGCCCCGGCCAGTTCGTCACCACCTGCATCGCCTACGATCGGCCCGCCGTCGCCGACGACGACCTGACCCGGCGGCTCGACGTCGCCACCGGCAACCCCTACTACGGGATGCAGGACGCTCTCGCCCTGCCGGCGCAGCGGGGCGGCGGCCAGAACTGGGCGAGCCAGGACACGTGGGCGTTCTACCGAGCGGCCGACAGGATGTACTCCTCCCGCCAGGAGCCGTTCCTCGTCACCGAGACCAACGCCCAAGCCATCGGCCCGTCCTGGGTCAACCAGCCCGGATACGACGGGCAGTGGCGCCAGGCCGCCTGGGCGCTCGTCGCCCGTGGCGCGTCCATGGTCGAGTACTGGCATTGGCGGACGCTGGTGTTCGGCGGCGAAACCTACTGGGGCGGCGTGCTGCCCCACAGCGGGCGCCCCGGCCGCACCTATCGGGAGATCGCCCGCATCGGCGTCGAGCTGGAGCGGGCCGGCGACCTGGTCGCGAATCTGACGCCGGACGCGGACGTCGCGATGCTGTACTCCCACCCCAGCAAGTGGGCCATGATCGCCCAGCCGGCCCTGGCCACATCCGACGGCGGCCCGGACGGGCGCTCGTACGAGGCCATCTTCGACGCCTTCTACCGGGGCGCGTTCGACGCCGGCCTTCAGACGCGAGTGCTGCATGCCGGGCAAGCCGTTGCCGAGGACCCGGCCGAAATGGCCAACAGGCACCCGGTGATGGTGGCCGCCGGGCTGTACGTGGCCGGCGACGCCACTTTGGACTGGCTGGCCGCCTACGCCGGTGCAGGCGGGCACCTGGTCCTGGGGCCGCGGTCCTGCTACGCCGACCACGAGGCCCGCGCCCGCCGCGACGTCCAGCCCGCCCGCCTCGCCGACGCCGCCGGAGCCTGGTACGACGAGTTCAGCAACCTCGACGCGGAGCTGCCGTTGCAGGCCCCTGACGACTCGCCGCTGACCCTGCCCGAAGACGCGGCCGGCACCCGCTGGGCGGACGGGCTGCACACCGACGGCGCCGACGTTCTCGCCGCCTATGACCACCCGCACTTCGGGCGGTTCGCCGCCGTCACCACCCACCGACATGGGCAGGGCCGGATCACCTACGTCGGCACCATCCCGAACCCTGCCCTGGGCGAGTCCCTGTTCCGCTGGCTGCTGCCGGATGCCGGACCCTGGGGGCTGCTGCCGACCGGCGTCACCTGCACCGGCGCCACCGCCACGGACGGCCGCCGGGTCCGTTTCCTGCACAACTGGACCTGGCAGGAGACGACGGTGACCATCCCGGTCGCAGTGCGCGATGTGCTCGACGACATCGGGCACGAGCCCGGCGCACAGGTACGGCTCGGCCCCTGGGACGTGCGCGTCCTGCTGGAAACATGATCGTGAGGGTACGCACTGCGTGAGGTCCTTGCGACGGGACGACCCCGCTGTCCGGGCTCCTCGACCGGGCGGCGGGCACGCTCATCTACCAAGAGAAGGGGAACTTGACGGCCTTTTTCCGGGCCGAGGCCGAACAGGGTGAGGCGAGCGATCCGGACCTGCTGGCCCGGCAGCTCAGCGTGGTCTTCGACGGCGCCAGCGCTCGCGCGGGGATCGGAGCCGACAGCCTGGCGGGGCTCATCGCGCCCAGCGTGGCAACCCTGCTCGCTCGCCCCACCGGAGCCCCGGACCGCAGCGCCCTGCCCATCGCCGGCGGCCGGGGCCGCACCGCGAACACTGAAAGCCCGGTCGGGCAGACTCGGCCTTCGGCCGGAACT
This sequence comes from Nonomuraea sp. NPDC052129, assembly GCF_040680095.1. Taxonomy (NCBI): domain Bacteria; kingdom Bacillati; phylum Actinomycetota; class Actinomycetes; order Streptosporangiales; family Streptosporangiaceae; genus Nonomuraea; species Nonomuraea sp. NPDC052129. The sequence continues at coordinate 174,910 of NZ_JBFAVX010000018.1, read as the reverse complement.
GCCGCTGGAACGACTCGTGCGCGCGACGCGAAACCACGTCCAGCGGCCAGTGAGGCGCGCCACTTCGGCGATCTCGCGAAGCGGACCGGCGCCAGCGTGCGCTCCCTGCGCCACCACGAGGAGCAGGGCCTGCTCTCCAGCGAGCGCAGTGCGAGCGGGCAGCGCCACTACGACGAGGACGCCGTGAGCCGGATGCTCTTGATCAGGCAGTTCTTCGCTGTAGGAATGACCGGCAAGGTCATCGCCGCGCTGCTGCCACATCTCAAGGATCCCGGGGGATGCTGCCCTCCGGCGGTACTACGCCAGCTCACCGCCGAGCGCGACCTCATCGACGCCCAGTCGGACGAGCTCGCCCGTGCACGGCACTCCCTGGACGCTCTGATCAGGACCACGCAGGAGGCCATGCGTGGCGCCGTGCCCACGAACCCCACCTGACCGGCGCCGACTGGGCCTCCAACGCCTGCGCGGCTGGTGCCGGAAGGCTCCAGCCTCAGAGGCGCCCGTCAGAGCAGTTAGTGAACTGTGGTCATCATTTCTGGCTGGTATCACAGCTCTTGACCCTACGAGCGCTAAAGGACTTGTACACTTCGTTCTGGAAGCACACGGTTACATAAAGTGACAATCCACACATCTGGTGCAAATCGCATTTGCGATTCCTCGTGGCGTCCGGACCCCGCGCCACGTCAGGTGTCGAAGTTGGCGGCCGGGCATACCCCAAAAGGCTCCCACAGTCGGCAGATGTTCCAGTGTGGGAACACAACAGGGGAGCCGAGCACATGGAGCCACTGCACCTGACAACAAACCGTCAGGGGGCGAAAGTTATCGTGCACGTCTCCGGGGAGCTGGACATCGCCACCACATCGGTGCTGCGTGACCACCTGCTCGACATCCTGAGGGAGACCTCCAACGGACACCGGAAGATCGACGAGGTCGTCATGGAGCTGAGCGGGCTGTCGTTCATCGACGCGGCCGGCTTGGGCGCTCTGGTGAGCATTCAGGACCACGCGCGGCGCAACGCCATACCGTTGCTGCTGTCCGGGGTCCCACCGCAGATCGACCGGCTACTCCTGATCACCGGGCTCAACCGCCAGTTCCCCACAGGCCCGCCGCCGTACAAACCCCTGTAGGACTAACGGCGCCCCAGGGACGGGTCGTCGAGGTCGCCCCCGTACGACACGACCTCCCGCGCCACCTCCGCCAGCCGCCGGTTGTGGTCGCGGGCATGCCCGCGCAACCGCGCGAACGCCTCATCCATCGCCCAGCCGTCCCGCTCGGCCGGCACCCCTTTGGCCTGCTCGATGACCACGCGGCTGGTGAGCGCGCTCCGCAGCTGCTCGGCGAGCAGCCGCTCCGCTCGCACGGCCCGCTCGTGCAGCAGCCCGATGGTGGCCATGTCGGCCAGTGCCTGCCCCAGCGCGACGGTCTCGGCATGCAGGTCGCCAGGGGCCTCATGGAACAGGTCGAGCGCGCCGACCACCTCCTCGCGCACCCGCAGGGGCAGCGCGCTCACCGCGGCGAACCCATGGCCGCGGGCCCGCTGGGCGAAGCGCGGCCAACTCCGGCGCGCCTCGGCGCCGTACCTGTCCGGGCAGTGCACGACCTCGCCACCGCCGAGGCAGTCCAGGCAGGGCCCCTGCGCGTACCGCAGCTGCGACAGCTCCAGCGACCGGGCCCGCTCGCTGGAGGCGGCCATCAGCCGCACGATACGCGAAGACCGGCCAAATCACCGGGAATCACCCACCTGACGGATCAGGTCATGCAGTCCCGGATCGCGGCATGGGCGGCCTCGCGCAGCCGGGCGTGCACCACGGCGTTCGCCTCCCGGTCCGTACGCACCTCCACCAGGCGGGGCCCCTCGCCGCGCAGCGCCTTGGGCAGGTCGGACAGATCCTCCACCAGCTGGTACGGGGTGCCCGTCGAAGCGGCCACGTAACCGAGATCGACGCCGTGCGGCGTACCGAAGACCCGCTCGAACGGATCCCTCACCGCCGCCTGCGGCAACAACGAGAAGATACCGCCGCCGTCGTTGTTCACCACCACAAGGCACAGGTCGGGCCGCGGCTCCCGGGGGCCCAGAATGAGGCCGTTCTGGTCGTGCAGGAACGACAGGTCGCCCATGAGCGCGTACGACGGCCCGTTGTGCGCCAGCGCCGCCCCCATGGCCGACGACACCAGCCCGTCGATACCCGACGCGCCCCGGTTGGCCAGCAGCCGCAGCCCCCGCCGGGGGCGCATCGCCTGGTCCAGGTCCCGGATCGGCATCGAGGAGCCGCAGAACAGCAGCGCCCCGTTCGGCATCGCGTCGACCAGGTCGCGGGCCAGCCGGGGCTCGCTGGTGCCCGAGGCGTCGAGCACCTCGTCGATGGCCGACCTGGCCGCCTGATCGGCCTGCCGCCAGGCGTGCAGCCACGTGTCGTCACCAGAGGCGACGGGGATCTCCACCGCCTGCGCCACCTGCGTCGCCGACCGGGTCGGATCGGGCCAGCGATCGAGGTCGGTGGCGACCACGATGTGCTCCCCGGCCCGCCGCAGCCACGACAGCAGCGGCCGCGACAGCCCGGGACGGCCGAGCGTGACCACCACGTCGGGGCGGTGAGCGTCGGCGAACTCGGGCGTGCCGAGCAGATAGTGATAGGTGGACACGGCGTGGTCGCCGTAGCGCCCGCCGCCGTTCGGCTCCGACACCACCGGCCAGCCCGCCATGCCGGCCGCGGCGACGTAGCGGCGGACGTTCGCGGCGCCGTCGCCGACCACCAGCACGCCGCGCCTGGTCGGCGGGATGTGCAGGGCGATGGGCGGCGGCGCGACGCGGGCGCGCACCCAGGGGCCGTTGGCGTCGCCGTCGAGCGACTCACACCACGAGGTGTCGCCGTCGGGGATCAGCGGCTCCCTGAACGCCAGGTTCAGGTGCACCGGCCCCGGCGCGGCGGGCCCGGAGGCGCGCTGGTAGGCCCGGCAGGCCAGCGACCGCCAGTAGGCCACCTGCCCCGGCCGGTCCTCGGGCACGCCCACCTCGGCGAACCAGCGCACCGCCGAGCCGTACAGCTTGATCTGGTCGATCGTCTGATTCGCGCCGGTGCCGCGCAGCTCGGGCGGGCGGTCGGCGGTGAGCACGAGCAGCGGGACGCCCGACTCGCTCGCCTCGACGACGGCCGGATGGAAGTTGGCGGCGGCCGTGCCGGACGAGCAGATCAGCGCGACCGGCCGCTCGGCGCGCCTGGCCAGCCCGAGCGCCAGGAAGGAGGCCGAGCGCTCGTCTATGCGCACATGCAGCCGCACCCGCGACTCGGCGTGCAGCGCCAGCGCCAGAGGGGCCGAGCGCGAGCCGGGCGCGATCACGACGTCGGTGAGGCCGCAGCGCACCAGCTCGTCGACCAGGACCGTGGCCAGCGCGGTAGCGGGGTTCACAGTGACGCCTCCTGCATCCGGCGAAGCCACGAGGGAGATTCAATCTCAAATGCCGACAAAAGCTGAAAATTCACCGCAGGACGTCGTACGGCCAGCCGCCCGTCCACGGGCACCAGCGAATCGTCCACCACATCACCCGTGAGCAGCGGCATCGTGCCCAGCCCGCACGCGTACGGCAGCTCCGGCAGCGCCGCGGCCAGCGCGAGACCCGCCGCCAGCCCCACCGAGGTCTCCACCGCGCTCGACACCACCGCCGGCAGCCCGCACGCCTCCACCACCCGCAACGCGTTACGCACCCCGCCGAGCGGCTGCGCCTTCACCACCGCGATGTCGGCCGCCTCCGCGGCCCTGACCCGCAACGGGTCCTCGGCGCGCCGGATCGACTCATCGGCCGCGATCGGCACGTCGACCGCCCGCCGCACCGCCGCCAGCTCCTCGAGCGTGGCACAGGGCTGCTCGGCGTACTCCAGGTCGAAGCGGTCGAGCTCCTTCAGGTGGCGTACGGCCTCGCCGACCTCCCAGGCGCCGTTGGCGTCGACGCGCAGCCTGCCCGCCGGGCCGAGCGCGTCACGCACCGCCTCCACCCGGGCCAGGTCCTCGGCGAACGTCTGACCCCGCTCGGCCACCTTGACCTTCGCCGTGGCGCAGCCCGACCCGCGTACGAGCTCGAAGGCCTGCTCGGCGGCCACGGCGGGCACGGTCGCGTTGACCGGCACACTGTCGCGCACCGGCTCCGGCCAGCCCTCGAAGGCGGCCTCGCGGGCGCACACCAGCCAGCGGGCGCACTCGCGCGGACCGTACTCGGGAAAGGGCGAGAACTCGCCCCAACCGGCCGGACCGTGCAGCAGAACGCCTTCCCTGACGGTCTGACCACGGAAACGGGTGCGCATCGCGACCCGGAAGACGACGGGAGCCCGGAATTGCACGGGAGAACGCGTCACGACCCTCCCTGCACCGCTGACCGACCTGTCGCCATTAACCTTACGAGCATGTTGAGGAAGCCGTCGCATCCGGACCGGCCGTTGCACGCCGTGGTCGGACCCCCAGGACCTGAGCTCTTCGCGGCGATCCGCGCTGCCCTGTCCGGCGACGGCCCGGCGATCCTCCCCCTGCCCGCCGCAAGCGCCCCCGGCGCGCTCCGCCCGACGCACGTCAACGGCGCCCGCCAGGACGACGGCGAGGGCGTGCCCGACGACGTGGCGGTGGTGATCGCCACCAGCGGCAGCACGGGAGCGCCCAAGGGCGTGATGCTGTCGGCCACCGCGCTGCGCACCTCGGCGGCCTCCTCACTGCGCCGCCTGGAGGCGGTCAAGGGCGAGCGCTGGCTGTGCTGCCTGCCGCCCTCCCACGTGTCCGGCTTGCAAGTGCTGGTCCGCGCCCTGCTCTGCGAGAGCGAGCCGATCATCCACCCGCGCTTCGACCCCCACGAGGTGCTCACCTCGGGCGCCGAACACGTGTCGATGGTGCCGACCCAGCTTCACCGGCTGGTCGAACTGAACGCCGACCTGTCGGTGTTCCGCTCCATCGTGCTCGGCGGCGCCGCCCCGCGGGCCGGCCTGGTCGCCGAGGCTCGGGCGCTCGGTGCTCGGGTGTTCACGACGTACGGGATGAGCGAGACGAGCGGCGGCTGCGTGTACGACGGCCAGCCCCTTTACAATGTAGATCTCAAAATCGGCGACGACGGGCGCATCCGCGTCGCCGGTCCGGTGCTGTTCTCCGGTTACCGCTTCGGCGAGCCCGCCCCCTTCGACGGCGACTGGTACGTCACCTCCGACCTGGGCGAGCTGACCGGAGGCCGGCTGCGCGTGCTGGGCAGGGCCGACGACGTCATCAACACCGGCGGTGAGAAGGTGGTGGCCGCCTCGGTGGCCGAGGTGCTCGGCGCCCACCCCGAGGTGGCCGACGTGGCCGTGATCGGCCGGCCGGACCCCGAATGGGGCGAGATCGTGGTCGCCGTCGTGGTGCCCGCAGACCCCGCGGGCCCGCCCACGCTGGATCAGCTCCGCGCCTACGCCGCCGACCGGCTCCCCGCCTACGCCGCGCCGCGCCAACTGCGACTGATGTCCCGTTTGCCACTGCTAGCGAATGGTAAAACGGATCTCGTTAGCCTTAGGACAGGAACCTGATGAGTTGCGGGTGCGTCTTATGGAGGAGAGCAAGGAGGGAGCCTTCATGAACCAGACCCGCAAGATGTGGGCATCCGCGGCGGTCGTCGGTGTGATCCTCGTCGGCGGAGTCTCAGTCGCGGCGGCCGCCTCGGCGGGCAGGCTCGAGAGGGTCGGCAGGGAGACCAGAGCAGTGGTGGAGAAGGAACCGTCCGCCCAGCCGCCGTCCGTCCAGAACGATCAGCTTTCGGAGCTGACCGTCTCGCCCACGCCGAGCGATGGCACCGTCGTGTCCAAGGAGCTCAACCCGGACCCGCAGAAGGTCATCGAGTATTGGACGGACAAGCGCATGGAGGACGCCCAGCCCATGCCGATGCCCGAGGTGAAGCCAGGCGAGTTCACCACCGGGGAGTGACGCTCCTCGCGTGTGGGGTGGGTCACCTTTAGGGCGGTCCGCCCCCTTTTTTGTCCCTCCGGGAACAAATAGCGCTGAACAGCGTTATTGATACTGGTGCGCCGAGCGGCCGCAGCCGCCCCACCACAATCTTGGTCTGATCGAATTCGACTCCGTATGGAGGAGGTGTCCTCATGCCCCGAACCGCCGTGGCGACCCCACCCACGACCCTCGACCAGCTGATTGACCGAGGGCGAGCTCAGGGTCACCTCTCCTTGGCGGAGCTGCGTGACGCGTTCGCCGAAGCCGGCATCAGCCCCTCGGACGGCCGTTCGATCCTGCGCGAGCTCACCGAGGCGGGTGTCAGTCTCGCCGCCGAGGACGAGCCGTCCCTCGGGCGGGCGCCCTCGCGTAAGGCCACCCGCAAGACCACGACCAAGCGAGCGAAGTCTACCCGCTCGAAGGCCGCGGAGCCAAAGACGGAATCCGCCGCGCAGTCCGCCGCGCAGGACGAGGACGCCCCCGACGACCTCGCGCTGAGCCCGGACGCCACGGCCCCGGACGAGGCCGAGCTGGAGTCCGAGACGATCGACCTCGACGACAACCAGTCGGTCATGGGCGACTCGGTCCACACCTACCTCAAGTCGATCGGCCGCCGTACGCTGCTCACCGCCGCCCAGGAGGTCGAGCTGGCCAGGCGGATCGAGGCCGGCCTGTACGCCGAGTACAAGCTGGAGACCGGCCCGGACCTGTCCCCCGCCGCCCGCGACGACCTCGAACTGGTCATCGAGGACGGCAGGGCGGCCAAGGACCACATGCTGGAGGCCAACCTCCGGCTCGTCGTCTCGGTCGCCAAGAAGTACACCGACCGCGGCATGTCCCTGCTCGACGTGGTCCAGGAGGGCAACCTGGGCCTGATCAGGGCCGTGGAGAAGTTCGACTACACCAAGGGCTTCAAGTTCTCCACGTACGCCATGTGGTGGATCAGGCAGGCCATCCAGCGCGGCTTCGCCGACTCGGCCCGGACCATCCGCCTGCCCGTACACGTGCTGGAGATGCTCTCCAAGCTGTCGCGCATCGAGCGCGACATGCACCAGAGGCTGGGCCGCGAGCCCACGCCCGAGGAGCTGGGGATCGAGCTCGACAAGACCCCCGACCAGATCGAAGAGCTGCTGCGCACCAGCCGCCAGCCCATCTCGCTCAACGCGACGATCGGCGAGGACGGCGAGACCACGATCGGCGACCTCATCGAGGACGTCGACTCCCCCGAGGCGTCGGAGATCGTCGACCGCCAGCTGCTGGGCGACCAGCTGCGCGGCGTGCTCGGCAACCTCACGCCGCGCGAGGCGAAGATCATGGCCCTGCGCTTCGGCCTGGTCGACGGCAAACCGCACACACTCGACGAGATCGGCAAGCACCTGGGCCTGACCCGGGAGCGCATCCGGCAGCTCGAGAAGGAATCGCTTTCGAAGCTGCGCCACCCGAGCAATACCCGCCCCTTGCTCGACTGGGCCAGCTGATCCGCGACGAAGCCCCGGCACTCCTCGTGCCGGGGCTTCGTCATGTCTCCAGCGGACTGTCTTCGCCCTGAGGGCATTCCCCCCGAGGGACCCCCACGACAAACCGTCTTCCTTCGCCCCGGACGGGGTATCCCTCCCCCCGCCTTTCCTCTCCCCCGAAGGGGGTATCCCTCCAAAGGGACATCAGCCCCCACGGACCGTCACAGGGATCGAGACGGTCGCGTGACGAATCACCCGGGGGAGCGACGGACGGCTAGCGGACGGCAGGCACCGGGCGTGGCACGCGCGGGATCCCCCACAGCCGGTTGTCCTCGCGCAGCGTACGCAGCCGATCGACCTCGGCGGTCCACGTGGCCCCCGCGGGCGTCGCCTTGGCCTTGCGGCGGGCGATGCGGTCGTCATAGGCCTTGACCCCGAACGTGGCCCGCTGCCCGCTCTCGGCCGCCCGCAGCGCCTCGCTGAGCGCCTTGTCGAACGCCACTCCGGCAGCCAGCAACTCGAGCTCATCCGCGGCGGCGGCCCGCAGGTCGCGCAGCGTCCCCTCAGCCAGCCTGGCCCGGTCGAGCAGCTCGGGGTAGCTCTTGGAGATCTCCACGTCCGCGTGGTAGCGGACCTCAGCCTCGCGGCTCACCCGCGGCCGGAAAAACGCCATCGACTCTGCCCCTCATCCCAATCGGCTCCTATCAGGCGACCAGGGTACGCCCGACCGCGACACGCTCCATAATCGGACCCGCGCCGCACCCTTTACATAGTAAGATGATCTCCATGCCCGCCAAGAGACCGCCGGTTCCCCTCTCCCGCGAGCGCATCATCGACGCCGCCCTTCACATCGCCGACTCACAAGGGCTCAGGCGCCTGACGATGCGCAGGCTCGGCGACGCCCTGCAGGTGGAGGCCATGGCCATCTACCATCATCTGCCCCGGGGCAAGGAAGCGCTGATGGACGCGCTGGCCGAGCACGTCACCGCCGTCCACGTGGAGCAGGGTCCCACCTGGCAGGACACGGCCAGGGCGTGGTGCCGGGCCGGTCGGGAACTGCTGCGCGAGCACCCCGGCGTCCTGGCGCTCGCGCTGACCAAACCGCCCAAGGGCGGCACCGCGCTGGCCATCAGGGAGCAGACGGAGCAACTCGCCGACGCGGGCCTGAACGACGCGCCTGAGGCCGTACGAGCGCTGCGGGCCTTCGTGTTCGGCAGCGTGGCGGTCGAGGTCCAGCAGTCAGGCTGGGCCGACCCCGAGGTCGATGAGTGGACCAGGCGTGACGAGCGCGCCGACGTCGACTTCGAGCGTGGTCTCGACGCCTTGCTGAAGGGCTTGCAAAGCTAGTGGGCGTGTCGAGCTTGGACCGTTATCCTGTATAAGGCACGCTGTGTCGAAGGTCACACTTTCGCATCCTCCTGTAACAGTCCTAACGGACTATGTCCGAACGTGTGACATACGCCGCACACTTGAAAGAAAGACAACACCCAAGGTGTTCCCGCCCCTTTCCTACCCGCGGGAGCCATTCACGAGATATCGGAGGCACGCCGATGTGCCCGCACGACCCGGCCTGTCCGGCAGCCGAGGCGCCCGACCGCGAGGCTGCACGTACCCTCGCCTGCCACCCCGAGCAGGGGTGGAGCCTTCTCTGCAACGGCGTCGTCCTTTTCGAGGACACCGGGGAGCTCCTGCCTGGCGGCACCGCCATCGCTCCGCACCGCCCGGATCCGCTCGTCGGCGCCGCCTGAGCCACTACCCGCTCACCGGCACCCCAGAGCCACGAACCGCTCACACGCAGCGCAGCCTCGGAGCCACGACCCGCTCACGCGTCCTCTGAACCGCGTCTCCTGAACCGCGGCCCTTGGACCGCATCCACTGGGCCGCTACCCGTTCGCTGGCGCCCCTTGGGAACGCCACTCACCCATAGCCGACGATCCACTCGGCGACCACCTCGCCCACCCGGGCGGGGTCCTTTTTCAGGTCGTGCCCCTCGCCCGGCAGCACAACCAGGCGTGCCGCGTCGGCAGCGTCGGGCACGCCGAACGGATCCCGGTCCCCGTTGACCACCAGCACGTCCACGCCCGCCTCGCGCAGCTCGCCGGCCCTCGACTTCTCGGGCCTGCCCGGCGGGTGCAGCGGGAACGCCAGCGCCACCACCGCGACCGCACCGACCACCTCGGCCGTACGGCAGGCCACCCTGGCCCCGTTGCTCCGGCCGCCCTGCACCAGCGGCAGCCCCGGCCAGCGCGCCCGCAGCTCACTCAGGACGACCTCCCACGCCTCGTCCTGCCGTACGGCCGAGCCCGGCGCCCGCGCCCCGGCGAGCCGGAACGGCTGCGTCACCCTGGCCACCACGGCCCCCACCTTCAGCGCCGCGTCGCGCACCGCCAGCAGATCGGGCGCGTCCACTCCCCCGGCCGACCCGTGCGTCAGCACCAGCAGCAGCCGGGGCCGCTCCACCTCGTCGAACTCGACCTGCGCCGGGCCGCGCGGGGTCATGATCCGCATGTCAGAACCGTACCTGGGGATGAGTTCACCATGGCCCCCAGGGTTGATGACGGCGCGTCGCGCAGCCGCGATGATGAGCCTCATGCCAGACATGCGCCCCATCCGCGAGGACCTGCAGGCGACGCTCGACGCCCGCCGCGACCTCGGCCCCGAATACGAAGCCGCCCTGGTCGAGTCGTTCGTGGAGCGGCTCGACGCCACGATCGCCGCCCGGGTGCGCGCCGAGCTCCAGGCCCACGGCAGCGGTCCCGTCCCGGCCAGGTCCAAGAACCCGGGGGCGGCCATGATCCCGATCGCGCTGGGGTCGATGGGCATCGGCATCCCACTGACGGCCATCGCGGCGTCCCGCGGAGGCGGGCTCGGCTTGGCCATCGCCTGGTTCGCCATCGTCCTGATCAACGTCGCGGCAGCGGCCGCCATCATGCGCCGCGGCTGACCTTTCCCGAACAGTGAACGTGATTCGCACTGGCGTGCCCCAAGCGGTGGTGGGCGTGCCGGTTGCCCGCCCAGCCGCAACCGCGAACACGCCGTTACGCGACCACCGCGAGAAGCCGCTGTCGTTCCTGCTCACCGCCGGCCAGCGAGGGGATGTGCCGCAGTTCGTGCCCGTCTTGGAGGCCATCAGGGTCGCCATGGGCGTCCGCGGTCGCCAGCACGGCATCCACATCGGCGTCGACCCATCGCCGGTCCAGCCCGATGTTCGCGCGTTCCCGGTCCCATTCGGGGGATCCGATCCGCGGGGGCGGCGATGTCGGCTCTGGCACCCGGCAACCCTAAGGAACCGGGGGGCGCGGGGGCAATCGGATCCTGAAGGCGCTCGCGGGACGGGAGCTCGGCTCCTCGCGCCGATGGGCTCCGGCGCCCATCTCGGGCTTTGGCGAGCATCGGCCGGGGGCGTGGGCGTCCGAGGAGCCGAGGCCGATTCCCGTGACCGGCCGGGGGCTCCGGAACGGCGACGTCGCAGTCGCGCCGCGCGTTTGGGTCACCGCGTTCATGGAGGCGTGATCGTTTCGGCCGTCCCGGCCATCGCCGTCGTTTCGGCCGCCCCAGCCATGGCATCCGCGGTTGACGTGTGCCGGCGGGCGATGAGGAGGCAGGCGCTCGCGCTGAGGAGGACGGCGACGACGGTGACGACGCCGAGCGGGAGGATGCTGGTGGCGCCCGCGATGCCGACGAACGGGGCGGCCACCCCGCCGAAGCCGTACCTGACCGTGCCGAGCAGGGAGGACGCCGTTCCCGCCATCTGCGGGTAATCCGCCAGAGCGAGGGTGCTGGCGGGTGCGGAGGAGATCGCCACGCCGCCGGCCAGGAAGAACAAGGACGCGATGACCACCCAGAGCGGCATCGGGGTGAGGCCGGAAGTGAGGAGCCCGGCGGCACCGACGCCGGCGACGAGGATGCCGATGGCGAGGGTGCCGGTGATGCTCCATCGTTCGGCGCCGCGACCCCCGGACCACCCGAAGAACGCGAAGCCGGCTGAGTTGAGTCCGAAGGCGGCCGCGTACCACTGCGGGGAAAGGCCGTAGATGTTCTGCAGGACGTATGTGGCGCCGGCGAGATAGGCGAACACGGCGGCCCAGAGGAAGCCCTGATTGAGGAGGGCGCCGAGGAAGACCCGGTCGGCGAGCAGCGTGCGGTAGTCGCGCATGGTCTGGGCGAATCCGCCTCGGACGCGGTGGTCGGCCGGAAGTGTTTCCGTGAAGATGAACAGGGTGGCGATCAGGATGGCGGCGCCGATGACCGCGAGGACCCCGAACAGGCCACGCCAGTCGACGAGCGCGGTGAGCAGTCCGCCCAGCAGCGGGCCGACGATCGCGGCGCACGCTCCGACCACGGTGAGCCGGCCGTAGAAGCGGATCAGCTCGCCGCCGGAGTGGACGTCGCGGCCCGCGGCCTGAGCGATGACGATTCCGACTCCGCCGGTGAGACCTTGCACGAGCCGGGCGATGATGAGCACCTCGACGCTGGGGCTGATCGCGCAGAGCGCGGAGGTGACGATGTACGCGGCGACGCCGAGGCGCAGGATCCCTCGCCGCCCGAACTGATCCGAGATCGGTCCTGCGATCAACTGCCCGGCGGCCAGCCCGATCAGGCACGCGGTGATGGTCAACTGCGCGATGGAGGTCGCGGCACCGAGTTCGACCGTCAGTGCCGGTAGCGCGGGCAGGTACAGGTCCATCGAGATCGGCCCGAACACCGTCAGCAAGAGCAACAGGGGCGGCAGAAATCGCCCCGCTACAGGCTTGGACGGCGTTGTGGTCTCTGGCATCGTTCTTGCTTTCCTCGCGAGGTCGACGGGAGGGAGGCTGGGCGAAGGTCGCTACCGGGCTGTCATTCGGCCATGCGCGCACATGTCCGCTGACACACGGGGTCAGGGCTTGAGGAGGGTCTTGATGGCGCGGCGCTCGTCCATGGCCTTGTAGCCCTCGGCGACCTGTTCCAGCGGCAGGGTGAGGTCGAAGACCTTCCCGGGGTTGATCCGCCCCGACAGGACGTGGTCGATCAGGTCGGGCAGGTAGCGGCGCACGGGGGCGGGGCCGCCGCGCAGGCCGACGTGGGAGAAGAACAGCTCCTGCCCGTCGACGGCGACCTCGTGGGGGACGCCGACGAAGCCGACGTTCCCGCCGGGCCGCGCCGAGCGCAGGGCCTGCCGCATGGCCTCGGCGGTGCCCACGCACTCCAGGACCGCGTCGGCGCCGATGCCGCCGGTCAGCTCCTTGATCCGGGCGATGCCCTCCTCGCCGCGCTCGGTGACGATGTCGGTGGCGCCGAACTCCCTGGCCAGCCGCTGCCGGGGCTCGTGGCGGCTCATCGCGATGATCCGTTCCGCGCCCATCTCCTTGGCGGCGATGACCGCGCACAGGCCGACCGCGCCGTCGCCGACCACCACGGCGGTCGAACCGGGCTTGACCTCGGCGGCGTCGGCGGCGTACCAGCCGGTGCCCATGACGTCGGAGACGGCCAGCAGGCCGGGCCACAGCTGCTCGTCCGGCACCTGGCCGGTGGCGACCAGGGTGCCCTGGGCGTTGGGGATGCGTACGTACTCGGCCTGGCAGGTGCTCATGAACTCGCGGTTCAGGCAGCTGGACTGGAAGCCGTTGCGACAGTTCGCGCACGTGTTGTCCGAGGTGGCGAAGGAGCCGACGACGAACTGGCCGGGCCGGACCGCGGTGACCCCGCTGCCGACCTCCTCCACGAAGCCCACGTACTCGTGACCCATCGGGTGAGCCTCCTGGGCCGGCTCCAGGCCGCGGTAGGGCCACAGGTCCGAGCCGCACACACAGGTGACGGCCGTCCGGATGATCGCGTCGGTCGGCTTGAGGATCTTCGGGTCCGCCAGGGTCTCGAAGCGCACATCGCCGGGGGCGTGGATCACTGCTCCGCGCATCAAAGTTTCCTTACGTGGTCAGGCGTCTGGTATGCGGCTGCCGCCCGGTCGTACCGAAGGCGCAGGTGTCCGCCGCGATTCACCTAACCGGCATTCCGCGGTGGTTACGAGTTACCAGTGAGGGGTGTACTCCCAGTACATCCCTCGCTTGGCGGTGAGGCCGTACGGTCGAGGTGTGGACAATCGTGACGAGGTCCGCGAGTTCATCACCTCGCGGCGAGCTAAGATCACCCCGGAGCAGGCCGGCCTGATCGCCGGATCCCGGCGGCGCGTCCCCGGTCTGCGCCGCAGTGAGGTCGCGGCCCTGGCCGACCTGAGCGCCGAGTACTACGCCAAGCTCGAACGAGGCAACCTCGCCGGCGCCTCCGCGGCGGTGCTCGAAGCCCTCGCCCGCGCCCTGCGGCTCGACGACGCCGAGCGCGCCCACCTCCTGCACCTGGCCCAGACCGCCGACGGCTCGGACGTCCTGACCCGCCCCCGGCGCCGCGCCGCCCGGCCGCAGACGCTCCATCGCAGCCTGCAGTGGACGCTGGACGCGATCACCGCCGGACCCGCCTTCGTGCAGAACAGCCGCATGGACGTGCTCGCCGTCAACCAGTTCGCCCGCGCGTTCTTCGCCGACCTGTACGCCTCCCCGGCCAATCAGGAGAACCTGGCCCGGTTCGCGTTCCTCGATCCGGCCTCGCGCCGTTTCTACCCGGGCTGGGGCCCCTTCGCGGACATGTGCGTGGCCATGCTGCGCACCGAAGCCGGCCGCAACCCCCATGACAAAGAGCTCCACGACCTCGTCGGCGAACTGTCGACCCGCAGCGATGAGTTCCGCACCCGCTGGGGCGCGCACAACGTCCGCCGGCACGGCACCGGAACCAAGCGCTTCGACCACGCCATCGTCGGCAAGCTCACCCTCGCCTTCGAGGGTTTGCAGATGGTCGCCGACCCCAGCCTCACCATCACCATCTACACCGCCGAACCCGGCTCACCCTCCGAAGAGGGCCTGCGACTGCTCGCCTCCTGGGCGGCCACTCAGGAAGCCCGGACCCACACGGAGCCGTTGGCGGCGGACTGACCGGTTGGTGGCGAGGTCGGCGAGGGAGACCTCACCGACTGCGTAGCGCCGGCGGATGGAGCGGCAGGCGGGCGCGGGCGTCCTGAAGGCGCTCGCGGGCATCCTGGAGACGCTCGCGGGGCGGGTAGGTCGGTCAGGTGTCGCGGTCGTAGCGCAGGCGCACCTCCGCGGCCAACGCCTCGTCCTCGTGCTCCAGCCCGTACGTCCAGACGCGGCCCGCGTCGTCGACGCGGCCACGCAGCGGCAGGGTCCTGGCCAGCAGCTCGATGGCCAGCCCGCTCGTCGACGCGTCACCGCCGTCCTCCACCGCCCCCGCGAACTCCGCGCAGGCGAGCTCCAGGTGCGCGATGCCGAGCTGTACGCGCAGCCGGGCCACGTCGTCCTGGGGGGCCACCTCGAGCGCCTCCAGCAGCACCTCGGCCGCCTCCCCCGGCTCGCCCCGCTCCAGCAGCAGCTCGGCCAGTTGCTGCGCGGCGTGCGCGCCTACGTCGTCCGGCCCGGCGGCGGCCAGCGCGGCTCGCAGCTCGTTCTCCGCCTCGTCGTAGTCGCCGGCCAGCACGGCCAGCCGGGCCAGGGCGAGACGCGCGAGCGGGACGTAGGCGGCCGTGCCGACGCCCAGGACCGCCTGCCACGCCCCCCTGGCCTGCTCGGCGCGGCCCTCGCGCTCGAAGCCCTGCGCGAGGTGGCAGGCCGCCTGAGCGGCGAACTCCGGATGCCCGGTGGCCAGCGCGACCCGGGCGGCCGCCCGGGCTCCCTCCGGGTCGCCCCTCTCGTCGAGCACCACGGCCAGGCCCACGGCGGCCTGCGCCCGGTCGGGCTCCTCGGGGTCGGCGGCCAGCTCGCTGAGTATGGCCGCCGCGCCGTCGAGGTCACCGTGCTCGGCCAGGCGGCGAGCGGTGTCGAGAGGCGGGACCTGCAGCTCTGAGAACGTCAAGAGAGCTCCTTAGGCGACGGTCGGACAGAGCCTAACGAGTTCCGGTGATCATGTCTTCTCACTGGCCACGTTCGGCCTGGGTGGCGGGAAAAAATCCCGGAAAACGGACGTAGCCCTCCCCACCGAGCACAGCGGTGGAGAGGGCCACGGGCGGGTCGGTCACGGACGCTACGGCCGGGCGACTCGCGGACGCGCCAGCCGGGCGAGTGGACGCGACGCCAGGTCAGTCCTCGTACGCCTCCAGCGGCGGGCAGGAGCAGACCAGGTTGCGGTCGCCGTAAGCCTGGTCGATGCGCCGCACCGGCACCCAGTACTTGCCCTCCCGCAGCGACGGCAGCGGGTAGACCGCCTCGGTGCGGCTGTAGGGATGGGCCCACTCGTCGGCCGCGACGGCCTCGGCGGTGTGGGGGGCGTTGCGCAGCGGGTTGTCGGCCCGGTCGTAGGCGCCCGAGGCGACCCGCGCGATCTCGCCCCTGATGGCCACCATCGCGTCCACGAACCGATCGAGCTCGGCCAGGTCCTCGCTCTCGGTCGGCTCGATCATCAGCGTGCCGGCGACCGGGAAGGACATGGTCGGGGCGTGGAAGCCGTAGTCGATGAGCCGCTTGGCCACGTCGTCGACCGTGACGCCGGTCTCCTTGGTGATCTGCCGCAGGTCGACGATGCACTCGTGGGCCACCAGGCCGCCGCGCCCGGTGTAGAGCACCGGGTAGTGCGGGGCCAGCCGCCGGGCGAGGTAGTTGGCCGACAGGATCGCCTGCTCGGTGGCCGCGGCCAGGCCGTCGCCGCCCATCATCCTGACGTAGGCCCAGGAGATCGGCAGGATGCCCGCCGAGCCGTACGGGGCCGCGGAGACCGCGCCGACCGGTGAGCCGGGGCGCAGCGGGTGGCCCGGCAGGTAGGCGGCCAGGTGGCCGCGGACCGCGACCGGGCCGACGCCGGGGCCGCCGCCGCCGTGCGGGATGCAGAAGGTCTTGTGCAGGTTGAGGTGGGAGACGTCGGCGCCGAACTCGCCCGGCTTGGCCAGCCCGACCAGGGCGTTGAGGTTGGCCCCGTCGACGTAGACCTGGCCGCCCGCGTCGTGCACCTTGGCGCAGACCTCGGTGATCGTCTCCTCGAAGACGCCGTGCGTCGAGGGGTAGGTGAGCATGATCGCGGCCAGCGCGTCGCGGTGCTTGTCGATCTTGGCGTCGAGGTCGGCCAGGTCCACGTTGCCCTCGGTGTCGCAGGCCACGACCACGACGCGCATGCCGGCCATGACGGCACTGGCCGCGTTCGTGCCGTGCGCGGAGGAGGGGATGAGGCAGATGTCGCGGTGCTCGTCACCGTGGTCGCGGTGGTAGGCCCGGATCGCGAGCAGCCCGGCGAACTCCCCCTGGGACCCGGCGTTCGGCTGGATGGAGACCGCGTCGTAACCGGTCACCTCGGCCAGCCACTCCTCCAGGGTCTCGATGAGGTGGCGGTAGCCCGCGGCCTGCCCGACGGGCGCGAAGGGGTGGATCCCGGCGAACTCCGGCCAGGTGATGGGCTCCATCTCGGTGGTGGCGTTGAGCTTCATCGTGCAGGAGCCGAGCGGGATCATGGACCGGTCGAGGGCGATGTCCTTGTCCTGGAGCCTGCGCAGGTAGCGCAGCATCGCGGTCTCGGAGTGGTGGCTGTGGAAGACGGGGTGGGTGAGGTAGCCCGACTCCCGCGTCAGCGCGGCGGGCAGCGTGTCCAACCCGTCGTCGGCGAGGAGGCCGGCCACCGGCCCGCTGACGCCGAAGGCGGCCGCGACCTGCTCGAGGTCGGCCGCGGTGGTCTTCTCGTCGCAGGCGACGGAGACGTGGTCGGCGTCGGCCTGCCACACGTTGACGCCGCGCTCGGCGGCCTGCCGGACGACCTCGGCGGCCCGGCCGGGCACCCTGGCCAGCATGGTGTCGAAGAACTCCCGGTGGACGACCTCGACGCCACCGCGGCGCAGGCACTCGGCCAGCGCGGCGGCGTGCCGATGCACGCGGCCGGCGATGCGGCGCAGTCCGTCGGGCCCGTGGTAGACGGCGTACATGCCGGCGATGACGGCCAGCAGGACCTGCGCGGTGCAGATGTTGCTGGTGGCCTTCTCCCGCCTGATGTGCTGCTCGCGGGTCTGCAGGGCCAGCCGGTAGGCGGGCGCGCCGTCGGCGTCGACGGAGACGCCCACGAGGCGGCCGGGCATCTGCCGCTGCAGTCCTTCGCGTACGGACATGTAGGCGGCGTGTGGCCCGCCGAAGCCGAACGGCACGCCGAAGCGCTGGGAGGAGCCGATCGCGATGTCGGCGCCGAGCTCGCCCGGCGCGGTGACCAGGGTCAGCGCGAGCAGGTCGGCGGCGGCCACGACCAGCGCGCCCGCGGCGTGCGCCCGCTCGGCCACGGCGCGGAAGTCGCGCAGCCGGCCGGAGGCGCCCGGGTATTGGACGAGCACGCCGAAGCACTCGGGCAGTTCGCCGTCGAGCGTGTCCTCGACCAGCGTGATGCCCAGCGGCTCGGCGCGGGTGGCCAGCACCGCCTTGGTCTGGGGCAGGGCGTCGGCGTCGACGACGAACACGTCGCTCTTGGACTTGCCCGCGCGCCTGGCCAGTGTCATCGCCTCGGCGGCGGCCGTGCTCTCGTCGAGCAGGGAGGCGCCGGCGACGTCGAGCCCGGTCAGGTCGGAGACGACGGTCTGGAAGTTGAGCAGCGCCTCCAGGCGACCCTGCGAGATCTCCGGCTGGTAGGGGGTGTAGGCGGTGTACCAGCCCGGGTTCTCCAGCAGGTTGCGGCGGATCACCGCTGGGGTGATCGTGTCGTGGTAGCCCAGGCCGATCATCGAGGTGAGCACCCGGTTGCGGTCCGCGATGGCCCGCAGTTCGGCGATGACCTCGGTCTCACTGGCCGCGGCGGGCAGCGAGAGACGGTCCTTGATCCTGATGGACTCGGGGACGGCCACCGCCACCAGGTCGGCCACGGACTCGAAACCCACGGCCTCGAGCATGCGCTGCTGCTCGGATTCGGACGGGCCGATGTGCCGGGTCGAGAACGGCGGAGCTGACAGATCGGTCATGGAAGGTGCCTCCCGAGGGCTATGGAGACCGGCGCCTGGGCGCGGGCGAGTGCCGGATCTCCCCCTCTGTCATGGCGACCTGAGAGCTTCACCCCCATGAGGGCTTGCACCGTCGGTGAGGCGCGCCTGGCGGGCGTGCCTGCTTTCCAGAGTTGCCTACCCCGAGCGGTACGGGTGCCTGAGAGATTCCGGGGAGGGTTGCTCCTTCGGCGCCCCGGGACCAGCCCGGGACTCTCCCGCAGGGGGTCGTCAGCCTTGCGCCTCTAAGGTTACTACCGGATTGCTACCCTATGCGGCGCGCCCGTCGCCGCTGGGCCAGCTCGTCAGCGGGGTGGTCGGCCGGGACGCTGTCCTCGACCGCCGCCCTTTCCCCCGGCAGCTCCGCGAGGGAGCCCTCGACCTCGCGCCAGACCCGGCCGAGCGCGATGCCGAACACGCCCTGACCGCCCTGGAGCAGATCGATCACCTCGTCGGCCGAGGTGCACTCGTAGACGCTGACGCCGTCGCTCATGAGCGTGATCTGCGCGAGGTCGCCGACCCCGCGGTCACGCAGGTGTTGTACGGCCGTACGGATCTGCTGGAGGGAGACTCCGGTGTCGAGGAGCCGCTTGACGACCTTGAGCACCAGGATGTCGCGGAAGCTGTAGAGCCGTTGGGAGCCCGAGCCGTGCGCGGCTCTTATCGTCGGCTGGACCAGCTCCGTGCGCGCCCAGTAGTCGAGCTGCCGGTAGGTGATGCCGGCCGCCGCGCACGCCGTCGGGCCGCGGTATCCGATGTCACTCGGCAGTGTCGTGGGCTGCTCGTCGAAGAGCAGGCCCTGCTCTCCGGCACGCTGCCGCGCACTCTCACGCCGCACCGGATCTTCCTGGCCGGCCGTCTTTCCCTCGCCGCTGCTGACCGCCACGCGGACCTCCGGCTTTCTCTCATCCCATGGCCTGATCTGGGGGTTCGTAAAAGCGCGGCCATGGGTTTCACTTGCACCGTAGGACCGTGACCATGCGCAGTCAACGATCCCGCTCGGCGCGTCGTGAAGCGTAAATGCACTGAAATACCTACCCCGCCCGGCCAAAGTCTTCGGGGGTGATCGTGTCAAGGAACTCCCTGAACTTCTCCACCTCGTCCTCTTGGTCGTCGGGGATGATCACCCCGGCCTCCTGGACGACCTCCTCACTAGCGAAGATTCGTGCTCCGGTGCGCAAGGCGAGCGCGATCGAGTCGGAGGGCCGCGCGCTCACCTCGACGCCGTTGGAGAACACCAGGTCGGCGAAGAAGATACCGTCACGCAGGGCGACGATGTTGACCGCGCGCAGGCCCACGCCAAGAGCGCTCAGCACGTCCCTGAACAGGTCGTGCGTCAGTGGCCGGGCTGGAGGCTCCTCCGCTTGGGCCAGAGCGATGGCCGTGGCTTCGGTCATCCCAATCCAAATCGGCAGGAACCTCTCCCCGTGTGCCTCCTTGAGCAAGACGATCGGCTGATTTGTGGGCATCTCTACGCGGACGCCCACGACCTCCATCTGCAACACGGGCTGCTCCATATTCGACTGGTCGGCGACCCCGGCACAGCTATTGAGCCGGTCCGCTTCTGCATTTCAACGTAACACCCGAGGGGCCTTGTATGTCCCGCTGGTCCGGTCATCGGCCTAGAACGGTTCGCACGCCCGTACGCACCAGAGCGGCGTGCAGGTCGAGCAGCAGCGCCGACAGCTCCCTCGCGGCCTCGTCGGCCTCTCCGATGGCCCCTGGGGCCCGGCGTTTGAGTATGGGCGCGACCGTCTGCTCCACCAGACCGCACTCGCGCTCGGCCGCGGCCTTGACCGCGCGCAGATGCCGGGCGTGCAGGCCGAACCGGGCCAGGGCGCCGACGCTGCGCGCCACGTTGAGCGCCTCCTCGTCGTAGCGCCTGGCCGTCGCCGAGAGCAGCCCGTAGTCCTCGAGCTCGGCCAGTGTGTCCTCGTCGAGCCCGGCCGCCTCCAGCAGCTCGGCGCGGCTCAGCCGCACCTCCCGCGTCTCCGGCCGGTCGCTCACGGCACGCGGGCGGCCGAAGTGCTCGGCCATCTTGTCCTTGATCACCCGCAGCGGCAGGTAGTGGTCGCGCTGCTCGGTGAGGATGTAGCGGAGCTGTTCGACGTGCAGGTGGGTGAACTTGCGGTAGCCCGACGGGCTGCGCTCCGGCTCGATGAGCCCCTCGCCCTCCAAGAAACGGATCTTGGAGATCGACACATCGGGGAACTCGCCCTGGAGCATGGCGAGCACCTCCCCGATGCTCATGTGCGAGCGTGCCGCCTGCGCGCTCATGCGGCTTCCTCCGCGAGCCGCATGAACGCTGTGACTATCGGTCGCTCGCTGGGCTCGCTCATGCGCCGGCGGCGGTCCGCATCAGGAAGACGAGGCGGAACTTGCCGATCTGCACCTCGTCACCGGAGTGCAGCGGCACCTCCTCGATGCGCTCCCGGTTGACGTAGGTGCCGTTGAGGCTGCCCACGTCGCGCACGGAGAACTGGCCGCCGCGAAGGCGGTAGAACTCCACGTGCCGCCGGGAGACCGTGATGTCGTCCAGGAAGATGTCACTCTCGGGATGGCGCCCCGTGGTGGTGAGGTCCTTGTCGAGGCGGAAACGGCTCCCGGCGTTGGGCCCCCTGGTCACGGTGAGCAACGCCGCGCCAGGCGGCAGTTGCTCCACCAGCGCGCGCTCGGCGAGGAGCATGTCACCGGTCTCAGCCTCGTACGCCTCGATTCCCGCGACAGAGATCGTCGATGTGGTGTCGCCGGCGACCTCGGTTCTGGTCAGCGGTGACCCACAACGGGAACAGAAACGGGCATCCTCGGGGTTGGCGTGCCCGCACTGCGTGCAGTAGACGCTCGGCATCGATCGGCTCGGCCTCCTACCGCGAAGACGCGGCAACGGGGATCTGGGCGCGCCTCGCTTCGCTCTTCAAGTTTGCGAATGCCGCAACTTACGCTGATCAGCGGCAAAGGTCAAGGCGGGGCGCTGGACGACGGGTTCGGACGGTGACAAAGTTACCGCCGCCCGAGCCCCAAGGTCCATGCCGCCGCGCGTTCTAACATTACGATCTTGCACGTTCCGGCGCCACCGATCCACCAGTGTCACCCTCCGTGATGATTCTATGCGAATTGCCGTACGGATTTCGGTCCCGAGGCTCAGGAGGCCGCCTCCTCGACCACGCGGGCCCAGTGCTCCAGGAGCGACTGCGCGGTGTCCACGTCGGCGGCCTCGGCCCACAGATCGGTGACCGGCTCGGTGGCGGCGGGCAGGATCAGCACCCAGCTCCCGTCCTCGGCGGCCACCCGCACCCCGTCGGTGGTGTCGACGCGGCAGCCGTCAGGCTCGGCCTCGGCCGCCTCGATGACCGAGCGCATGACGGCGCCCTTGGCCGCCCACGGGGTCGGCACCGTACGCTTGAGCAGCTTGGCCTCGGGGATGCGCGCGTCGATCTGGCTGAGCGAGAGCCGGGTGCGGGCGACCAGGCCGAGCAGCCGCATGAACGCCGCCACCCCGTCGATCGCCGGACCGAACTCGGGCACCACGAAGCCGCCCCTGCCGTCGCCCGCGAAGATCATGTCTTCGTCCACCGCGGCCGAGGTGAGGGCGTCGACCGCCGTGGAGGTCCAGCGCACCTGCACGCCGTGGAAGCGGCAGACCTGCTCGGCGACCCTGGTGGTGGTGACGGGCAGCGCCACCCGGCCGGTCCTGCGCTCGGCGGCGATCAGGTCCAGCACGACGAGCAGGGCCCGCTCCTCGCCGATCAGCTGGCCCATCTCGTCCACCAGCGCGATGCGCTCCCCCACGGGGTCGAACCGCACCCCGAAGGCCGCCCTGGAGGAGCTCACGAGCTCCGACAGGCGCTGCAGGTCCCTGCGGCGCTCGGCGAACGTCTCCGTGGGCGAGATGTCGTCCAGGCGGGCGTTCACGGTGAGCACGTCGACGCCGAGGCGGCCCAGCAGCGTGGGCAGGACCAGCGCGGAGGTCCCTCCGGCGCAGTCGACGACGACCTTCATGTCCCTGATGCCGGTCATGTCCACGCAGCGCAGCAGCTCGTACGCGTAGTCCTCGACCGCCCTGGCGGGAAAGCGGAGCTCGGCGATCTCGCCTGGGAAGGCGCGCCGGAACTCCTGGCGGGAAAAGACGCGCTCCAGCTTGCGCTGGGCGGCCGGGGGCAGGTCGGCGCCGCGGTCGTCCATGATGACGATGTCGATGCTCTGCGGGTCGCCGGCGGTGGTGCGCAGCGCGATGCCGCCCGCGGCCGACTCCCTGGCCGTGTGGAAGCGGGCCACCGGCAGCGGCGCGGCCTCCAGATCGAGGACGTTGATGGCGCTGGCGTTGAGCGCGCCGATCACGGCCCGCTTCAGCGCCCTGGCGGCCAGCGAGGAGTCGCGCGAGGTGACGACGTGCTCGCCCTTCTTCAAGGTGGTGGCGTACGCGCTGGCCAGCCGTACGCACAGCTCGGGGGTGATCTCCACGTTGACCAGGCCGCTGACGCCGCGGGGACCGAACAGGCTGCGCTGGCCACGCGACTCCCAGATGACGCTGGTGTTGACGACGGCGCCGGCCTCGATGGTCTTGAACGGGTAGACCTTGACGCCGCTGGAGACGTACGCCTCGGGCTCGATGACGCACTCGTCGCCGATGACGGCGTTCTCCTCGATGCGGGCCCCGGCCATCACGTCGGTGCTCTTGCCGATCACGCAGCCGCGCAGGTGGCTGCCCGGGCCCAGGTAGACGTTGTCGTGGACGACCGCCCGGTGCAGGAATGCGCCTTCGCGCACGACCGTGTTGTTGCCGAGCACGGTGTACTCGCGCAGCTCGGCGCCGGCCTCGACCTTGGCGTACGCGCCGACGAGCAGCGGGCCCTTGAGCACCGCGTCGGGGTCGACCGAGGCCGACTCGGCCACCCAGACGCCCGGCGAGACCTCGAAGCCGCCGATGTCCACGGCGACCCGGCCGGACAGGACATCGGCCTGGGCCTTGAGGTAGCTCTCGTGGGTGCCGACGTCCTCCCAGTAGCCCTCGGCGACGTAGCCGAAGATGGGGGCTCCGCGCTCCAGCAGGGTGGGGAAGACGTCGGCCGACCAGTCGACGGGCTCTCCCGAGGCGACCGCGTCGAGGACCTCGGGCTCCATGATGTAGATGCCGGTGTTGACGGTGTCGGAGAAGACCTGCCCCCAGGTGGGCTTCTCCAGGAAGCGCTGGACCCGGTTGCCCTCGTCGACGATCACGATGCCGAACTCGAGGGGGTTGGGCACCCGTTTCAACCCGATAGTGACAAGCGCCGAATTTTCACGATGAAAACGGACCATATCCGACAAATCGATATCGGTCAGGGCGTCGCCGGAGATCACCAGGAATCGGTCGTCGCGCAGGCGGGCCGCGGCGTTCTTCACGCTGCCCGCCGTGCCCAGCGGAACGTCCTCGGTGGCGTATTGCAGGCTCATGCCGAGTTCGTCGCCGTCGCCGAAGTAGTTGCGCACGAGCGCGGCCAGGAACTGGAGGGTGACCACGGTCTCGGTGATGCTGTGCCGTTTGAGCAGCCGCAGCACGTGCTCCATGATCGGGCGGTTGACCACGGGCAGCAGGGGCTTGGGCTGGTTGGCCGTCATCGGACGCAGCCGAGTGCCCTCTCCACCCGCCATGACGACCGCCTTCACCCGATCACTCCTCCTTGGCCGCGGTTACGAGCCGTCGTACCTGTACCCCATACAGCACCCCCGACCACCAGTACAGGCCCGTTCCCCAGAGCGCAAAGGCCCACCCGACAATTCGTGCTATATCGGCATACCACCCAGTGTGGGAGGCAAGGAAGAGCAGAGGGAAGGCGTACATCAGGTTGAACATGGCGGCTTTGCCCAGGAAATGCACTTGAAGTGCCTTGTAACCGCTCTTCCGAAGTACGGGAAAGAAACACGCGACGAAGAGTTCGCGACCCAGGATGATCGCCACCAGCCACCAGGGAATGACGTCGCGCACCAGCAGCGCCAGGATCGTGGCGAAGACATAGAGCTTGTCGGCGGCCGGGTCGATGATCCGGCCGAGCCTGCTCATCTGGTTGAAGGCGCGAGCGATCTTGCCGTCCAGCCAGTCGGTGAATCCGGCGACCGCGAGCACAAGGATCGCCCAGGCGTCCGCCTTGGGTCCCAACACCAGCCAGAGGAAGACAGGGACGCCGAGGAGGCGCAGGAAGCTCAGCAGGTTCGGAACCGTCCAGATCCGATCCTCGGCGGAAGTTTCGCTCACGCTGCCGACCCTACTGCGTCGGCTTTCTCCGCAGCGGGGTAGGCATCGGCTCGTCCTTCCCGGCGGCACTCCCGACGACCTGGCGGCACTCCCGACGACCTTCCCGGCAACTTTCCCGCCGGCACTCCCCGCGGCTCTCTCGGCTGCTCCCCCGCAGCTCTCTGGGCGACGCCACGCGGATCGGCGCGTCGCGAGAGGTTAGCGTCGGCCCTCACTGCGCAGGTGTAGCGGATGAAGCGGAACATCCTGATCGTGATGTGCGCGGGTCTGTTCGTCGTCCTGCTGGACGTGACCATCGTGAACGTGGCGCTGCCGTCCATCGCGGCCGGCCGGCACGCCGGGCTCGCCGACCTGCAGTGGGTGGTCGACGGCTACCAGATCGCGCTGGCCGGGCTGCTGCTGACGGGTGGCACGCTGGGCGACCGCTTCGGACACCGGCGGGTGGTGCTGGCGGGGTTCGCCCTGTTCGGCGTGGCGTCGGCGGGCTGCGCGCTCGCGCCTGGCGTCGGGGCCCTGGTGGCGGCGCGGGCGGTGCAGGGCGTGGGCGCCGCGCTGCTCCTGCCGGGCACGCTGGCGGTCATCACCCGTACCTTCCCCGGCGACCGGGAACGGGCCAGAGCCATCGGGGTCTGGGCCGCGGTGGGCAGCGCGGCCCTGCCCGCCGGGCCGCTGCTCGGCGGGGTACTGATCCAGGTGTTCGGCTGGCCGTCGATCTTCGCCATCAACGTGCCGATCATCCTGATCATCTTCGTGGCGGTACTCCGGGTCGCTCCGGCCGACGAGCCCGAGCGCCGGCCGATCGACCTGCCGGGCACCGTGACGGGCGCGGGGACGCTGCTGGTCCTGACGTACGCGGTGATCCAGGCGGGGCGTGACGGGCCCGACTGGCGGCTGTTCGCGGTCGCCGCTGCGCTGCCGGCCGCGTTCGTGGTGATCGAGAGCCGTCGGGAGGAGCCGATGCTGCCGCTGGGGCTGCTGCGGCGCCCCTCGATCGCGGTCGGCACGATCGGCTCGGCGACCATGAACTTCGGGATCAACGGCATGATGCTGCTGATCACCCTGTACCTCCAGGGCGTGCTGCGGCTGTCCCCGATGACGGCGGGCGCGGCGCTGCTGCCGCTGTTCGCGCCGCTGGCGCTGCTGGCCGCCCCGTTCGGGCGCCTGGCCGGCCGGTACGGGCCGCGTCCCGTCATGGTCGCCGGGCTGCTGGTCCTGGCGGTGGGCATGGGGCTGCTGCTCCTGGTACGGCCGGCCACGTCGTACCTGGTGCTGCTCCCGGCGCTGGCCGTCATCGGACTCGGCGCGGCGCTGCTGACACCGAGCGTGGTCGCCCTGGCCATGAGCGACCCACCGCCCGGCAGGGAGGGGCTGGTGAGCGCGATCAACAACACCGCCCGGCAGGCGGGCGGCGCGATAGGCGTCGCGGTCTTCGGCGCGATGGCGGGCGCTCCCGGCGGGCCCCGCTTCATCGGCGGGCTGCATGGGGCGGCGGTGGTGGCGGGAGTGGCCTACCTCGGCGTGACGGCCCTGACCCTGGCCCTCGGCCTCACCACCGGCCACCCCACAACCCCATCGTCTGAACGCTCCCAGACCCGCACCTGACAACTCCAGGCCCGCATCTGACCGCCCGCCCCAAGACCCGCGTCCGACGACCGACGCCAAGCCGCCCCGCCCCGAGCCGCCCTGGGCCGGACCGCCCTGGGCCGGACCGCCCTGGGCCGGACCGCGCCACCCGAGATCCGCCACCGCCATCGGGAGCCTCCGCCACCGGGGATCGGGCCCCGATCGCTGAGGCCGACGGAGGTGATCGGTGGGCGGGGTCAGTCGGCCTGCGGGACGGTTGGCCGGAGGCGGGCGGTCAGGGCGGGCGGGTCAGGTGCGGAGGAAGCTGTGGGTGTGGCCTACCGGCTCGAAGCCGAGCCGTTCGTAGAAGTCCTTGGGCCAGTCGGCGGCGTCGGCCAGCAGGAACACCAGCTCGCTGCCGGCCGCCTCGGCGAGCAGCGCCCTCATCAACGTGCGGGCGTGCCCCCGGCCCCGGTGGCGATCCCCCGTGTAGAGGTCCTCGATCTGTGTGACGGCGCCGTTCCGGTAGATGTCGGCTCGGGCGGCGAGTTCGCCGTCCTCGGTCCGTACGCCGCGGAAGCCCACCGTGTCGGCGCCGCGTAGCCGCTCCTCCACACGCCTGGCGAGTTGGTCGATCACGTCGGTGGTGGCCTCGGGCAGGGTCTCGCGCCAGCCGGCCCGGAGCGTGGGCAGCAGCGCGGGCAGGTCGAGGTGCTCCACGGGTGCCGCGTCGTGCGGGAACTCGCCGCGGAAGACCATGACCAGGTTCGTCTCGTGCGTGTAGCCCGCGGCCTCGAAGGCGGGCGCGTACGCCCGGCCCAGGCGGTCGTCGTCGACGTTGACCAGCCGGTGGGCGTGCCCGGCGAGCACCTGGTCGGCCGCCTTCAGCGCCGCGCCGGGATCGTCGCCGGACCAGATGACGAGCTTGTTGTCGTCGTACGAGCCGGGGTAACGGTCGTTGAGGACGGCGAATCCGCCGGGCACCTCGACGATCCGCCCCGCCTTCCGCCGGGTGAAGTCGTGCGTGAAGGCGACACTACGGGCGAAGTCGTGCGCGAAGGCGGCACTACGCGCGGAGTCGGGCATTAACGCGTCGCTATGGGCGAGGTCATCCTGAGACCTGGCATCCACACCGCCGAAACCGCCGGTCATGGGCGGGCCGCCGTGATGAAGCGTTTGATGAGGTCGGAGTCTTTCACCCCGGGCGCCACCTCGACCCCGCTGGACACGTCCACGCCCCACGGTGCCGCGGCGGCGACCGCCTGGGCGACGTTGGACGGGTCGAGGCCGCCCGCGAGCAGCCAGCGCCCCGAGGGGCGGCCGCGTACCGCCGCCCAGTCCCAGGGCTCGCCGGAGCCGGGGCGGGGCGCGTCGACGATGAGCAGGTCCTCGTCGTAGGCGCCGCAGCGCAGGTCGGCTTCGGCGTCGACGGCCCTGACCAGGGTGTGGCCGAGATCCTTCAGCGCGGTGAAATCGCCGTGCGGATGCCGGCCGTGCAGCTGGACGCCGCGCACCCCGGAGGCGAGCGTGGCGGCGCGGACGGCCTCAGGGGTCTCGCCGCGGAACACGCCGACCGTGAGGACGTGGGCGGGGACCGCCGCGGCCAGCTCGGCGGCCCGCTCGGGGGTCACCTGACGAGGGCTTCGGGTCAGCACGAACCCGATGGCGTCGGCGCCCGCCTCGACGGCGGCCGCCACGTGCTCGGGCTCGCTCAACCCGCAGATCTTCACGTACACACCGTCGACCCTAACGGCGAACGGCCGCGACCAGGACCCCGGCAACTCCGAACAGCGCGCGGGTCAGGGGCCTCGACCAGCGTGCGGGTCAGCTCGGGGGATCACCCGGAGGGCCGCCGCGGGAGTGGCGGAGGGGCTGGCGCAAGGGGTGGTGTACCGGGCGGAACGCCGCGTCCACCAGGCCGGTGCGGTAGGCGACGACGGCGGCCTGGATCCGGTTGCGCAGCCCCAGCTTGTCCATGGCGGCGGCGACGTGGGACTTGACCGTGGTCACGCCGACACGCAGCTCCTCGGCGATCTCCGCGTTGGACAGGCCGGTGCCGACCAGCGCCAGCACCTCCAGCTCGCGGTCGGTGAGCCCGGCGGGGACCGGTACGCTCGCCGCCTCCTCGGCGGCCAGGAAGCGGGCGACCACCCGGCGCAGCACGGAGGGGGCCAGGAGCTGCTCACCGGTCGCGGCCCTGCGTACGGCGTCGACCATGCGTTCGGGCTCGTCGTCCTTGACCAGGAAGCCGACGGCGCCCGCGCGCAGAGCGGCGTAGACGTTGGAGTCCTCGGCGAACGTGGTGAGCACGACGATCCTGGCCGCCGGCCGCGCCACCAGGATCCGCCTGCTCGCCTCCAGCCCGTCGACCCTGGGCATGCGCAGGTCCATCAGGATCACGTCGGGCAGGTGGAGGTCGGCCAGGCGTACGGCCTCGGCGCCGTCCACGGCCTCGGCCACGACCTCCATGTCGCCCGTGACCTGCAGGAGCATGCGCACGCCCGCGCGTACCAGCGCCTGGTCGTCGGCGACCAGCACGCGGATCACGCGCCACCTCCCGTGAGGCCCCCGGCAAAGCGGTCGGTGACGCACCCCACGCGTCCGGCCACGGGCTCGGTGGCGTGCGGGGCGGTGGGCATGGTCGCGGTGAGCAGCCAGCCGCCGTCCTGGTCGAGGCCCGCGGTCAGCGTGCCGCCGAGCGCGCGGACGCGCTCGCGCATGCCGGCCAGGCCGCGGCCGGACGAGGGCAGGCGTTCGATGGTGGTGGGCGGGGAGCCGTTGCGTATGTGTACGGTCAGCCCTTGGCCGGCGGAGGTGACGGCGACACTCACCTGAGTGCCGGGGCCGGCGTGCTTGAGCACGTTCGTGAGACCTTCCTGGACGATGCGGGCCGCGGAGGCGCGGGCCACGAGGGGAGCGTGCGCGGTGGCGGGGTCGAGCTCCAGCTCGACCTGGAGGCCGGCGGCGGTCATCCGCTCGGCGGACTCGCGTATGAGCGCCGCGGGGTCGGCGGCCATGTCGGGGCGGCGGCCGGGGTCGCGCAGCACGTCGAGCAGCCCGCGCAGATCCTCCAGCGCCTGGTGGCCGGTCTCGCGGATGTCGGCCAGCGCGTCGGCGACCGGCCCCTCGGGGGCGGCGTAGCGGGCGGCACTGGCGCGCAGGACCATCGCGCCCACGTGGTGAGCCACGATGTCGTGTACCTCGCGGGCGATGTTCTCGCGCTCGAGGAGCTGGTCGGCGCGTACCTGGGCGACCGCCAGCCGCGCCGACTCGCGCAGCCGCAGCCCCTCGGCCTCGGCGGCCGCCTGCCGTAGGCCCAGGTAACGGCCGATCGCGACGGGTGTGGTCACCAAGGCCATCAGGACGGCGACGCGGAACGCGGTGACCTCGGTCGAGTCCTGGACGATCGCGATCGAGGCGAGCATGGTGCAGGTCACGTAGGTGACCGTGATCCAGGCCCAGGAGGCGATCCGCATCGCGAACACGCAGAGCGCGATCAGCGTCAGGATCAGGCAGGTGGTGACCGTGTCGTTGAGATACTGGTCGGCGGCGATCAGCAGCACGCTCTGGAACATGAACACCAGTCCGGGAAAGCGCCGCGCGACGCCGAGGGAGAGCCCGCCCAGCACCGCGAGCAGTCCCACGACCCAGACCGGCTGGGTGCCGTTGTGCCAGTCGGTCCAGGTGCTCAGCACCGTGAAGGCCACCCCGCCGCCGGCCAGCAGCACGTCCGGGGTGAGGTCGGCGTCCTTCAGCCGCCCGGCGGGGCCGCGCAGGTAGGCGCCGATGAGGACGGGCAGGGCGGGGACGAGTACCGAGTACATCCACGCGTTCGTGGTGAACGCGATGCCCGGGTCGGCCAGGTTGACCGCGGTCGCGACGATGGCCGAGCCCAGCCCCAAGCAGGTCGGCCGCCAGCCCGAGCGGTAGGCGACCAGGCCGACGGAGACGCAGAGCAGCATCTGGGCGGTGTTGGAGGTGAACGACCCCACCTGGTCGGTGAAGACGAGGAAGGCGGCCAGGTAGAGGCTCACCGCCAGCGGCGCCCGCCTGACCAGGCCCATGGGCGCGCCCACGCCCACGGCCATCGGGATCACCTCGTTGCCCGGCAGCAGCGCGGAGCCGCCGCCCTTGGCCGACAGCAACACGTCGAGAGCGGTCCCCGCGGCCGCGAGCACAAGGTCGAGCGGCACTCCACGCCATCGCATGCGCCCACGTTATCCGGGTGCCGCGCACCCGCCGGACCTACAGCCGGACCTCCCGCCGCTGCTCTCGCCGAAGCCCGCCGCTCCTCCCGCCGGAGGAGGCGGTCTCCTCCAAGTGGCCGCAGCTTCGTCCCTTGGGGGGACGAAATCGGGGCGAGAACTCCCTTACGTTTGTGGTATGCCCAATGACACCGCAATGTTCCTCGGCCAGTTCCTGCGCGCTCCGGCCACCATCGGGGCGCTCGCGCCCAGCTCACGGTGGCTCGCGGCGGCGGTCTGCGCGCCGGTGCCGGAACGCGGCGAGCCGACCGTGGTCGAACTCGGCCCTGGTACGGGGCCCTTCACCGCCGAGATCCAGCGCCGGCTGGACGGGCGCGGCCACCACTTGGCCGTGGAGGTCAACCAGTCGCTGGCGGCGTTGCTGGCCGAGCGGTTCCCCACCGTGGACGTCGCGAACGACGACGCGACCGACCTGCGCCGCCTGCTCAGCGAGCGCGGCCTGCGGCAGGCGGACGTGGTGGTCAGCGGGCTGCCCTGGGCGGCCTTCCCCGATGACCTGCAGCGCGGGCTGCTCGGCGCGGTGGCCGCGACGCTGAGCCCGGCGGGGGCGTTCACCACCTTCTCCTACATCCACGCCGTCCCGCTGAACTCGGCGCGCCGCTTCCGGGCGCTGCTTGCCGAGCGGTTCGAGGAGGTCGTGCGGGGCCGTACGGTGTGGCGCAACGCGCCTCCGGCGTTCGTGTTCCACGCCCGCCGGCCTCGACCCTGAACAGAACTTACTTCTACGATGGTGTGATGGATTTCACGCTTCCTGAGAGCGCCCTGGCCGTCCAGCGCGGCATCGGCGACATCTGTTCACGCTATGACCTTGACTACTGGCAGCGGTGCGAGGCGGACAAGCGCTGGCCAGAGGAGGTCTGGGCGGAGCTGGCCAAGGGCGGGTGGCTGGGTCTGGCCGTGCCCGAGGAGTTCGGCGGGGGCGGCCAGGGGCTGCTGGAGCTGGCGGTGGCGACGGAGACGCTGGCCGCCTCGGGGGCGGCCGGCGGCTCGGCGTTCACGTACGTGCTGACGCCCGGGTTCGGCGCGCTCACCCTGGCCAGGCACGGCGCTGCCGAGCAGCGGGCGGAGCTGCTGCCCCGGCTGGCCACGGGTGAGGTGGAGACGTGTTTCGCGCTGACGGAGCCGGACGCGGGCTCCAACTCGCTGGCGATCACGACGGCGGCCAGGCGTGACGGCGACGACTACGTGATCAAGGGTCAGAAGATCTGGATCACCGGCGTGCAGCGGGCCACCTGGATGCTGCTGGTCACCAGGACCGTCCCGGCGGCCGAGGCCAGGCCGCGTACGCACGGGCTGACGGTCTTCCTGGTGAACGTGCCGGAGGCGGTGGCGGCCGGGCGGCTGTCCTACCAGCCGATCCCGAAGCTCGGCGCCAACACGACGCCGTCGAACATGGTGTTCATCGACGACCTCCGGGTGCCCGCCTCCAGCGTGGTGGGGCAGATCGACCAGGGCGCCGCGGTGCTGTGGGACATCCTCAATCCCGAGCGGGTCCTGCTCGCGGCCTCCGCGCTCGGCGGGGCCGAGGTCGCGTTGCGGGTGGCGGTGCGGTACGCCAAGGAGCGCGAGGTGTTCGGCCGGCCGATCGGCGCCAACCAGGCGATCGCGTTCCCGCTTGCCCAGGTCAAGGCCAAGATCGAGCTGGCCCGCCTGATGATCTACAAGGCGGCGTGGTCGTTCGACCGGCACCTGCCGTGCGGCACCGAGG
This sequence comes from Nonomuraea sp. NPDC052129, assembly GCF_040680095.1. Classification (NCBI taxonomy): domain Bacteria; kingdom Bacillati; phylum Actinomycetota; class Actinomycetes; order Streptosporangiales; family Streptosporangiaceae; genus Nonomuraea; species Nonomuraea sp. NPDC052129. The sequence continues at coordinate 142,761 of NZ_JBFAVX010000018.1, read as the reverse complement.
CCAACATCGCCAAGCTCACCGCCTCACAGGCGGCGTGGGAGGCGGCCGACGCCGCGTTCCAGACGCACGGCGGGATGGCGTACTCGCTGGAGTATCCGGTGGCCAGGCTGCTCACGGACGCCCGCATCGGGAAGGTGGCGCCCGTGACGGAGGAGCTGCTGCTCAACTACCTCGCGACCCAGGTGCTCGGGCTGCCACGCAGCTTCTGACCGATCGACGGCACTGACCGACGTGGTGTGGCCGACGGTGTGGCCGATCTGCCACGCGCACCAGCGACCGGCGCGGGCCGCGGCTTCGTCTCCCGGGGCGGCGTTCTCGGCCTCGGCGGACAAGCCCGATCCGGCACTGGTGCGGCAGCAGCCCTTCCACACCGTCCAAGGGTCACGCCTACCCTGGGCACGCGGGTGAAACCGCAGGTCAGCCGAACTCCGGTGACCGTTTCTCGCGCACCGCCCGCACACCCTCCACCACGTCGGGGCCGCTGAAGCCGAGGAACTCCATGGCCAGCGAGGCGTCGAAGGTGGGCCCGGCCATGCGCAGCCAGTTGTTCAGGGAGTATTTGGTGAGGCGGATGGCCTCCTGGGAGCCGGCCGCGAGCCGCATGGCGATCTCCATCGCCTTGTCGTGCACCTGGTCGTCGTCGACGCACAGGCTCACCAGGCCCATCCGCTCGGCCTCCGCGCCGGTGACGGGCTCGCACAGCAGCAGATGGTATTTGGCCTTGGCCAGCCCGCACAGCAGCGGCCAGATGATCGCGGCGTGGTCGCCCGCCGCGACGCCGAGCCTGGTGTGGCCGTCGATGATGCGGGCGGTGCGCCCGGCGACGGAGATGTCGGCCAGCAGGGCGACGGCCAGCCCGGCGCCCACCGCGGGCCCCTGGACGGCCGAGACGATCGGTTTGGCGCAGTTGAGCACGTTGTAGACGATGTCGCGGGCCTCGGCGAACACGCGCAGCCGGGTGGCGTGGTCGCGGGTCATCTCCTCGATCATCGACAGGTCGCCGCCCGCGGAGAACGCCTCGCCCTCTCCCCTGATGACCACCGCCCGGACGGAGTCGTCGCGGTCGATGTCGCGCCAGATCTCGGCCAGCTCGCGGTGGCCGGTCATGTCGACGGCGTTGCGCCTGCGCGGCTCGCTGATCGTGATCCGCAGCACGCCGTCGGCGGGCGTGTCGATCTTCAGCTTCTCGTACGCGCTCCCGTACGTCACAGAGCCTCCCGCAGCCGGTCAGCGACGTAGTCGCGGGCCTCCACGGCCTGGTCGAACAGGCCGGGCAGGCCGAAGAAGCCGTGGACCGCCCCGTCGAACCTGCGCGTCTCGACGGGCACCCCGGCCTCGGCCAGCCGCGCGCCGTAGCGCTCGCCGTCGTCGCGGAGCACGTCGTATTCGGCGGTCACCACGGTCGCGGGCGCCAGCCCCGCGACGGACGGCAGCCGCAGCGGGGACAGCCGCGGATCCGCCGGGTCGGCCTGGCCGGCGTAGGTGCCCAGGAACCACGCGAATTCCTCGCCGTCGAGGCCGAAGCCCGTGGCGAACTCGGTGTGGCTGGGGGAATCCATGGCCGCGTCGAGCGCCGGGTAGATGAGCACCTGGTGGGCCAGGCGCAGCCCGGCGTCGCGGGCCTGCCAGGCGGCCACGGCGGCGAGGTTGCCGCCGGAGCTCTCGCCCATCACCGCGACGCCGCCGTCGCACTGGTAAAAGGCGGGGCGGGCGAAGATGTCGCGCACCACGGTCCAGGCGTCGTCGGCCGCGGCCGGGAACGGGTGCTCGGGGGCCAGCCGGTAGTCGACGGAGACGACCACCGCGCCGGTGCGGATGGCCAGGTCGCGGCCGAGCGCGTCGCTGCGCTTGATGCCGCCGCTCACCCAGCCGCCGCCATGGAAGAAGACCACCACGGGCAGCGCGCCGTCGCCCCGGTCGGCGCGGTAGACGCGGATGGGCACGTCCTCGGCGCTCTCGTCGCGGACGAAGGGCAGGTGGGTGAGCGGCCCGCGCTGGGGCGCGAGGTCGTCCCGGGCCCGGGCCTCCTGGATCCCGGCCAGGTCCATCCCGGCCGGGCCGGGGCCGGGATCGGACATGTAGCGCTCGACGAACTCCTGCGCCTGGGGGTGCAGTGGCATGATCGAAGCCTAGCGGGCCGCCTCCACGAGCGCATCGAAGAGCCGTCCGTCCTCGGCCCGCTCCGGGTGCCACTGCACGCCGACCCCGAACCGGTGGCCCTGCAGCTCGATGCCCTCGACGATCTGGTCCTCGGCCCAGGCCACGGCCAGCAGCCCGTTGCCGAGCCGGCGTACCGACTGGGTGTGCGGCGCGACCACCTCGACCTTGTCGCCCACCGCCTTGCCGAGCTTGCTCGACACACTCACCTGGATGACGTGCGGCGTGCCCGGCTCGGCGTGCCGCTCGTTGTCGAGCACCTCGGGCAGCCAGGGGATCAGCGTGCCGCCCTGGGCGACGTTCAGCACGTGCATGCCGCGGTCGATGGCCAGGATCGGCACATCGGCCTGTACGGCGGCGCGGGCCAGGGCCAGCTCGAACCTGTCGCGGTGCCCCTGTGCCTCGGGTACCCGCTCGTCCTGCTCCTCGCCGTAGGCGCCGCCGCCCACCTCGACCCCGCCGGCCAGCACCAAGCCCCGCAGCCCTCGTACGTAGTCGTCGATCGCGTGCAGGTTCAGCGGCGGCAGCACCACGGGGGCGCCCCCGGCGCGCTCGACGGCCTTGGCGTAGGACGGGGGCGACAGCACCGCCTCCCGCACCCAATCGCCCCAGCGGGCGGCTTCGAAGTAGGCGGTGATGCCGATCAGCGGTCGGGACATGCGATCTCCAGGGTGCCTGGTGGAGTACGTGCCGCCGCCGGTGGTAACGACGGCCGCACGCCCATCATGGCGTACACCATTTCGGTTATGTCACCTCTCCTGAAGATCCCTGCTGCATAAGGGGTATTCACGGCACCGTGAGAAGGACCGGCAGCTCCGCCGCGGAGTTGGAGAACAGGGACGGTACGGGGACGAGCGCCGCGGGCGGGACGGCCAGCGACAGGCCCGGATAGCGGCGGAAGAGGGCGGGCAGCGCCTCGGTGGCCTCCAGGCGGGCCAGCGGGGCGCCCAGGCACAGGTGGGGACCGCCGCCGAAGGCCAGGTGCCTGCGCTGCTCGCGGGTGATGTCGAACCGCGCGGCGTCCTGGCCGTGGTGCGCCTCGTCGCGTCCCGCCGCGCTGTACGGAGCCAGGATGGCCTCTCCGGCGGGGATGGTGACGCCGGCGATCTCGATGTCCTCCAGCGGGTAACGGGCCATGAAGTTGCCGATGGGCGCGTCCCAGCGCAGCGTCTCCTCCACCACGGCCGACCAGGTCTCCTCGCCGCCGGCCACCGCCAGCCCGCGCTGGTCCGGGTGGGTGAGCAGGGCGCGGGCGCCGTTGACGATCAGGCTGAGCGTGGTCTCGTGCCCGGCGGCGAGCATCAGCCACATCGTGCCGACCAGTTCCTCGTCGGTGAGCCGCTCCGGGTCGTCGCGCTGGGCGGCGATCAGGTCGCTGATCAGGTCGTCGCCGGGCTCGGCGTGCCGCGCGGCGACGAGCCGGTCGAGCAGCAGGTAGATGTCGCGCTGGGTCTTGAGCACCTCTTCCGGGGCGGTGGTGGAGCGGAAGATGCTGTCCACCAGCTCCCGCAGCTCCGGGCGCTCCTCCTCCGGCACCCCGACGAGCTCGCAGATCACCTGCATCGGCACCGGGTAGGCGAAGTGCTTGCGCAGGTCGACGGTCCCGTCGGCGGCCGCGTGCGAGGGCAGGTCATCCAGCAGCCCGCCGACGATCCCGGCGATGCGCGGCCGCATGCTCTGGACGCGGCGCGGCGTGAGCGTCTGGGTGACGAACTTACGCAGCCGGTGGTGCTCCCGCCCGTCGGCGGTGACCATGTTGGTGACCTTGACCATGCCGATGAGCGGCCAGTCGTCGGTGATGCGGCCGTCACGGACGGCCGTCCAGTTGTGCCAGTCCTTGCTGACCCTGCGGTCGGTCAGCAGGTCGGCCAGCAGCGCGTGATGGGTGACCGACCACGCCTCCACACCGCCCGGCAGGACGACGCGGACGACGGGGCCCAGCTCCCGCAGCCGGGCGGCCTCGCCATGGTGGTCGGTCCCGGCGGGGTCGAGGGTGACTACAGGGATCATGAACGGTCTCCAAGCGCGCGGAAGTGGACGGGCAGCGAGGCGGGGCAGCGGGTCCACGGTGACGGGTGCGGGGTCAGCTCCGCGGCATCCACGGACAGGCGCACGTCGGGCAGCAGGTGCAGGGCCGTCTCCACCGCGGTGCGGGTGATGAGGCGGGCGGGGACGGGCGCCGGGCAGACGTGCGGACCGGCGCTCCAGGCCAGGTGGGCGCGGTTGCCCAGCTCGATCTCCGTCGCGCCGCCGTGGACGCGCGGGTCGTCGTTGGCCGCCCCCAGGCCCAGGACGAGCGCGTCACCGCGGGCGATGCGCCGGCCGCCCAGCTCGGTGTCGCGCAGGGCGTACCGGGCGGGCATGTTCGTCATGGGCGGGTCGCGCCAGAGCACCTCGTCCAGCGCGTCGTCGACGCCCATGCGCCCGCCGCGCACCCGGCCGGCGAAGCGCGGGTCGGTCAGCATGAGCCGGAAGGTCTGCGCGATCCACGTGGTCGTCGTCTCCTGCCCGGCGGAGATCATCACCACCATCGACTGCAGCACCTCGGCCTCGTCGCGCAGGTCGGCGTGGGCCAGGAAGTGGCTGGTCAGGTCGTCGGACGGGGTCTCCTTCCTGGCCCGCAGGAGGCCGCCGAGTATCTCCTCGAACTTCTTGTTACCCGCCTGGGAGTCCTCGGCGCTGCCGAACAGGGCGCGCAACGCCGCCAGCAGCTCGTGGCCCTGGCCGGTGTCGAGGCCGAACAGCCCGGCGATGGCCAGCATCGGGACGATGGCCGCGTAGTCGCCCACCAGGTCGGCACCGCCGCGGTCGGCGAAGCCCTCGATGAGCTCGCGGCACATCGACTCGACGGAGCGGCGCATGCGGCGCTGATCGATCGCGGCGACCCCGTCGTCGATCGGGCGGCGCAGGCGGCGGTGCTCGGCCCCGTCGGCGCCGATCACGTTGGGCCGCCAGAACATCATCGGCCCCAGCCCCGAGTCGGGCGGCACGACGCCTTCCTGGAACAGCCGCCAGTTGCGGGCGTCGCGCGAGTACAGCTTCTCCTGCCGGGTGATGGTCAGCAGCTCGTGGTAGCCCATGACCAGCCAGGCGCCGACGCCCGGCTCCAGCTCCACCCAGGCGACGTCGCCCCATTCGCGGCGCAGCCTGCGGAAGACGCCGCGCGGGTCGGGGCAGGTCGTGGTGGCGGACAGGGGGATCATGAGGGGCCCTTCTGCAGGGCGAGCGCGTGCTCGACGAGAGTGATCAGCGCGTCCACCGAGGAGGAGCGGCTCCTGGCGTCGCAGTTCACGATGGGCGTGCCGGGCTCCAGGTCCAGGGCCTCCCGCAGCGCCTGCGCGCTGTGGTCGGCGGAGTCGGGGAAGTGGTTGACGGCGACGGCGAAGGGCAGGTCGCCGCGGAGTTCGAGCTGGTCGATCACCTCGAAGCTGCCCTCGATGCGGCGCGTGTCGACCAGGACGAGCGCGCCCACGGCGCCCTCGCCGAGGCCGGCCCACAGGTCCCAGAAGCGCCGCTGGCCGGGCGTGCCGAACAGGTAGAGCGCGGTGTACGGGCTGAGCGTGATGCGGCCGAAGTCCATCGCCACGGTGGTCGTGGTCTTGCTCCCCAGCCCGGCCAGGTCGTCCACGCCGACGCTGGCCTGCGTCATGGTCTCCTCGGTGCGTAACGGCTCGATCTCGCTGACCGCGCCGATCATCGTGGTCTTGCCGACACCGAAGTCGCCGACCACGAGGATCTTGACCGCCTGCTGCACGGTGTCGGGCAGGTAGCGGTCAGCTGAGCCGGCGGAGCCCATTGAGCACCTCCTGGAGGGTCGTCAGGTCGGGACGCCCGGCCTCCGGGATGCGGGAGCGGGCTATCAGGTGGCCGGAGTCGACCAGGTCGGAGGCTAAGATCCCGGCCACGCTCAGCGGCAGCTTGAGGTGCGCCGCCGCCTCCGCCAGCGACAGGAGCCGCCCGCACATGCGCAGCAGGTCGCGCGCCTGGCGAGTGGCCGAGGGCGGCAGGGGCTTGCCGGCGTCGGCCACGACGAGGAGTGTGTCGAGGCCGATGGTGTTGCGGGTGGGGCGGGCCCGGCCCTGGGTCAGGACGTAGGGCCGTACCGCGCTGTCGTGGTACTCGCCGCTCATTTCCGCGCGGCCCGGCGTGCGGGGGTACTGAAGTTCCTCTCGCCGATCTTGATGACCTGGGCCTGCATCTGCTGCGCGATGAGCCTCGGGTCGACCACCGGATCGGTGATGACCACCAGATGGGAGCCGGATCCGGCGGCGCGGGCGAACAGGAAGCCGCCCTCGAAGCCCACCATCAGCTCCCTGACGGCCCGATTGCCACCGCCGAACTCGCGCCCCACGCTCTGGGCCAGCGACTGCAGTCCGGAGCAGGCGGCCGACAGGCGGTCGGCGACGTCCCTGTCCGTACCGGCCGAGCGGGCCTTCAGCAGGCCGTCGGAACTGAGCACGACCACGTGGCGCACCCCGGGGACCCAGACGACCTCGGCGATCATCCAGTCCTGATCTTGGTGCATCGGTACCCCGTTCGTCATCGTTCGTTGTCCGTCATCCGCCGTGGTGTTCCCCTGCTTCGGGGTCGTGGTCAAAGAAGGCGGCCATCCACTCGCCCGCCTGTTCCGGGGTGGCGGCCGGCTCGGCGGCCGGTCCCGCCGCGGCGAGCCGCTCGGCGTCGGAGCCCGCCTCGCCACGGCGTGAGCGCCTGCGCGGCAGCGCGCCGCCGCCGCCCGTGTCCTCCCCCGCCCCCTCGATGTGCTCGCTCAAGGGGGCGGGCGCGTCCAGCACCGGCTCGTTCGGCACGGGCTCGTCCAGCGTGGGGTGGTCCTGGGTGAGGTGGTCCTGGGTGAGGTGGTCCTGGGTAAGGTGGTCCTGGGCCGGGTCGATCGGCCGGACCTCGTGGCGCGCGGGCCGGGCTCGGGGCGGCGCCTCGGCCGGCTCCAGCGTCTCCACGATCGGGCCGGGCACCAGGACGACCGCGCGCACCCCTCCGTACGGTGAGGGCAGCAGGTCGGCCAGGAACCCGTGGCGGCGTACGTAGTGCCCGATGACCGCGAGCCCGGTCTGCGGGATCTCCCCCACCTCGCCCACGTCGACGGAGCGGCGCCCGGAGACGATCTCGCGCGCCTGCTCCAACTGGTGGTCGTCCATGCCGACGCCGCCGTCGTCGATCTCGATGACGGCGCCGCGCTGCACGTTGCGCACCGCCACGAGCACCGTGGTCGCCGGCGGCGAGGACTGAGTGGCGTTGGCGAGCAGCTCGGCCACCAGGTGGATGAGCGGCTCGACCACGTGGGCCGCGACGGCGGTGTCCGGGTCGCCCGACACCTCCACCCGCTTGTAGGCGACGATCCTGGAGGAGGCGGCCCGCACCACGTCGACCAGCGCGAGCGGATTGGGCCACTGCTGTCCCGGCCATTCGCCGCACAGCACGGCGAGGCTCTGCGCGTGGCGGCCCTGCTGGGCGGCGGCGTGGTCGACCTGCATGCTGGTCTCGAGCACGTCCGGGTTGTGGGGGTGGCGCTCGGCCATCACCGAGACGTTCTCCTGGATGCGGTGGGCGGAGGTCTGTACGCGCCGGGCCAGCGCCAGCAGGGCCAGCCGCAGCGACTCCTGCCGCTCGCGGTCCTGCTCGGCGGCCTCGCCGACCACGTCGAGCACCTCTTCCAGCAGTTCGGCCGCGTCCTCATCGAGCCCCTGGCTCTGGTACGGCGGGGGCACCTCGCCCTGGGCGATCACGGCCGGGATCCGCTTGTGCACCAGGTGCCTGACCGCCTCCTGCAGGGCCTTGGAGCGGGCCGCGACGTGCTTGCTCCACTGGGTGTTGCGCTGCTGGAGGTGGTGCTGGAACTCGGCCTCGCGCTGGTGCATGGCGCTCTCGCGGCGGCTCATCGTCCGCAGGGCCTCCTGGTGCCCCTGGCGCAGGGCCGCCACGGCGGCCAGGGCGAGGAGCGAGAGCGCGGCGGCGCCGACGCACGCCCAGACGACGCCGGTGCGGCTGTCGAGGAGCAGGGCGGTGAAGGCGCAGCACGCGGCGACCACCGGCAGGGCCAGCGCCGCCGGCCAGAGCCACTGCGCCTGAGGTGACGGGGTCACCGGCGTCTGAGTGGCCGGCGCCGGCGGCTGAGGAGCGGGCCGCTGAGGTGACGGCGTCCGGCGGGCCGGAGCTTGGGGCGGTGGGGGTTGGGAACGAGCCATGGTCACCTTCGCGAACGGGCTGGAGTATGCGCTGGTCTCAAGCGGGAGGCGGCTACGGAGACCCCCTCTGCCGAAGCAAGCGGCATCTCCCCTTCCAGTCCGTTGCCTCTGCGTCACTCCCAGTGGCGACGCGTCCGCCAAGATCCGATTATTCCGACTCTACTGAATGAGTCAATCCATTCCCCGCCGCCTGTCAGATATATACCAAAGATGCATTTTATCCCACTTTGTCATGATATGTCCGGCTTGAGGGCGGCGGCGCGTCTGACAATTCGCGGCCGCTCCTGTCAATGAATCGCGTCTTCATATCCGGCCAAGAATAGCCCGATAAGGTCCACCCGAAATGTCATCGTCATAAGATATGAGTCCCCTATGGCCCTTGTCCGGGTAAAACCCGTCGCCCACAATCCAAAGGACACCGCCGGACCACAGGAAGGAAACTCATCGTGCGTGCGAACAATGACGTATTCGCCTACGGCCCCTCGCAAACGAGGTGCTGAGCGTGGCCCGCTACCGCGCCCCCCTGCCGGACGCCACGAGCGCCGCCTTCCTCGCCGAGGCGCTGGCCGAGGCCAATGCCCTCCGCGCCGAGCACCACGCCCCGCCGCTGGTCCTGGACCAGGAGCTGGTCGAGTACGCCAGATCCCGCGCCGCGTCGCGATCGGAATACCCGGACACCGAGGCCGGGCACAACGGGTTACGGGAAGGCACCGGGGAGAACCTTTTCTGGGGCGCCGGCTCGAAACAACGGCCGCTCGACGCGGGGAAAGCGGTTGCCGAATGGTACGAGGAAAACAAAGGCTACGACTTCACCGACCCGGAAAACGTCGCCGACTGCGGACACTTCACCCAACTGGTATGGAGGGAGAGCCGGCGGATGGGCGCCGGACGTGTGGCCGGACGGGGCCCGGATTTCTTCGAGACCTACATCGTCTTCGTTTTCGAGGCGCCCGGCAATAAGCCCGGCCACTTCGCGGAGAACGTACGTCCCGCCTGACTTCCGGCCCGGGAGCCGTGCCGCCGACGGCTCCCCCTCACCCCGATCACCTCAGTCACATATGCGAATAAAACACACTTTCACTTTGATGACAGAAATCTCCCCCACCTCGAACGCGGAAAATCACGTTATCGTCACGGACAGTTTTTCTCCGCACTGTATCGGGGCGAAACGGTTGTGACGCTCAGGAGGTGGTGTAAGACTCGAATTCGAGCGAGCAGTCGTGCCGGGGCCCGCCGCACGCTCATTACCCGGAGCCGTCAGGGAGGTGTTAACGACACGACCGGAAGAATATTCCGGTCAAAGGGTGGGGTTAATTTCATGTCGTTGAATCCGCGCCTGGTAAAGGAGAGTTTCTCCGTCGTGGAGCCGGTGGCCGACAAGGCCGCCGCCTACTTCTACGGCCGGTTGTTCGCCGAGAGTCCGCAGCTGCGGGGCATGTTCCCCCCGGCAATGGACCTGCAGCGCGACCGGCTCTTCGGCGCTCTGACCCGCATCGTGTGGAGCCTGGACAGCCCGGCCAGCCTGGCGTCCTTCCTCGGCCAGCTCGGGCGGGACCACCGCAAGTACGGCGTGATCGCGGAACACTACACCGCGGTCGGCAACGCCCTGCTCGCGACCATCAAGCGGTTCGCCGCCGACATCTGGAACGAGGAGATCGAGGCCGCCTGGGCGGCCGCCTACACCGCCGCCGCCAACCTCATGATCGAGTCGGCCGAGTCCGACTCCGGGGTCTCGCCCGCGTGGTGGCTGGCCGAGGTCATCGACCACGAGCTCCGCGCCCCCGACATCGCCGTCCTGACGCTGCGGCCGACGCAGCGCCTGCCGTACACGGCGGGCCAGTACGTCAACGTGCAGGTCTCGCGGTGGCCGCGCGTCTGGCGCACGTTCTCCATCGCCAACGCACCGCGCCCGGACAACACGATCACGCTGCACGTGCGCTCGGTCCCCTGCGGCTGGGTGTCCACCACGCTGGCCCGGGACACCCGCATCGGCGACACGATCATGCTGGGGCCACCGATGGGCACGATGACGCTGTGCGACCGCAGCTCGCGCGACGTGCTGTGCGTGGCGGGCGGCACCGGGCTGGCACCGATCAAGGCGATCATCGAGCACATCATCGCCTCGGGCCGCCGCCCCAACATCCACCTGCTGTTCGGGGCACGGACGGCGGCGGAGCTGTACGACCTGCCCGACCTCATCCGGATGGAGTCGACGTTCCCCTGGTTGCGGGTGCTGCCGGTGGTGTCCGGCCAGGCCGGCTATGAGGGGATGCGCGGCCGGCTACCGGAGGTCACGCAACGCTTCCACTCGTGGGCCGAGCATGAGGTGTACGTGTGCGGACCGTCCGGCATGGTCAGCGAGACGGTCCGGCGCCTGCGGATCGACGGCGTGCCACTGTCCCGCATCCACCGCGACATCGTGCAGGGAGAGCGCTAACGCGGTGCCCACGACCGTTCACCGAGTCTCCGTGCCGCTCTCTCTCCGAAGGAGACGCCCCCATGGGGACCTCTGCCACAACGGACCGCCTTCTTCCTCTCCCCGGAGGGGTATCCGCCTATGGGGCCCCTGCCCCTACGGGCCGTCTCCTTCCGCTCCCCCGAAGGGGGTATCCCTCCCCAAGGACACCAGCCACAACGGACCAGCAGGCGAATGAGACGGTCGCGTGACGAGCCTGGTAACCGCACCAGACCCGGCGGCGCGCTACGAGGCGGCGGGCCGCTGGAACGCCGCGGCGGTCTCGTCGTCGTTGGGCCAGAACGTCTCGATGGCGAGCTCGGCGACCGTCACATCCAGAGGCGTGCCGAACGTGGCGATCGTGGTGAACATCGACAGGATCCGCGTGCCGTGCCTGATCCGCAGCGGCACCAGGAGGTCGCCCGGACCCGGCACGTGCGCCACGTTCAGATCCACGCCGGGGTAGGTGTAGGCGGCCAGCTCATCATGCAGCTCGGCCAGCTGCCCCGAGCCCGACGCCTCCGCCTGCCTGCGCAGCTGGTGCAGCAGGTGGGCGCGTACCTCCGCCAGGTTGACCAACCGGCCGCCCATCGCCTCGGGGTGCAGCGACAGCCGCATCACGTTGACCGGCTCCTTGAGCAGCTCAGCGGGCACTCCGTCCATGAACAGGGCGGTCGCCGAGTTGGCCGCCACCAGGTTCCAGGCGGCGTCCACGACCAGCGCGGGGTAGGGCTCGTGCCCGGCGAGGATCTTGTCGAGCGCCTGCCGGACGGCCTGCATCTCCGGGGCGCGTACCTCACGTTCGGGGAAGACCGGCGCGAAACCGGCCGCGACCAGCAGCCTGTTGCGGTGGCGCAGCGGCACCTCCAGCTCCTCCGACAGCTTCATCACCATCTCCCGGCTGGGCCGGGCGCGCCCGGTCTCCAGGAAGCTGACGTGGCGAGCCGACACCTCGGCCTCGATCGCCAGGTCGAGCTGGCTCACCCGCCGCCGCTGCCGCCAGGACCGCAGCAGCTCCCCGAACGACTCATCCCCCACCGCGTACGCGCCATTGACCGACCCCATACGGCAACGCTACCGACAGGAGGGAAGCGCCGCGATTACCTCGTGCGTAATCGCGCAGCAAATCGCCCAGTCCTCGGCGCTCCTGGTCACGGCGTGGCACGATGGCCGGGAAGCGAACACGGGAGCGATGGGAGCTTGTTATGAGCGACGCAGTGCTCGCGATCGGCACCCGCAAGGGCCTGTTCCTCGCCCGCTCGACGGACGGCGGCCCGTTCGAGGTGGCGCCGATCCAGTTCTCCACGGTCGGCGTGACCTCGGTGGCGATCGACACGCGCGCCGCCACGCCGCGGATCCTGGCGGGCATCGAGTACGGCCACTTCGGCCCCTCGGTGATGTACTCCGACGACCTCGGCGAGACCTGGCAGGAGGCCGAGCGTCCCCCCATCGCCTTCCCCGAGAAGACGGGCGCGACCCTGACCAGGGTGTGGCAGCTGATGCCGTCTCCGGCCGAGCCCCAGGTGGTCTGGGCCGGGGTGGAGCCGGGCGCGCTGTTCCGCTCGGAGGATCGCGGCGTCACCTACGAGTTGGCCGAAGGACTGTGGGAGCACCCGCACCGCCGGCACTGGCAGCCGGGCGGCGGCGGGCTGTGCCTGCACACGGTCGTCAGCCATCCCACCGACCCGCAGGTCATGGGCGTCGCGGTGTCGACGGGCGGCTTCTATCGCACCGCCGACGGCGGCCTGTCGTGGGAGGCCGCCAACCAGGGCATCCGCGCGCCGTTCATGCCAGAGGGGCAGCAATATCCCGAATACGGGCAGTGCGTGCACAAGGTGAGCATCCACCCGTCCCGGCCCGAGCGCCTCTTCCTGCAGCACCACTTCGGCGTCTACCGCAGCGACGACTTCGGCGGCTCCTGGCACGACATCGGCTCGTCGTTGCCGTCCGACTTCGGTTTCCCGATCGTGGTGCATCCCACCCGGCCCGACACGGTCTACGTGCTGCCGCTGACCGCCGACATCGACCGCACCCCGGTCGATCACCGCTACCGGGTCTTCCGCAGCCAGGACGCGGGCGGCACCTGGCAGCCTCTGGAGGCCGGGCTTCCCGAGGGGCCGGTGCACGCGAGCGTGCTGCGTGACGCGATGGCCGCCTCCGAGGCGGGGGTGTTCTTCGGCACCCGCGACGGCGAGGTCTACTGCTCGCGGGACGACGGCGGCACCTGGTCGACGGTCGTCCGGCACCTGCCTGACGTGCTCAGCGTGCGTGCGGCGGTGCTGTAGCCCATGGCCAAGAACGTGATGATGGTGGTCTTCGTCCTGCCCAACTCGCTGCGCCGCTGGGTGAGCGGCGACAGCGAGGTGAAGGTCTTCGCCGTCGCCGCCGACCAGCACACCCCGCCGACGCTGGGCTCCGCGCTGGACATGCTGCGGCGTACGCATCCGCTGCTGGAGGAGCGGCTGCGCGACGACTACGGGCGCATCCGCCGGCACATCAACATGATCGTGTGCGGCGAGAACGCCCGCGGCCTCGGCAGCCTCGACTGCGCGCTGCCGCCGGGCGCCGAGGTCTACGTCATGCCGGCCCTGGCCTGATCACCCGCACTGATTCAGTTCACACCTTGCGCCAGCCCGGGACCCAGGCCCCGTCCTCGATGACGTAGTCACCGAAGAGGGCGGGCGCCTCCTTGACCATGAGCGCGCCGATGTGCTGGAACAGCAGCCGGATCTCCTCTTCGGCCCCCACCGCCGTGCGCGCCTCGATCGTGTGCCGCAGCGTGCGCACGTTGGCCGTCCAGACCAGGCCGGTGGCCAGCCCCTCCGGGGCGAAGCGGCGCATGAACGAGGTGCGGTGCTTCTTCTCCGAGAACGGCACGCCCTCCTCGTCGAGCCCGAAGTGGCCGGCCATCCAGACCTGGAACTGCTCCATCTGCTCCAGCAGGGCCGTGGCCCGCTTCATCAGCTCGGGGTCGGACTGGGCCCACTCGGGGAACCAGAACGGCAGCTCGTCGAGGCGGACGAAGCGCAGCGACTCCTGCGAGATGGCCACCCCGGGGCGGTGCCTGACGAGCTCGTGGGTGAGCACGCGGCTGACGTTGTGCAGCACGAAGCTGAAGTTGAGGTGCTCGAGCACCGAGCCGTGGGCGCTGGCCAGGATGTTGCGCAGGTAGTCGCCCTGGTCCTCGCGGATGCGCACGACGTTGGGGTTGAGGCCGGGCTCGAAGGAGCGGTAGCACAGGCGCCCGGCGAACTCGGCCAGGTTCTGTGCGTCGAGGTCGCCACGGTCGAGCCGCTCCAGCCAGCTCTCGCCGCCGACCTCGCCGAGGTAGCGGGCGAGCTCGTCGTAGTCGAGGTCTGGACGGGCGACGAGGAAGACCTCGGGTTCGACGGTGCGCATGGGCGAGCCCCCGCTCGGGTTAGGCGATGTGATGGCCCCCAGCAAACCAGGTCGCGGACCCGCGCGCGACTCGGCGCGGGGCGGGGCTGAACACTTGTCCCTTCAAGTTTTTCGCCCTACAGTCAGCACCCTCGATACTTGAAGGGACAACTTATGAACGTCGTCCTCTGGGTCCTCCAGATCCTGCTCGCCGCCGCCTTCCTCTTGGGAGGGTTCATGAAGGCCACCCAGCCCAAGGAGAAGTTCCAGTCGCGCATGGGATGGGTGGACGATTTCAGCCAGGCGCAGGTCAGGGCTATCGGCACGGTGGAGGTCCTCGGCGCGCTCGGCCTGGTGCTGCCCTGGGCCACCGGCATCGCCCAGATCCTCACGCCCCTGGCGGCGGTCGGCCTCGGCATCACCATGATCGTCGCCGCCCAGGTGCACCGGCGGCGCAAGGAGAGCTTCGCGGTTAACCTGGTACTGCTGGCGCTGACGGTCATCGTCGCGATCGGCCGATTCTGACACTGGGGGTCCGTTGGTCGAAGGGCTCGGCCATGACGAGCAGCGAGCGTGGCAGGGCCTGCTCGCGGTGATGCTCGTCGGCATTCCGCAAGTGGAGCGCACCTTCCGCGCGTACGGGCTGGTGCACATCGAATACGGCCTGCTCAACACGCTGACCGCCGGGCCGCTGCGGCTGAGCGACCTGGCCACCCTTGGCAACGTCTCGATCAGCCGCCTGAGCCACCGGGTCAGCAAGCTGGTCGAGCGCGGCTACGTACGACTGCGGCCCGACGAGAACGACGGCCGGGCCAGCGTCGCCGAGATCACCCCCGAGGGGCGGGCGGTCATCACCGCGATCGCGCCCGACCACGCGCGGGCCCTGCGCGAGGTGCTGTTCGACCACCTGTCGCCCGAGCAGGTCGCCGCGCTGGCCGACGCCATGCAGAGCGTCGGGGCCAAGCTCGGCGCCTGCATGGCGGACGACCGCGGGAGAGAAGGCCACGACCCCACCGGGTGCGGCTAGGTGATGTCCTGCCGGATCGTCGTGGCCGAGGCGACCGCCGAGAACAGCACCGCGTACCCGAGCAGCACCAGGGCGCCCGCCCAGGCCGGCAGCAGGTAGTCGGTGCCCAGACCGAGGTCGACGCCGCTGTTGGTCACCGCGCCGCCCGCGCCGGCCGGCGTCCACTTGCCGACGGGCTGCAACGCCGGGATCGCGTTGACCAGGGCCTCGACGATGAACACCCATACCACCGCGACGATGATCGCGCCGAGCTGGTTCTTGATCAGCGCGCCCAGCCCGACACCGAACAGCGTGTAGAGGACGAGCACGAGCAGCACGCCCGTGGCAATGCGCAGGACCTTCGCCGACAGGACCAGATCACCGCCGGACAGCAGGACCGACACCACCACCGCGATGGCGGTCAGCGCCAGCACGATCAGCCCGAAGGCCAGCCCGACGACCACTCCCGCCCCGAGCTTGGCCACGACCACCCGCTCGCGCCGGGGCGTGGCGAGGAACGTGGTGGTGATGGTCTGGTAGCGGTATTCGGCGGTCATCATGACGACCCCGAGGATCATCGGGAACAACGCGCCGCTCGAGCCGAGCCCCCACAGGAGCTCCTGGAAGGGCACGGTGCCCCTGCTGGGGAAGACCTGCTGGCCGTTCTGGCCGGTCTGGCCGGCGAACCCGATCGTGAGACCGAGCTGCAGCAGCACATAGGCGACCGTGACGCCCAGCATCACCCACCAGAGCCTGGTGGTCCGGAGCTTGAGCAGCTCCGCCCTGATCAGCGTCATCAGCCCTGCCCCTCCCCCGTCAGCTCCAGGAAGACCTGTTGCAGGTCGGAGCGTTCGGTTGTGACCTCGCTCAGCACGACCTTCGCGTCGAGCGCGATCCGGCCGATGTTCTCGGCGCCGAGGCCCCGTACGCGCAGGAACCCGTCCTGCTGTTCGACCGTGGCTCCGGCGCCTTCGAGGGCCGGGACGAGCTCGGCGGTCCCCGTGGTACGCACCCTGACGGCCGCGTCGCCGTTGGAGACCAGCTCGGCCAGGCTGCCCTGGCGTACGAGACGGCCCTTGGCGATGATCACCACGTTGTCGACGATCTGCTCGACCTCGGCCAGCACATGGCTGGAGACCAGGACGGCGGCGCCCTGGTCGTGGGACAGGTAGCGCAGGAAGCCGCGCAGCCACTGGATGCCCGCCGGGTCGAGCCCGTTGGCGGGCTCGTCGAGGATGAGCACCTTGGGATGGCCGATCAGCGCGGTGGCCAGCGCCAGCCGCTGCCGCATGCCGAGCGAGAAGACCTGCACCCGCTTGCCGGCCACGTCGGCGAGGCCGACCTGGTCCAGCGCCTCCGTCGCGCGCTCGCGGGGCAGCCGGGCCGCCGCGCAGAGCACCCGGAGATGGTTGAGGGCCGTACGGCCCGGATGGAAGTTGGTGGCTTCGAGCACCGCGCCCACCTCGCTGAGGGGATGCGGTAACTCGACGTAGCGCTGGCCGTTGACCAGCGCCGTGCCGGAATCGGCGGTGCACAGCCCGAGCAGGCTGCGCAGGGTGGTGGTCTTGCCCGCCCCGTTCGGGCCAAGGTAGCCGGTGATGGTGCCCGGCTCCACTGTGAACGACACCCCGTCGACCGCGCGTACCGGTCCGAACGCCTTGCAAAGGTTTCGAATCTCGATCGCACTCATCGTGGGGTAATTATCACGAATGTGGAGTTGATGGCACCTCCTACCCAAGGAGGAGTTCAGAGGCGATAGACCCGGCGGGCATTGCCGGAGCCGATCATGTGGGCCACCCTGGCCGCGTCGGCGGCGCTCCACTCCCCCGCGTCGAGCCGTGACTTCAGCGCGGCGGCCAGGGTTCGGCGGAAGTAGAGGGTGCCCAGGTGGCCGGTCTCGGCCACGCCGTGGCAGCCGGAGCCGAAGAGCAGCTTGTGGAAGGGCGCCAGCTCCAGCAGCTCGTCCATGATCCGCGCCGACCCGGCGGCGCTGTGGGTCAGCGCGAGGCCGACGTCGACGTAGACGTGCGGGAAGACGCCGGCCAGGTAGACGGCCTGGCGGTGGAACGGGTAGCCGTGCAGCAGCACCACCGGTACGCCGGCCGGCTGCAGCGCCCTGACGAACGTGGTCATCCGCGCCGGGTCGGTGCGATGCAAACCAGAGTAGGACGGATCACCGAATCCGGCGTGGAACTGCAGGGGCAGGCCGCGGTCCCTGGCCACGTCGACCGCGATCCACAGCAGGTGGCGCAGCAGGATCGGGTCGGTCAGCGGCTCCTTGGGGTCGGACAGCCGGCGGTTGGCCGCCGCGATGACCGAGCCCCTGCTCGGCCTCGACGGGTCGAAGTCGAGGCCGCACCGGTGACCGATGACCGTCGCCATGCCTATGGCTCTGGCGGCCCTGGCGGTGAGCTCCTCGGCCAGGCTGTCCATGTAGTCGAGGGCCGTCTCGGCCATCTCCACGACGTCCTGCTCGATCTGCTCGATGCCGACGACCTCGTTCGCGCTCGCGTCGCCGTGGCGGGCCAGTTCGGCGGCCGTCAGCAGTTCGGCGCCCTCCATGCCGGTGTCGACCAGGAGCGCCCCGACCCCGGCGGCCCGCAGCAGCAGCCGGTTGACCTCGTCGGCGCCGAGGTCGGCCCGGCGCGCCAGGTAGACGGCGGGCGGCGCGTGCGGTTCCAGACCGAGCACGGGTGCGCACCAGCGGCGGATGGCCGCGCCGATCGGCGTGTCGAAGTGGGTGGTGCCCGGCGGCGCGGGGCAGCCGCCCTCGTTGATCAGCAGCTCGAACTGGGCTCTGGACAGGTCGTCGCGGCGCACCCCGTGACAGTGGTGGTCGACGAGCGGGGCGAGGAGGGCGTCACGCACCGTATCGGGAAGATCTACGGGGAGCATGCGGAGACTCTAGGTGGCCTCCGCACGCTCCCGCGGCCGTTTTACCTACCCGAAAGACGCGCTAGATCCTCACGTGTGAAAGCGCGCTCCGGACCGCACGTGCGAATGCTCCGGTCCGCACGTGTGAAACCGCCCCAGACCCGGCCCTCACCGGCGGGCGAGGCGGAGCACGTTGGCGATGACACGCGCGCCCGCGCCGCCCTCGGCGGTGAGGATGGACTCCGGGTGGAACTGCACGGCGAAGCGGCGCCGCTCGGTGTCCTCGATCGCCATGACGTTGCCGTCGGGCGTCAGCGCGGTCGGGGTGAAGCCGACCACGCCGACCCGCTTGGCGTGCAGGGAGTGGTAGCGGGCCGCGACGAACTCCTCCGGCAGCCCGTCGAGCAGCGCGTCGCCGCCGCCCAGCCGGGTGACCTGGCCGCGCTTGCCGTGCTCGGGGTAGTCGAGCAGCTCCAGCGAGCCGCCCGCGTGCTCGACCATCGCCTGCAGGCCGAGGCAGACACCGAAGACCGGCAGGTCACGGGCGTAGATCTCATCGATGAGCGCCGACATGCCGAAGTCGGACGGCCAGCCGGGGCCCGGCGACAGGACGACGAGGTCGGGCGCGATGTCGTCGAGCATGGCCGAGGGGAAGCCGTGGCGCAGCGTGACGACGTCGGCGCCCTCCTGGCGGAAGTAGTCGGCCAGGGTGTTGACGAAGGAGTCCTCGTGGTCGACGAGCAGCACCTTCATGCCCTGGCCGGGCTGCTCGCGAACCGGGACGACCGGCTTGGCGTGCGGCTGGTTGACCGCGGCCAGGGCGCCGAGCAGGGCGCTGGCCTTGAGCTCGGTCTCGCGCTCCTCGGCCTCGGGGTCGGAGTCGAACAGCAGCGTGGCGCCGGCCCTGACGGTCGCCAGGCCGTTCTTGATCTGGGCGGTGCGCAGGGTCAGGCCGGTGTTCATGGAGCCGTCGAAGCCGATGAAGCCGATGGCGCCGCCGTACCACCTGCGGGTGGTGGCCTCGTGGTCCTCGATGAACTGCATGGCCCAGGTCTTGGGCGCGCCGGTGACCGTGACGGCCCACATGTGGGTCAGGAAGGCGTCGAGGGCGTCGAACTCCGGCCGCAGCCGGCCCTCGATGTGGTCGACGGTGTGGATCAGCCGGGAGTAGAGCTCGATCTGGCGGCGGCCGATGACCCGGACGGAGCCGGGCACGCAGATGCGCGACTTGTCGTTGCGGTCGACATCGGTGCACATGGTCAGCTCCGACTCCTCCTTGACGCTGGTCAGGAGAGTGCGGATGGCCTCGGCGTCCTCGATCGGGTTGCTGCCGCGAGCGATCGTGCCGGAGATGGGGCAGGTCTCGACGCGGTCGCCGCTCACCCGGACGTACATCTCGGGCGAGGCGCCGACGAGGTGCTCGCCCTCGCCCAGGCTGATGATGAACTCGTAGGGCGCCGGGTTGCTGTGCCGCAGGCCGCGGAAGAAGGCCGACGGGTCGGTGCAGGGAGCGTGGAAGACCTGGCCGGGCACGACCTCGAACAGGTCGCCGCGCTTGAACTTCTCCTTGGCCGCGGCCACGACCTTGGCGTATGTGCCTCTCTTGGGGTCGGCGGGCACCTCGGCGGGCTCGGTGAGGGGCACGGACTCGCCGGTGCGCTCCAGGCCGCGGGTGGTGGCGCCGTCGACGGTGAACTCGTAGCGGTATTCGACGCTGGTCTCGCGCTGGCGGTCGATCACCACCAGCCTGTCGGGCAGGTGCAGCACCAGGTCACGCTGGTCGTCGGGGCGGACGAGCTCCTGCCTGATCGGCTCGAACTGGAAGGCCAGGTCGTAGCCGAAGGAGCCGTAGAGGCCCAGGTGCGGGTCGTCGCCCCGGAAGGCGGCGATGACCTCGCGGATCGCGGTGAACACGGTGGGCCGGCGGCTGCGCATCTCCTCGGTGAGCAGGTCGCCCGACTCGGGCACGTAGACCTCGACGTGGTCGGCGGTCGGCTCCTCGACGGGCTTGCCGGCGGCCAGCAGGCAGGAGACCACGGCGGGCAGCACGACCCTGCCGCGGGCGTTGAGCGCCCTGGCGGAGATGTGGCGGCCCCTGGCGACCAGCTCCAGGCACGGGTCGACGTAGCCGAAGGCCCATCGGCTGTAGCGGCCCGGGTAGTCCATCCCGGAGGAGAAGGCGCCGCCGCGTCTCTCTCCGAGCGCCGTCACGATCTCTTCGAGCGCTTCCTCAGGCACCTGGCGTACCTCGCGCTCGACGCCGATGCCCCCGGCGGTGGTATATCCGCTCGTCTCCACTGCTGCCCCTTGTCGAAAACCGATGATCGAACACCGACACTGATGCCCCGGGGGCGGACACGAGAAAGGCCGCCTTCCGGGGCGGCCGTCCGTTGAGGAATGCGAATCACGCGCCGCCTACTAGCGGCGCCACCACTGAAGCTGCAACGAGATTCGCATGTGGCAAGCGTAACCGGCTCGCGATGATCACGCAACGCGCCCGCGCCGAGACGCCCCCAGATGGGCGAAACGCCCGGCAAATAGGGGTGCGCAACTCCTGACGGGAGTTCTGACGAACGGCTAACTTTAGCAATCATGGAACGCCCCCCGTTACTAGCGTGGCGCTCGGTCACGTTGATCTCGATCTTGTTGTTCGCGGTGCTGCTGCTGCTCAGTGGGAGCTACGGATATCACCGCGATGAGATGTACTTCCGTGTGCTGTCCGAGCACCCCGCCTGGGGGTACGTCGATCAGCCCGCGTTCGCGCCGATGGCGGCCAAGCTGTCGATCGCCGTGTTCGGCGACACGCTCTTCGGGATCAGGGTGCTGCCCGCGCTGGCCGCGGCGATCCTCGTCGTGCTCGTCACGCTCATCACCCGCGAGCTGGGCGGCCGTGGCGTCGCGCAGATCCTGGCCGCGCTCGGCACGGCCACCGGCGCCTACACCTTCATCGCCGGGCACACGCTGCTGACGCTCAGCTTCGACCTGCCGTTCTGGGCGGCGGCCATCCTGTTCATGACCAAGGCGCTCATGCGCGAGCAGCCACGGTGGTGGCCGGCCGTCGGCGTGATCGCCGGGCTGGCGACCTACAACAAGCACCTGATCGTCATGCTGCTGCTGGGACTCGCGGTCGGGCTGGTGGCCGTGGGGCCGCGCCGGGTCCTGGCCAGCCCCTGGCTGTGGGGTGGCGCGCTGATCGCGGCGGCGCTGGCCGTACCGAACCTGCTCTATCAGGCCACGCACGACTGGCCGCAGCTCAAGATGGCGGCGGCGCTGAGCTCGGAGCGGGGCGGCGAGCTGCGGGCGCTGTTCGTGCCCATGCAGCTCACGCTGTTCGGGCCGGTCGTGACGATCATCGGCGCGTTCGGCTGGGTGCGCCTGTGGCGGGACCGGCGGGTGCGGGCGCTGGCCGTCGCCTATCCCGCCGCGGCCGTGGCGACGCTGATCAGCGGCGGGCGCTTCGACTACACGGCCGGCCTGATCCTGCTGCTGTTCGCGGCGGGCTGCGTG
Source organism: Nonomuraea sp. NPDC052129 (assembly GCF_040680095.1). Lineage (NCBI taxonomy): Bacteria > Bacillati > Actinomycetota > Actinomycetes > Streptosporangiales > Streptosporangiaceae > Nonomuraea > Nonomuraea sp. NPDC052129. Next base: position 121,181 of record NZ_JBFAVX010000018.1, on the reverse strand, counting down.
AGCGTGGAGGCGGCGGGTCTGGGCAAGGTACGCCTGGCCGCCGGGTCCCTCGTGGTGAACGGCCTGGTGTCGGCCGTGATCGCGCTGCCGCTCATCCCGGCCGCCAGCCTGGCCGCCACCCCGGTGCCGGCGATCGACGAGGTCGTGCGCGAGTCCATCGGCTGGCCGCAGTTCGCGGCCAAGGTCCAGAACGTGCTGCGCGCGCTGCCTCCGGAGGACCAGGCGCGGGCCATCGTCATGACCGGCAGCTACGGCGAGCACGGCGCGCTCGTGCGCGCCGGGGTCCCGCGCGTCTACAGCGGCCAGAACCAGCTCCACGAGTACGGTCCACCGCCCGAGAACGCCACCGTCGCGGTCATGGTGAACATCGGCCCACGCGGCATGGACTTCCAGTACGACAAGTGCGAGCAGAAGGACCGCGTCGACAACGGCGTCGGCGTCGACAACGAACTGCAGGGCATGGGCATCTTCCTGTGCCGGGGGCTCAAGCAGCCGTGGAGCGTGGCCTGGCCCCGCTACCAGCACTTCGACTGACGCCCCGGCCGTTGGGGTGCCCCCGGGCTACCGGACCCCGGGGGCATCTGTTACTGGTAGGTAATGCGACGTGTGCGGGTCCGGCGTGACCTTCCCATTCCGATGCCCGACGGCGTGACCCTTCTGGCCGACCATTACGCGCCGGTCAGGGGGGACCGGGCGCCGGTGATCCTGATCCGCTCCCCGTACGGCCGGCGCGGCCTGTTCGGCTGGATGTGCGGCCGGGGCTTCGCCCGGCGCGGCTTCCAGGTGGTGATCCAGAGCTGCCGGGGCGGTTTCGGCTCGGGCGGGACGCTGGACCCCCTCGGCGACGAGCACGACGACGGCCTGGCCACCGTCGCCTGGATGCGCGCCCAGCCCTGGTACGGCGATTCGTTCGCGATGTTCGGCCCCTCCTATCTCGGCTACGCGCAGTGGGCCATCGCGGCCGAGGCCGGGCCGGAGCTGAAGGCCATGGCCACGCAGATCACCGCCTCGCAGTTCAGGGACGCCGCCTACGTGGGCGGGGCGTTCGCCCTGGAGTCCGCGCTGAGCTGGACGACGCTGACCGACGCCATGTCCCGCCCCTTCGGAGGTACGGCGATGCTGACGGCGCCCCGGCTCACCCGCCGGGCGGTCCTGTCCGGGCGGCCGGTGGCCGAACTGGACCAGGTGTCGGCCGGGCGGCCACTGCCCTTCTTCCAGAACCTCCTGGAGCACCATGCCGACCCGGCGGTGCCGTACTGGGACAAGCGTGACTTCTCCCCGAAGGTCGGCGAGGTGGAGGCGGCCGTTACCATGCTGGGCGGCTGGTACGACGTGTTCCTGCCGTGGCAGCTCAAGGACTACCAGGCGATGCGGGCGGCCGGGCGGCGGCCGTACCTGACGATCGGGCCCTGGTACCACGTGGACCGCCGGCACGGGCGGCCGGCCATGGCCGACGCGCTGGCCTGGTTCCGCGCGCATCTGCTGGACGATCCGTCCGGGCTGCGCCCCGATCCGGTGCGGCTGTACGTGACGGGGGCCGAGGAGTGGCGCGACTACCCCGACTGGCCGGTGCCTGAGATGCGGCCGGAGCGGTGGCATCTGCAGCACGGCTTCGGGCTCGGCACCGAGCTCCCGCAGGAGGACGAGCCCGACCGTTTCCGCTACCACCCGGACCATCCGACGCCGGTGCTCGGCGGCCCGGTGCTGCTGGCCGATTCCAGGCCGAGGGACCAGCGGCGGCTGGAGGCGCGGCGCGACGTGCTGGTCTACAGCTCCGCCGCGCTGGAGTCGGACGTGGAGCTGATCGGGCCGGTCGGCGCCGAGCTGTTCGTCAGGTCGAGCACGCCGCACGTGGACGTGGTCGTGCGTGTCTGCGACGTGCATCCGGACGGCCGCTCGCTCAACGTGTGCGAGGGTGTGCGGCGCCTGGGTCCCGACTCGGCGGCCGATGACATCCGGCGGGTGCTGGTGGACCTGTGGCCGGTCGGGCACCGGTTCGCCCGCGACCACCGGATCCGGGTGCACGTCGCCGCCGGGGCTTACCCGACGATCGCCCGCAATCCGGGCACCGGCCAGTCGCTCGGGCTGGGCGGGAAGATGGTGCCCGCCGACGTCGAGGTGTTCCACTCCCCCGAGCATCCCTCGGCCATGATCCTGCCGCTGTGCGCGCCGCGCGGTTGATGTCGCTGCTCCTGCTGCTGCAGGGGCGCGGCGGGATGACGGCCGCGGAGCTGGCCGGGGAGCTGGAGGTGTCCGAGCGGACCATCCACCGCGACGTGCTCGCGCTGTCGGAGTCGGGGGTGCCGGTCTACGCCGATCGGGGGCGCGGCGGCGGCTACCGACTGCTGGACGGCTACCGTACCCGGCTGACCGGGCTCGACCGGGCCGAGGCGGAGGCGCTGTTCCTGTCGGGGGTGCCCGCGGCGCTGCGCGAGATGGGGCTGGAGGAGGTGGCCGCGACGGCCCGGCTGAAGGCCGCCGCGGCGCTGTCACCGGGCGTGCGCGACGCGCCCGCGACGGCGGCGCAGCGCTTCCACCTGGACGCGCCCGGCTGGTTCGCCGGCGACTCCCCGCCCCCGGCCGCGCTCGCGCCGCTGGCCAGGGCCGTCTGGCGGGACCTCGCCGTGACGGCCCGGTACAAGGGCGCGGAGCGGACAGTGGAGCCGTACGGGCTCGTGCTCAAGGCCGGCGCGTGGTATCTGGCGGCCAGGAGCGGCGAGCGGTTCCTGATCTACCGGGTGGACCGGTTCGGGGAGATCGACGTGCTGGGCCGGGTCTTCGAGCGTGACCCGGGGTTCGACCTGGCGGCCTTCTGGGCCGGGCAGTCGGCGGCGTTCACCCGCTCGCTGCTGCGCGAGACCATCACGCTGCGGCTGAGCGAGGCGGGCGTGCGCCTGCTGCGCCACATCGCCGACCCGGCCGCCCTGCCCGACGCGCTGGCCTCGCTCCAGCCCGACGGCACGGTCCGGCTGGGGGTGGAGTCGGTCCAGGTGGCCTACGGCCAGGTGTTGCGCTTCGGGCCGGAGGCGGAGGTGCTCGAACCACCGGAGCTGCGCGCCCTGGTGGCCGGGGCGGCGGCCCGGCTTGCGGCCCTCTACCGGTAGCCCTTACCGGCGGGCGGCTCTCTACCGGTAGCCCTTACCGGCGGGCGGCTCTCTACCGGTAGTCCTTACCGGCGGGCGGCTCTCTACCGGTAGTCCTCCGGGTCGGCCTCCTTACCGGCCTCCCGGACCTCGGTGATGAAGCGCCACACGTCCGGTCTGCTGCCGTCCACGTCCGTGAACCCGTACACCTGGGCCAGCTCGCCGCTGGAGACCGACCGGCCCGACCAGCGCCGCTTGTCCGGGTCGGTGGCCAGGGCGGCGACCGCGCGGCCCACGTAGGCCGGGGTCTCCGACACCGCCCACGCGGGGTCGGGCGCCGCCTCGCGCCAGGTCTCCTCGGTGACGCCGAACAGCTCCAGCATGGCCTCCGAGCGCAGGAACCCAGGGGTGAGCGCCACCGTCGTGCCGCCATACGGCTCCAGGTCGTGCGCCTGGCTGAAGGCCAGCCGGTTCACCGACACCTTGGCCAGGTCGTAGTACGGCGAGACCCGGTAGTGGGTGTCGTTGTAGCCCGTGGTGCCGTCGGTCACCTCGACCACCAGCCCGCCCGGGTGGCGGATCAGCAGCGGCAGCAGGTGATGGCTGGTGATCAGATGGGTGTCGATCGCCAGCCTGAGCAGGCGCAGCCCGTTGTCCAGATCGTGCTTCCACACCGGCGTGTCCCACTCGTACAGCGGCTCGCCGCCCCACACGTCGTTGACCAGCACGTCGAGCCGCCCCTGCTCGCGCTCGATCCGCTCGGCCAGCGCCTGGACCTGCGCCGGGTCCAGGTGGTCCACCCGCACCGCGATGCCGGTGCCGCCCGCCCGCGTGACCAGCTCGGCCGTCTCCTCGATGGTCTCGGGCCGGTTCAACTCCGAGCGGCTTTCCCGCGTCGATCTGCCGGTGCAGTAGACGGTCGCGCCGGCCGCGCCCAGCTGAACCGCTATTCCTCGTCCCGTACCGCGGGTCGCGCCCGCCACCAGAGCAATCATGGGTCCATGCTCGCCCGGAAAGAGGACATCTCCTGTCATGTTTTCCGTGGGACCCCTGTGATAAGTAGATAGTTACTATGAACAGCGAATTCGAGTTACGCGGGGTCAACCACGTCGCCCTGGTCTGCTCGGACATGAAGCAGACCGTGGACTTCTACTCCGGCGTGCTCGGCATGCCACTGATCAAGACGATCGAGCTGCCGATGGGCTGGGGGCAGCACTTCTTCTTCGACTGCGGCGGCGGCAACGCGCTGGCCTTCTTCTGGTTCCCCGACGCGCCCGAGGGCGTGCCCGGCGTGTCGGCGCCGCGCCACCTGCCCGATCGGGGCGAGCTGCTGTCGGCCGTCGGGTCGATGAACCACATCGCCTTCGACGTGCCGCCCGAGCGGATCGAGGAATACCGCGAACGGCTGCTGGCCAAGGGCATCGATGTGGGCGTGCTGCTCAACCACGACGACAGCGAGTTCGGCGTGGCGCCGGAGATGCACGAGGGCGTGTTCGTCCGGTCGATCTACTTCAAGGACCCCGACGGGGTGCTGGTGGAGTTCGCCGCCTGGACCCGGCCGGTCGGGCAGCCCGGTGACGTACGGCACGAGCCGAGGACCGCCGCCGAGCGGACCGTCTGAGCGGCCGGACCCCATCGTGGAAGCGACCGTTCGTCGCGGGGAGCCGACCACTCGTCGATCGGTGACCTGACCGAAATAATCACCTCACTAGTCTGCGAGGGCAAGAGCCGCATCTCCCCTAGGAGACCGCCTTGCCCGATGACAAGAGTGACCGCAGCCCCTGGAACTGGCTGCTGCTCCTCCCCATCGCCATCCCCCTGCTGACGTTCCTGTACAACTCCGACGAGCCCCGGCTGCTGGGCTTCCCGCTGTTCTACTGGCTGCAGATCGCCTTCATCGCCCTCGGCGTGATCACGACCACGCTGGTCTACCAGATGACCAAGCGGAGGCAGCGGTGAGCGAGCACCTGACCGAGATCATCGTCTTCACCGTCCTGTTCCTGGTGGTCAGCGGCATGGGCTTCGTCGCCGCCCGGTGGCGCCGGCCCACCGACCTGGCCAGCCTCAACGAGTGGGGGCTGGGCGGGCGCAACTTCGGGGCGTGGATCACCTGGTTCCTCATCGGCGGTGACCTCTACACCGCCTACACCTTCGTGGCCGTGCCCGCGCTGCTGTTCGGGGCGGGCGCCGCGGGGTTCTTCGCGGTGCCGTACACGGTGATCACCTACCCGATCGTGTTCCTCATCATGATCCGGCTGTGGTCGGTGTCGCACGTGCACAGCCTGGTCACGCCGGCCGACTTCGTGCGGGTACGGTTCGGCTCGCCCACGCTGGCGCTGCTGGTGGCCATCACCGGGATCGTGGCGACCATGCCGTACATCGCGCTGCAGCTGGTCGGCATCGAGGCCGTGCTGAAGACGATGGGCGTGTCCGGCAGCGGGTTGCTCACCGACCTGCCGCTGATCATCGCGTTCGTGATCCTGGCGGCCTACACCTACCAGTCAGGGCTGCGGGCGCCCGCGCTCATCGCCTTCGTCAAGGACATCCTCATCTACCTGGTCATCCTCGTCGCGATCATCTACATCCCGGCCCGGCTGGGCGGCTGGAGCCAGATCTTCGGCGACGCCACGGCCAAGTTCGCCGCGACCCCGGCGCCCGGCGACGGGACCCTGCTCAACGCCAACAACCAGCTCCAGTACGTCACGCTGGCGCTGGGCTCGGCGCTGGCGCTGTTCCTCTACCCGCACAGCGTCACCGGCGTGCTGGCCTCGCGCAACCGCGACGTGATCAAGCGGAACATGTCGGCGCTGCCCGCCTACAGCCTGCTGCTGGCGCTCATCGCGCTGCTCGGGTACATGGCGATCTCGGCGAAGATCAAGCCGATCGGCACCGACGTCAACACCGTCGTGCCGCAGCTGTTCGACCAGATGTTCCCCGACTGGTTCGCGGGCGTCGCGTTCGCGGCCGTCGGCATCGGCGCGCTCGTCCCGGCGGCCATCATGTCGATCGCGGCGGCCAACCTGTTCACCCGCAACATCTACCGCGAGTACATCAACCGCGATCCGACCGACGCCCAGGAGGCCGGGGTCAGCAAGGTCACCTCGCTGGTGGTGAAGGTCGGCGCGGTGCTGTTCATCCTGTTCATCGACCCGCAGTTCTCCATCGACCTGCAGCTCATCGGTGGCGTGATCATCCTGCAGACGCTGCCGTCGGTCGCCATCGGCCTGTTCACCCGCTGGTTCCACAAGGGCGGGCTGATCGCGGGCTGGGTCGCCGGGATGGGCGCCGGCATCCTCATGCTCTACAACGTCGCCAACCCGGCCACCAAGCACGAGCACTTCGGCGGGTCGGCGTTCGCGCTGTCCAAGCTGGGCCTCGACACCAAGATGACGATCTACGCGGGCTTCCTGGCGCTGGCCGTGAACCTGATCGTGGCGCTGCTCGGCACGCTGCTGTTCCGTGCGCTCAAGGTCGCCGACGGCCCCGACGGCACCGCCCCCGAGCACTACACGGCCGACGAGGGAGACCCGCGCATCAAGGACCTCGACCTGGCCGGCTCGACGTGACATTTAGGCCAAACCGTAACCCAGCCGACATTGGGATTAATCCCCTGGAAAAGCTAATCTCCTCCCATTGACGAGATGTCAGGAGCCGGTTAAGAGCGTAGACCGGCTCCTGATCCATGCTTCGGAGGGGTCGATGACAACCGGGGAACCCGAGCGGGCACGCAGTGACCGCAGCCCTTGGAACTGGCTGCTGGTGCTGCCCATCGTGCTGCCGCTGCTGACCTTCCTGTTCAACGCCGACGAGCCCCGGCTGCTCGGCTTCCCGCTGTTCTACTGGCTGCAGATCGCCTTCATCATCGTCGGCGTCGGCTGCACCACGATCGTGTACAGGATGACCAAGTGAACGCCAATGTGACCGAACTGGTCGTCTTCGCGGTGCTGTTCCTCGCGGTGAGCGTCATGGGCTTCGTGGCGGCCAAATGGCGGCGGCCCGAGAACATCGAGAGCCTGCACGAGTGGGGGCTGGGCGGCCGGAACTTCGGCTCCTGGATCACCTGGTTCCTGGTCGGCGGCGACCTCTACACCGCCTACACCTTCGTGGCCGTACCCGCGCTGGTGTTCGGGGCCGGGGCGCTGGGCTTCTACGCCCTGCCGTACACGGTGGTGGTCTACCCGCTGGTGTTCCTGGTGCTGGCCCGGATGTGGTCGGTGTCGCACGTGCACGGGTTCGTCACCCCGGCCGACTTCGTCCGGGCCCGGTTCGGGTCGCCGACGCTGGCGCTGATCATCGCGATCACCGGCCTGGTGGCGACCATGCCGTACATCGCCCTGCAGCTCGTCGGCATCGAGGCCGTGCTGAAGACGATGGGCATCACCGGGCACCTGCCGATCATCATCGCCTTCGCCATCCTGGCGGCCTACACCTACCAGTCGGGGCTGCGGGCGCCGGCGCTGATCGCCTTCGTCAAGGACACGCTGATCTACATCGTGATCCTGGCGGCGGTCATCTACATCCCGGCCAAGCTGGGCGGCTGGGGGTCGATCTTCGACGCGGCCAAGGCCAAGTTCGACGCGAGCCCGGCGCCCGGCGACGGGATCACCCTCAACGCCAACAACCAGCTCCAGTACATCACGCTGGCCTTCGGCTCGGCGCTGGCGCTCTTCCTCTACCCGCACAGCCTCACCGGCGTGCTGGCCTCCAAGAACCGCGGCGTCATCAAGCGGAACATGGCGGCGCTGCCCGCCTACAGCTTCCTGCTCGGCCTGATCGCGCTGCTCGGCTTCATGGCGATCGCGGCGGGCACCAAGCCGGTCATGGGCGCCAACGGCAAGCCGGACACCAACACGATCATCCCGGCGCTGTTCGACCAGATGTTCCCCGACTGGTTCGCGGGCGTCGCCTACGCCGCCGTCGGCATCGGCGCGCTCGTCCCGGCGGCCATCATGTCGATCGCGGCGGCCAACCTGTTCACCCGCAACATCTACCGCGAATACCTGCGCAAGGACGCCACGGACGCGCAGGAGGCCAAGGTCTCCAAGCTGGTCTCCCTGGTGGTCAAGGTGGGCGCGGTGCTGTGCATCCTGCTGCTCGACCCGCAGTTCTCCATCGACCTGCAGCTCATCGGCGGCGTGATCATCCTGCAGACGCTGCCGTCGGTGGGGCTGGGCCTCTACACCCGCTGGTTCCACAAGGGCGGCCTGATCGCCGGCTGGATCGCCGGGATGGGCGCGGGCATCTGGATGCTGTACATGGTCCCGAACCCGGCCAACGGCAAGGCGCACTTCGGCGGGTCGGCGTTCGGGCTGGCCAACCTCGGGATCGACACCAAGATGACGATCTACGCGGGCTTCCTGGCGCTGGCCGTGAACCTGATCGTGGCGGCGCTCGGCACGCTGGTGTTCCGGGCCATGAAGGTGGCCGACGGGCCGGACGCGACCTCGCGCGAGGACTACTTCGCCGACGAGGGCGACCCCAAGGTCAAGGACCTGGACCTGGCGTCGTCGCACTGATCGCCTTCCCCGCCGGTTGACGGCCGGTTCCCAACCGGGAACCGGCCGTCAGCCGGTCAAGATCGGCTAGCCGTCGCCGAGATATCCGGGGTTGGCCACCTCCAGCTTGGCCCGTACGGCATCCCTGAGCGCCTCGACCAGAGCCGAGTCGTCGAAGCGGCCCTCGCGGACGGCCGCCGCCAGCTCCGCGTCGTCGCTCACGCCCAGCCCGGCCAGCCGCCGCCCGTGCTCCTCCGTGTGGCCGGGGCCGAGCTCGATCTCCCGCTCGACCATGCCGAGCACGTTGATCGCCACCCGGGTGTGGAAGCGCACCCGGCCCTCGACCGCGGGCAGCACGTCGTCGGCCAGGAAGCCGCGGACGGCCGCCACCAGGTGGGCCGCCGAGGGGACGTCATGCGGGGCCGCCATAAGGGACTCCTTATCCGTTGACCGGGCAACGATTATCGGTTGTGATCCTGTCATGAGCTTCGCCGTCCCAGACAGCGTCCGTCCCATCCGCGATGCCGTCCACGCGTTCATGACCGAGCGGGTCGAGCCCGCCGAGAACGTGCTCCACCAGGGCGGGCCGGCCGCCGGGGCGGCGCTCGACGAACTGCGGGCGGAGGCCAAGAAGGAGGGTCTGTGGGCCCTCGGTCACCCGCGTGAGCTGGGCGGGGGCGGGCTGCCCTTCCTCGACTACGTCTACGTCAACGAGGTGCAGGGGCGCAGTGAGTTCGGGCAGATCGCGCTGGGGACGTACACGCTGCAGGACTCGCTGATGCTGCACGAGCACGCCTCGGCCGAGCAGCGGGAACGCTACCTCGACCCGTTGGTGCGCGGCGACATCTCACCGAGCTTCGCGATGACCGAGCCGTCCGTGTCGAGCAGCGACCCGACGCAGCTCAGGACGGCCGCGGTCCTCGACGGGGGCGAATGGGTGATCAACGGGCACAAGTGGTTCACGACCGGCGCGTCCCGGGCCGCGTACACCACCGTGATGTGCCGGACGGAGGACGGCGCGGCCCCGCACCGGTCCTTCTCCATGATCCTCGTGCCGACCGACACGCCGGGCTACGACATCATCCGCGAGACGCCGGTCCTGGGGCTGGACGGCGCGCACTGCGAGGTCCGCTACGACAACGTCCGGGTGCCCGCCTCGAACCTCCTGGGGGAGCGCGGCGACGGGTTCGTGATCGCGCAGCGGCGCCTGGGACCCGGACGGATCTTCCACTGCATGCGCTGGCTCGGCCAGGCGCAGCGGGCCTTCGACCTGATGTGCCGCCGGCTGCGCGAGAGGAGCGCGTTCGGCGAGCCGCTGGCCGCCAAGCAGCTCATGCGGCAACACGTGTTCGACTCCTACACCGAGATCCAGGCCGCGCGGCTGCTCACGCTCGACGCCGCGCGGGCCATCGACGCCGGCTCCGAAGCCCGGGTCGAGATCGGCGCGATCAAGGTGGTGGGCTCGCGCATGCTGCACAACGTGATCGACCGGGCCATCCAGGTGTACGGCGCGGCGGGGCTGACTCCGGACACCCCGCTGGACCGGATGTACCGGCACGCCAGGGCCGGGCGGATCTACGACGGCCCCGACGAGGTGCACATCGACTCCGTGGGACGGCGGATACTCGGCGCCTACGCGGCGGGCGGGAACTGGGAGTTCGGGCTGCGATGACGGAGCCGGTCCATTCGATCGTCCACTCGATCGTCCGCGAGGTCTTCGGGCCCGGCGCGTCGGTGCCCTTCAGCGCGCGGCTTCCCGGCGGAGCCTCGCGTGAGACGTGGGCGCTCGACGTGCTCGACGGGGACGAACGGCACGAACTGATCCTGCGCCTCGACTCCCCCGGCGCCGCCCTGGAGGCCGGTGGCAGCCTGGCGAGCGAGGCCACGCTGATGCGGGCCGCCGCCGAGGCCGCAGTGCCGGTGCCGCGGGTCGTGGCGGCCGGTGGGGCCGGGGTGCCGGTGCCGCGGACAGTGGCGGCCGGTGAGCCGTACATCCTCATGACGCGGGTGGCGGGCGAGACGATCCCGCGCAGGATCCTGCGTGACGAGGCGTACGCGGCGGCCCGGCCGCGGCTGGCCGCCCAGTGCGGCGAGGCGCTCGCGGCGATCCACCGGATGCCGCTGTCGGCGCTCCCCCCTGTTCCCGTGCCTGTTCCCATGGCCGACGATCCGCTGCGGCGGTGGCGGGATGTACTCGATCAGATCGGGGAGCCGCATCCGGTGTTCGAGCTGGCCTTCCGGCGGCTGGCGGCGACCCGGCCGGCGGCGGCGCGGCCGACCGTGGTGCACGGCGACTTCCGCAACGGCAACCTGATCGTCGGGCCCGAGGGGATCCGGGCGGTGCTCGACTGGGAGCTGGCCCACGCGGGCGACCCGGTCGAGGACCTCGGCTGGCTGTGTGTGAAGGCGTGGCGGTTCGGCTCGCCGCTGCCGGTGGGCGGTTTCGGTGGTTATGACGACCTGGTGAGCGCGTACGAGAAGGCCGGCGGGCAGCCCGTCGACCGGGACGCGCTGCGCTGGTGGGAGACGTTCGGCGTGCTCAAGTGGGGCGTCATCTGCGTGATGCAGACGATGCGCCACCTGCGCGGCGGCGCGCGTTCGGTCGAGCTGGCCGCGATCGGGCGCCGGGTGTGCGAGAACGAGTGGGACCTGCTGCGGCTGCTCGGCTGAGAACCCGTGCCACTGCCCCTCGGCCGAAAACCCGTTGCCGTTGATCGTATGCTGTTCTCCCTGGGCAAGGTGGTCTTCGCGGTCGCCGTGATGGCGGGTCTCGCCTTGGTGCTCTACGGGTTCGGGGTGACGAGCCTGGGCGTGGGGCTGGTGCCGTTCATGGGCATCCTGCTCCTGCTCGGCTGGTCGCTCGGGCTGATCGGGATCCCATGGGGCTCAACGCCGTCTATCTTGCCGCCGCACTCGGGGTGTTCGGGTGGGCGCTCAACTACGCCCGGCGGCATGGGAGGGTATGAACCGTTCCTCATATTCGCTATGAGAACCTCGGGTTCTGCTATGGGCTCGTAGTCCGTGTTGTGCCGGTGGAACGTGGTCTGGGGCACGGATTCGGTCGCGTCTTCGGAGGCGGCGGCGAGTGTGGGGTCTTCCCGGCAGATCTGACCGAACTGGAGGAGCCGCCGAACGTTGCGGCGCAGGTGGTGCTGGCGGCGGCCGACCGGCAACTGCTCACCCTGGAGCGCGTCGGCCACCGCAGCGCCCGGCTGCGGGTGCGGCTTCCCCTGGTCGAATCGCCCGCGTCCGCCAGGGACTGGGCCTGGCATGTGCTGCCTGTCGTCTTGCCGCCGACCGTGCCGCCGGAGGCGAGGTTGTGCGCCCCCACCTTGCGGGTGACCAAGGGTCGGGTGCGCGTCGATCTGCCGTTCCAGATCCTGATCGGCTTCGTACCCGCTACCGGTCATGTGATCGGGTGCGGCTTCGACTGGGGCGTCAACGGGCTGCTGACCGGTGTGGTGGGACGTCTTGTGGCCGATGGGCGGGTGATCTCCGGCGGCCGGGTGATCGGCGATGGGCGGCCGCTGCTCTACGATGCGAGCGGTGTGTCGGCCAAGCTGCACCGACTGCGGGCCGAGCGTGAGCACCTGGCCGCCAAGCGAACACACGCCCGTCGGGGCAGGTACGCGGGCAGATCGTCGAGGCGATCCGGCACCTGGCCGCCAAGAGCGCCATCGCCGTGGTCACCGTCCCAGCCCGCGGCACCTCCCGATACTGCCCCCGGTGCGGGGACGGCACGTCGGTGCTTAAGCATTGCCCGGCCCCAGCCGCACCGGACAGGACAGGACAGGACATGTCAGGAATTCTCACCACCGGACCGGCTTCCACCACGCCAAAGCCACCCCCGTGCTCATGCTCGCCAAGCACCGGGGCGGCCCAGGCCAGGCCACGCCCGTCCGAGTTGCCTGATTCCTTCAGGGAACTACAGGGAATTCAAGACGCTCTCCCGCTTCGGTGACTGACGGCCGCGACGATCACGTCCACCAGTCCCTCGACGACCTCCGCCCGGTCCACCTCCGGATGCTCCAGCCACCAGTCGCCGGTGGTCTGCACCATGCCGACGAACGCGTGACCGAGCACCTGGGCGCGTACGGGCTCCGGCACCACCCGCCCGGCGGTCAGCACCCCACCCAGCTCCTCGCCCAGGCTGCGCACGAGCGCGGTCATGTGGGAGCGCATCCGGGTGTCCTCGGCGCTGGCCCGGTGGAACAGGAACCGGTAGAGATTGCGGTTGGCCGAGATCAGGTCCAGGTAGACGGTGATCGTCGTCCTGGCCCGGCCACGCAGGTCGGAGGCTGCTTCGGCGAACCCTGGCCGCAACTGGGCGATGACCTTGCGCACGTGGCGGTCGGCCAGCGCCTCGTAGAGGCCACTCTTGTCGCCGAAGTGGCGGTAGAGGATCGGCTTGGTGATCCCGGCCTCGGCGGCGATCGCGGCCATGGACGCCTCAGGGCCCTCGCGCAGGATGACCCGGTCCGCCGCGTCCAGCAGCGCCTTGCGCCGATCCGGGTCCCGTCCGCTCATTCGCCCAGGATAGATCGCCGCCTGCGCGGCAGCAGCGCCGACAGCACCAGCAGGACGCCGATGACGGCGTACAGGCCCGTCACCCCGGCCAGGGCGCCCGGCGGCTCACCGGCCAGGGCGCCCACCGGCTGGCCGGTGGGCACCGCGAAGCTCGGCAGCCGGCCCGCCAGATCGAGCGCGACGTCGAGGTCGAACGCGAACAGCGCGGCCGCGGCGGTCAGCGGCAGCCCGCAGGCCAGCGCGGCCAGCGGCGACAGCCACGACCAGGCGGCCAGCAGCACCACGATGGCCGCCACGGCCGCCAGGTAGCCGAGCCCGGCGGGCGCGGGCCGGAAGGCGGCGTACGCCGCTCGCAGGGCCCTGGCGCCCGCCTCGGTCAGGTAGTAGACGAGGGGCAGCGCGGCCGACCCGGCCACCGCGCCGATCAGATGACGCACCTGAGGGGACACAGCAGCTTCGTCCCCGCGAGAACGGGATCCCATGTGCGCTCGCCCGGAGTTAGATTCGAAGGCATGGCGATCATCCCCCGCTCCGGCACCGGACCCGGCTCGATCACCCCTGACGGCTCTCCCGTCGAGTTCTACACGCTGCTGAAACCCCGCGGCGAGGCGGAACTGGTCGCGGGGGTGGCGCCGCCTGGCGGCTCCGTCCTGGAGCTGGGCGCGGGCGTCGGCCGGGTGACGCACGCCCTGCTGGAGCACGGCTTCGAGGTGGTGGCCGTGGACGAGTCGGCCGAGATGCTGGCCCACGTACGGGGGGCGCGGACCGTACAGAGTCGGGCGCAGGATCTGCGGCTGGAGCGGCGGTTCGACGCGGTCACGCTGGGCTCCTACCTGGTGAACACGGCCGACGAGGACGACCGGCGGGCGCTGCTGTCGGCCTGCGCCCGGCACGTGGCGCCCGGCGGGGCGGTGCTGATCGAGTGGACGCCGCCCGAGACGCACGACGCCAGGCGGCCCGGCCGGGTCAGGACGGACGGCGACATCACGGTCACGCTGGCCGCCCTGGAGGAGGCCGGGCCTGGCCTGTTCAACGCGACGATGCGCTATACGCACCGGGATCGGGTGTGGACCCAGTCGTTCACGTCCCGGCGGCTGACGGACGACGACCTGCGCGCGGCCCTGGCCGAGTGCGGGCTCCGCCTGGACCGCTTCCTCACCGAGGACCGCAGCTGGGCACTCGCCGTCCCCGGCCTCCCGTAGCCGCGCGTTGACATCGGACGCGCCGCGACCCGCCCGCGGCCGTCGATGGCAGTGTCTTCGTTGTTGGTCAGAATCGTGAAATCCATCAAATGTCCGGCAAATTCTCTCAGCCGATCAGGCAATTATGCGCGAGTCAACGTTAAAAGTCTGACCACGTTTATCGCCCCCGTGGGCACCCTTCCGCTACTCTTACTCCCTTTTCCGCGCAGAGCTGGTTTTCATGGAAATTGCCGCAGCATTCGACGACCTTGACATGGGCTTGGCGGCGGAGGTTACTTGAAGTATGCCTAGATCGCCGCAGGCCGGCGATGGCTCTGCGGCGCCGAAGGCCGGAGAAGATCGAGTCGGATCTCTGCGGAGGAATGCCTATGGCGACGTACGAGTATCGCTGCCCCGACTGCGGACGATTCGACGTGCATCGACCGATCGGGACCGCCGCGGCGGCCTGCGAATGCCCCGCGTGCCACCGCCCATCTCGTCGAGTCTTCTCCTCTCCGTACCTCAGCCGGGTGCCTTCAGTAGTCAGTGCCGCGCTCACCCGCGAGGAGCAGAGCCAGGAAGCACCCGAGGTGGTCACGAGCGTGCCTCCCAAGCGGCGCGAACCGCCGCCGCACCCGGCGCTGTCACGCCTGCCTCGGCCTTGAGCAACAGAAAGCCTTGAAGCAACAGAAAGCCTTGAAGCAATAGAAGCCTTGAGCAACAGAAACATCTTGATCAACACAAACAACGCGGCGCGTGCGTGTGAACCGCTCACACACGCGGCTCCGCCGGTCCGGAGGCGGTGACAGGCCGCCCGGCGTGAGTGATGCCGCCCCACGACAACACCAGGAGGTGCGTCGCTCATGGGAGCCGTCGGACTTCTCTACGTCGGCGCGGTGCTCTTCATCAACGGGATGATGCTGCTGAAGAAGATCGATCCACGCGCGGCGGCCATCTTCAATCTCTTCGTCGGCGCCCTGCAGGTGATCACGCCCACTGTGCTGATCATCCTCAACCCCGGGGACCCGGCCCAGGTCCTCGGCGCGTCCGGGATCTATCTGTTCGGTTTCACCTACCTGTACGTCGGGATCAACCTGCTGGGCGGTTTCGACTCCACGGGAGTCGGCTACTTCTCCCTGTTCGTGGCCATCATGGCGCTCGGATACTCCTACGCGAACTTCCGGCTCCTGGGCGATCCGGCGTTCGGGGTCATCTGGCTCTACTGGGGTTTCCTGTGGTTCCTCTTCTTCGTGCTGCTGGGTTTGAAACACGAGCAGATCACCAGGTACACGGGCTGGGTCACGGCGATCCAGGGGTGGGTCACGGCGGCGATCCCCGCGTTCATGATCCTGACGGGCTACTGGCGGAACACCAACCTCATCGCCTTCATCCTCGCCGTGTTCGGCGTGGTGGTCTTCATCGGGCTGTGGCCGCTGACCCGTGGACGTGAACCCACGGCGGCGGCACCGGCCGATGCGATGGGCGCCGGTGACCGGACACATCGTCCTCGGTGGACCTGACGAGAAGACCCGCGACGCCTGCAAGGAGGTGGTCGATGCGTTTCATGCCTGACGGCATCCGTATTCGAGAAAGGCATTCATCATGCCGAAAGTCGTATTCAGCGTCGA
Source organism: Nonomuraea sp. NPDC052129 (assembly GCF_040680095.1). Lineage (NCBI taxonomy): Bacteria > Bacillati > Actinomycetota > Actinomycetes > Streptosporangiales > Streptosporangiaceae > Nonomuraea > Nonomuraea sp. NPDC052129. Next base: position 105,267 of record NZ_JBFAVX010000018.1, on the reverse strand, counting down.
TCAATCGATGTCCATGCGCGACCAGAAAATCCCGGGACACAATCGATGGCACCCGGATGTTCCGGTGGTCGAGATGGTCCGCCCCGGAGATGAGTTCCGAATGGACTGCCGGGAATGGACCGACGCCCAGATAGGCAACAACGATTCCGCGAACGACGTGCGGGACGTCGACCTGACCGTCGCGCACGTGCTGAGCGGGCCCATCGGGGTGGAGGGAGCCGAGCCGGGCGATCTCCTGGTCGTCGACATCCTCGACCTCGGCGCGGTACCCCAGCAGATCGGGCAGGCACCAGGCCAGGGATGGGGCTACACCGGCGTGTTCGCCAAGGCGAACGGCGGCGGATTCCTGACCGACTACTTCCCCGACGCGTACAAGGCGATCTGGGACTTCCACGGCCAGGCGGCCACATCCCGTCACCTGCCAGGTGTCCGGTTCACCGGCATCACCCACCCAGGGCTGTTCGGCACCGCGCCGTCAGCCGAGCTGCTCGCCTCCTGGAACCGCAGGGAGCAGGCACTCATCGACACCGATCCGCAACGGGTCCCGCCGCTCGGCCTGCCACCGCTGACCGACAACGCCATCACCGGTACGGCAAGCGGCGAGGCGGCGCGGCGGATCGCCGAGGAGGGCGCCCGTACCGTGCCGGCAAGGGAGAACGGCGGCAATCAAGACATCAAGAACTTCACTCGCGGAGCCCGGGTCTTCTACCCGGTCCACGTGAAGGATGCGAAACTTTCCGGAGGTGACCTGCACTTCAGCCAGGGCGACGGCGAGATTACCTTCTGCGGCGCGATCGAGATGGGCGGTTTCATCGACCTCCACGTCGACCTCATCAAGGGCGGCATGGAGAAGTACGGTGTCTCCACCAACCCGGTCTTCCTGCCGGGAAACGTCGAGCCGCGCTATTCCGAGTTCATGTCGTTCATCGGGGTCTCGGTGGACCACGACACCGACACCAACTACTACCTCGACGCGACGGTGGCCTACCGCCGGGCATGTCTCAATGCCGTCGAGTATCTCAAGAAGTGGGGCTACACCGGCGAACAGGCCTACCTGATCCTCGGCTCGGCTCCGATCGAAGGGCGAATCAGCGGGATCGTCGACATTCCCAACGCCTGCTGCTCGCTCTACCTGCCCACCGCGATCTTCGACTTCGACGTACGCCCGAATGCCGAAGGACCAGTCAGGAAGGAGCGCGGACAGTGCGCCGTGACGAGCTGACCGCCACCGCATGACGCGTGCGACGGCCCTGGGAGTGATCTTCCTGGTCGAACGGCGCCTGAGAACGAGTACGGCCACCGCGCATCGACGACCGATCGCGAGAGAGAGGAACACAGATCGCGCGGTGGCCATCGCGATCACGGCACGCCGCCCGGCGCTCGGCGCCGCGTAATATCTTCCCCTATTTATCCCCATAAGTCGTTTACCGCGCCAGAGTGCGGCCCGATGGACCGATCCCCCTTCCACGCCAGGCTTGCCGCCATTTCGACACACCCCGCGCAAAGGCTGTTCGACCGCCGCCGTCACTCCGCCAACGGTCAACCCCGCGCCCCTAGCCCGAAGCTTGCGCAAATAGATGGTTATCCTCAGGTGTAGTCGCACAAACCCCTGACATGCCTCCCGACCTAGGGCAATTCCCAAACGGGTGGGTGCGCCTGCCACTCCGAAGGATTGATCAATGAACAACGACGCCGTGTGGGTCCGAAGCGTGACCGGCATCCAGTTGCACCACACCACAGACCTCCAGGACGCCGGCCGATTCCTGGGCAATGCGGTGATGGCGCTGCGGGCCGCGCACGTACGAACCGGCGATGACAGGTACTCCGACCTCGCCGCCGAACTCAAGGCCATGGTGGCGGAGACGCGAACCCTGGAGACCCAGGCCCGGGAACGCATGCACGGCCTGCACTCGGAAGACCCCGAACAGTTCGTCCGCTGCCGCGAAGGCGAAGAGCCGTGGCCCGACGAGATCCAGGCGGGGTTCGTTCCGCGCCACACCTGCAATGATCGGTGCCTGTATCACGACCAGGACGTTCTCGACGCGATCATGCAGTGCATCTGCGCACGTCCCCCGTGCCGTGCATGCGCCATCGCCGGTACGCCGTGACGTGAGCCCTACTTGGCGGGGAACCAGGCCCGCGCCCTTTACAATGTAGATCACACGAACGTCTCGATGTCCTGAAAATACTGGGAAATACTGGAACTCTTGCTACGCTCGCGCCATGAGTGACCGGCTGGACGATCTCGAGAGGCGGATCGACGAGCTCCGAGCCGGTGTGCGCAGAGCCATGCGGGTCAAGGACACGGCCACGGCCAGGACCCTGCGCGCCGAGCTGCGCGGCGCCGAGCGCACCTGGGACGCCCTGGTGAGCACCGCCCCGGCGGATGATCAGAAAGACAGCGAACCCGAGCCCCCGGCGCCGCGGCTGGTGACCGTGCGCGAGCAGGTGCATCAGGGTCTCCTCCTGCTGGGCGCCTGTGCCCAGCCACGGCTGATCGTCGCCGTGGGCGCGGCGTTCTGCGGCGGCACGCTGAGGAGCAATCAGCTCACCAGCCTGCGCCGCGACGAGGAACGCTCGTTCAAGTCCTCCCCGTACGGCCGCCCGTTCTATCTGTGCGCGGCGCTGACCGACCGCCTCTCCCCCGCCCGTGGCCTGCTGGCGGCCAGTACGTGGCCACAGGCGCGCCGGATGGTCGGCCCGCTCAGCCCCCGCGTCGACTTCCTCACCTGCGCCATAGCGGTGGCCGAGCAGGTGACCGACGCCCTCGTAGAGCCCGCGGGAGCGCGGCTGCTGACCAGGATGGCGCGCAACATCCCCGGCGCCGCCGACGGCGATCTGGGGCCGCCCGACCCCGGCCGGGTCATCGAGGCGGCGCGGGCAGAGCTCGCGGTGCACGTGGAGCGCGACACGCGGGACCGCGCTGAGCTGGCCGAACGTGCGGCGACGCAGCTCGGTGACACAGCGCGGCTGTTCGGCGCCGCTACGCTGAGCACTGTCGCGAAGAAAAGGATCACTGGGTGAGAGCGCGCAACAGCGAGACGAGAGGCAGCCGATGAACCGGCTTGACGCGCTGCGAGGCACGACGCCACCGAAGCCGCACGACGCCCGCGCCATCGCCGCGCTCGCGGCGAACCCCGGCTGCTCACGCCGGGCGCTCATGGACGGCGCCGGGATCGACAAGGACGCCGCGGCCCGGCATCTGGGCTTCCCCGCGCCGTTCGGCCAGTCGCCGTTCGCGATCACCCGCGGGAACGTGTTCGAGGCGCTGGTGAAGGCCGACGGCTGCGCGGAGCTGCTGCGCATGCTGCGGGAGCAGCTCGGCCTGCCGATCGCCGAAGTGGCCTACCACGACGTGGAGAACGTCGGCGCGCACCTGCGCCACGCCCACACCCGGGCGCTGTTCGACCGGGCGGTGGCCGAAGGGCACGACGCGGGGACGGTCTACGACCATCCGCTGCTCGCCCTGGAGATCGCCGGGCACGCCGCCTACCTGGAGCCGGACGTGGTGGCCTTCCAGCTCGGCGGGCGCTTCCACATCGTGGAGATCAAGTCGTTCGCGGTGATCGACGGGCAGGCGGACCCGGCCGCGGTGGCCGCGGCGGCCCGGCAGGCGGCGGTGTACGTGCTGGCGCTGCGCAGACTGCTCGACGAGCTGGGACACGACCCGCTGCGGGTCTCGCACGAGGTCGTGCTGGTCTGCCCGGAGAACTTCGCCAACCGGCCCGTCGCGACGCTGGTGGACGTGCGCAAGCAGCTGGCCGTGCTGGAACGCCAGCTCGACCGGATGACGGGGCTCGACCGGCTGCTCGACGTCCTGCCCGACGAGGTCACGTTCGACCTCCTGCCGGGTGAGGACGGGCTGCCGACCCGGTCCGCCGCCGAGCTGGCCGACGCGCTGCGCCGGTCCGACGCCCGCTACGCGCCCGACTGCCTGTCGACCTGTGACCTGTGCTTCTTCTGTCGCGACGAGGCCCGGCAGGAGGGTGCTTCCGACCTGCTCGGCCGTAACGTACGCGACGAGCTGGGCGGCGTGGCCTCCGTCGGCGAGGCGCTCGGGCTGGCCGACGGCACCCGCGACCCGGCGCCGGGCCAGGAGGAGATCGCCCGGCTCCTGCGCAACGCCGAACGCCTGCGCAGAGAGTGCCTGACGTGAGCCTGCTCACCTCGCTCGCCCGGCTGCGGGCCCTCGACGAGGGCATCGCGCAGCCCATCGCGACCGTCCGGCACTGCCATCTGTCGGCGCGGCCGATGGTGTTCATCCCGCTCAAGCTCTCCGGCGAGGCCGCCGCGCCGCTGGCCGCCATGCTCGGCACCGACCGGGCCGAACCCCACCTGCTGGTGGTCACCCAGCCGCGTAACCGTGATCTGCGCTTCGCCTGGGCCGCCGAGCTGGCCGGGCTGCTCCTGCCGTATATCCAGGGGTTTCTGCGCGAGACGGAGACGGTGGAGCGCAAGAACGCCGACCCGTACGAGCGGGCGCTCGACGCGCCGCAGCTGATCGTGCCGAACCAGGCGGGGGTGGCGTTCACCCGGCTGCTCGGCCGGTCCACCCGATTTCGCCGGGCCGACGGCCCCTACCCGGTGCCCACGGGGGTGCCGCTGCTGGGCAGGTGGCTGACCTGGTTCGCCGAGCGGGCCGGATATCCGGGGTCGTCCCTGACCATCGCCGCGACCGACGAGCTGGGCAGGCACTGGGCGAGCGGGCAGAGCGGCCTGGAGGACGCGAACCTGGCCGCGCTGCTCGCCTGGATCACCGAGGGGCCCAGTGACGACGCGGAGGACCCGCTGATCTGGCCGCCCGCGGGACCGGTCACCGATCCGGGGTTCGACGCCGAGGTGCTGGCGCCGGCGATCGAGAAGGGCTCGGCCGAACGCGTCACCGAGGCCCTCCGTTCCCAGCTCGAACCCACCTGGCGACTCATGTGGCAGGCGATCGACCTGCTCGCCGGCCTGCCCGAGGGCAACAGTGTGGCGCAGCGGTGGGAGCAGGACCGCGCCTCCTTCAGCGGCCTGGCCGCGCAGATCGAGGACGGCGCGCCACCACAGGCCCGGCATGACGGCGCGATCGCCGCCGCCGCGCGGCTGGCGCGCATGGAGCGCGCCCAGGCCGCCTACGAGGTGCAGCGAGCCTACGACGACCCGCTCGTCATGGCCGAATACCGGCTGACCGGCGAGGCGTTCGCGGGCGAGGTCGTGGAGACCGAGCCGGAGAACTTCGAGGGCGAGGGCCGCTCGCGCAAGCTGCGCCCGCTCGTGGTGGTCAAGACCGACGATCCCGTACGCCTGGCACCCGGCACCACGCTGGGCACCCCGCAGCGGCGCGGCCAGGGCGCCCAGCTGGTCGAGGCGAGCGACGGCCTGGTCACCCTGAAGATCACCAAGGGCATGGGCCGCGGCAAGACGCCCACTCCGGGCGCGGTGCCCGAGGTGGGCGAGCGGGTCTGCTACACCTCGCTGACCGACGACTTCCAGGGCGCGCCGAGCCTGCCCGACGCGGAGGCGACGCCGTGGACGCACGGCGGACCGCCGCGCGAATACCGCCCCACCGACGAGGACGCCCGCGAGGAGTGGTCGTGACCGGCGAGGACGCCAGCCCCGAGCAGGCCATCAGCCCGGAGCAGGTCATCAGCCCGGAGCAGGTCATCAGGAACGTGCTCGCCGACCTGCCGAGGAACCGCGGCGTGGTGGTCGACTCCCCGCCGGGGGCGGGCAAGTCCACGCTCGTGGTCCGGGCCGCCGCGCACCTGGCCGAGACCGGCGAGCCGCTGATGATCGTCGCCCAGACCAACGAGCAGGTCGACGACCTGGTGACCCGGATCTCGGAGCGGCACCCGCGGCTGACGGTCGGGCGGCTGTCGGCGAGCGGCTACGTGCCGCCGCTGCGGCTGCTGGAGCTGACCGGTGTCACGGTCGGCACGCGGATCCAGGATCTCGGCGACCCCGACATCACGATCGCCACGTCGGACAAGTGGGCGTGGATCTCCGGCCGTACCTGGCCGTGGGCGATCGTGGACGAGGCGTACCAGATGCGCTCGGACAAGCTGCTGCGCATCGCCGGGCTGTTCGAGCGGGCACTGTTCGTGGGCGATCCCGGCCAGCTCGACCCGTTCTCGATCGTGGACGGCGACCGCTGGTCCGGCCTGTCGTGGGACCCGCTGCAGAGCGCGGTCTCGGTGCTGCTGCGGCACAATCCCGATCTGCCGGTGCACCGCCTGCCGGTGTCGTGGCGGCTGCCCGCCTCGGCCGCGCCGGTGGTGTCGAAGGCGTTCTACCCGTTCACCGGCTTCCGGTCGGGCACCGGGGCCGGTGAGCGGCGGCTGGAACTGGCCACCGGCGGCATGGGCACCGTGCACGACCGGGCGCTGGAGGAGGCGGCCCGCTCCGGCTGGGCGCTGCTGGAGCTGCCCAACCGCCACACCGTACGCACCGACGGCGAGGCCGTGCAGGCGGTGGCGCTGCTGGCCGAGCGACTACTGCAGCGCGGCGCGGTGGCGGGCTCCGAGCAGGGCGAACGGCCGGTGACCGCCGACCGGATCGCGGTCGGCGCGGCGCACCGCGACCAGGTGGCGGCGATCAGGGCCGCGGGTCTGCCGCCGGAGATCACGGTCGACACCGCCAACCGGCTGCAGGGCCGCGAGTACGACGTGACGATCGTGCTGCACCCGCTGTCGGGCCGCCGCGACGCCACCGCGTTCCACCTGGAGTCGGGGCGGCTGTGCGTGCTGGCCTCGCGGCACCGGCACGCGTGCGTGGTGGTGGCCAGGGCGGGCATCGCCGAGTTGCTCGACGCCCATCCGTCGGCGGAGCCGGTACGGCTGGGCGTGCCGGTGAAGTTCCCCGACGGCTGGGAGGCCAACCAGTCGGTCCTGGAGCATCTGGCCCGCCACCGGGTGTAGCGGCGACGATCACGAAGTGAGGCATGTGTGACATCCGTGTACGTTCTCAACGGCCCCAACCTCAACCTGCTCGGCACCCGCAAGCCGGAGGTGTACGGCACGACGACGCTGGCCGACGTCGAGGAGATGTGCCGCGAGGAGGCCGCCGGGCTCGGCCTCGACCTCCGCTTCCGGCAGTCGAACCACGAGGGGCAGCTGATCGACTGGATCCACGAGGCCGGGGCGGAGGTCAAGGCCGGGCGGTGCGTGGGCGCGGTGTTCAATCCCGGCGCCTACACGCACACCTCGGTGGCCCTGCACGACGCCATCGAGGGCGTGGAGCTGCCGGTGGTGGAGCTGCACATCTCCAACGTGCACGCGCGCGAGCCGTTCCGGCACCACTCCTACATCTCGCCGGTCGCGCGAAGCATCGTGGTGGGGTTCGGCGTGCACGGTTACGTGCTGGCCATGCGCGGCCTGCATCACATTGCCCAGAAGTGATCAGCGACAAGAAGCGTTCAGCGGCAAGAAGTGATCAGCGGCAGAAGGGCGCCATGCCCATCGCCGACCGGAGGCCGCCGGTCAGGTGGCCGAGGAAGCGCTGGTCGCCGGTCCACGCCTGCACCTCGTGGCCGAGCGTGGTGACCCACGACCTGCCGCCGTCGTAGTACTGGCACCAGGAGACCGGGTGGTCCCTGCCGTGCCCGGGATGGCCGAGGTTGCCGCGGGTGCCCTTCAGCATGGTGCTCTCGTCGACCTGGGCCAGGACGCGGACACGGGTGGGGGCCGGGACCAGGTTGTACCACTCGTCGCTGAACGTCCAGGCCGGCGGCAGCCCCGCGGTGGAGGCGTCGCGCCGGTCGACCGTGCGCACGGTGGCGGGCTGGTCGGGGCCGTGGTCGTAGAAGTTGGTCTCGCCGAGCAGCCCTTCGTACCAGGGCCAGTTGTACTCGGTGCCGAAGGCGTTGTGCACGCCGACGAAGCCGCCGCCCGCCCTGACGTACTGGCGCAGCGCGGTCTGCGCCGCGTCGTCGAGCGCGTCCCTGGTCGTGCTCAGGAACATCACCGCGTTGTACTTCAGCAGGCTCTGCGCCGAGGCGAGCTGGGTGACATCCTCGGTGTAGTCGACCGCGAAGCCGTTGTCCTGGCCCAGCTTCAGCACGGCCTTCACGGCTACGTTGTCGTCGTTGAGCGGCGGGTTGAGCCCCGGCCCGAGCACGGTGCCCAGGTGGGCGTGGCGCGGTCCGGCCGTGCGCGTGTAGACGAGCAGGCGGTAGCCCTTGGCCGGGTCGAAGTTGCCCCAGTCGTGGTAGCAGCGGGCGTCGGTGCCCCGGCACACGCCGCCGGCGGGCGCGGGATCGTTGGAGGTGGCTGAGGCGGGCAGGGCGACCGCCAGCAGAAGGGCGGCGGTCACGAGCGTAGAGGGTCTCACGGGCACCTCCGAAGTCCACCAGGTGGATCGATCGTTCCACAGCGTAACTAGCGCATCGGAGCCCGGCAAGGTCTTGTCTTCACCGCGGCACCGGCTTATTGTGCGTCCGTTAAGCGGATCTATAGGTCCATCTAGTGGACCACAAGAAGGCGTGGTGCCAGTGGAACGACGCAACTTCCTCCTCGGCGCGGCCGCGACACTGGCCGCCGTACCCGCTCGTCCGGACAGCGCTGTTCCCGAACAGGACGTTCCGCCGCAGTCCGCCGCCTTGGGCGCGGCCGGCAAGGACTTCCCCAAGGTCTGCGGCAACCTCGGCAACCACAACCACTCGCCGCTCAAGAAGATCACCGCGCGCAACCTGGACCGCCTCGGCGGCGCCTGGCACCTGAACCTGGAAGGCGGCAGCACCAGCGCGCCCCAGCAGAGCACCTGCGTCGTGGAGAACGGCATCCTGTACGTCCAGACGACCCAGCAGAACGTCTTCGCCGTGGACGGCAGGACAGGGGCGCTGAAGTGGAAGACGAACCTCGGCACCAAACAGACCAACATGCGCGGGGTCGCGCTCGGCGAGGGCCTGGTCTTCTCCACCTCCGGCGCCAACATCGTGTACGCCCTGGCCAAGGACACCGGCAAGGTGGTGTGGCAGCGGCAGCTCATCACCGAGGACGAGGGCGGCGGCGACACCGGCGGCTGCGACCCCCAGAACGGGCAGTGCGGCGGCCTGACCGGCACCCTGGCCGGCGCGGTTGTGTACTGGGACGGCCTGATCTACGTCGGCATGCAGGGCAGCACCGGCGGCGCCCGTGGCCGCGCCTACGCCCTGAAGGCGGCCACGGGCGAGGTGGCGTGGACGTTCTGGGCGTGCCCCGGCGAGGGCCAGTTCGGCAACGACACCTGGGAGGGCGAGTCCTGGAAGACCGGCGGCGCGGTGCCGTGGATCCACCCCGCGATCGACCCGGACCTCGGGCTGGTCTACTGGACCTTCGGCGGCTCCTACCCCCGGCTGGACGGTTCGAGCAGGGGCGGCGACAACCTGTTCGCCAACTCGATCGTGGCCATCGACGCCAAGACGGGCAAGCGCAAGTGGCACTTCCAGTCGGTGCACCACGACATCTGGGACCTGGACAACGTCATGGCGCCGGTGCTGGTGGACGTGCGGATCGGCCGCGGCGTGCGCAAGGTCGTCGTCTACGGCAGCAAGGCCGGCATGTTCTACTTCCTCGACCGGGCCACCGGTGAGCCGGTCCATGGAGTCACGGAGCGGTCCGTGCCCCAGGACCTACGCCAGAAGACCGCGCCGACGCAGCCGTTCCCCGGCGGCGCGCCGTTCATCACCCAGGCACCGGAGTTCGGCAAGGCGACGCGGCCGGTGCCGTTCTACGCCTGGGGCGGCCTCTACACGCCGCACTGGGACCGGGCGACCATCATCTTCCCCGGCGCGGGCGGCGGGGCCGACTGGGCGCACCTGTCGTTCAACCCCCACACGGGCTGGATCTACGTCGGGTACGGGCTGATCAACTCCGGCTTCTCCAACAGCCGGGACGGCCGGGTCAACACCTCGCGCCCGCTGGGCGAGTACTTCGCCGGGGGTATCGCGGCCGTCGATCCCCATACCAACAAGCCGGTGTGGACCCTCGACAGGGAATGGTCGCTCGCGCACGGCAACGGCATCCTCACCACGGCCGGGCGGGTCATGTTCCAGGGCGGCCCAGACGGGGTGCTGCACGCGATGGACGACACCGACGGGAAGATCCTGTGGAGCTTCCAGTGCGGCGCCGGGGTGCACACCAGCCCGATCAGCTATGAGATCGACGGCGAGCAGTACATCGCGGTCCTGGCGGGCGGAAACGGGCTGCCGTACCCGGACATCCCGCGCGGTGACCACTTGTGGGCGTTCAAGCTCGGCGGCAAGGTGGCACCCGCGGCGGCCCCGGTCCCGCCCAAGAAGCGCAACGACATCAGGGCCGCCGCCGTCGCCGGCACGACGGTCACGCTGGGCCGCGTCTGGGACGCGGCGAACCAGCGTCCGGGCCCGGCCGAGAACACCGTCGCCCAGAACGCCATGTCGCCGCAGCACCTGCGGGTGCCCAAGGGGACGACCGTCACGTTCGTCAATCCGGCGGACAACGCCTTTGCGCACGCCGCCGTGTCGTTCTTCGAGTACGAGTTCGACAGCGGTGTGCTGATGCCGGGGCAGTCGTTCACGCACACGTTCGCCACGCCCGGCGAGTACTTCTACAACGACGCGATCTTCCCGCAGAACACCGGGAAGATCGTCGTCTACTGATCTGTTCGCCTACCGACCCGGAGTCTGCGGACCCGGAGTCTGCGGACCGAGATACGTCGGCCGGATCGAGGGGGGCAGGGGGCCCTTGTTGCGCCGCCCCTGCCCCGACTCCTCCCAGGCGTGCGCCAGGATGCCGACGCTGCGGCCGAGCACGAACAGCCCCCTGGCCAGTGGCGCGGGGAAGCCGAGCTCGGCGTAGACGACGGCGGTCGCGCCGTCGATGTTCATCGGGACCGGGCTGATCAGCTCCTCGACCTCCTTGGCCACCCGCAGATGGCCGCCCGTCACGACACCGTCCGCCACGGCCTGCTCCACCAGGCCGAGCAGCGGATCACGGCGCGGGTCGCGGGAGTGGAAGCGGTGCCCGAATCCGGGCAGGTATTTGTCGCGGGCCCGCCAGCGGGCCACCGTGGCCGCGGTGTCGCCGCAGGCCAGCGCCTCCTCCAGCAGCTCCACGCACTGCTCCCCCGCCCCGCCGTGGACGTCGCCCAGCAGGTTGACGCCGGTGGCGACGGCGTTGTTCAGCCCGACGCCGCAGGTGATCGCCATCCGCGCGACGGCGATGGACGGCGCGTGCGGGCCGTGGTCGACCGAGGAGACGAGCGCGGCCTCCAGCAGCGCCGCCCGCCGCGGGTCGGGCAGGTCGCCGCGGAGCATGAGCCAGACCATCTCCGCGAACCCCACCCGGCCGATCAGCTCCTGGACCGGCCTGCCGCGCAGCTCGATGACGTCCGGCTCGATCCTGGAGACTGCGGTGCCCCACCAGTCAGCCGCCTCACTCATGGGCGTACTCCTCGTTGTGCGCGCCGAGCCGCGGTGGGGAGGCCGGGGGGCGCAGCGGTTCGTCGTCCACGAGCACGCCGTTACCGGTCACGGTCAGGCGGCGATCGGTCCCGTCGGGGAAGCTCAGCTCGGTGAGGAAGCCGCGATGGCGCAGCTGGTCGAGTGCCAGCGCCTGCGGGACGGTGAGGATGCGGGCCGCGGGCACACCGTGACCGGACAGCAGCTCCTCCCACTCCAGCGCGGTCCTGGCCCGCAGCGCGGCGTTGAGCTCGGCGTTCAGTGCCTTCCTGTGGGCCTTGCGACCCTCGGGGAGGACGAAGCGCGGGTCGGCCGGCAACTCGGGGCGGCCGATCAGGCGGCAGAGCGTCTCGAACTGCGTCTGCTGGTTGGCGGCGATGTTGAGCGGCCCGTCGGCGGTCTCGAACGTGCCGGACGGCGCGGCGGTGGCGTTCTGGTCACCCATCGGCTCCGGTTCGACGCCGCTGACCAGGTAGTTGGACACGGTCCAGCCCATGGCCGAGATCGACGCCTCCAGCATGGACAGGTCGAGGAAGCTGCCGCGGCCGGTGCGGTGCCGCCCGGCGAGCGCGGCGCAGATCGCCATGGCGGCCATCAACCCGCCGATCGTGTCGCAGACCGGGAAGCCGACGCGCATCGGCACCGTGTCGGGGGTGCCGGTGACGCTCATCATGCCCGACAGGCCCTGGATGATCTGGTCGTAGGCGGGGGCCCCGCTCATCGGGCCGCTCTGCCCGAAGCCGGAGATCGCGCAGTAGATCAGCCGCGGGTTGAGCTCGCGCAGCCGGTCACGGTCGTAGCCGAGCCTGGCCAGCACCCCGGCCCGGAAGTTCTCCAGCAGGACGTCGGCGCCGGTGACCATCGACTCGAAGGCCACCCGCCCCGCCGGGCTCTTCAGGTCGAGCTCCACGGACTTCTTGCCCGCGTTCTGGGCCAGGAAGGAGGCGCCGATGCGGTCCCGGTTGAGCTCGTCGTCAGGGCCGAGGCGCCTGGCCAGGTCGCCGCTGCCGGGCAGCTCGACCTTGACGACCTCGGCGCCGAACAGCATCAGCTGGTAGCTGCAATAGGGTCCGGCGAGCACGCTGGTCAGATCGACGACCTTGACCCCGTCCAGTGGCAACTGCATTCACGCTCTCCCATCGCTAAGGCTCCCCATCGGTCAAGTCAGTGGATGGTCGAACCCGCGTTCCGACATCCGTCCCGCCACCTCGCTCAGGTCCGCGACGAACTCCGCCACGCGCTCGTCCGTGAAGCGCACGGTCGGCCCGCTGAGGGTGAGCGCCGCCACGATCGCCTTCGTGGCGCCGGTGACGGGCACGGCGACGGCCGACAGGCCGGGCTCGCGCTCGCCGTGGCTGACCGCGTGGCCGTCGCCGGCCGCCTGGTCGATCCACTGCCGCAGCGTCTCCAGGTGCGCCTCGCCGTACGGGGAGGAGCGGGCGATCCGCGACAGGAGCCGCACCGGCGCGTCCCTGAGCAGGACCTTCGAGGAGGCGCCCGCCCACATGGGCAGCTCGTCGCCGACCCGCACCACGTGGCGCAGCGGCTGCGGGCTCTCCTGCTGGGCGATGCAGATCCGGTGAACGTCCCTGGCGACGTAGAGGTTGACGGTCTCCCGTTGCCGGGCCGCCAGGTCGCGCATGAGCTTGACGGTCTCCGGCGGCAGCTCCCACGCGCTACGGGCCAGGTGCGCCCACCGCCACAGGGCGGGCCCTGCGGTGTAGCCCTTGGGCGTGGCCCACAGCAGGCCCATGTGCTCAAGGGTCTGCAGCAGGCGCAGCGCCGTCGTCTTCGCCAGGCCGGTCTCGTCGACGACCTCGCGGATAGTCAGGATCCGCCGATCCTCGCCGAGCAGGGACAGGATGTCGAACGCTCGCTGAACGCTGCGCACGCCACCGGCCTCGCCGGATTCTGCCGGGAAGTTCGCGGGCACGGGTCCTCACTTGTCGGTCGAAGGTGAACTCCTGCTCACCCTCTCATGCGGTCCGTACGCTAACACTCGGTCCATTATACGGTCCAGATGTTCCACTACGCGGTTCCTCTTGCGCGGACTGAGATGTGCTCATACTTTGAGCAAGTCCACAGTGCGGTTCTGATGCACCACCTAGTGGAGTCGAGATGGATGCGATCTACCAAGCGGGCTGCCTGGTCGCCGGGACGTGGCTGACCGACGGCCCGCCGGCCGAGCGAACCGGCCCCTATCTGCGCCGGACGGTCAGCCGGGCCCGTACGGCGACCCCCGACGACATCACGCGGGCCCTGGCCTACGCCGGTCCCGCCGCCGGGGCGGTGGCGCGGCTGGCCCCGGCGACCAGGGCCACGATCCTGGAGCGCGCCGCGGCCGAGGTCACGGCCCGTGGCGAGGAGCTGGCCCGGCTGCTGGCCGTCGAGCTCGGCAAGCCGGTCAAGGACGGGCGCGGCGAGGTGCTGCGGGTGGCCGACACGCTGTCGGTCTCGGCGGCCGAGGCCAGAGCGCTGGGCGGCGAGGTGCTGCCGGTGGCCGGCTGGGCCCGCGGCGTGGGCAACACCGCGCTGACCTGCCGCGCTCCCGCCGGTCCCGTGCTGGCGATCACCCCCTTCAACGCCCCGGCGAACCTGCTGGCGCACAAGCTCGGGGCCTCCTTCGCCGCGGGCAACACCACGATCGTCAAGCCGCCGCCGCAGGCGCCCGCGGTCTCGACGGAGCTGGTGCGGATCCTGCTCGACGCCGGGATGCCGGTCGAGGCCGTACAGGTGCTGCACGGCGGAGCCGACGTGGGCGCGCGGCTGTGCGCCGCGCCCGAGATCGCCGTGGTCAGCTTCACCGGCGGCGTGAGCGCAGGCGCCGCCGTCGCGCGCGCCGCCGGGCCCAAGCGGGTGCTGCTGGAGCTCGGCGGCAACGCCGCCACGATCGTGTGCGAGGACGCCGACGTGGCCGAGGCGGCGCGGGTCTGCGCGCGCACCGGCTACAGCAACTCGGGCCAGAGTTGCATCTCGGTGCAGCGGGTCTACGTCCAGCGCGGCAGGTTCGAGGAGTTCGTGGCCGCGCTGACCGCCGAGGTGAAGTCCCTGGTCGTGGGCGACCCGCTGGACCCGGCCACCGACGTCGGCTCGATGGTGGACGACGACGCCGCCGAGCGCGTGGTCCGCTGGGCCGGCGAGGCGGCCGGCCAGGGCGCCGCGATCACGACCGGCGGTGCCCGGTCGGGGGCGGTCATGGAGCCGACCGTGGTCGCCGCGCCGCCCGCCGATGCCCGGCTGGTGCGCGAGGAGGTGTTCGGCGCGCTCGTCGCCGTGCTGCCCTACGACGGCTTCGATGAGGTCATCGAGGCGTGCAACAGCAGCCGGTACGGCCTCCAAGCCGGACTGTTCACGCATGATGTGCGGCGGATCGTCCGGGCGTGGCGGGAGCTGGAGGTCGGCGGGCTGGTGGTCAACGGGTCGTCGAACTTCCGCCTCGACCACGTCCCCTTCGGCGGCGTCAAGGACTCCGGCATCGGCCGCGAGTCGCCGCGCTGGATGATCGAGGACTTCACCGTGACCAAGACCCTCCTGCTGCGGGGCCTGAGCATCTGGGGAGAACAGTGACCACCCGCCCTGAGACCGCCACCTCCACGACCACCACCTCCGCGCACGCGCTCGTCGCGCAGTTAGAGGACCTAGGCGTCACGCACGTCTTCGGCACCTGCGGCCACACCAACATCGCCGTGCTGGACGCGCTCGCCGACAGCCGGATCCGGTTCGTCATCGCCCGGCACGAGCAGGCCGCCGCGCACGCCGCCGACGGCTACGCCCGCGTGTCGGGCAAACCCGGCGTGCTGCTCGTCCACGTCGGCCCCGGCCTGACCAACGCCACCACCGGCGTGCTGACCGCGGCGCTCGACTCGGTGCCGATGGTGGTGATCTCCGGCGACGTCCCCTCCTACTACCACGGGCGGCACCCGCACCAGGAGATCAACCTGCACGCCGACGCCGACCAGGCGGCCGTCTTCAGGCCGTTCGTCAAGCGGGCGTGGAACGTACACCGTGCCCAGGACCTCGGCCGAGCCGTGGAGCGCGCCTTCTGGACGGCGACGACGGGCCGGCCGGGCGCGGTGCTGGTCAACGTGCCCATGGACGTCTTCTCCAGACCAGCCGAGCCGTACCCGTCCATCAGCGGCGCCGAGCCGCCCGGTCTGCCGGCGGACGTCGCCGAGCGGATCGCGGCCGCGCTCGCCGGGGCCGAGCGGCCGTTGATCCACGCGGGCGGCGGCCTGCGCGACGCCGCCGACGCGCTGCTTCGCCTGGCCGAGCACCTCGACATCCCGATCGCCCACTCGCTGATGGCCAAGGGGACCGTGCCCGACACGCACCCCCTGGTCCTCGGCATGACCGGGTTCTGGGGGCTGGAGCTCACCAACGACTACGCCCGGGAGGCCGACGTGGTGCTGGCGCTGGGCACCCGCTTCGCCGAGACCGACTCGAGCTCCTGGGACCCGCGCTTCACCTGGACGCTCGGGGACAAGGGCAGGCTGCTCCAGATCGACCTCGACCCGGCCGAGATCGGCCGTAACTACCCGGCGGAGATCGGCGCGGTCGCCGATGCCGCTCTGGCGATCAGGGCCATCGCCGCAGCGGCCGTGGCGCACCCGGGGGTAAGCCGTCCCGCGCTGCGGGAGCGGATCCGCGCGGCCAGGTCGGAGCTGTTCGGCGCGAGCAGGGAACGCGGGAGCAGCGACGACTTCCCCCTGCGGCCCGAGCGCATCTTGGCCGACCTGCGCGACTCGGTCCCCCCGGACACGATCCTGGTCACCGATGTCGGCTGGAACAAGAACGGCGTGGCGCAATGCTACGAACTGCCGCCCGAAGGCCGGTTCATCACCCCCGGCGGCGCGTCCACCATGGGCTTCGGCCCCGCCGCCGCCGTCGGCGCGCAGCTCGCCGCGCCGGACAGGACCGTGGTCGCGCTGATCGGCGACGGAGGCATGGGCGCCCAGCTCCCCGCTGTGCCGCTGGCCGTCGAGCTGGGCGCGCCGGTGATCTTCGTGGTGATGAACAACCGGTCGCACGGCACGATCTCCGACCTGCAGTCCGCCCACTTCGGCCGCAGCCACGGCTGCGACTTCACCGATCCCGCCGGACGGCCCTACAGCCCGGACTTCGCCGCCCTGGCGCGGGCCTGCGGGGCCGATGGGCACACGGTCGCCGCGCCCGGCGATCTCCGTACGGCGCTGCGCAAGGCGGTGGCGGACCGGCGGCCCGCGGTGATCGACGTGCCCATGGTCAACGAGCCGGTCCCGACCCCCGGCCACTGGAACATCAAGGACATCTACCAGGGCGTCTTCCCCGCCTGAAACCGTTGCGC
The DNA here is from genome assembly GCF_040680095.1 of Nonomuraea sp. NPDC052129. Lineage (NCBI taxonomy): Bacteria > Bacillati > Actinomycetota > Actinomycetes > Streptosporangiales > Streptosporangiaceae > Nonomuraea > Nonomuraea sp. NPDC052129. The sequence goes on along the minus strand of NZ_JBFAVX010000018.1, from coordinate 88,546 downwards.
GTTCGATATTTCCTCTGGTCACACCCGGCCGTATAACTAACGTACTAGTTCGTGCATTACACGGCCATGTCGAACTCCCCCAAACGAGGTGAACCGTGTTTCCCGCGAGATTCCCCATCGCCGCCGTATCGCTCATCGTCACGCTGACCGCCTGCTCCGCTCCCGGACAGCAGGCCGGCAAGCAGGCCGACGCCACCGGACCCATCAAGGTCGCCAACATCAACGCCCAGAGCGGCCAGCTCAGCTCGCTCGGCAAATGGGAGAACAAGGGCGTCAAGCTGGCCGTCGACGAGGCCAACAAGGCCGGCGGCGTCAACGGGCGGCAGATCCAGCTCGACCTGTTCGACGACCAGGGCGACCCCACGGTCGGCACGAACCTGGCCAGGAAGATCGCCGGCGAGGGCTACGTCGCCATGCTCGGCACCGCCGAGAGCGCCGTCACCCTGGCCATGGCTCCCATCCTCAAGGACGCCGGGATCCCGAACATCACCTCGGGACAGTCGCCCAAGCTCGCCGCGCTCAAGAGCCCGTTCCTGTTCCTCAACGCGCCGACCAGCGTGACCTACGACGAGACCTTGGCCAAGTACCTGGTCGATGACAAGGGCTACAAGAAGATCGCGCTGATCAGCAACAACGGCACGTACGGCGCGGGCGAGCACGACGCGTTCCTGGCCGCGCTCAAGACCAGGAACGTCACCCCCATCGCCGACGAGGCCGTCACCCCCGACCAGAAGGACTTCAGCGCCTCCCTCACCGCCATCCGGCAGAAGAACCCCGACGTACTGTTCGTCGGCGCCGAGGAGGTCGAGTCCGGGCTGATCGCCAAGCAGGCCCGCGAGCTGGGGCTGAAGGCGGTCCTGGCGGGTGGCGCCCCCATGGGCACCGATGTGTACGTGACCACCGCGGGCGCGGACAACGCCGAGGGCTCGGTCATCAGCTCGCCCTACCTCAGCAACGACGCGAGCGAGGCCAGCAAGACCTTCTCGGCCGCCTACCAGGCCGCCTTCGGCGAGGCCGCCGAACTGCACGGCGCCAAGGCCTACGACGGAGCCAAGATCCTCATCGAGGCGCTCAAGCAGACCAAGGGCGCCGGCGGCCGGCCGCTCGCCGACGCGATTCGCGCGGTCAAGCACGACGGCCTGCTCGGCGACTTCGCCTACGACGACTCCGGAGTGGGCATCCACGCGACCCAGATCGGCCTCATCAAGGCCGGGAAGATCGTCGCCGAGTCGGCCGGCTAGGAGAACCGTGCAGGTCTTTCTGCAGACCCTCATCGGCGGCGTGACGTTCGGCGCGGTGTACGCGCTGGTCGCCATGGGCTTCTCGATCGTCTACCGCACCATGGGCCTGGTGAACTTCGCCCACGGCAACGTGGTGATGATCGGCGCCTACGCCGCGTCCAACCTGTACATGTTCGCCAAGCTGCCCTTCCCCGTCGCGGTCGCGGTGGCCATCGCGGTGACCGCGCTGATCGGCCTGGTCATCGAGCGGGTGCTGCGCCCGCTGGAGAACAAGGACTTCGACCTCATGCTGATCGGCACGATCGGCTTCGGCACCGTGCTGGAGGCCGGGGCGATCCGCGTGTTCGGCGCGACCGGCCACGCCGTGCCGTCGCCGGTGGCGACCGCGCCGCTGGACGTCGCCGGGATCAAGATCCCGACCTACAGCCTGCTGGTCATCGCCGTGGCGGCCGCGGCCACGGTCCTGCTGGGGCTGTTCCTGCAGCGCACCAAGCGCGGCGCGGCCATGCAGGCGGTCGCGATGGACCACGAGGCGGCTACCGCGGTCGGCATCCACGTCGGCCGCAGCAATGCCATGGCCTTCGCCATCGGCGCGGGCCTGGCGGCGCTGGCCGGCGGGCTCATCGGGCCGATGCTCTACGTCAACCCCACGATGGGCGGCTCGCTGGGCATCAAGGGCTTCGCCGCCGCGATCTTCGGCGGCTTCGGCAGCATGCGGGGCGCGATCGCCGGCGGCATGGCGTTCGGGCTGCTCGACTCCTTCGCGGCCGGCCATTTCCAGGAGTACTCCGAGCTGGTGACGTTCCTGGTCTTCGCCGCCATCGTGATGGTCCGCCCCACCGGCATCTTCGGAGAGACGACGGTGAACCGAGCGTGAAACGGCTGATCCCTCTCATCGCCGCCGCCGTGGCGGCCTGGCTGCTGCCGTACGGGCTGGGCGGCTACGCGATCCACGTCGTCGACGTGGCGATCATCTTCGCGGTCCTCGGCATCGGCCTTGGGCTGGCCATGGGCGTGGCCGGGCAGATCAACCTGGCGCAGATCGCCTTCTTCGGTGTCGGCGCCTACGCCGTCGCCATCCTCACCACCCGTGCCGGGCTCGGCTTCTGGACCGCCGCCGCGCTGGCCCTGCTGGCCGCCGTCCTCGTCGGGCTGCTGGTGGGCCTGCCCGCGCTGCGGATGCAGTCGCACTATCTGGGCATCGTCACGCTCGGGCTGGCACTGGCCTTCGTCAACTGGATCACCAACGCGACCATTGCCGGTCGGGCCGAGGGCATCAGCGACATTCCGGTGCCGCCGCTGTTCGGGGTGGACCTGTCCAGTGAATACCTCTTCTACTACGTCGAACTGGTGGTGTTCGCGCTCTCCCTGGCGTTCGCGCTGTTCGTGACCCACTCGCCGCTCGGCCGGCGACTGCGCGCCATGCGCGACGACGACCTGGCCGCCGGCGCGCTCGGCGCGGAGATCCCGCTGCTGCGCATGACCGCCTTCGTGCTGTCCGGCCTGTACGGCGGGATCGCCGGGGTGTTGTACGCCGGGCTCATCCGCTTCGTGGCGCCGGAGACGTTCAGCATCGCCAACATGTTCCTCCTGCTGGCCATGGTGATCATCGGCGGGCGGCGGAGCATCCTCGGCTGCGTCGTCGGGGCGGTGGCGCTGTCGCTGGTCAGGGAGGCGCTGCTGGACGTGTCGGCCTATGCCCAGCTTGGCTATGGCAGCGTGGTCGTCCTCGTGGTGGTCTTCGCCCCCACCGGGCTGGCCGGGCTGCCCGCCCGTCTCCGGCGCCGCCGGGCCGCCGGGGCGAGAGCCGTCTTGGGTCCCTTCCAGCCGTACGACCGCGCGGATGGCTTGGGGGACGGCCGGGCGGACGAGCAGGCGCACGACCGGACCGATGACCGAGCAGGCGCGGACGCGGGCTCGGGCGCGGATCTGCTGGAGGTCGACGGGCTGACCATGCGGTTCAAGGGGCTGACCGCGCTCGACCAGGTGTCGCTCACGATCACGGCCGGCGAGATCCGCGGCGTCGTGGGGCCGAACGGGTCGGGCAAGACGACGCTGTTCAACGTCGTGAGCGGCTTCTACACGCCGACGTCCGGCCGGGTCCTCTTCCGGGAGCGGGAGGTAACCGGCGCGGCTCCGTACCGGCTGTCGCAGCTGGGGGTGGCCCGCACGTTCCAGAACCTGCGGCTGTTCGGCGATCTCACCGTCCGGGAGAACATCCTGGTCGGCCTGGATCGCACGCGGACCCGCTGGGTCTGGCGATACCTCGTGCTGCCCTGGAGTGTGCTCGGGTTCGACCAGGCGCTGCGGGTGCGGGCCGATGAGCTGATCGACCGGTTCGGGCTGCGGGACTTCGCCGACGCGGCGCCGCGCGCCCTGCCGTACGGGATCCAGCGGCGGATCGAGATGGCCCGCGCGATGGCGATGGCGCCCGCGCTGCTGCTGCTCGACGAGCCGGCGGCCGGGCTCAACGGCGAGGAGGTCCGGCAGCTCGCCGAGATCGTCCGCTCGATCAGGGACTCCGGCGTGACGGTCGTGGTGATCGAGCACAACATGGGCCTGGTCATGTCGCTGTGCGACCGGGTCACCGTACTGTCCGGCGGAAAGGTCATCGCCGACGGCGCGCCCGCGGACGTCGCCGTCCAGCCCGACGTGGTCGCGGCCTACCTGGGCGACTCAATGTCCGCGCCGTCCCGGACCGCCGCCGAGTCCGCCGCCGAGTCCGATGCCGGGTCCGCTGCCGAGGAGGCCACCAGATGAGCACGCTGATCGTCGAAGGACTGTCGGTGCACTACGGCGGGGTGCGGGCCGCCCACGACGTGAGCTTCACGGTGGAGCCGGGTCAGTCGCTGGGCATCATCGGCGCCAACGGGGCTGGCAAGACCTCCACGCTCAAGGCCGTCATGGGCCTGGCGCCCCGGCAGGCCAGGCGCATCGCCTTCGGCGCGCACGACCTGCTGCGGGCGCCCGCGCACACCCTGGTCCGCCACGGCATCGGGTACGTCCCCGAGGGGCGGCACGTGTTCCCGGGGCTCTCCGTGGAGAAGAACCTGCTGCTGGGCGCCTACACCGGCAACTGGAAGCGGACGCCGATCGGCGAGGTCTACGACCTGTTCCCGGTGCTCGGCGAGATGCGGCACCGCCTGGCCGGGGCGCTGTCCGGGGGTCAGCAGCAGATGCTGGCGATCGGCCGCGCGCTCATGTGCCGACCCCGGGTGATGCTGCTCGACGAGCCGTCTATGGGACTGTCGCCGATCCTGGTCGAGGAGATCGTGACCGGGCTGAAGAGGCTGAACGCCGACGGGCTGAGCATCCTGCTGGTCGAGCAGAACGCCAAACTCACCTTCGATGTCACCTCCGCCTGCCTGGTCATGGAGAACGGGGAGATCGCGGCCACCGGAACCTCGGCCGCCCTACGGGTCGATCCCCAGGTCCGGCGCATCTACCTCGGCCTGTGAGCCCCGCAGGTGCTACGGGGCGATCACGGCGACCCGGCCGCTCAGGGCCCCGGTGAGCGGCGGGAAGCGGGTGAGCACCTCAGGATCATGGCCGGCCACCACCAGGTGCGGGCCGTCGGCGAGCTCGTTGATCCGGTCGAAGGCCCCGTACATGCCGGTCATGCTGTGCAGGATCGGGAACGGCCGGTCATCCTCGATGTTCTCGTAGAAGTGGCTCGCGTCCGAGGCGATCACCACGTGGCCGCGCGCGGTCCGGATTCGTACCACCTGCATGCCCGCCGTGTGCCCGCCGACCAGGTGGACACTCAGCCCGGGGACCACCTCGGCGTCGCCGTCGAGCAGGTCCATCCTCCCCTCCTTCTCCGCCGCCCGCAGCCGCGCCACGTCGTCCTCGTCCATCAGCCAGCGCTCCCTGGCGACGCGCCGGGACCAGGGGCCGGTCCAGTAGTCGAGCTCGGCGCGCTGCAGGACGTACCGGGCGGCGCCGAAGTCGCGGGCCGTGCCGGTGTGGTCGTAGTGCAGGTGGGTGAGCACCACGTGGCCGACCGCGTCGGCGTCCACACCCAGCTCGGCCATCGTCTCGGCGGGTGCGGCCAGGTAGTCGAGGCCGTCGATCCGGGCGGCGCGGGCGCGGCTGATGCCGGTGTCGACGACGACGGTGTGCCGGTCGGAGACGGCCAGCCAGGTGTAGTAGGCAGTCGGGTGCGGCTCGCCTGCCCGCCCGTCGTGACCGTGGAAGTGCTCACCGCGCAGGGCGTCGCGCCGCGCGTACTGGATGGCGTAGACGCGGAACTCACCGCCATCCGCGCTGCGCCCGCCACCCGCGCTGTGCTCGTCGCTCACATCGTGCCCGCCGCTCAGGCCACGCTCGCCACCCACGTCGTGCCGGCCGCTCAGGCCGCGCTCGTCGCTCACGTCGCGCGCGCCGTCGCCGTCGGTGCGGGGGTGGCGGGCTTGACGCCGAGCTGATCAGTGGGGATCCGGTACGTCTCCCGCGCGGTGGCCACGGCGGCCACATTGATCAGGCACAGCACTGCGGTGAGCAGTGAGACGCCCAGCCAGCTGTCCCGGCCTGTCCCCGCCACGGCCGTGGCGAGCGTGGGCGCGAACCCGGCGATGGCGAACCCGATCTGCGTGCCGATCGCCATCCCGGACAGCCGTACCCGGGTGCTGAACATCTCCCCGTAGAACGACGGCCAGACCCCGCTGGTCGCGCTGTGCACGACCCCGAACATCAGGATCCCCGCCACGAAGATCAGCGGATAGCCGCCGGCCGAGATCGCCCAGAGGTAGGCGAAGATCAGCACCGCGCACCCCAGCGAGCCGCCGATGAACACCGGCTTGCGCCCCACCCGGTCCGACAGCTTCCCCCACAGCGGGATCGTGATCACCGCCGCGACATTGGCGAGCACACCGACCCACAGCATCGGCGCGCGATCCAGCCCCACCGTGTTGACCGCGTACGACAGCGCGTGCACGGTGAAGATCGTGCTCACCGACGCGATCACCGCGGCCACGATCACCCGCAGGACGTCCGTCCCGTGCTCGCGGAACAGCACGACCAGCGGCAGCTTGGCGACGCCGTTCTCGGCGACCTCCCGCTCGAAGGCGGGCGTCTCCTCCAGCGTGCGGCGGATCACGAACCCGACGGCCGCCACCACGATGCTCAGCCAGAACGGCACCCGCCAGCCCCAGCTCAGCAACTGCTCCTCGGGCAGCGCGGCGATCGGCAGGAAGATCGCGGTCGCGATGATCTGCCCGGCCTGCGTGCCGTTGAGCGTGAAGCTGGTGTAGTACGCGCGGCGTCCCTCCGGCGCGTGTTCGAGCGTCATGGAGTTCGCGCCCGCCTGCTCACCCGAGACGGAGAACCCCTGCATCAGCCGCAGCACCACCAGCAGCACCGGGGCCAGCACCCCGACCTGGTCGTAGGTGGGCAGGCAACCGACCAGGAACGTCGACAGCCCCATCAGCACCAGCGTGGAGACCAGCACCTTCTTGCGCCCGAACTTGTCCCCCACGTGCCCGAGCACGAACGCGCCGACGGGCCTGGCCAGGTAACCGACGCCGAATGTGGCCAGGGCCAGCAGCGTTCCGGTGCCCGGAGCGGACGAAGGGAAGAAGACCTTGCCGAAGACCAGGGCGGCGGCGGTGCCGTAGATGAAGAAGTCGTAGTACTCCAGGGCGCTGCCGATCCAGGCGGCGATCGCGGCCTTGCGCGGCTTTCCCTGGGGAGTGGGGATGTCGGTCACGGGGCTCCTCCCGGGTGAGAATAGCCCCGAAACTAACTCACTGGTTCGTACATTACAAGGGTGTGAACAAACCCTCTCCCGGGCGGCCGAGATCGGGTGCGGCCGTCCGGCCGCAGGTGGGCGGCACTACAGGGCGCGGGCACTACGCGAGAGCACCGACGCTACGCGGGGGCGCCGGCGCCACGCAGGTAGGCGACGGTCAGTTCGCCGACCATCGTGCGCAGCCGGGCGCGGTGCTCCGGCGCGGTCATGTCGCGGCCGAACAGCGCCCCGAACGTGTGCTGGTTGGCGACCCGGAAGAAGCAGAACGCGCTGATCATCATGTGCACGTCGATGGCATCGGCCTCGGTGACGAAGTCGCCGGACTCCTGCCCCGCGTCGAGGATGCGGGAGATGATGTCGAGCACGGGCGCGCCCAGATTGGCCAGCACCTCGGACTTGCGGATGTGCTCGGCCTCGTGGATGTTCTCGATGCCGACCAGTTTGATGAAGTCGCGGTGCGCGTCGTGGTGGTCGAACGTCAGCTCAGCCAGGGTACGGATGGCCTCCACCGGCGCCAGGTGCGCCACGTCAACGGTCCGCTCGGCGGCCCGCACCTCGGTGTACGCCTTCTCCAGGACCGCGATGTAGAGCTGCTCCTTGCCGCCGAAATAGTAGTAGATCATGCGCTTGGTGGTGCGCGTCCGCTCGGCGATCTCGTCCACCCTGGCGCCGGCGTACCCATGCCGCGCGAACTCCCGCTGCGCGACCTGAAGGATCTCCGCCCTGGTCCGGTCGGCGTCACGCTGACGTTCACCGGCGGCGCGAGCGAGAGGCTGCGAGGTCATGGGGCTCCACGGTCGGGCCGACGGGGGTCGCGTTAATCCTAGATGACCGTTGTCCTTGCGAGGCGTCTCCTTCCGAGGCCACCTTCCCAGGCGTGTCCTTCCCGGGCGTGCTGGGCGGCCAGGCGGACGGGCGCGTTGGCGGCGCCGTAGCCCTGATAGCCGCCGACGCGCTGGACGAGCTCGAAGAACACCCGCCCGGCCGTGATCGTGTACAGGTGAAGGAACTCCCCGTGCTCGTCCCTGTCGTACAGCAGGCCGAGCTCCCGCAGCTCGGGTGGCACGTCGTAGCGGGCGGCGAGGTCGTCGTAGTAGTTGGCGGGGACGACGAGCAGCAGGTCGGGGTGTAGGGCGCGCAGCCTGCGGGCGGTGGCCACGATGTCGTCGCAGGCCAGGGCGATGTGCTGCCAGGGGATGTGCTGGGCGCCGACCTGGTTGAGGTTGAGCACCATCCGTACGGCGCCATCCGCCGTGGACATCGCCTTGCTGCGCAGCAGGCCGTAGGGGTCGGGGACCTCCAGGCTCTCCTGGGGGCGCAGGCCGAGGACGGTGCGGTAGAACAGCGCGGCCTCGTCGAAGTGGTGCCTGGGCTGGGTGAGCGCCACGTGGTCGATGTGCGTGATGCCTCCGGCCGCCGGTTCACCCTCCGCGCGGGGCTCGAAGTCGTCGGTCCAGCTGGAATGGTCGGGATGTCCGGTGCGGCAGAAGAAGAGCTCGGTTCCGTCCGGTGCGGCGATCGCGTCCAGCCTGGCGTCCCGAGGGGCGCGGTGGCGGGGCAGGACCGGTGACAGCAGCGACTCGGCGCGCCGCACGGAACCAGCGGGGTCCGGGCTCTCCATCCCGATCGCCGCGAGCGCGGGTCCTTCGCCGGTGGCGTTGAGCAGGATCCGGGCTTCTCCCTGCTCCCAGAGTTCGACCGGCTTGTGGGCATGCGTCCCGGTGCGGACGAACCCGAGCGCCGCCAGCAGCCCGCCCAGCTCGTACGCATGACCGGACTGCCCAAGCGACTCCCCCGGTCCGGCCAGCTGGCCGGACGCTCCGGACAGGCCACCGGATCCCCCGGGCAGGTCGGCGGGAGGGACGGAGAGCTCGGCGAACGCGAAGCCGGACGGAATGACCGGGGGCGGGACGACCGGAGCCAGGCGGACGGGAGCCGGGCCGACCGGGGACGGGATCGGCGGGGTCGCGGTGCGCCGCAGAGCCGTGGCCTCTTCCAGGGCGATGAGCGACCGCATGGCGTCCAGGGCCGTCCGGCCGGCGTCGGCCTGCCGGAAGCCGTCGTTGAACACCTCCAGCGACAGCGGCCCCGCGTACCCGGCGTCCAGCACATGACTCACCAGCCCGGCCAGGTCGAAGGTGCCCTGGCCCGGGAAGCACCGGTAGTGCCTGCTCCACTGCAGCACGTCCATCGCCAGCAGCGGCGCGTCGGCCAGCTGCAGGAAGAACACCCGGTCGCCCGGGATCGCCTCGATGCCGATCGGGTCGGAGCCGCGCGACAGGATGTGGAAGCTGTCGAGGCAGGTGCCGAGGTTCGGGTGGCCGGCCATGCGTACGATCCGCCAGGCGTGCAGGTATTCGTTGACGTGCCTGCCCCAGGCCAGCGCCTCGTAGGCGATCCTGATGCCGTGTCCGGCGGCGCGTTCGGCGAGCAGGCGCAGCTGCTCGGCGGCCAGCTCGTCGTCGTCGGCCGCGTCGGGAGACACGCTGGAGCAGACCAGCAGCATGGTGGCGCCGAGGCGTTCCATCAGCTCGAACTTGCGCTCGGCCCGGCGCAGGTTGCGGGCCAGTACGTCGCCGGGCACCGCCTCGAAGTCGCGGAAGGGCTGGTACAGGTCGATGCCGAGACCCAGATCCGCGGCCCTGGCGCGTACCTCCTCCGGGCTCAGCGGGGAGACGAGGAGGTCGTTCTCGAAGATCTCCACGCCGTCGAAGCCCGCGGCGGAGATGGCGGTCAGCTTCTCCGCCAGCGTCCCGCTGACCGAGACGGTGGCGATGGACTTGCGCATGAGGGGACCTCCCGGTCAGGCGTCGATCAGGTCGGTGAGGTGTGTGAGCATCCGTTCGGCGTCGGGCTCGCGGCCCGTGAACAGGCGGAAGGCGTGCGCGGCCTGGAAGACCACCATGCCGCCGCCGTGCATGGTCCGGCAGCCGAGCGCCCTGGCCCTGCGCAGCAGTTCGGTCTCCAGGGGCCGGTAGACGATGTCGGCCACCCACAGCTCCGGTCGCAGCAGCTCAGCGGGGAGCGGCAGCCCGGGGTGCTGCGCCATCCCGGTGGGGGTCGCGTGCACCAGCCCGTCCGCCATCGTGAGCAGCCCGCCCAGCTCGGCCTGGGCCGCGGTGCGGATCCGGTCCGGCCCGAACCGGCCGGCCAGGTCGGCGGCGAGCGAGGCCGCCCGGCTTTCGGCGGCGTCCACCAGTACGACCTGATCGGCGCCGAGGGTCAGCAGGGCGTGCGCCACCGCCGCCCCCGCCCCGCCCGCGCCCAGCTGCACCACCCGCCGGGTCGGCGCGTCGGGCAGCCCCCGGGCGAACGACTCCGCGAACCCGGCCCAGTCGGTGTTGTGCCCCACGGCCCGCCGCCCCTCGAACACGACGGTGTTGACCGCGCCGAGCATCGCCGCGTCCGGAGACAGCTCGTCCAGGAAGGGGATCACGGTCTGCTTGCACGGGTGGGTGATGTTGAGGCCGTCGTACCCGAGCCGCCGCGCCGTACGGACCAGCTCACCCACGGCGTCGGCCCCCAGTCCCAGCTCGCCGATGTCGAGCAGCCGGTAGACATAGCGCACGCCGTGCGCGTCGGCTTCGCGCTCGTGCAGCGCGGGGCTGAACGACGGGCCGATCCCGGCGCCGATCAGGCCGATCAGATAGGAGCTCATCCGCTCTCACTCTCCTCCAGTCCCATCAAATGTACGAACTAGTACGTTCGTACGCTAGACCGGAAGGACCACCACCCGTGAGACTCAACCGTCAGACGGGCCGGGTGGCTCGGACAGACCAGGCGGATGGACCGGACGGAGCGGGCCGGGCGGGGCGGACCAGGAGGCTCGGGTGGGGCGGATCAGGCGGCGCCAGACGTCGATCACCAGGACCGGCCGCATGCCCGCCGACAGGTAGAGGTCGAGCGCGGGCGAGGTGTTGTTGGAGTCGACGTGCAGCAGCGTCCCCCGCCGCCCGCGCGCCGCGTCGGCGGCGAAGGCGTGCCGCAGCAGGAAGCGGCCCAGCCCCTTCCCCCGGTGCTCGGGCAGGACGGCCAGCGTGGCGACGTAGCCGCAGTCCTCGTCCGGCACGAACTGGTTGTTGCCGATCAGCACCGCCGCCGGCCGCCCGTCGATCCTGGCGACGGCGAGCTGGGACCAGTCGGTGATGCTCTGCGCCTGCCTGCGTTCGAGCCAATGGTCGTAGTCGTTCTTGACGAAGCCGAAGTGGTCGGCGAACGCCTCCTGGTAGATCTGGTGCGCCTCCCGGCGGACGGCGTCGGTCTCCCCGCTGTGGAGGGTCAGCCCGGGGATCGGGGTGGGCGGCTCGACCGGGCCCTCGTGGTCGACGCGCATGCGGTGGAAGCTGGTGCCGGGCTCGAAACCGCGCTCCTTGGCCAGCGCCTGCTTGACGGTGTCGGCCCGGTAGATGCCGATGTCGACCGTGGCGGCGTCGTGGCCCCGCTCCAGCGCCAGCTCCCCGGCGCGGTCGAGGACGAGGCGCCAGAGCTCGTCGGTGAGCCCTTCGACGCCGGGGCGCACGAGGACCTCGATGTCGAGCATGTCGCTGTCGCCCTTGGCGCCCGCCCAGGCCCAGCCGACCAGCGTGCCGTCGGCGTCGTGGACGAGCCAGCCGTCGGTGTCGAGGTTGAAGTCCGGCTCCGCCAGCTCGTCGGCGATGTCGGCCGGCGTGGCGTCGGGAACACCGATGACGGCCAGGTCGCAGGCCGCGACGAGCTCGTGGATGGCGGGGGCGTCCGCCGCCCGTGGGCGGCTGAACCGATGGGCACCAGAGGGCTTCATAGCGGCGATTTTCCCGAACCCGGGCGCCCCACGCCTCCCATTATCCGCGCTGTGGATAAGCTGAGACGGTGCTCGACAAGACGCCGTTGCGCATCGATGTCGCCACGCTGGACGGAATGACGATCCGGCTGGCGCTCAGCGGCGACCTCGACTTCGACACCGCCGCCGACCTGTCGGGGCTGACGTTCGACGCCGGTTATCGCCGGCTCGACCTCGATCTGTCGGAGCTGGCCTTCATCGACTCCTCCGGTCTGGCCGCTCTCGTACGCCTCCAGCGGCAGGTCGAGGGCGCCGACGCCGAGTTGCGCGTGGTGGCGTTGACGCCCTATCTGCGTAACCTGATGCGGATGACCGGGCTCGACAAGCTGTTCAGCCTGCCGCCGGGCTGACCACCTCCTGCTGGGCGGCGTCGGCCGACGGGCCGCCGCGCAGGGGGATCTCCTTGATGAAGACCGCCAGCACCGGCACGGCCACGGCGAACAGGATGGCCCACCAGAAGACGCCGGAGATCGACGCGGCGAGTGACTCCAGCAGGCCGGTGCGCATCTGCGGCGGCATCTGGCCGAGCGCCGCCGGGTCCAACCGGCCGCCGCCCTTGGCGATCTTGTCCGCCGCCTGCGGGCCGAACCGGCCGGTCAGCTCGGACAGGAGGTGGTTGTTGAAGATGGCGCCGAACATCGAGACACCGAACGAGCCGCCGATCGAGCGGAAGAACGTGGCGGCGCTGCTGGAGACGCCGAGGTCCTTCTGCTCGACGCTGTTCTGCGCGATGAGCATCGTGGTCTGCATGAGGAAGCCCATGCCGAGGCCGAGGACGGCGATGTAGACGCCCGTGCGCCAGCTGGGCGTGGCGACGTCCATGGTCGACAGCAGCCACATGGCCACGGCCATGCCGACGCCGCCGAGCACCGGGTAGATCTTGTACTTGCCCGTGGCGGTGATGGCCCGGCCGACGAACAACGACACCACCATGGCCGAGGCCATCATCGGCAGCAGCAGCAGGCCCGAGTTGGTGGCCGAGGCGCCCTGAACCGTCTGCTGGAACAGCGGCAGGAAGTTGATGGCGCCGAACATGGCGAAGCCGAGCAGGAAGCCGATGCCCGAGATCAGGGCGAAGTTGCGATTGCGGAACAGCTGGAGCGGCATGATCGGCTCGGCCGCCCTGCCCTCGGCGAAGATGAACACCGCCAGCGTGATCACGGCGACCGCGACCAGAGTGAGGATCTGCCAGGAGCCCCAGCCGTACTGGTTGCCGCCCCAGGTGGTGATGAGAACCATCGCGGTGATGCTGACGGACAGCAGGATCGCGCCCAGCCAGTCGATTCGCACCCGGTTGTGCAGTTTGGGGAGCTTCAACCTCAGCGCCAGCACGACCAGGGCGATGGCGCCGACCGGCAGGTTCACGTAGAAGGCCCAGCGCCAGTCAAGGTTGTCGGTGATGAAGCCGCCCACCAGCGGGCCGGCGATCATGGCCAGCGACATGACGCCCGCCATGATGCCCTGGTACTGGCCGCGCTCGCGGGGCGGCACCAGGTCGCCGATGATGGCCATCACGTTGACCACCAGGCCGCCGGCGCCCAGACCCTGCAGCGCGCGGAACCCGATCAGCTCGGCCATTCCGCCGTCGGGACCGCCGAGCAGGGAGGAGCCCGCCATCCCGCAGAGCATGGAGCCGATCATGAAGATCACGATCGAGATCATGAAGATGGTCTTACGGCCGTACAGGTCGCCGATCTTTCCCCAGATGGGAGTGGAGACCGTCGTACCGAGAACGTAGGCTGTGACGACCCATGACAGATGGGTCAGTCCCCCGAGTTCGCCGACGATGCGCGGCATCGCCGTACCCATGATCATGTTGTCGAGCATGGCGAGGAGCATCGCGAGCATCAGCCCGGGCAGGACCACCATGACTTCACGCCGTCGTGCGACCGTTTCCGCCATACACACCCCCACTGGACGTCCTTGCTTACCTGCCGACCGGCAAGCATAGAATAAGCTAGAAACCTTACTTGCCGACGGTCAAGTCGATACAAGTCGAAATAGGTGCACATTGCGGGAAGACACGCGGAGCCGAATCCAAGAGATCGCGCTCAAGCTCTTCATCGAGCAGGGTTACGAAGCGACCTCGCTGCGAGAGATCGCGGAGGAGCTCGGCGTGACGAAGGCGGCGCTCTACTACCACTTCAAGACCAAGGAAGACATCGTCGCCAGCCTGGCCGACCTGCGGGTGGCGGACATGGAGGAGCTCCTGGCCTGGTTCAGGAGCCGGTCGAACACGCCGGAGACGCGCCGCGAGCTGCTCCTGCGCTACGCCGACAAGCTGACGAACGAGCGCTACCTCGAGGTCGCCCGCTTCATGGAGCGCAACCAGACGGCGCTGCGCGATCACCCGAAGATCCTTCGGATGCGCGAGGTGATGCTGGAGCTGACCTCCGAGATCACCGATCCCGGCGACCCGCTGGCCGTGCGCATCAGCCGCTCGATGGCGCTGTTCACGCTGCACGCCGGCAAGTGGATGACGCAGGACGAGAAGCTGACCGAAGAGGAGATCAGCGAGGCCGCGATGGAGGTGGCGCTCCGCCTCATGGAACCGTAGGGACGATTGGGGCGGGTCTGAATGGGCAGAGGAGTGGCCACTGACGCGTCCAAGGGACTACGGAGGAGGTGCGGTGGAGGCCACGATAGCGCTCCGGCTGCCCAGGGATGCGGCCAGCGTCCCCCTGATCAGGCAGATGTTCGACGGCACACTGAGGTCATTGGGGGTGGAGCCGCAGATCCGCGACGACATCGAGCTCATGCTCACCGAGGCGTGTTCCAATGTCGTCAGGCACGCGGGCCCCAGCGACGAGTTCGTGGTGAGCGCGGGGGTCTACGACAAGCTCTGCGTCATCAGAGTGATCGACATGGGCGGCGGCTTCGACCCGCCACCCAACAACGGCGAGGCGGCGCCCAACGCCGAGTCCGGCCGCGGGATCCAGATCATGCGGGCACTGGCCGACGACATCCGCTTCACCAACCGGCACGAGGACGGGTCGGTGGTGTGCCTGGAGAAGCGCCTGCGCTTCGCGCCGGGCGCGGCGGGGCCGCACTTCATCGCCAACTGAACGGGCTTCCGAAGCACGGCCCTCACCCTCAGGCGGACGGTCGTACCTGCTCACCCCTTCTGCCCAATCGTGTTCTCCCAATCGTCGTTCTCCCAATCGTCGTCCCCCGCAACCGTGCCTCGAGCCCTCCCATGACCGGCCGTGCCTCGGGCTTGTGGGCCGTCGATCCCGCCATCAGCGCGAGCGCGAGCAGGACGGCCACGGAGATGAGGAAGACGGCCAGGAACGCCAGGATGAGGACGATCACCAGCGAGGCGATCGTGCTGAGCACTGCCAACATCAGCCGGAGATGCCCCGAGAACCGGCAGTTATGCGCGAGATTCGGGTAGATCGCGGTTACCTCGACGTCACATCCGGCCGACTGGGCAGCATGTCGAGGCGACGCAGGATGACCCCCTCGCGCAGCGCCCAGGGACAGACCTCCAGCCGGTCGACCTCGAAGAGGTCCATGGTCGCGTGGGCCACGATGGCCCCCGCGGCCAGCTGCGCGGCCCGCCCGTCGGACACGCCCGACAGCGCGGCCCGCTCGGCGGAGCTCATGGTGGTCAGCTTGACGGCCCACTCGGCCATGTCCTGCCGCGACAGCGACCGGGAGACATAGAGGCCGTCGTTGGTGGGCGCGGCCCCGGCGATCCTGGCCAGCTGTTTGAAGGTCTTGGAGGTGGCCACGGCGCGGTTGGGCTCGCCGTATCGGACGATGTCGCCGACCGTGCGGGCGATCTGGGCGCGTACGTGCCGGCGCAGGTTGCGGACCTCGTCGGCGGACGGCGGGTCGGAGGCGAACCAGCCGCGGGTGAGCCGCCCCGCGCCGAGCGGCAGCGAGACGGCGACGTCGGGCTCCTCGTCGACCCCGGCGGCGATCTCCAGCGAGCCGCCCCCGATGTCGAAGGCGAGCAGGCGCCCCGACGACCAGCCGAACCAGCGCCGCACCGCCAGGAACGTCAGCCTGGCCTCGTCGCTGCCGGACAGGACCTCGATGTGCACGCCGCAGCGGTCGTTGATCTGGGCGAGCACGTGCTCGCCGTTGGCGGCCTCGCGCACGGCCGAGGTGGCGAAGGCCAGGAAGTTTTCCACGCCTTTGTCCTCGGCGATGCTCAGCGCCTCCTCGACGAACTCGCCGAGCCGCTCAATGCCCTCGGCGGACAGCTCGTTGCGCTCGTCGAGGTGCTCGGTCAGGCGCAGCTCCTCCTTGTGCGAGTAGGCGGGCAGTGGCCGCGCGCCGCGGTGGGCATCCACGACGAGTAGGTGGACGGTGTTCGAGCCGATGTCCAGCACGCCGAGTCGCATGAGGAAACGCTACCGGTCAACCGCCTGTACGGCGAAGCCGAGCCCTAAGTGACCGTGCGGCGCGACGACCTTTCCCGCCGGGGCCCTAGTCTGATCGCATGTCACGAACCCTGCGACTGTTGATCACCGGCGGCGGCACCGGCGGTCACACCTATCCGGCCCTGACGACCCTGTCGGCCGTTCAGCGACGTCAGGTGCCGCACGATGTGCTCTGGGTGGGCACGGCCAACGGCCTGGAAGCCAGGATCACCACCGAGCACGGCATCCCGTTCAAGGCCATCACCACCGGAAAGCTGCGGCGCCGGCCCAACCTCAAGGAGCTCGGCACCAACATCGCCGACGTGTTCCGCATCCCGGTGGGCGTGTTCCAGGCGGTCGGGCACGCCGCCCGCTACCTGCCCGACGTGGTGCTGTCGACCGGGGGTTACGTGGCGGTGCCGATCGGTGTGGCGGCCAAGCTGATCCGCCGCCCGCTGGTGATGCACGAGCAGACCACGGTGGTGGGGCTGGCCAACCGGATCCTGGCCAGGCTGGCGACGCGGATCGCGCTGTCCCACGAGTCGTCGCTGGAATACCTGCCCCCGTCGGCGCGCGCGAAGGCCGTGGTCACCGGCAATCCGATCAGGCCGGAGCTGCTGCAGGGCAACCGGGCCGCGGCGTACGACCTGTTCGGGCTGACGTTCGAGGTGCCGCTGATCTACGTGACAGGCGGCGCGACGGGCAGCAAGCAGATCAACACGCTGATCGCGGAGATCCTGCCGCGGCTGCTGCCGCACGCCCAGATCGTGCACCAGTGCGGGCCCGCGTGGATCGACCAGATGCGCGCCACCGCGTTGCCGCCGGACCTGGCCGACCGCTACCACCCGGTGCCGTACGTGGGCGCGGAGCTGCCCGATCTGTTCGCCGCGGCCGACGTGGTGATCGCGCGCAGCGGCGCCGGGACGGTGTCGGAGCTGACCGCCATCGGCAAGCCGTCGGTGCTGATCCCGCTGATCCCGACCGGCGGCGACGAGCAGCGCAAGAACGCCGGCTACCTGACCTCCGCGGGCGCGGGCCGCGCGTTGCTGGAGCCGCATCCGACGGGCGAGCAGCTGCTGGCCGAGCTGATGCCGCTGCTGGCCGATCCGGGCCTGCGCGCGACGATGGCCGAGGCGGCACGCAAGCTGGGCCGGATCGACGCGGCCGAGGCTCTGTGCGACGTGCTGCTGGAGGCCGCGCACGTCCGATAGTCCCGGACAGCTGTCAGGGGTCCAGGTAGCGGAAGGCCTCGTGGGCGGAGCGCACGCTCCGCCGCAGCGCCCGCTCCAGCTGGTCGGCGTCCTCCGCGAGCCGGGTGATCTCCGGTACGGCGAAGCCGTCCGCGCCCGACTCCGAGACCAGCTCCTCATACTGGTGGATCCGGCCCCGCAGCTCCTCGATCTGATGGTGGGCCCGGTAGGCGCGCTCGGCGTCGGCCACGTTGGCGGCGTAGCGTTCCAAGGCCTCCACCCGGGCCACGACGGCCTCCTCGCTGCTGTCGAGTGCCCGGGCGAGCGGTTCGGCCACGGCGGCGACCTCCGGCGAGTTCACCTCCGACATGGTCTCCCGGTGCTTGGTCCGCAGCGCCGACAGCTTGGCCAGCAGCCGGGCGATCTCCCACTCCTGGGCGGGCAGCATCACGGCGTTGCGCACGTCGTCCAGCAGTCCTTCGACGTTGACCGCCGAGTGCGTCACCGTGGCCACGGCCCGCCTGGCCCGGGCGAGCAGCCTGCGGGAGGACTCGTCGAGGTCGGCGGCGAGCACGTAGCGGCCCTCGTACCAGCGCAGCTGCTCGTAGGTCTCCCGGTCGACGGCCGTCTCCTCGTCCTCGTCGAGGTCCTTGCGGATGAAGATCACGAGCAGGACGGGGATGGCGATGAGGCTGAGCAGCAGCAGGCCGCCCGCCCGGTAGGTGTGCGTCCCGGACAGTAGAAGGGACATCACCATCAACGTGATCGCCGCGAGGGCCACGCGCCCGGCCTTACCGGATGCCCTGGACGGCAGGGGGTCGGGCGCCCAGCCGCGCCGCATGCGGATCAGGAGATGCTCGCTCTCCGTGATCAGCTGGGCGTCATCCTCCGGGACATCTGGATCGACCACCACATCCGCCACGAAAACGGATTTTATGGGATTGTCACCCGGAGAGGTGCTGGAACGTGTCATGCGACAAGACGCAACCACCTGCTCACGGCCTGTTCCGGCGTCAGCCTTCCAGGTGGCGGAACGCCTCGTGCGCCGAGCTCACGCTCCTGCGCAGCAGCCGCTCCAGGTCGTCGGCGTCCTCGGCGAGCTTCTCGATCTCGGGTACGGCCAGCGCGTCGGCGCCCGACTCGGCCAGGAGCTCCTCGTAGCGCGGCAGCCGGGCCTGCAGTTCCTCGATCTGGCCGCGGGCGTGGTAGGCGCGCTCGGCCTCGGCGACGTGCCCGGCGTAACGTTCCAGCGCTTCGACCCGCGCCACGACCGCGGCCTCGCTGGTGACCAGGGCGCGGTCCAGCGGCTCGATCACCGCCGCGACCTCCGGCGCGATGCCGCGGGCCAGCAGCTCCTTGTGCTCACCGCGCAGGGCTGAGAGCTTGGCCAGCAGCCGGGCGATCTCCCACTCCTGCTCCGGCAGCATCACGGCGTTGCGCGCGTCGTCCAGCAGTCCTTCGGCGTTGACGTGGGAACGCAGCACGGCGCCGATCGCCCGTTGCGCTCTGGCCAGCACCGCCTTGGCCTCCGCGTCGAAGTCGTCGGCCAGCAGGTAGCGCCCGTCGTACCAGCGGGCCCGCTCGTAGACGCCACGCTCGTAGACGCCACGCTCGTAGGGGCGGTCGTGTAACGGCACCTCGTTGATGGAGGCGATCTTGACGAGCACGACGAAGACGAAGCCGCCCAGCAGCACGAAGCCGATCGGCTTCACCGGGGAGGCCAGCAGCGCGGACATCAGCGCGACGACCAGGGGCGTTGCGGCCAGCAGCGCCAGGCTCGACGGCCAGCGCCGCTCGACCGGCTGCACGGCAGGAGGCACCCAGCCTGCTCGGATCCTGGACAGGAGCGGGGCGTTCGCACGCAGCATTCCGGCGACCTCCGGGGGTACTCCCGGATCGACGACCACACCCACGCTCTGTCCCGGCACCCTGGCGCCCCCAACGCTCGTGATGTCCGGATACTACGTAACATTTCGTCAGAGCGGCAGCCTCGCCGAGGACAGACGAGGAAACCGGCGGTCGCGCTCACCGATCGATTCCATGATCGACAGCCCCCGGACCAGGGCTCTTTGTGCGGGGCGGCTCAGCGCTGGATGTTCCGGTAGCGGTGGTGCTGGTAGCGGAAGAACACGGTCAGGCCGGCGGCGGCGGTGACCAGCCCGACGGCCAGGGCCGCCGCCAGGTGGTGGTCCGTCACGAGGTAGTAGGTCAGCAGGGCGAGACAGACGCCGGCCAGGACGCCGTTGATGATAGCGATCATGCTGGCGGCGGTGAAGAGACCGGCCATCGGGCCCGATTTGACAGCCATCGACCCGAGCGCGTCGGCGGTCTCCCCGCCATCCGCGTCCCACCTGGCGAAGTAGCGCGCCGCCTCGCGGTCGAGTTCGCGGTAGTAGCCGCGGATGCGGGCGATGCTGCTCAGGTACAGCACGTTCTGCACCCCGGTGTCGACGAGCCGGGCCGTGGTGAACACGCCCAGCACGAAGACCGTCGGCAACGCGGCGGCGGCGAACGGCAGCAGCAGTCCTGGCGTCTGCGCGGCGAACCCCAGCGCGATCAGGCTGCTGGACAGCGCCGACAGGTACAGCGACGAACGCCCGAGCGCCTCACTGACGGTCGTGCCGGCCGCCGATTGCAGGACGAAATGCTCCGTCACGATCGCCGACATGAGAGCCGCCGACGGCTCCGCGTCATGCTTGTCCGCCGCCATCTACCGGAAGGCGTCGGCGTGTGCCCGCGCCCACTGTTCGAAGGTGCGGGGCGGGTGTCCCGTCACCTCCTGAACGGTCGGCAGGACCTGGGACTCGTCGAGTGTGCCGTCGACGTAGAAGCTGAAGAAGGCGTCGACGTACTCGACCGGCATGGTCGCCTCCATCTGCGCCCGCGCCTCCTCGTCCGGCTGGCCCTCGCAGCGCAGGTCCCTGTCCAGCACCTTGGCCAGCACGGCGACCTGGTCGGCGGGCAGCAGCGAGTCCGGGCCGGTCAGCTCGTAGATCCGGCCCTCGTGCCCGTCGCTCGTCAGCGCCAGGGCCGCGACCGCCGCGATGTCGGCGGGGTCGATGGTCGCGGCCGCCACCCCGGCGAACGGTACGCGCACCACGTCGCCGGCCTGAAGCTGCGGCAGCCAGCGCAGCGCGTTGGACATGAACGCCCTGGGCCGCAGGAAGGTCCAGGGCACACCCGCCGCCCGCGTGGCCTGCTCGGACAGCGCCATGTAGCGGGAGACCGCGTTGCTCATGTCCGCCTGCCCGGCCGAGCCGCCCGACAGCAGCACGACCCGTTCCACCCCCGCCCGCCGTATCTGGGCCAGCAGTCCGGGCATGTCCGCATATCCCGGCAGCAGGAACACCCCTCGCACGCCGGTCAGGGCATCGGCCAGGCTGCCGGGCTCGTTCAGGTCGCCGGTGACGGGCTGGACGCCGGGCGGCAGCGTGGCGGCCCGCGGATCGCGTACGAGCGCGCGCACCCCCTGCCCGGCCTGAGCCAGAGCGGCCACCAGTGCCGATCCGACATTGCCGGTGGCGCCGGTCACTAAGATCATCATGTCTCCCATCAGGTCATCAACTTGTGCTACGCCCCGCCGGCGAGGCCTACGGCCAGGGCGATCAGCGCGGCGGCGAGGAGCAGGCCCCCGGCTCGGGTGACCATCGTGCCGGACGAGCGGGCACCCTGCTCGCCAACGGCCAGATGCAGGAAGAACCCACCCGATTGCGCCAGCACCCCGGCCAGCAGGACACCGCCGGTCAGCCACTCCAGCCCATCGGAGAAACCGGCGCGGGGCAGGTACAGCAGGTACACCAGCGCGAGCACCAGCAGCACTCCGGCGTGCGCGTGGCCGGCGCGGAAGAACCGCTCGCGTAACTCGCCCAGCTTGTCGCGATCGGTGGTGATGAAGCGCAGCAGCGCGTGCCCGCCGAACTCGACCGTGACCAGCGAGGCGATCGCGATGATCGGCAAGACTTTGGTGGGCTCCATCAGGCTCCCTGCCCTTGTACGGCCATGACGCAGGTCATGGTGAACGGATGTCCGCTCAGGTGATCTCCCCAAAGGGTGACAGCGACCGAGAAGGCGCCGATAGTGTCCCTGTAATCAGGCGGTTATGCATTTTGCATAGTTCATCGGGAGATCGGGTTGGCACGGACCGCTGACGACCTCCCGCTGCGGGTCGCCCAGGGCATGCTGTGGGCCTCGTTCGGCATCCTGGTCTACATCCGCACGATCAGCGGCGTGTCGCGCGACGCCGCCCCGCTCGCGTTGCTGCTCACGATGGCGTCGTATCCGCCACTGATCGCGCTCCTTGTGCGGCACCGGCGCCCGGCCGGTCGGTACGGACTGCTGGCGGCAGTGATGCTGCTCTACCTGCTGCCCTTCCTCGTGATCGGCTCGGCGTGGGACTGGATGCCGTGGACGGTGGCCGCCGGAGTGCTCTGCGTGCTCCCGGCGCGGCCGGCCTGGCCGCTGTTCACCCTTGTCCTGGCCGCCACCGGCACGACGGCCGCGCTGCTCGGGTACGGGGTCTACGACTCGATCTGGTTCGTGATCGTCACGGCGGACGACGCCCTCATCGTGTTCAGCCTCGCCGCGCTCGTCGGGACGGCACGGCGGCTGCACGACACCCAAGGAGAGCTGGCTCGGCTGGCCCTGGTCAGGGAGCGCCTGAGGCTGGACGGCGAATTGCGGAACGTCCTGGGCGGGAAACTGGGGGCGATCGCCTTCCGCATGCGGAAGGCGGCCGCGTTCCGGATAGGGGAAGCGGCCGCGTTCCGGGTGGGCGATGCGGCCGGGGAAGAGCCGGTGGACGCCCGGCAGGACATCCGTGAGGGCGTGGCGCTCGCCCGGCGTACCTTGGCGGAGGTGCGGGCGACGGCCGGGGCCTACCGCGCCGAGCCGATCGCCGAGCCCGCGGCGCGGATCGAGTCACCCCGGCTGGCGCGGTTCGTCCTGCTCGCGGTGCTGTTCATCCAGTGCGTGCTGGTGCTGATCAACCTCTACTACTGGGAGCACGCCGCCCCGCCGACGGTCGCCTGGGCGCTGCTCGGGCTCATCGTGATCGTGGTCCTGCAGGTGCTGCCGCAGACCCGGGTCACGTTCGTCGTGCAGGGCCTGCTGTTCCTGCTGCCCCTCGCGGTCGTCCCCGGCTCCTGGGACCGCGTGCTGAGCTTCTTCACCGGCAAGGTGCTGCTCACCGTACGACCGCCTCGATCGTGGGCGATCGCCGGTGCCGTCCTGGCCGGGCATCTGGCCTGGCTCCTGTACGACAGCATCACCGCCGGCATCGGCATCCTGAACGCGCTGGCCAACTTCGGTGGTCACGTCATGCTCGCGTGGCTGGCGTACAGCCTGGGGCGCCTCACCGGGCTGATCACCGTGCTGGACCGGGCCCGGCATGAGCTCGCCGAGGCCGCGGTACGGCGGGAACGGACCCGGGTCGCGCGCGACCTGCACGACGTCCTCGGTTTCAGCCTGTCGGCGGTCGCCCTGAAGGGCGAGCTGGCCGAGCGGCTGCTGGACACGGACCCCGGACGGGCCAGGACCGAGCTCGCCTCGCTCGTGTCGCTGGTCGAACAGGCGCAGGTGGAGCTGGGGTCCATCGCCGGCGACCGGGTCGAGCTGCGGCTGGCGGCCGAGCTGGACGCGGCGCGCGAGGTGCTGACGGCCGCCGGGATCGAGGCGAGGGCACGGGTCACGACGGGCCCGCTGCCGGCCGAGGTCGACACGGCGGTGGCCACCGCGCTCCGCGAGACCGTCACCAACGTCCTGCGGCACAGCCGGGCCCGGACGTGTGAGCTGACCATCTCCGGCGCCGACGGACTCGTACGGTTGCGTGTCGTCAACGACGGCGCCCGGCCCGTCACGCGAACCGAACCGTCCACGCCGTCGGAGCCGGGGCATCACGGCTCCGGGCTCGGCAGCCTGGCGCAGCGCACTGGCGGGCGGTTGACGGCGGTGCGCCTGCCCGGCGACAGGTTCGAGGTGGTCGCCGAGTTCGACTCAGGCCCAGCCGGACCCAGCTCAGGCCCAGCCGGACTCGGGTCAGATCCAGCCGGACTCAACTCAGGCCCAGCCGGAGTCGGTTCAGATCCAGCCGGACTCGGTGGCGATCCGAATGGCGTCCACTCGGTTGCGAGCACCCAGCTTGGTGACGGCTGAGGTGAGGTAGTTGCGGATCGTGCCGTAGGTCAGGAAGAGCCGCTCGGCGATCTCGGCGGGCTGGGCCCCGCTGGCCGACAGACGCAGCACCTCGGTCTCCCGCTGGCTGAGCGGGCTCTCCGGCGCCTCCAGCGCCACCAGGGCCAGTGCCGGGTCCACCACCCGTCCCCCGGCGGCGACGGTCCTGATCGCCGCGGCCAGCTCGGCCGGGCGGATGTCTTTCTGGACGAATCCGGCGACCTGCGCACCGAGCGCCCGGCGCAGGACGCCCGGCTTGGCCAGCGCGGTCAAGATCAGGACCCGGCAGCCGGGCAGCCGGCCGCGCAGTTCGGCAGCCGCCGAGATGCCGTCCAGCCCCGGCAGATCGATGTCGATCACGGCCACGTCGGGCCGGTGCTCCAGCGCGGCGGAGACGATCTCCAGACCCGAGGCGACCCCCGCCACCACCGTGATGTCGTCCTCGAGCGACAGCAACTCGACCAGCGCTTCGCGAAGGATGTGCATGTCCTCCGCGATCAGAATCCGGATCACACCGGTACGGTAATCCGCTCACTCCCCACCGCGCGATTCCGCCGCCGCGGCAGCCCGTGTACGGCCAGCCCGGCGGCCACGCAGGCGATCGGAATGGCGGGCAGCACGTAGCGGTGATCGAAGTCCAGTGCCGCCACCGGCGCGACGAGCAGGAACATCGCGAACGCCCACGGCAGCAGGGCCGGACGGCGGCGGCCTATCGCCCCGGCCGCCCCCGCCAGGAGGATCACGCCGAACAGCGTGCCGTGCAGGAACCACGGGTACGGATAGGCGGCGAGGATGGACCCGAACGGCTCGACCGAGCTCATGCCACGGATGGCCGGGTCATACTCCTTGCGCACCTGCCCGATGAGGGCGTGCTCCTCCGGCAGCCCCCACGAGCCGTGCGGGAAGTTCGACATGGCGCCCACCCGCTTGGGATGAGCCACCGGCTCCCAGGTGAAGGCCAGCGAGGTGTCCTTGACGATCTCGCGCAGATAGTCGAGCGGCTGCGCCGCGATGGCCTTAAGGGCGAACGACCTGGCCAGGTCGTTGTAGGCGAACCGGTCGCCGGGCAGCCGGTTGAGCGCGGCGCCGGGCGCCCAGACGTACTCGGAGGCGGCGTCGACGACGGTGCCGTTCGGGCAGAGCCTGGCCTCCGCCGCGGGCGGCTTGATGATCGAGCAGTCGGCGAACGTCATCGTGCGGGCCCAGAGGGCGACGCCGTCGGAGCCGCTCAGCGCGAACCGGCCGTGATACTGGGCGTACCAGCCCGCGTAGGCGAGCAGCGGCAGCGCCCCGGCGACCACCAGAACGACGACCTTCCGCCACGGGGTGCGGCGCAGCAGGAGATAGAGCGCGGCCAGAGCGAGCAGCGGCACCGCGGCGGTCCGGGTCAGTCCGGCCAGCGCGAGCAGCGCCCCCGCCAGCGCGGCGGCCCGCCACGACACCTCCTGGCGCCACATCAGCACCGTGAGCGCGGACATGACGAGGAAGATCACCTGCAGGTCCGAGAGCACGGCGTGCTCCAGCCGCAGGAACGCCGGGTCGAACAGCACCGGCACCGCGGCCAGCGCGGCCCCCCAGCCTGGCAGCGACCAGCGGCGCAGCAGCATGTAGATGAGCACGCCGACGCCCAGGCCCATCGCGTGCTGTACGCCGACGACCAGCTCGACACTGTGGAAGGGGCGCAGCAGCCACAGGAACCACGAGTAGCCCGCCGGATGGAAGGCGCCCTGCGGCTTCATGTGCACGGCCGTGTTCAGGTAGGTGAACGAGTCGTACCAGTAGACCTGCGCGGTGTCGTACCCGAGCATGACCAGCACGCGCAGCGCCGCAGCCAGCACCAGGACCACCCCGAACAGTCGGTGACCCGTCTTCCTCAAGACCGGATCGGCCAGGCGGGGCCGCGCGGGCGCCACAAGAGCGGCAACCATGACATCTCTCCCCCGTGAGAGGCCGGGCGAGTCCCGGCCGTAGGGAGGGCAGTTCACCGAGTCGGCGCTAACCTGAGCGTCACCAAAAGTGGTTATGTCCGCGTTATGCAGGCTGGAGCAGACTGTCGGGACTTTCGATCTTCATGGGGGCGACATTGCGTGTTCTGGTCGCGGAGGACGAGCGCATGCTCGCCGATTCGATCGCCGAGGGGCTGCGGGGGGAGGCGCTGGCCGTCGATGTGGCCTACGACGGTGACGGGGCGCTGGAGCGGCTCGGCGTGCACGACTATGACGTGCTGATCCTGGACCGGGACCTGCCGCTGGTGCACGGCGACGAGGTGTGTCAGGCGGTGGTCGAGCGGGGGTGGCCGGTCAGGATCCTGATGCTGACCGCCGCCGGGGACGTACGGGCGAGGGTGGCGGGGCTGTCGCTGGGGGCCGACGACTACCTGCCCAAGCCGTTCGCGTTCGAGGAGTTGGTGGCGCGGGTGCACGCGCTCGGCCGCCGGGCCAGGCGGGCCGACCCGCCGATGCTGGCCCGCGCCGGGGTGCGGCTGGACTGGGCGCACCGGCAGGTGTTCCGCGAGGGGCGCTATGTGCCGCTGGCGCGCAAGGAATTCGGGGTGCTGGCCGAGCTGCTGCGGGCGCAGGGCGCGGTGGTCTCGGCGGAGGAGCTGCTGGAGAAGGTGTGGGACGAGCACATCGACCCGTTCACGAACACGGTGCGGACCACGATGATGAAGTTACGCAAGAAGCTGGGCGAGCCGCAGGTCATCGAGACCGTGCCGGGATCGGGGTATCGCATTCCATGAGCGTCCGTCTGCGTTTCGCCCTGGCCTGCGCGGTGGTGTTCCTCATCGGCGGCGGCCTGCTGCTGACGGCCGTCTACTTCCTCGTACGGTCGAACCTCTCCTACCGCGCCGATCTCGTCACCCCCAACTCCATCAGCCTGGGCAACGGCAGGGGCTTCTACAGATACGACGACTACTACGAGGTGGCGCGAGCCCGGACCCTCCAGGTCATGGCGGCCTACCAGCGCGACACGTTGACCAACGTGCGCAACATCGGCGCGCTGGCGGTGCTGGCCGTCACGGGTGGCGCGTTCGGCCTGGGCTGGCGGGCGGCCGGGTGGGTGCTGCGGCCGATCACATCGGTCACCGAGACCGCGCGCCGGGTCGCCCAGAGCCACGACCTGGCCGAGCGGATCGGGTACGAGGGGCCGAACGACGAGGTGAAGGAGCTGACCGGCATCTTCGACACCATGCTCGGCCGCCTCGCCCGCTCCTTCGACGGCCAGCGGCGCTTCGTCGCCAACGCCTCCCATGAGCTGCGCACCCCATTGACGATCAACCGGACGCTGGTCGACGTGGCGGTGCGGCGGCCCGACGCCACCGACGACGTCAAGCGGCTCGGCGAGTCGCTGCTGCTGGTCAACGCCCGGCACGAGCGGCTCATCGACGGCCTGCTGGCGCTGACCGAGGGCGAGCAGGCGGTGCTGGACCGGCGCCCGTTCGACCTGACGGACGTGGCCGAGCACGTGCTGGACCAGGCGGCGGAGGAGGCGGCCGAGCGGGAGGTGACGATCCACCGGCTGCTGGACGCCGCGCCGACGACCGGCGAGGCGGTGCTGGTGGAGCGGCTGGTCCAGAACCTGGTGGAGAACGCGATCCGGCACAACCAGCCCAAGGGCGAGGTGTGGGTGACGACCCGGCGGCGCACCGAGCAGGTGGAGCTGGTCGTGGCCAACACCGGCCTGCACGTGCCGTCGTACGAGATCGAGACGATCTTCGAGCCGTTCCGGCGGCTGCACGGCGACCGGCTGCGCTCCGACCGGGGCAGCGGCCTTGGCCTGTCGATCGTGCGCGTCATCACCGAGGCCCACGGCGGCACGGTCGTCGCCCGGCCGCGCGAGGAGGGCGGCCTGACGATCACGGTCGAGCTGCCCCTGGACCGATCAGCCGGTTAGGGCGAGCGCACCTCGCGCATGACCGCTTCCGGGACGCCCGCCCGGAGGAGGAGCTCCCAGCTGTCGGACCGCTCGAAGAACATCGACTCCAGCAGCGGCCGCCACAGCGCCGGGTCGACGCCGTCACCGGCCAGCCCGCTGAGCAGGCCGGCCCGGTCCTGGAAGGGCATGGCCGATCCCTCCAGGGCGAGCGCCCGCAGCACCAGGTCGAGCAGCCGCCGGTTCTCGAGCGTGTGGAACGCGGTGACCGCCTCGATCGCGTCGGCGTAGAGCGCGACGCGGGCCTCGACGCTCGACGGCCGGTTCATCAGCACCTCCTCGACCAGGCGGGTGCAGCTCACCACCTGACCGGAGCCCCGCTGCACGACGATCAGGCTCGGGTGCGTCTCGTCGTCGGCGCGCAGCGAGTCGGTCAGCAGGTCGGCGTCGACGTTGAGCAGGTAGGGCCGTTCCAGCAGGGCGTAGGACTTGTAGCGGCCCAGCGCCCTGGTGCGCGCCGCGGGCTGCGGGCGGCCGAACCACCAGCCCGCGCCCTCGAACTCCCACGACTCGCCGCTCCCGCCGAGCCGGATGTCGCGCTTGCCGCCGTCCATGACGCGACGGGCCGGCATGGCGCCGATGAGGCCGGTCCAGCCCTCCCCGCCGAGCTGGCTCTTCCAAAGATGCGCGTACGAGCTCCACCGGGCGAAGTCCCCCGAGTCGCCGAGCAGCTCCGCGACGCTGACCGGTTTGTCCGACGCGGCCACCACCAGGAGGGTGAGGTTGGCCGAATAGGCAGCCAGGCGGCGCGGCACGGGATGGCGTACCGGGCGGAAGGCGAGGAAGGAGCGGCGCGGGCGCTCGTGGAGCGACTCGCGCAGCAGCGCGCTGAGCAGCGTCACGCTCCTGGCCCGGACCTCGGCCGGCAGCGCGCCCATGAGCTCCATGGCGAAGCCGACCGTCGGCCCCCGCTCGGCCAGGCAGGAGAACGACGTGATCGCGTAGAGCAGGTCGTCGTCGACCAACTGGCCCGCCAGCTCCTCGTCGTGGCCGTGCCGCCTGATCAGGTCGCGCAGCGCGTACACGGCCAGCCAGGCCACCAGGAACTCGCCGAACGTCGCGTGCAGGAACTCATGACCCCGAGTGCCGCCTGGGTCGTTCACGTGCACGAAGAAGAACCGCTCGGTCGCCCGCCGCGCCCAGCCGCCCTCGCCGTCCCACTCCTCCCCCGGCGCCCCGCACAAGGCGGGCAGGTCCCGGTCGAGGGCGGTCTCCGAGACGACCGCCCGGCCGCGGACGAACATCGACAGCGCCACGGTCCCAAGCCGCACCAGCTCCTGATCTACCAGCCCACCCCGCCGGGCGGCCGGCAGCGCTCGTACCTCCGGGTCCTTGAGGAGCTCGCGGTAGGCGAAGTCCCTGATCAGCGACTCGTAGAGGCGGCCGCGGCCGAGGACCGCCTCGTCGCGCTGCAACGCGTTCTCGGCGGCGTCGTGGATGGCCAGCAGCAGCAGGAGCAGTGGCTGCCTGGCCAGCTCGCCCTGGGCCAGCGCGACGTCGGCCGGCAGCGGCGTCCTGCCGCGTCTGGACAGGACCGCGCGGTTGGTCTCCGCCCAGATCTCCAGCCACTGGCGGACCTGCTCCTTCTCGAACGGCTGGAGCTCGATCGTGAGTACGCCCTCGGGGAAGCGGACCCGGTCGGCCACGACGGTCCGGCTGGTCACGATCACCGCGACGGGCCGACCGTGCCTGGACTGCTCGTCCTGGAACTCCTGGACCTGCTCCAGGTAGTCGTAGCGGTTGGTGCCGGCGGCCTGGAGCAGCTCGTCGAACCCGTCGAGCATGACGACGGGCAGCATCCCCTCAGCTGCCTCCACCAAGTCCCGATATTTCACCTTCTCGCGGAGTAAGGGGGAAACGCTCTGCTCGATCTGCGAGATCACGGACGACTCGGCGGCGACGTCGCGCAGCTCCACCTTGATCGGCAGGAATTCCGAGGCGGCCAGCCGGGCGGCGAGCACCTCGGTCAGCTTGGTCTTGCCCGACCCCGGCTCGCCCAGCACCACCAGGGGCGCCTGGGTGGCGTGCGGCGAGGTGAGGTGCCCCACCAGGAACGCCTCCGCGTCGGGCAGCTCCAACCGGCCCTTCCACCAGCTCTTCGCCGCCGGCGCGGACTCGCGCGTCATCTCCGCGACCTTGCACCGGGGGCTGATGTACCCCTCGCCGAGCAGCGGCAGCGTGACGTCGTCCGGCGCCCTGCCGACTGCCATGAGCGACTGGTCGAGCGCGGCGGCGGCCATCCTGACCAGGTGGATCATCGGCCGGTCGCCCACGCGCGGCGGCGCCAGCTCCGCCAGCAGCCGCGCCACGCGCGACAACCCGGGGGCGAACGCCTGCGTCTCGGTGACCAGGCTCCACATCCGGAACTCGGGGCTGTCGAGCGTGAGCGAGCGGTAGTCCTCGTCATAGATCCGCAGGGCATGCGCCGACGGTCCCTCCACGAGCATGAAGGGGACGCGGGCGCGCTCGTCGGCCGAGAGCTCGTCCCAGGCCGCCACCTCGCGCACGTACCCGGCCACGGCCTCCGACATCCGCCGGTAGTGGCGTTCGACGGCCTCACGGGTCTCCGCGTAGGGGCGGTACGGCTCCGGCATGGGCAACGGCCGCGTGAGCAGCTTCTCCACCAGCTCGGCGAACGCCGCCGCGCGGGTGCCGCCGGCCGCGCGGTCCCGGTCGAGCCGGTCCAGCCCGAACGGCAGGCTGGCCCCGCCGAGCGCCTCGAAGTACGCCGAGACGATCACCACGGCGTGGACGGCGGCCAGCCGCTGGGTACGGGCGAACCGACCGGCGCCGCCGCGCCACTCGGGCACCCGCCGCACCACGTCGTTGCCGTACCGGACGGCGTCCTCCTGCAGATCGCGCAGGCCCAGCGCCAGGTCGGCGCCGCCGGCGAGCGCCCATCCGGTCAGCGCGGCCGTCGCGGCGAAGTCGATCACCTTGACGAGCCTGCTGTCCTTGCAGCCGAGGATCTTCAGAGCGTCGGCGTAGCTCAAGGTCTCCGTCATCACGGTCTCCGTCAGCACGGTCTCTGAAGAGCAGAGGAATTCCCATGATGGCGCGTTCCATCGCGCTGAGGGAGCGTTTGGGCGGAATGGGTTAGAGTGCGTCGGCGATCTCCGACAGGGCCGCCGGGTCCTCGATCGTCGAGGGGGCGCGGTAGTCGCGACCGGCCGCGATGTCGCGCATGGTGGCGCGCAGGATCTTCCCGGACCGGGTCTTGGGCAGGCGGGCCACGACGACGGCGCGGCGGAAGGCGGCGACCGGGCCGATGCGCTCGCGGACCAGGGCCACCAGCTCGCGCTCGACCTCGGCCGGGTCGCGGTCGGCGCCCGCCTTGAGCACCACGAAGCCGAACGGGAGCTGACCCTTCAGCGCGTCGTCCACGCCGATCACCGCGCACTCGGCCACGTCGGGGTGGGCCGCGATGACCTCCTCCATCGCGCCCGTGGACAGCCGGTGGCCGGCGATGTTGATGACGTCGTCGATGCGTCCCATGACGTACAGGTAGCCGTCGTCGTCAAGGAAGCCGCCGTCGCCGGTCAGGTAGTGGCCGGGGTAACGGGACAGGTACGACTCCGCGAAGCGGGCGTCGTCGCGGTAGAGCGTCGGCAGCGCGCCGGGCGGCAGGGGCAGCCTGATCGCGACCGCGCCCTCCACCCCGGGCGGGCACTCCTTCCCCTCCGGGTCCAGGACGCGTACGTCCCAGCCGGGCACGGCCTTGGTCGGCGAGCCCGGCTTGATCGGCAGCGGCTCGAGGCCGACGCAGTTGGCCGCGATCGGCCAGCCGGTCTCGGTCTGCCACCAGTGGTCGATGACCGGGATCCCGAGGAGGTCGGACGCCCAGTGGTAGGTGTCGGGATCGAGCCGCTCCCCGGCCATGAACAGATACCGCAGACCCGACAAATCCCACTTTTGCGCGAAATTTCCTGATGGGTCGTCTTTTTTGATGGCCCGGAGCGCGGTCGGCGCGGTGAACAGCGTCCGCACCCCGTGTGTGGCCACGACCCGCCAGAACGCGCCCGGATCAGGCGTCCCGACCGGCTTGCCCTCGTACAGCACGGTCGTGCACCCGGCCAGCAGCGGCGCGTAGACGATGTAGGAATGGCCGACGACCCACCCCACGTCGGAGGCCGCCCAGTAGACCTCACCCGGCGCGGCGCCATAGACGTTGGACATGCTCCAGCGCAGCGCGACGGCGTGCCCGCCGTTGTCGCGGACGACGCCCTTGGGCACGCCGGTGGTGCCGGAGGTGTAGAGGATGTAGAGCGGATCGGTGGCCGCCACGCTCACACAGCCGGCGGGCGCCGCGTCCCGTACGGTCTCGGCCCAGTCCAGATCCCGCCCTTCGGCGAGGTCGGCGGGCGACTCGGGCCGCTGGAGGATCACGCAGTGCGCCGGCCGGTGCTCGGCCTGCTCAAGAGCGGCGTCGAGCAGCGGCTTGTACGGCACGATCCGGGTCGGCTCGATCCCGCAGGAGGCGGAGAGCACGACCTTGGACTTGGCGTGGTCGATGCGCACGGCCAGCTCATTGGCGGCGAAGCCGCCGAACACCACCGAGTGCACGGCGCCGAGCCGGGCGCAGGCCAGCATCCCGATCACCGCCTCGGGCACCATCGGCATGTAGATCACCACGGTGTCCCCGGCGACGACGCCGAGATCACGCAGCATCCCGGCGGTCCGGGACACCGCGTCGAGCAGTTCGGCGTAGCTGAAGCTCCGCACGACCCCGGTCACGGGGCTGTCGTAGATCAACGCGGCCTGCTCGCCCCGTCCGCCGGCCACGTGCCGGTCGACGGCGTTGTGGCAGGTGTTCAGGCGCCCGTCGACGAACCAGCGCCCCTTGTCGAACACGATCGTGGGAGCCACATCCCACTCGATGTCCCGGGCGGCCTCTCCCCAGAACGCCTCTGGCTCCACGATGCTCCGCTGGTAGACCGCATCATAAGCACTCATAATCCGATCAGATCAGCGCCTCACCCCCGATGGCAAGCGCAAACGGCAGCCATGGCCAAGAAGACGCGCGTAACGGCGCCCGGCCCCGTGCGGGTTCAGCGGCCGTATTCCTGGAGGCCACCCGCCCCGTGCGGCGGGTGGCGGTGGGTGCGGCTGTGCCGTAACAGATCAGCCGACGTGCACCTGAGGCCGGCGGCCGGGCTCCTCCTCGGCCTGGCGCAGGACCTCACGCGTGAGCGGCGGCACGTCACCCCCGCCGAACAGCAGATATCTCACCAGCGCCAGCACCGGATTGCCCTCCGCCCAGTGGAAGTACACGTGCGGACGGCGGGCGGACGTGTCGCGCAGGTGCAGCAGGATCGCGGCGATCGTGTTGGGCACCGCCGCGCTCGTCGCGGTCAGCACCCCATAGCCGTGCCGCACCTCGCCGCGCACGAGCACTTCGGACTCGAACTCCGACGTGTCGCCGAGCGTGACCTCCAGGAACAGCATCGGCTCGTCGTCGGGCAGGTGATGGTACTGGCGCGTCTCGCTGTCCTTCTCGGCGTACTCGGCCTCGTCGCGGGCGTCGGGCTCGTTGGCGATGATGCGCAGCTCGCCCGGCGGCAGCTCGTCGATGAGCCGCTTGGCCTCCTTGTCGAGCGCCACCCCCGTCACCCGCAGCTCGGTGGAGCGCGTGGCGCGGGAGATGATCGAGGTGACGATGATCGCCACGACGAAGAACACCGCGATCGACAGGCCGTCGGGGCGTTCGATCACGTTTGCGGCGAAGGTGTAGGTGAGGATCAGCGAGATGAGGCCGAACGCCGCCGCCGCGCGCCGCCGCCCGGCGCGCGCGACCGAGATGGTGACGGCGACCGCGGCCGACAGGATCAGCGCGAGCACGCCGGTGGCGTAGGCGCCGCCCTGCGACTCGACGTTCGCGCCGAACAGGATCGTGATGACGAACGAGATCGCGGTGAACACCAGCACCAGCGGGCGTACGGCCCGCGCCCAGTCGGGCGCCATACCGTAGCGGGGCAGGTAGCGCGGCACGATGTTGAGCAGGCCCGTCAGCGCCGAGGCGCCCGCGAACCAGAGGATGGCGATGGTGCTGATGTCGTAGAGGGTGCCGAACCAGTCGCCCAGGTATTCGTGCGCCAGGTACGCCAGGGCGCGCCCGGCCGCGTGGCCGCCCTCCTCGAACTCCTTGTGCGGGATGAGCACGGCCGTGGCGAACCCGCTGAACACCAGGAACACGCTCATGATCAACGCGGCCGTGGTGAGCAGCCGCTTGGCGCCCTTGACGCGCTGCTCCAGGTCTCCCTCGATCTGCGGCATCACCGCGACGCCCGTCTCGAACCCGGACAGGCCGAGCGCCAGCTTCGGCAGCGCGAAAGCGGACAGCGCGATCATCGCGAGCGGGCTGGAGTGCCCCGCGGTGAGCGCGTCCTGCCAGTCGCCCACCAGCTCCGGGCGGGACAGCACCTGGGCGACGGCGGTGCCGACGACGACCAGGTTCAGAGCCAGATAGACGGCCACGAGCGCGATGGCCAGCCCGATGGCCTCGCTGAACCCGCGCAGGAAGATCGCGCCGAGCGCGGCGATGAGCAGCAGCGTGATGGGCACCTGCTGACCGGCGAGCGCGTCAGGGAAGAACGGGTTCTGCAGGATGTGGGCGGTCGCGTCGGAGGCCGACAGCGTGATCGTGAAGATGAACGCCGTCGCCACGAACCCGAGCAGCACCAGCACCAGCAGCTTGCCCCACCAGCTCGGCAGCAGCCGTTCGAGCATGGCGATGGAGCCCATGCCGTTGGGGCTCTCGGCCGCCACCACGCGGTAGGTGGGCAGCGCGCCGAACAGCGTCAGCGCCACCAGCATCAGCGTGGCGATCGGCGACAGCGCGCCCGCGGCCAGCGCGGCGATGCCCGGCTGGTAGCCGAGGGTGGAGAAGTAGTCGACACCTGTGAGGCACATGACCTGCCACCAGGAGTGACGCTTGCCGGGATGTTCGTCGTGCATCCCGGACGTCGGCTGCAGCCCGTGTAGCAGCCAGCTCCGCATGGTCACCGGTCGGCCCTTCTCTCCTGGTCTCTGTCCTCATCGAATTCGGAGACCCTATCCATCGAGGCGGCTCTGGCGCATGCCGGGCCTTGCCGGACTGGAAATTCGGCGGACATTTGGCGATTTGTGCCGGTACCGTGGATCACCGGGGTGGCTCTTTGGGCGTGCTTCCTTCTTCATCTTTCAAATGAGTCCAGCGCGCCCGCTCTCCACCTCTCCAGAGGTCGCGCGGTGCTCCCACGCGACCTCTCTCAATGCGAAGAGTCGCTCCGCGGTCTCTAGGGCATCGGAGGTGCCTCCATGAACGGTCCCGCCGAGATCCTGCTGCGCCGTACGCGGGTGGTCGCGCCCGCGCTGCTGGCCGCCGATCCGCGCATGCCCGAAGCCGTCGGCAAGCTGCCCAAGTCCCTGAACATGACGCGGGCCGATGTGCGGTCCGGGGTGGCGGCGCTGGAGTTCGAGCTGCTACAGCTGGGCTTCCTGGTGTCGGCGGAGCTGTATCGGGCGCTGGCGGCGCTGTCGTCGAAGGAGCTGACGCGCGTCGGGCGGCGGCTGCTGCACGGGCTGCGGGGCGAGCTGGGCGCGGCGGTCTCGCACGTACCCCTTTTCCGGAAATTTCCGGACAGCGTGCCCAGGGACACCGGCGACTTCTACGTGCGGCGGGTGTTCTCGCTGCTGCTGCAGCAGCCGGAGCGGCCGTGCGTCCTGTGCGGGAACGTCGGCACCGTCCACGCCGTGGCGCCCTGCGCGCATCTGGTGTGCCGTTCGTGCTGGGACGGGGCCGACTTCAGCGCCTGCCCCATCTGCCACCGGCGCGTCGACCCGGACGATCCGTTCCTGCTCCCGTCGGAGGAGCGCGCGAGCGTCGACCGCGCCGCTGTCACCGCCACCGGCCTGTTGCGTCTCGCGGACGACCCCACGGCGGCCTGCCGTGAGGTGGCCGTGGACCTGATGACCCGCCGCACTCCGATGCCGCCGCACGACCGCGCCGATCTGGAGGCGCTGCTGGAGGCGTTCTGGCCCGAGTCGGGCGACTGGCTGCCGGAGAGCGTCCCGGTCAAGGAGACGCGCGCCGTCGTGCTCGCCGTCGCGTTGCGCAAGGGCGCCCCCGAGCTGCTGCGCAACCATCTGGAGACGGCCACGGACGTGCTGCGGCTGCTGTACGTGCTGATGGACGCCGACCCCGGGCTGCGGATCCGCCCGCGGCGCCGCGTGTCGCTGCCGCGCGCCGTCCGCCGGACCCTGCTGTCGTGCCTGGACGCCATGCCGTACGCGATCGAGGACCTGTTCCGGTACGGCGAGCAGTGGAAGCGCATGGCCGAGGTGCTGCACCCCCATGAGCACCACGCCCGCTACCCGAACGCCGCGCTGGCCTTCGCCGCCCTGCGCGGCACCCGGCTCGACCCGGAGACGGCGTTCGGGCGGACCCTGCTGGAGCTGGCCGCGCGGCGGCCGGGGGTGGTGCGGGTGCGCGACGGGCGGCTGGTGGCCACGTCGTTCGCGAGCCGTGTGGAGACGGCCCTAGCCGACGGCCGCCACTCCGACGCGGCCGACCTGCTGGCCCACCGGCCCGGCGAGCTGATGCGGCGGCTGTCGCAGCTGCTCCGCCTCTCCCCCGACCTGCTGGAGACCATCGGCCGGGCAGAGGCGGACACACCCGCGTCCGGACCGGCGCCTGCCGGACTGGCGGGCGTGGCGACGTCCACCGGGCTGGCGGGTGTGGCGGCGCGGGTCGCGCCCGGGGTGCTCCTCGCCGCTCTGGGGCAGTTGCGGACGCCGCCCGGCGGGCTGCGGCTGTTCCTGCCGCGCGGCGGCACCGCGCGCTTCCACACCCGGCGCGACGACCGGCCGCAGCTGCCGGACGAGGTCGTGCTGGAGGCCGAGCGGACGCTGGCCGCCGAGCTGCTGCGCCGCACCGCCGCGCTCCCCCCGCTGCGGCGGGTGCTGCTGGATGAGGGCCTGGCCGACCTGATCGCGCCGACGTCCGAGAGGACAGCGGTCAAGGCGCTGGTACAGCTGCCGCGCGGCAGCGTCCAGCCCATCCCCGGCGGCGAGCGGCTCCGGTTCTTCCTCCACTGGGCCGAGCCGAAGGACACCCGGGTGGACCTCGACCTGTCCGTGGCCGTCTTCGACGAGCGCTGGGCGTTCGTCGGGCTGTGCGACTACACGAACCTGCGGCTGGGCACGGCCGTCACCCACTCGGGCGACCTGACGTCGGCGCCCGAGCCGCTGGGCGCGTCGGAGTTCATCGACGTGAACGTGCGGGCCCTGCGCGGCCGCTACCTCGTGCCGGTCGTCTTCAGCTACAACGACGTGCCGTTCGAGGATCTGGTACGCGGGTTCGCCGGGTTCATGGAGCAGCCGGAGGGACTGTTCGACCCGCTGGCCGTCCGGCAGCGCTTCGATCTGACGGGGCAGGCCAAGATCCTGGTGCCGCTGGTGGCCGACCTGTGGACGCGGACGATGCGGTGGGCGGACTTCAACCTGGGCGCCGCCGGTTACGGGCACAGCGTGGACGGTAGCGCCGACGAGCTGAGCCTGCTGGGCGCGGCGCTGGAGCAGGCGTTCACGCACCGGGTGACGCTGTGGGAGGTGGGCTGCTGGCACGCCGCCGCGCGCGCCACCGAGGTCCTGGTCCGAAAGCGCCAGGGCGAGGTGGTCCGCTACGAGCGGCGGCCGGGCGAGGACGTGGCCGCGTTCGCCGACCGGCTGATCGCCGGCGCCGGCGCCCCGGCCGTCGGGCGGCCCGCGTCGTTCGACGGGGTCGAGCTCGCCATGCTCGTCCAGGGCGACCTGCCCCTGCCCAGTGGCTGCGCGGCGTACGCGCTGCACCCGGACGGCCTCGGCGACGTACACCAGCTTGGAGCAGCCGACCTGCTGAGCGGGCTGTCCCCCGACCCCGTGAAAGTGGCCACGTGAGCGAAGACCTGATCCTCTCGGTCGTGGTGGGGTCGCGGGCCTACGGTCTGGACACCGCCGAGTCCGACACCGACCGGCGCGGTGTGTTCGTGGTGCCGACGGAGGCGTTCTGGCGGCTGGACAAGCCGGTGACGCACCGCGACGGGCCGCTGCCCGAGCAGTTCTCGTGGGAGGTCGAGCGCTTCTGCGGGCTCGCCCTCGACGCGAACCCCACGGTCCTGGAGTGCCTGTGGTCTCCCCTCACGGAGGTGCTCACGCCGGAGGGCGGGCGGCTGCGCGACCTGCGTGGGGCGTTCCTGTCGCGGCGGGCGCACGAGTCGTTCACCCGGTACGCCGACGCCCAGTTCCGCCGCCTCGACCCGGCCGCGCCGAAGTGGAAGCAGGCGATGCACCTGATCAGGCTGCTGCTGAGCGGCCGCCACCTGGTACGCCACGGCGAGCCCCTGATCCAGGTCGGCGACCACCGCGACCGGCTGTTGGCGATCAAGCGGGGCGAGGTGGCGTGGGCGGAGATCGCCGCCTGGCGGGCCGAGCTGACCGGCGACCTGGCCGACGCGGCCGGCGTCCTGCCGGCGGCGCCGGACCGGGCGTCCGTCGAGACCTACCTCGTGGCCGTACGGAGGGCCCACCTGTCCCGGGAGCGCGTGTGAACCTGCCTGCCTGGCTGCCGGAGATCCCCGAAGAGCAGCCGTACCCGCTGGTGTTCGCCACGATCAGCGGCGCGCACCTCTACGGTTTCCCCTCGGCCGACTCGGACGTGGACCTGCGGGGCGTACACCTGCTGCCGCTGCGGGAGGTCGTCGGCCTGCGTACCGGACCGGCGACCCTCGACCGGACCTGGACGCGCGACGGCGTCGAGGTGGACCTGGTCACGCACGACCTGGCCAAGTTCTGCGGGCTGCTGCTGAACCGCAACGGCTATGTCCTGGAACAGCTCCTCTCCCCCTTGGTCGTGTCCTCCTCTCCGCTGCACGAGGAGCTGAAGGACCTGGCGCCCGGCTGCCTGACGCGGCACCACGCCCACCACTATCTGGGGTTCGCGCGTACGCAGTGGCGGCTGTTCGAGAAGAACGGGGAGCTCAAGCCGCTGCTCTACACCTTCCGTGTGCTGGCCACCGGCATCCACCTGATGCGCACCGGTGAGCTGGACGCCGACCTGACCCACCTGTTCGCGTACGTACCGACGTACCTGCCCGACCTGGTGGCGGCCAAGCGGGAGGCCGAGCACGGCCGCGCGCCGGGGGTGAGCACGGCGGGTGACGACGTGGCGCGCC
This sequence comes from Nonomuraea sp. NPDC052129, assembly GCF_040680095.1. Taxonomy (NCBI): domain Bacteria; kingdom Bacillati; phylum Actinomycetota; class Actinomycetes; order Streptosporangiales; family Streptosporangiaceae; genus Nonomuraea; species Nonomuraea sp. NPDC052129. Next base: position 49,887 of record NZ_JBFAVX010000018.1, on the reverse strand, counting down.
TGACCGCCGAGCTGGAGGCGGCCAGGGACTCCTCACCGCTGCCGGAGGCCGCAACGGTCCGGGACGCCATGCACGACCTCGTGGTCCGGGCGCGCCTCGCCACCGTGTTCACGTGATCAGGCGGCGCCGCCGGATCATGCGTTCAGGGGGTCAGACGGCGCCGACAGGACGAGTCTGACGGCGAAGTTGTGGTAACCGGACCGCTCGAAGGCCCTGGCCATCGGGACGTTCACGGCGTCGGTGTCGGCGACGATCCGCTCGGCGCCCCGCTCGGCGTGCAGCCGGGTGATCTCGCCGAGCAGGTCGTCGGCGTAGCCGTGGCCGCGGTGCTCGGGCACCACGCCGAGGTAGCCGACCACGGGCCCGCCCGCGTTGGCCGACGGCAGCGCCACGCCGACGAGGTCGCCGTCCGGCGTGTACGCCAGGCGCCACCAGCCCCTGTCGCCCGGCATGCTCCGGTAGTCCTCGACGTCCTCGCGGGCCTGCGCCTCGGGGTCGGTAGTGGCCAGGGCCTGCCGGGTGTGGTGGTCGAGCGTCCCGACGGCCACGCGGCTGAACGCCTCGACGAACACCTCGTCGTCGTCCTCCGCCCGGAACACCAGCCGGTCCGACGCCTCCGGCACCGGCGTGCCCCGCGTCCACTCGTACCTGAGCCGTTCGAGCTCGTCGGTCAGCCCGGCCAGGGCCCCGGCCCGCCACCGCCAGTCGATGGCGGCCGTGACCTCCGGGTCGTCCCGCCAGCCGTTCGCGACGAACACGTGATAGGCGGGCGCGTCGCCGTACCCCTTATGGGCGTGTCGCAGCAGCTCGGCGGCCAGTTCCACGCGGTCGGGCACCGACGGGTGGACCCAGAGGCAGTCGAGCGCGAGCGGGCTGTCGCCGTCGGGCAACCCCCACCAGACGGCGCGGGCGATGATGCGGCCGTCCTGTTCCGCGACCCACATGCGGTCGTGGCGGTAGTGGCCGGTCTCGAGAAAGGAGCGCAGCCGGTCGGGGTCGGCCCAGCTGATGGGCTCGTCGACGGCGCAGTCGAGCAGCCGGTCGAGGTCAGCCTCGACCGTGGAGCGGAAAAGCGTTGTGCCAGAAAGCACGATTCCTCCGGAAGGTTACAACAGCGGACGCGGGGAGCGCCCGGACAACACGGACCATCTCGACGTCTCCCTTCTTCCGGACTTTTCACGGTCAGCGGGGACTTTATCGCAAATGTAAGGCGAGTTCCGACAGGATAAGGACGTGGGCTCCTACGACGACGACACGCTTCCGCTCCAGCCTCCCGTCCGGCTGCCGGCCGACGACGAGCTGGTGGCGGCCGTACGCGAGACTCCTCTGGCGACCGGCGACGCCGACGCTTCCGCACATCCGGCGTTCGCGCCGGACGCGGTCGAGGCGCTGCGTGACGGCTCCGACGACAAGGTGCTCCAGGTGTGGGCGGACGTCTGCCGCCGCACGCTGAGCACCGACGAGACGCTGTTCATGGAGGTGGTACGCCTATATCTGGGCCGCGGCCCGCTGACCGACGAGGTGCCCGCCGTCCTGACGGACCTGGGCCTGGTACGCCAGGCGCCGCCGCGCACCCTGACCCCGCTCGGCATCTGGGCGGCCGGGCTGGTGATCGGCGAGGCGACCGGGCAGGACATCCCGGTCATGGGCTCGCTGGCCGGCCGGGACGCCGGCGCGCTGCTGTACGGCCTGCGCTCCTACCCGGAGCCGGAGCGCGACGAGGAGCTCGCCGGCTGGCTGGCCGGCCGGGATCAGGGCGAGGCGGCGGCCGAGATCGCGGCCGCCCTCGGCGAGGTGAGCCCGCTGAGCCGGGCCGTCGGCGTGGAACTGCTCGCCACAGGGCTGGGCGACGCGGGCACGGAGGCGCTCGACGGGCTGCTCGGCGCGCCGAGGATGGGCGCCGTCGTGGCCGCCCGGCTGGGCCGCGAGGAACGGCCGCCGACGCCCGAGGAGATCGCGTGGGCGTTCGTGGACATGGCGGCGGCGCTGCTGGAGTTCGGCGGGGAGGCGGCCGAGGTCATCAAGTCGGTCTCCCAGGGCATGGAGAAGGACGAGCAGGCGGGCACGATCGCCCTCCTGGCCCTCGGCGACCATCCCTGGACCGAACGGGTGCTACAGGTGTTCATCGACCACCATCCGGACGAGCGGGTGGTGGCGGCGGCCCGCAAGGCGCTGCGCCGGCACGGCCTGATGGACGCCCGCGGGTAGAGTCTCCCGAGATGACGAACCACACGATCAGCCCGCGGACCGGCGTTCTCGGCGCGTACTCCTGCGACTGCGAGGCGGACCTGCCCGACCTCATGTCCGCCGAGTTGCACGCCTCCGAGACCAACCAGTGCACCGTCTGCCTCGGCTCGGCGGAGCAGCCGGTGCTGCCCGGCCTGGCGCCCGGCATCTCGCGTGGCCTGATGCGCCCCTGCACGGCCTGCGCGGCCACGGGCCGGCGCAGGGAGCAGATCGTCTGGGAGCTGGCCCACGCCGAGGCCGAACAGGTGATCACCATGAGCCTGGTGCGGGGTGTGGTGGCGGAGTTCGGCGGGCCGTTCCACCTGTCGGAGGTCGCGGACGCGGTCCGATCGGGCCTCGGACTCCCGCCCGGCCGCCTGCCGGTGGGGCCACGGGTCCGCGACCTGCTGCTGCGGCTGCAGGCGGCGGGCGAGATCACCATGCTGTCGGCTCCTGACGAGCTGCTGGACGGCGCCGACGTGGTCCTCTACCGCGACCCGCAGTGGGCCCGCACCTCCGGCCTTTAGTGACGCCCCCGGGTTTGGTCCGCTCCCTGTGACGGTCCGTTGTGGCTGGTGTCCCTTGGGAGGGATACCCCCTTCGGGGAGAAGAGGCAGGCGGTCCGTCGTGGCACAGGTCCCTAAGGACGGATACCCCCTTCGGCGGAGAAGAGGCAGGCGGTCCGTCGAGGCGAGAACGGGCTAGCGCGCGATGCGGCAGAGGATTTCGCCGTGGGTGATCGAGATCCAGCCGTCGTCGGCCGCGGCCCACTTCAGCCAGCCCTCGGAGATGCGCCGTAGGTCCTCCTCCGTGGCGGCGCCCGTGGCGAGTGCCTGCTCGGCCATGGCGGACTGCTTGATCCGGTCGGCCCACATCCCGCCCCACCAGGCCCGGTCCTCCGGCGTGGCGAAGCACCAGGTGGACGAGGTGGCGGTGACGTCGTCGAAGCCCGCGGCCCTGGCCCACGACAGCAGGCGCCGCCCGGCGTCCGGCTCGCCGCCGTTGCTCCGCGCCAGCCGCTGATAGAGCGCCAGCCACTCGTCGAGCTCCGGCAGCAGCGGGTACCAGGCGAACGCGGCGTAGTCGCTGTCACGCGCCGCCACCAGGCCGCCCGGCTTCGTCACCCGCCGCATCTCCCGCAGCGCCCGTACGGGATCGCCGACGTGCTGCAGCACCTGGTGGGCGTGGACGACGCAGAACGTGGCGTCGGGATAGTCGAGCGCGTGCACGTCGGCGACGGCGAACTCGACGTTGCTCACGGCTCCCACTCCGGCCCTGGTCAGCTCCAGCGTCTCCGTGCTCACCTCGGACGCCGTCACGTGCGCCACCCGGCCGGCCAGGTCGGCCGTGATGGTGCCGGGCCCGGCGCCCACGTCCAGCAGCTTCATCTGGGGCTTGAGGTGGGGCAACAGGTACGCGGCCGAGTTCTCGGCGGTGCGCCAGCGGTGGGAGCGCAGCACGGACTCGTGGTGGCCATGGGTGTAGACGGCGTCCATCGAAACTCCTTCGTCTCGCCTCGGTAGGACGACCATAGCCTCTATCTCACAATTCAAGAACATATGTCTCACTATATGAGCATCATTGAGTGCTGATCATCTCCTGGTCGCTCGTAGACTTTGTGGCGACACATCCGCATGTGGAAAGGGCACTGGTCGTGGGAGAGGTCCGGCCGATCGTTCAGGTGGGAGACCCGGTGCTGCATACGCCCTGCGAACCGGTCACCCGGTTCGACGGAGCGCTGGCGGCGCTGGTGGAGGACATGTTCGCGAGCATGTACGCGGCGGAGGGCGTGGGCCTGGCCGCCAACCAGATCGGCGTGGCGTTGCGGGTGTTCGTCTACGACTGCCCCGATGAGAACGGCGACCGGCACAAGGGCGTCGTGGTCAACCCGTCGCTCGAGCTGCCCGGACTCGGCGAGCGGCACCTCGACGCGGGCGAGGAGGGCTGCCTGTCGGTCCTGGGCCAGTACGCCCCGCTCCCCCGCCCCGACCACGCCACCGTGCACGGCTTCGACGCCGAGGGCGCGCCGGTCACCGTCGAGGGCACCGGCATGCTGTCGCGCTGCCTGCAGCACGAGACGGACCACCTCGACGGCTACCTCTACATCGACCGCCTCCCGGCCAAGCGCCGCAAGCAGGTGCTGGCGGCGTACGAGGAGTCCCGCGCCGTGAGGTAACCGCGGAAAGTGGACTGTCCACGGAAAGTGGGCTGAAGCCGTAATGGACTACGGTGGCGATGTGATCACGGTGGAGGACGTGCGGCGGCTGGCGATCACGCTCCCACGCTCGTCGGAGCATCTCATCAGAGACCGGATCAAGTTCCGCGTCGGCTCGATCGTCTATGTCGCCTTCTCCCGCGACGAGACCCTCATGGGCTTCGGCTTCCCCAAGGAGGAGCGGGCCGCCCTGGTGGCGGCCGAGCCGGACAAGTTCCTGCTGCCCGGCGAGTCCGACATGCGGTTCAACTGGGTCGTCGCGCGGCTGGCCGCCATCGACGCCGACGAGATGCGGGAGCTGGTCGTCGAGGCGTGGCGGCTGGCGGTCCCGAAGAAGGTCTACGCCGCCTACATCAGCTCAGCCGGTCAACACCCAACGCGCTGATCAGCAGGCGCTCCTTGCGGTGCGCCGCGAGCGGCACGACCGGCGCCAGAGGTCGGCGCCGGAAAGCCGCTCGGCCAGCACGTCGAGGATCTCGGGACCGCCCGCTTTCCTGAGCGCCCGCAAAGCCGTTGATTCATCACCCATCACCCAAGCATGATCGTGATCATGAGTGAGCGCGACTGGATTACCTGGCACGACCACTACGACACGCCCGGCTCCTCCCTGAGCCGGCGGCTGGCCGTGGTACGCGAACGCGTCCGGCTCGCCCTTGACGCCGGCGCCGAACGGGTGGTGAGCCTGTGCGCCGGACAGGGCCGCGACCTGCTGCCCATACTCGCCGCCCACCCCCGCCGGGACCGCGTACGCGCCAGGCTGGTGGAGCTCGACGAGCACAACGCCCGGATCGCCGAGCGTGACGCGCCGGACGGCGTCGAGGTGGTGTGCGGCGACGCCGCGCTGACCGACGCCTACGCGGGCGCTGTGCCCGCCGACCTGGTCCTCGCCTGCGGGATCTTCGGCAACATCAGTGACGCCGACATCCGGCGCACGGTCGCCACACTCCCCCGCCTCTGCGCGCCCGGCGCGACCGTGATCTGGACCAGAGGCCGCCACGAACCCGACCTGCTGACGACGATCTGCGGCTGGTTCGAGCAGGATGAGTTCGAGCGGATCCACCTGGACAGCGACGGCCGCTACGGCGTCGGCGTGCACCGCTACACCGGCCCGCCCAGACAGCTGGAGCCGGGTGTCCGGATGTTCACCTTTCTTTAGGACACGCTCCGGTAGAGGCCCTGGGTCAGCCCGGTGATGCGCTTGACCGAGGAGCTCCAGGTGCCGCCCACGGGGTGCGCCGTTAGCAGCGCCATGATGAACCGGTCGTCCTTGCCCAGCAGGCCGGTGGTGTGCAGCACCGGACGGCCGTAGTCGGGCACGCCGGACCCGGTGGCCCGTGACGCGACCCCGCTGATCGACAGGTCGGCCCCCGGCGCCCGCAGCGGGACCGGGCTCACCGAGGCGCCGGTGCCGCACTTGGTGGGCGCGACGTCGCCGAACCCCGACCAGCCCTGCTTGACCGCCCACGGCTTGGGCACCGCGCGCGGGATGCCGAAGTACTGGTCGAAGCCGTCGGTGCCGCACGGCGTGGAGTTGCGCAGGTGCCCCAGGATCGTCTCCCGCACCCCGGGCGCCGCCGTGTCGAGCAGGTAGCGGTACGTCCGCACGATGTCGTACGCGCTCAGCGACGTGTAACCCCAGAACCCGGGCTTGGACGCGGGCGGCGGCGTGGTGTCGGACAGCCCGAGTTTGCGTGCCATCCGCTGGATGATCGCGCCCTTGCCGCCGCGGTTCCAGAACGTGGTGGCCGCGCCGTCGTCGCTGGAGCGCAGCATGATCTTGAGCAGCCGGGCGTCGGCGGCGGGGACGGTCTTGCGCTTGTCCAGGTAGTCGAGCGCGATCAGGATCTTGACGACCGAGGCCGAGCGGAACTTGCGGTGCGCGTTGCGGGTGGCGACGAACTTGCCCGCCTTCCTGTCGAACACCAGCCACGACGCCGTCGTACCGGCCGGCACCGTCGGAGGCTTGACGCCATCGGTGGACGCGGCCGCCGGCGGCCCGGCGACGCATGCCACGGCGAGAGGTAAGGCTGCCGCGACGGCGGCCCAGGGCTTGGTTCGCATCCGACATACCTACCAGAGTCTTGACCCACCAACAGAATCGGGTATAAACACAGATGAAACCACACTGAAACGGCGGTGAATCAACATCATGTACGCCGAGGAGCGGCAGCAGGAGATCCTTCGCAGGGCCCGCGCCGCGGGCCGTGTCGACGTGGTGTCGCTGGCCGGCGAGCTCGACGTGACCACCGAGACGATCCGCCGCGACCTGACCGCGCTGGAGCGGGCGGGCGTGCTGCGCAGGGTGCACGGCGGCGCGATTCCCGTGGAGCGGATGGGGTTCGAGCCCGCCCTCGCCACCCGCGACGAGGTGATGACCGCGGAGAAGGAGCGCATCGCCAAGGCCGCCCTGGCCGAGCTGCCGGAGGACGGCTCGGTCATCATCGACGCCGGCAGCACCACCGGCCGCCTGGTGCAGATCCTGCCCGCCGACCGGGAGCTCACGGTCGTGGTCAACTCACCGCCGCTGGCCACCGCGCTGGCCGCCCGCGCCAACATCAGCGTCATCGTGCTCGGCGGCCGGCTGCGCGGCCGGACGCTGGCCACCGTGGACGACTGGGCGCTGCGGCCGCTGTCCCAGCTGCACGTGGACGTGGCGTTCATGGCGACGAACGGCTGCTCGGTCGCCAAGGGCCTGACCACGCCCGATCCGGCGGAGGCGGCGATCAAACGGGCGATGGTGTCGGCCGCGGAGCGCAGCGTGCTGCTGGCCGATCACACCAAGTTCACCAACACCTACCTCGCGAGCTTCGCCGAGCTGAGCGAGATCGACGTGGTGATCACCGACGCGGGTCTCGACCTGGCGCTGGCCGCCGACCTGTCCGCCGCGGGCCCGGAGGTGGTCCGGGCATGACCCGTTACGGAGACCTCGGCGGCGGTTCGGGCGTGACCTCCTACGGAGACCTCGGCGGAGGGTGGCGGCCATGATCCTCACGCTGACGCTCAACCCCAGCCTGGACCGCACGATCGAGATCGGCTCGCTCGACCGGGGCGCCGTCATCCGGGCCGCCGCCGCCCGCCTGGACCCCGGCGGCAAGGGCGTGAACGTCTCGCGCGCGCTGCTCGCCAACGCGGTCGCCTCGCGCGCGGTGGTCCCGTTCGGCGGCGACGAGGGCAGGCAGCTCGTCCGCCTGCTCACCCTCGAAGGGCTCGACATGGTGACGGTCCCGGTGACCGGCACGACCCGGTCGAACGTCACCCTGGCCGAGCCCGACGGCACCATCACCAAGATCAACGAGCCCGGCACCGCCCTGTCCCCCGGCGAGCTGGACACGATCGCCGACACCGTACTGGCCGCCGCGCACGAGGCCGACTGGGTGGTGGCCTCGGGCAGCCTGCCGCCGGAGGTGCCCGCCGACGTCTACGCCAGGCTCTGCCGCCGCTTCGCCGGCGCGGGCATCCACGTCGCCGTCGACACCAGCGGCCCGGCGCTGGCCAACGCGCTGGCCGCCGGCCCCGCCCTGGTCAAGCCGAACCTGGAGGAGCTCGCCGCCGCCACCGGCATGCCGATCCGCTGCCTCGGCGACGTGGTGGAGGCCGCGGGCAAGCTGCGGGCGGCGGGCGCGCGTACCGTCCTGGCCAGCCTCGGCGCCGACGGCGCGGTTCTCGTCGAGGACAGCGGCATCTGGTACGGCCACGCCACGGTGACCGAGCCGCGCAGCTCGGTCGGAGCCGGGGACGCCATGCTGGCGGGCTTCCTCGCCGGCGGCGGGCACGGCGAGCGGGCGCTGGTCGAGGCGCTGGCCTGGGGCGCGGCGGCGGTGTGCCTGCCGGGCAGCCGAATGCCCGCACCGGCCGACATCCGCAGCGACGGCGTCCGCACCGGCCCGCCCCTCCTGACCCGCCCGCTGGAATCCCCCGCCGACCCCACCTGACCCGCCTCCTGGAAGCCCTCGCCGACCCGACTTCGACATACCAGGCACCTGCTCATCCCCCCGAAGGAGCACGTCCAATGGCCGAAACCTACACACCCGCGGTCTATGGGACCGGAGCCAAGGCCACCATCCAGCGCATCGGCGGCCACCTGGCCGGCATGATCATGCCGAACATCGGCGCGTTCATCGCCTGGGGGTTGATCACCGCGCTGTTCATCCCCACCGGCTGGCTGCCGAACGCGGCGCTGGGCGCGATGGTCGACCCGATCATCAAGACGCTGCTGCCCATCCTCATCGCCTACACCGGCGGCCGGATGGTCCACGGGCAACGCGGCGCGGTGGTGGGCGCGGTCGCGGTGATGGGCGTCATCGTGGGGTCGGACATCCCGATGTTCCTGGGCGCCATGATCATCGGCCCCCTCACCGCCCTGATCCTGAAATATGTGGACAAGTTCACAGAGGACCGGACCAAGTCCGGCTTCGAGATGCTCGTCGACAACTTCACCGCGGGCATCGTCGGCGCCGCCATGGCCATCGTGGGGATGTTGGCCATCGGGCCGGTCGTCCGCGTCGTGACCACGGCCGCCGGCAACGCGGTCGAGTGGCTCATCGTCAACAACCTGCTGCCCCTCGCCTCGGTCCTCATCGAGCCCGCCAAGGTGCTGTTCCTCAACAACGCCGTCAACCACGGCGTCCTCGGGCCGCTCGGCGTCGCCGAGTCAGTCAAGCACGGCAAGTCGATCCTGTTCATGCTGGAGTCGAACCCGGGCCCCGGGCTCGGCCTGCTCATCGCGTTCCTGCTGTTCGGCCCGCGCCCGCTGCGCCCGAGCACGCCCGCCGCGATGATCATCCACTTCTTCGGCGGGATCCACGAGATCTACTTCCCGTACGTCCTGATGAAGCCCCGCCTCATCCTCGGGGTCATCGCGGGCGGCGCGGCCGGCGTGTTCACCTTCATGATCACCGGCGCCGGGCTGGTGGCCACTCCTTCGCCGGGCAGCATCTTCGCCTACCTGGCGGTGACGCCGAAGGGCGGCTGGCTGGGCGTGATCGCCGGCATCCTCGTGGCCACCGCCGTATCGTTCGCGGTCTCCTCGCTCCTGCTCGGCTTCGGCCGCGGCGAGAAGGAGGAGCCGCCGGAGGACACCCCGCAGACCGCCGCCGACGTTCCCGAGCCGGCCGTCGAGGCCCCCGAACCCCCGGCCGACCGCGTCGAGGAGAGCGGCCAGAACGACCGCGAGACCCAGGCCCAGCCCGTCGCCAAGGAGGCGTGAACCATGGCCAGCATCGACAGCAAGGACGTTCACAAGATCATCGTGGCCTGCGACGCGGGCATGGGCAGCAGCGTCATGCTCGCCAGCCAGCTGCGCAAGCAGCTCAAGGACACCGGCGTCACCGTGGAGCACACGCCGGTCAACGAGATCCCGGCCGACGCCGACGTGGTGGTCTGCCACTCCGGGCTCGCCGCCCGGGCCAGGGTCTCGGCGCCGGGCAAGGTGCTGGTGTCCTTCCAGATCTTCCTCGGCGACCCGGCCGTGACCAGGCTGGTCGCCACCATCAAGAACGGCGGCACGGTCGATGCGTGACGACCTGCTCGATCCGCGCGCCGTACTCCTGCACGAGAGCGCGGCCGATCGGGACGAGGCGATCAGGCGGTGCGGGCGCGCCCTGGTGGAGGTGGGCGCGGTCGCCGAGCCGTACATCGACGCCATGCTCGAACGCGAACAGACGATCTCCACCTACGTCGGCGAGGGCGTGGCCATCCCGCACGGCACCGCGGCCGCCAAGGAGGTCGTCCGGCACGACGCGATCTGCGTCGTACGCTTCCCGGACGGCGTCGACTGGGGCGGCGAGCCCGTCACCCTCTGCGTCGGCATCGCCGCGAAGAACGACGGGCACGTACAACTGCTGGCGGCACTCGCCGACATCCTGCTCGACCCCGAACGCGCCCGGGCACTCCGTGAGGCGACGGAGGTCGGCCAAGTCATGAAGGAGCTCAGATCGTGAAGGTGGCCCGTTTCCACGCCCCGGGGGACATCCGCGTGGAGGACGCGCCGGAGCCGGTCGCCGGTCCCGGCGAGCTGAAGATCCGGGTACGCAACTGCTCGACCTGCGGCACCGACGCCAAGATCTTCAAGCACGGCCACCACCACATCCGCCCGCCCCGGGTGATGGGCCACGAGATCGCCGGCGAGGTGGTCGGCACGGGCGAACGCGTGCAGGTGATCGCGGCCATCCCGTGCGGGACCTGCGAGGAGTGCCGGCGCGGCCGCCTCACCGTCTGCCCGAACCAGGAGTCGATGGGGTACCACTACGACGGCGGTTTCGCCGAGTACATGGTGATTCCGGCGAAGGTGCGGGCCGTGGACGGCGTCAACGTCATCCCGTCCGGCGTCGGTTTCGCCGAGGCGTCGGTGGCCGAGCCGCTGGCCTGCGTGCTGAACGGCCAGTCGCTGGCGCGGGTCGGCCCGGGCGACGACGTGGTCGTCATGGGCGCGGGCCCGATCGGCTGCCTGCACGTGCGGCTGGCCCGCGCGCGCGGCGCCGCGCGGGTGTTCCTGGTCGACGTGAACGCCGACCGGCTGGCTATGGCGGCCGAGCTGGTACGCCCCGACGCGGTCGTCGACACCGACGCGGTGGACCAGGTGCTCAAGCTGACCGGTGGCCGCGGCGCCGACGTGGTGATCACGGCGGCGGCCTCCGGCGCGGCCCAGGAGCAGGCGCTGCGCATGGCGGCCAGGCAGGCCAGGATCAGCTTCTTCGGCGGCCTGCCCAAGGACGCCCCGATCATCGCCCTGGACTCCAACCTGGTGCACTACCGCGAGCTGACCATCGTCGGCGCGAACGGCTCCAGCCCGGCGCACAACGCCGAGGCCCTCGGGCTGATCGCCGAAGGTCTGGTGCCGGTGGCGGACCTGATCACCCACCGGCTGCCGCTGTCCCAGGTGCTCGACGGGATCGACCTCGTCAGCCGGGGCGCGGCCATCAAGGTCACGATCGAGCCCTGAGGGGGTTGTGATGGCACAACGTACGGTGACGGTGGCATCGGCGAGCGGCCTGCACGCGCGGCCCGCGAAGCTGTTCGTCCAGGAGGCGGTGCGGCTGGGGGTTCCGGTGCGGATCCGGGTGGGCGAGAGGTCGGTGCCCGCGAACAGCATGCTGGGCGTGCTGTCGCTCGGCGCCACCCAGGGCACCGAGGTGACGCTGGAGTCGGACGCGCCGGGCGCGGACGCCGCGCTGGACACGCTGGTGGCACTGCTCGCCCAGGACCTGGACGCGGAAGGGGCCCTCGATGGCTGACCCCGGCCGACCAGTCGTGCCGGGCGAGGGCCCACCGGACGAGGGCTCGCCGAGGGCAGGGCTCGCGGGTGCGGAGCTGGCGGGGCTGGGGGTCAGTCAGGGGCGGGCCGCGGGGCCGGTGATACGCATGGCGCCGCCGCCCGTACTTCCCAGTCCCCGGCAGGTCGCCGACCCTGCCGCGGAGGCCGCCGCAGTAGTGAAGGCCCTGGAGTCGGTCACCGCCGACCTGCGGCAACGCGCGGCCAACGCCGCGCGGGACACGGGCGGCGGTGACGGCACGGCCTCGGCGGGCGCGGACGACGCGGCGGAGATTCTCGACGCGCTCGCCATGATCGCCGACGACCCGATGCTGCGCGAGGACGCCGAGGCCGCCGTCCGTGACGGCCTGGACGCGCCCCACGCCCTGGACGCCGCCTTCACCCACCACCGCGAGACCCTGGCCGCCCTGGGCGGCTACCTCGCCGAGCGGGCCGCCGACCTGGACGATCTCAAGCATCGCGCCATCGCCGCCTGCCTGGGCCTGCCGATGCCCGGCATCCCGGCCCCCGGCCACCCGTACATCCTGGTGGCCGAGGACCTCTCCCCCGCCGACACGGCGGGCCTGGGCACGGACGTGGTGGCGCTGGTCACCGAGAAGGGCGGCCCGACCAGCCACACCGCGATCCTGGCGCGCGGCCGCGGCCTGCCCGCCGTGGTCGCCTGCGCGGGCATCACCGCCCTGGCCGACGGCACGGTCATCTCGGTCGACGGGAAGACCGGCCAGGTCGGCGTCGGCCTGACGGATGAGGCCGTGGCGGAGGTCCGCAGGAGCGACCGGGAGGAGCGCGAGCGCCTGGCGAACAGCAGCGGCCCCGGCAGGACGGCCGACGGCCACCCGGTCAAGCTGCTGCTCAACATCGGCTCGGCCGCCGACCTCCGGCCGGGCGCGGAGGGGGTCGGACTGTTCAGGACCGAGTTCCTGTTCCTGGATCGCAAGCGGGAGCCGTCGTTCGAGGAGCAGGTGGCCGCCTACGCCGAGGTGTTCGCGCGGGCCGGGACGGTCGTGGTGCGCACGCTCGACGCGGGCACGGACAAGCCGCTGCCGTTCCTCGGCCTGCTCCCGGAGCCGAACCCGGCGCTGGGCATCCGCGGCCTGCGGGTGGACCGGGTGCTCCCGGCCGTACTGGATACGCAGCTCGACGCGATAGCGGAGGCGGCCCGCGCGACGGGCGCCGACGCCTGGGTGATGGCCCCGATGGTCACCACCCCGGCGGAGGCGGCCGGCTTCGCCCGCCGCGCCCGCGCCCGGGGCCTGACCCGGGTCGGCGCGATGGTCGAGGTGCCGGCCGCCGCCCTGCTGGCCGACCGCCTGCTGGCGGAGGTGGACTTCCTGAGCATCGGCACCAACGACCTCAGCCAGTACACCTTCGCGGCCGACCGTCAGCACCCCGGCCTGGCCGACCTCCTGGACCCGTGGCAGCCCGCGCTCCTGAAGCTCATCGCCGCCTGCGCGGACGCCGGTCGCGCCGCCGGCAAGCCGGTCGGCGTCTGCGGCGAGGCCGCCGGCGATCCCCGGCTCGCCCCGGTGCTGGTGGGATTGGGGGTGACGAGCCTGTCCATGGCGGCGGTGTGCGTGCCGTCCGTACGCGAGGAGCTGTCCCAGCACACCCTGGAGGAGTGCCGTGAGCTGGCGGCACTCGCCCGGTGACGGTCAGGGGCGCCGGCGGAGCTTGGCGTCGGACAGCTCCGGGGGCTGCCAGCCCTCGTCGCCCGGGTTGATGGTGACGCCCGGCGCCACGATGGCGTCGATCCTGTCCAGGACGTCGTCGCTGAGCCGTACATCGGGGGCGCTGAGCTGGCCCTCCAGGTGTTCCATCGTGCGCGGCCCGATGATGGCCGAGGTGACCGCCGGGTGCCTGAGCGTGAACGCCAGGGACAGCTCGATCAGCGTGTGCCCGGCCTCCTCGGCCAGGACGGCGAGCTGTTCGACGGCGTCCAGCTTGCGCTGGTTGACCTCCAGCTTCATGTCGTAGCGGTGCGGCAGCCGGCTCGCGCGGCGGCTCTCCGGCAGTTCCTGGTTCTTGCGGTAGCGGCCGCTCAGCCAGCCGCCCGCCAGCGGGCTCCAGACGATGGCGCCCATGCCGTACTTCTGCACGGTGGGCAGCACGTCGGCCTCGATGCCACGGGCGAGCAGGGAGTACGGCGGTTGCTCGCAGACGAAGCGTTCGAGCCCGCGCCGCTCGGCCGCCCACTGGGCCTCGACCACCTGGTGCGCGGGGAAGGTGGAGCTGCCGATGTAGCGGACCTTGCCCTGCCGGACGAGGTCGGTGAGGGCGCCGAGCGTCTCGTCTATGTCGGTGGCGGGGTCGGGGCGGTGGATCTGGTAGAGGTCGATCCAGTCGGTGCCGAGGCGGCGCAGGCTGTTCTCGACGGCCTGGAAGATCCAGCGCCTTGAGTTGCCACCCTCGTTGGGGCCGTCACCCATGGCGCCGTGGCACTTGGTGGCCAGGACGATGTCGTCGCGCTTGCCCGACCTGGCCAGAGCCTTGCCGACGAACTCCTCCGACTGGCCCCGCGAGTAGACGTCGGCGGTGTCGATGAAGTTGATGCCCGAGTCGAGGGCGCGGTCGATGATGTCGGCCGACTTCTCGGCGGACTCCTCACCGAACCCGCCGAACATCATCGCGCCGAGGCAAAGAGGGCTGACCTTGAGACCGGTATGTCCGAGTACCCGATATTCCGTCATGCCCTCACTCTGGCATGACCGCCTCGTCGATCACGCATCCCCGAGCTTCCCGTGGCCGCCCGCGATGAGGGCGTTCATGGCGGCCGTGGTGTCATGGAACCATGACGGAGTTCTCCCACGCACCTACGTTCCCGCACGCACCCACACCGGCGTTCCTGTTCGACCTCGACGGCACCTTGATCGACAGCGTCTACCAGCATGTGATCGCCTGGCGCCAGGCACTGTCCGGACTAGGCATCGACCTGTCGGTGTGGCGCATCCACCGCCGCATCGGGATGAGCGGCGGGCTGTTCGTGAGCGCGCTGCTGCGGGAGACGGGGCTGGAACTGTCGGCGGAGCAGATCGACGAGCTGCAGACGATCCACGGTGACGCCTACACCGAGCAGATCGACTCCGTCCGCCCGCTGCCGGGCGCCGCCGAGTTGCTGAGCGAGCTGACCTCGCGTGGCGTGCCGTGGGCGATCGCGACCAGCGGTTACGCGCGTACGGCCCGGCTGGCGCTGGGCATGCTGGGCCTGCCGGAGGACACTCCGATGGTGACCCGCGACATGGTGCGCCGGGCCAAGCCGGACCCCGACCTGTTCCTTGCGGGTGCGGCGCTGCTGGAGGTGGATGTGCGGCATGCGATGGTGGTAGGAGACAGTGTCTGGGACCTGCTCGCCGCCCGCCGGGCGGGGGCGCTCGGGATCGGGGTGCTGTCCGGCGGATACGGCAGGGACGAACTGGAGCGCGCGGGTGCTTTCCGCGTGTACTCCGATCCGGCTGACATGCTGCATCGGCTCGACGAGCTGGGCGTACGCCAAAGCGACTGAAATATTGGAATATCCAGCCGAACCTCTACCGCTGGATCATGCGTATCCCCCACAGAGGAGCTTGATATGGACTTGGCAGATATCGGGGTCACCGGCCTGGCGGTCATGGGCAGGAACCTGGCGCGCAACCTGGCCAGGCACGGCTACGCGGTGGCCGTGCACAACCGCACGCCCAGCCGGACGCAGCAGCTGGTCAAGGAGTTCGGCGGCGAGGGCACGTTCGTACCGTCGGAGGAGCTGGCCGCCTTCGTGGCCTCGCTCAAGCGGCCGCGACGGGCGATCATCATGGTGAAGGCGGGTCCGGGCACCGACGCGGTGATCGACCAGCTCGCCGAGCTGATGGAGCCGGGCGACATGATCGTCGACGGCGGCAACGCGCACTTCGCCGACACCCGGCGGCGCGAGGCGGCCCTGCGCGACAAGGGGATCCACTTCGTCGGCACCGGCATCTCCGGCGGCGAGGAGGGCGCGCTCAACGGCCCGAGCATCATGCCCGGCGGCTCCAAGGAGTCGTGGGAGGCGCTCGGCCCGATCCTGCAGGACATCTCGGCCAAGGTCGACGGCGTCCCGTGCGCCGTCCACGTGGGCCCCGACGGTGCCGGGCACTTCGTCAAGATGGTGCACAACGGCATCGAATACTCCGACATGCAGCTCATCGCCGAGTCCTACGACCTGCTGCGTCAGGCTCTCGGCGCCACCCCGGCGGAGCTCTCCGGGGTCTTCCGCGAGTGGAACCAGGGCGAGCTGGAGTCCTACCTGATCGAGATCACCGCCGAGGTGCTCGACCAGGTCGACGCGGCCACCGGCAAGCCGTTCGTGGACGTCGTGGTGGACCAGGCCGAGCAGAAGGGCACCGGCCGCTGGACCGTGCAGGGGGCGCTCGACCTGGGCGTACCGGTGACGGGCATCGCCGAGGCGGTGTTCGCTCGCGCGCTGTCGGGCCACCCGGAGCAGCGCGCCGCCGCCGCGTCCCTGGAAGGGCCGAAGCTGTCGGGCGTCGGCGGGCGGGAGCTGATCGAGGACGTACGGCAGGCCCTGTACGCCTCCAAGATCGTCGCCTATGCGCAGGGCTTCGACCAGATGGCCGCCGCTTCCAAGGAGTACGGCTGGGACCTGGACCTGGGCGCCATGGCCACCATCTGGCGGGGCGGCTGCATCATCAGAGCCCGCTTCCTCGACCGGATCCGCGCCGCCTACGACACCGACCGGGCGCTGCCGACGCTGCTGGCCGACCCGACGTTCGCGGCGGCACTTAACCTGGCGCAGGAGTCCTGGCGCCGGGTGGTGACCACGGCGGTGCAGATCGGCGTGCCAACGCCGGGCTTCTCCTCGGCGCTGGCCTACTACGACGGGCTGCGCCGCGAGCGGCTGCCCGCCGCGCTGATCCAGGGTCTGCGCGACTTCTTCGGCGCGCACACCTACCTTCGGGTGGACCGTGAGGGCGCCTACCACACCGACTGGTCCGGCGACCGCACCGAGCGTCCCGCTTAGTTTCCCGCAGCTTTCTACTTCAGCGGGTCCGCAAGGGGATCGGGTTGGCCACCGCGGTCACGAGGCAGAAGCCGATCGGCCCAGCGGCGTCGTGCAGGGTGCACTGCCCTGTGGCGACGCCGCCATCGCTGAGGTGCCCGGTCGCCTCCACGCCGACCAGCTCCCCCTCGGGGACCCGGCCGAGTGTGATCGTGTAGTCGGCGTTGATGAAGTGCACGCCACCGGTGCCGCCGGTGCTGAGCGGGCTGGCGAAGTCGGCCGCGAGCGCCACCCTGGTGAACGGCGTGACCGGCTCGTCGTCCACGAGCGGATGGGTCTCGCGCAGCCAGACCCGGTTGGGGCCCGGCTCGCTCCAGTCGGTCAGCCG
The DNA here is from genome assembly GCF_040680095.1 of Nonomuraea sp. NPDC052129. Taxonomy (NCBI): domain Bacteria; kingdom Bacillati; phylum Actinomycetota; class Actinomycetes; order Streptosporangiales; family Streptosporangiaceae; genus Nonomuraea; species Nonomuraea sp. NPDC052129. The sequence continues at coordinate 32,819 of NZ_JBFAVX010000018.1, read as the reverse complement.
CCACAGATCGAACGGCGGCTCCCACTCCCCGCCCGTCACAGGCGGTCCGGCGGGCGGCGGCTCGTCCCACGCGGGCGTGTCGCTCCGCTCGCCGTCCGGCTGCTCGCTCTGCCTGAGCAGCACGGCGCTGGCCCGGCCGATCACGCCCTGGTCGGTACGGATCGTCACGTCGGCCACCCGGATCCGGCGCCCGTCCCTGACCAGCTCGGTCTCGACGGTGACCGGGAGCATCGGGCTGTTGCGGAACAGGTCGACGGTGAGCCGGGCGAAGCGCAGGTCCGCCTCACCGTACTCCTGCTCGACGGCCCTGGCGGCCAGGCCCCCGAGCAGGCGGCCGTGGAGCATGTCGGGCGACCAAGGGCTGCGGGCGTGCGGAGCGGGCACGAACTCGCCCGTCTTACGCGTGAAGAACGCTGACGTCACAGAATGAGATTCTAGAGGGTGGTGAGTCGCCGCCCGAGCCCGCGCAGCCGTTCCTTGAGCTCGACCGGCTCCAGCACCTCGAAGTCGAGGTCGAGAAAGGCCACGACCACGGCGATCAGATGCAGGTCGTCGCCGCGCAGGGTGAGCACGCAGGTGTCCTTCCCGACCGGCTCGACGACACCCGCCGTACGGCCCGCGACCTCACCGGCCGGGGCGTGCAGCAGGACGCGCGCCTGGATCGGCCACATGTCGTGACCCAGCCGGCGCTCGACCCAGGCCGCGACGTCGCCGCCTGGCAGCTCGCGAGGAGTGAAGCGGGGACCGTTCGGCGTGCGCAGGCGCAGGCGGTCGGCGCGGTAGGTGCGCCAGTCCCGCCGGTCGACGTCCCAGCCGACCAGATACCAGCGGCGCGACCAGTTGACCAGGGTGAGCGGCTCGGCCTTGCGCTCGGTGGTGACGCCGTCGCGGCCGGTGTAGTCGAAGCGGAGCTGCTCGTGGTCGCGGCAGGCGGCGGCCACGGCGGTCAGCACCTCGGCGGCGACCGTCGGACCGTCGGTGGTGATCGGCACGGTGTGGGTCTGCAGCGCGTTGACCCGGTGCCGCAGCCGGGCGGGCAGCACCTGCTCCAGCTTGGCCAGGGCGCGCAGGGAGGTCTCCTCGATGCCCGTCACCGTGCCGCCCGCGGCCGTGCGCAGGCCGACGGCGACGGCCACGGCCTCGTCGTCGTCCAGCAGCAGCGGCGGCAGCTCGGCGCCCGCGCCCAGCCGGTAACCGCCGGAGACACCCGGCGTGGAGTGGACCGGATACCCGAGACCGCGCAGCCGCTCGACGTCGCGGCGTACGGTCCTGACCGCGACGCCGAGCCGTTCGGCCAGGTCGGCGCTGGGCCAGTCGCGCCGCGCCTGCAGCAGGGACAGCAGGCGGAGCAGCCTGGCGGAGGTGTCCAACACAAGGGCAATTGTGTCCTGATCCTGGCCGCGATGCCGCCTAGCTTTGGCGACATGGAGAAATTCGTGATCGATGTCCCGCAGGCCGAGTTGACCGATCTGGCGGAGCGGCTGCGCCGTACTCGCTGGCCCGACGCGCTGGAGGGCGTGGGCTGGTCCTACGGCGTACCGCTTCCAGCGGTACGCGAGCTGGCCGATTACTGGCTCGACGGCTATTCCTGGCGTGAACACGAGGCCAGGCTGAACGCCCTTCCCCAGTACACGACCGTGATCGACGGACAGCGCGTGCACTTCGCGCACCTGCGCTCCCCGCACGAGGACGCACTGCCGCTGCTGCTGACGCACGGGTGGCCCAGCACGTTCGCCGACTTCGCGCGCGTCGCCGAACCCCTCAGCCGCGACTTCCACCTGGTCATCCCGTCGATCCCCGGCTTCGCCTTCTCGGGACCGACGGCGGAGACCGGCTGGGGCGTGCGGCGCGTCGCCGCCGCCTGGGCGGAGCTGATGAGCAGGCTCGGCTATACGCGGTACGGCACGCAGGGCGGCGACTTCGGCTCGCTGATCTCCCCGGAGGTGGCCAGGCTCGACCCGGACCACGTCGTCGGGGTGCACCTGAACGCGCTCACGACGATCGTCAACGACGACCAGGCCGGGCTGAGCGCGGCCGAGGTGGAGCGGGCCAAGGGGGTGGAGCGCTGGCACCGCCACTACTCCGGATACGCGATGATCCAGGGGACCAGGCCGCAGACCCTGGCCTACGGCCTGGCCGACTCGCCGACCGGCCAGCTCGCCTGGAACCTCGACGCGTACGCCTCCTGGGGTCAGGACATCGGCGGCTTGTCGCGCGACGACATCCTGACCAATGTGATGATCTACTGGCTCACCGACACGGCGGGCTCCTCCGCGCGTCTCTACCGTGAGGGCGCCTCAGCCTGGGAGCCACCCACCGAGCCGGGCAGGACGCCGACCGCCGTGGCGGTCTTCCCCGGTGACAGTTCGGTGCGGCGCTACGCCGAGGTCGCGCACAACGTGGTGCGCTGGTCGGAGTTCCCCGCCGGCGGCCACTACGCCGCGCTTCAGGCGCCGACGCTGCTCGCCGAGGACATCAAGGCGTTCTTCATAGCGCTCAGCCCCCGATCCATGAACTCGGCGACGACGGGCACCGCCTCCTCAGGGTAGAGGTCGGCGTGCCAGACGAACCGCGAACGGCCGTCGCCCTCGTCCACCACCGTCGAGGACGCGTTGTGATGCCGCAGCCCGAGCGGGCTGTCGACCATGGCGTAGGCGATGCGGCGGGCCTCATCGTCGACGTCCAGGATGAGCTCATGGGCGACGGCTCCGTTGAAGAACGTGACGATCCGGACATCGCCCTCCATGTGGCACTCGAGCGCGAACCCGGGAGCGAGCAGATCAACCCGGCCGGCCTCGCGCAGAACCGCCCACACCCGCTCGGCGGGGACGTCGAGCACCGCTTCCTTGTGAATGGCGGCCATGGGGTCAGCCACCTGCCGCGACACAGAACGGGTGGCCCTCAGGGTCGGTGAGCACGGTCCAGTCGGCGCCCCCCGGCTGGAACTCCGGTACGGCGGCGCCGAGCCCGACCAGCTCCTTGACGGCGATCTCGACGTCGGTCACCTGGAGGTCGAGGTGGACGTGCTTGGCGTCGGCGGGCCAGCCGGGGCCGCGGTAGCCGGCGACACGCTGGAACGCCAGCCCGACGGGGCCGCCCTCGACGGTGGCGAAGTCATCGTCACTGTGGGCGATCCGGCCGCCGGTGGCCTTGGCGTAGAAGTCGGCGAGAGCGGCCGGGTCCTGGCAGTCGAAGATCACGGTGGAGACCGTGATGGTTGTTGTCATGGGTCCAGGGTGGGGCGGGGCGGGCGGCCGGGTCTTGAACATCCTTGCACCGCCGCCTGGCTGCGACGGCGGCAGGATTGTCGTAGCCGGAGCGTAGGGTTCGGCACGTGCGTTCAGCAGTCCGTCTCGGCACCGGGTCCGGGTTCACCCTCGACGCGGTGACCTGCCACGACGATCATCGCAGGTGGTCGCCGCCCGAAACGAGCTCCGCCTACCGGGTGGTGCTGGTGCGCCGCGGCCGCTTCCGCCGCAAGGCCGACGGGCGGGCCGCCGTGGTGGATCCGACGATGGCCTATCTCGGCATTCCTGGCGAGGAGGAGCATTACGCACACCCGGCGGGTGGCGACGTGTGCACCTCCCTGTGCGTGACGCCGGACCTGTGGCGCTCGCTCGCGGGCGACAATGTGGTGCCCTCCCGCTCCACGATCTATGTGGATGCCCGCCTCGACCTGGCGCACCGCCGCTTCCTGGCCGCCGCCCGCACCGGCGACACGGCTTTCGAGCTCGCCGAGGCCCTGCTGCCCCTCCTCTCCACCGCCCTCGACCAGCTCACCCCCGCGCCGGCCCGGCGCGGCCGGGCTCCGGCGAGCTCGGAGGTGATCGTGGAGGGTGCGCGGGAGGCCATCGCCGCGGGCCATCCCGCCGCCGATGGGCTCCTGCCGCTGGCGGAGTTCCTGGCCGTCTCGCCGTACCAGCTGAGCCGGGCCTTCACCCGGGAGCTCGGTGTGTCCCTGACCCACTACCGCAACCGGGTACGCGTCGGACGGGCCCTCGACCACCTGGAGGGCGGCGCGGCGAACCTGGCGCTGCTGGCCGCCGAGCTGGGGTTCGCCGATCAGGCCCACCTGACCCGCACGGTCCGCCGCCACGCCGGCCGCACCCCCGCGGCGCTGCGCCGCCTGCTCGCCCCTCCGGGATCACCGGCGGAGGGCTCGCGTCGTGACCGTTGACGTGTTGACGTCGTGGTCCCCTTGGCGGGCGGCCGCACCGGATTCGATCAACGACGGCCCGGTGGCGTAAGCTCCCTCGCGTGCGTGATTCAGGTGAGGACCCCCGGCCCGCCCGCGGTGCGGTGCGGGAGATCCACTCGCTCAGCCAGGCGGCGACCCTGTCCTACTCCCCCGACCTCGACGGACTGGCCGACCCCGGCGAGATCGTCTGGGCCTGGGTGCCCTACGAGGAGGACCCGGAGCGCGGCAAGGACCGGCCACTGCTGATCGTGGGCCGCACCGGACGCAGATTGCTGGGCATGATGCTGTCCAGCCAGGGCGACGACGGCCCCGACTGGCTGGAGGTCGGCGTGTGGGGGCGCGACGGCAAGACGTCCTACCTGCGGTTGGACCGCGTGTTCGGCCTGGACGAGGACGACATCAGGCGTGAGGGCGCGGTGCTCGACGGTACGCGGTTCGCCCGCGTGGCGGCCCACCTCATGAAGACGTACGGCTGGACCGCCGGCGGCTGACCCGCTTCGTTCGGCGTCCTCCTGGCTGCGATCATGGGGACATGCGTGTTGCGGTGATCGGGAGCGGGATCGTCGGAGCGGCCGCGGCCTGGCACCTGAGCGGGCGCGGAGTGTCCATGACGGTGGTGGACGGGGCTTTCAGCGGGCGGGCGACGGAGGCCGGCGCGGGCATCGTGTGCCCGTGGGTGGACCATCCCGACGACGACGCCTGGTACACGCTGGCGCGCGAGGGGGCTCGCCGCTACCCGGATCTGGTGTCGGCGCTGGGCGAGGACATCGGGTACGCACGGGTGGGAGCCCTGCTGGTGGCCACGGACCCGGTCGAACTGGAGCCGATACGCGCCCTCCTGCTGTGCCGCCATCCGGAGGCACCCGAAATGGGGGACATCACGGATGTGGCGGCTCCGTCGGCACTGTTCCCGCCGCTCAGGAACGGTCTGAGCGCGATCCACGTGCCGGGGGCCGCTCGGGTGGACGGTCGGGCGGTACGTGACGCCCTCCTCCGCGCCGCCATCCGCCAAGGCGCCGACCTCCGTATGGGCACCGCGACTCTCACCCCCGACGGCGGCGTGCTCCTCCACACCGCACCCGACGACGATCCGCTCCGCCGCACCACCACTGGCGCGCCCGGCCCGGAGCCGAGCGCGCAGGCACGGATCGGGGAGGCGGGGATGCCGGGTAGCAGGCTTGAGTCCCCGGCTGGGGAGGTGGGAGCACCGAGCAACAGGCTCAAGTCGCCAGGCAAGGGAGCGGGAGCGCCCAGCGACAGGCCCAGGCCGCCGACCGAGGGAGCGGGGGCGCCAAGAGACAGGCTCAGGTCACCGGTTGAGCGAGCGGGGACGCCCAGCGAGAGGGTCCTCGCGCCGGTCGAGGAGGCCGGGGTACGTGTGGAGGCGGATGTGGTGATCGTGGCCGCCGGAGCCTGGAGCGGGGAGGTGTGCCGCGGACTTGGGGTGGAGATCCCGGTGTCCCCCAGACGCGGGCAGATCGTGCATGCCGCCCTCGACGGCGTGGACACCACCTCCTGGCCGATCGTGCTGCCCCGGAGCGGGCCGTACCTGCTGGGCTTCCCCGGCTCGCGACTGGTGGTCGGCGCGACCGTGGAGGACGCCGGGTTCTCGCCGTACATCACCATCGGCGGCATCCACGAGGTGCTGGCGGCGGGCCTGCGACTGGCGCCGGGCTTGGACGGCGCGAGGGTGGTGGAGACGAGGGTGGGCCTGCGTCCGGTGTACGCGGCGGGCACGGCACTCATCGACCGGCTCACAGACCGGGTGGTGGTGGCGACGGGCCTGGGCGCGTACGGCCTGACGGCCGGCCCGTTCACCGGCCAGATCGCCGCCGCTCTCGCACTGGGCGAACCCCCACCCATCGACATCAGCCCGTACGCGCACATTCCCGCCTGAGCCCGCCCATCGACATCAGCCCGTACGCGCGCATCCCCGCCTGAGCCCGCCCATCGACATCCGGCCCCCAGACGGCGGGCAGGACGGCTGAGAGCTGTTCCTTGGATCAGGTTTGGAGCCAAAGGACCAGGCCAGCCGCTCCACGCACCCCTTCCACGCATGGTTGGGGTCTTGACCGTCGGCGGCTTGTTTCGTACGTTCCCGGCGAGCTTGTTGGACGACGACATCGCCCGGAGGCGGCTTTGACAGAACAGTCCAGCACCACATCGACCTGGCCGGACCTTCCCCCTGGACCGTACGGCACCCCGTCGCCCGACCTGACCCGCCGGTACGCTGAGGCGCCGATGGAGGCGGCCACGCTGCCGAGCGGCGACCGGGTGCCCATGATCGTCCGGTACGCGGATGTCCGCGGCGTGCTCACCTCGCCGGCCAGCAGTCGTAACCTGCGCGAGCCCGGCCTGCCCAGAATGGTCAGCGGCACGTTCCTGGACAACGACCCGGCGGCGCTGATGAACCAGGATCCGCCGGAGCACACCCGATACCGGCGCATCATGCACGGCACGTTCACGCCCAGGCACATCGAACGCTGGCGGCCCCGCGTGGCGGCCATCGCCGGCGAGTTGATCGACGCGGCCGGTGATAAGTTCGATATGGTCGCGGACTTCGCGCTGCCGCTGCCCGCTCGGGTGATCTGCGAGCTGCTCGGCGTGCCGATGGACCGCTTCGAGCAGGTCCGCGGCTGGACGGAGATGTTTCTGTCCGCCTCGGACGCGAGCGCCGACGCTCGGGCCCAGGGATTCGCCGCGTTCACGGCCTATGCGCGGGAGCTGATCGAGCAGCACCGGACCGAGCCCGGCGAGGACCTGATCGACTTGCTCATCGCGGCACGCGACGAAGGCGATGGGCTCAGCGAGGACGAGCTGACCAACATGGTGTTCACGCTGATCATGGCCGGGCACGAGACGACCGCCTCAATGATCGTCCGGGGCAGCTTCCGCCTGCTCTGCCACGCCGACCAGTACGCCGAACTCGCGGCCCATCCCGAACTGGTCGAGCCTGCGGTGGAGGAGATCCTGCGTCACGAAGGACCTGGCTCCAACGGCATGCTCCGGCGGATCACTGATGACGTCGAGGTGTCCGGCGGGACCATCCCGGCCGGCACGGTTGTGCTGCCCAACCTTTGGGCCGCCGACCACGACCCGTCGGTGTTCCAGGACCCGCTGCGGTTCGACGTGAAGAGGTTCACCGATGCCCAGTCCACTCCGCACCTGGCATTCGGCCATGGCCCTCACTACTGCTTAGGCGCGAACCTGGCGAGAATGGAACTGCAGGAGGCGTTCCACGCTCTGGTGACGCGCCTGCCAGGACTGCACGCGCAGGAGGACCCGTCGGCCGTGGTGTGGAGCGACGGGTTCGTCTACTGGCCACGCCGACTGCTGGTCAAAGCAAGCTGAACCCGAACATGCGACCGCATCGCCGGCGCCGCCTCGGTGAGAGCAGCCGGGCGGCTCGGTCTGGATCGCGGTCAGCAGCATCTGCCAGGTGCCATCTGCCGACCCAGTTCTCAGCCCGGGCCCGGTCAGTGCCCACACCGCATGGCAAGGTGTCGACCGGGCCCCGGTCGGCGCCGACGCGTTGCGGGACCACTATCCCGGGCCCCGGTCGGTGCCGACGCGTTGCGGGACGACTATCCCAGGCCCCGGTCGGTGCCGACACCCCGTAGCAGGGTGTCGACCAGGAGCGTGGCCAGGGTGTCGGCGTCGTCGCCCTGGCTCTGCGCGGCCTCGTGGATCAGCGCGTAGTAGACGCGTCTGGCCCACTCCGGATCCACGTCGGCCCGCAGCAGGCCAGTGGCCTGCGCCTTGCGGAACAGCTGGTCGCACCTGTCCTCGACCTCTGAGTGCACGCGGGCCACCTCGGGGTCCGACGACGCGCGGCTCATCGCGAACCCCCAATCGATCTTCACCCGCAACACGCTGGCCGTGACCTGGTAGAGCGCGACCAGCGGCGGCGTGGTCTCGGGATTGGCGGACTCGACCGCCGCCGCGAACTGCCGCGTGGCCCACCCCTCCATCGCGCTGACCAGGGCATCGCGGGACGCGAAGCGCCGGTGCACGGTCGTCCGGGCGACCCCGGCCGCCTCGGCGATCTGCTCCATGCTGGCCGACGGATTCTTGCTGAGCACCCGCTCGGCCGCTTCCAGGATCGTGCGTACGGTCCGTTCGGCGTCGGAACGCAGCGCGCGCCCCTGCTGAATCGCTTCCACAGTGCAACCATACACTCCAGAGTTGCAACACCAATGTTGCAAGTGCTACGTTCTTGGCATCATCAGCGATGCACTTATGGAGGAAACGCGTCACCATGGACATGCGACTCACCGGCAAGACCGCCGTCGTCACCGGCGCCAGCAGGGGCCTCGGTCTCGCCATCGTCGCCGCGCTGCGAGCGGAGGGGATGCGGGTCGTGGCCGGCTCGCGGACGATCTCGCCCGAACTGAAGGAGACCGGCGCGACGGCGATCGCGGTCGACCTGTCCAGCGCCGAAGGCCCGGCCGAGCTGATCGGCACCGCCCTGGCCGAGCTGGGCGAGCTCGATCTGCTGGTCAACAACGTGGGCGGCGGCGACGGCGGCGAGGGGCAGCTGGACGGGTTCCTGGGGTTCACCGAGGAGCACTGGCGCCAGGCCCACGATCTCAACTTCCTCAGCGCCGTCCGCGCCACCAGGGCCGCCCTGCCCAGCCTGCTGCGCCGGGGCGGGACCGTGCTCAACATCTCCTCCAACGGCGCCCGCATGCCGCACGCCGGCCCGATCACTTACACCACGGCCAAGGCCGCGCTGACCGCGTTCGGCAAGGCGCTGGCCGAGGAGTTCGGGCCGCAGGGGGTGCGGGTCAACACCGTCTCCCCCGGTGCCAGCCGCACGTCGATGTGGGAGGACCCCAACGGTTACGGCGCGGCGCTCGCCGCCAAGATGGGCCTGGAGCACGATCAGCTCCTGGCGGGGCTGCCGTCGAGCACGGGGATGACGACGGGTAGGTTCGTCGCTCCCGAGGAGGTCGCCGCCCTGGTGACCTATCTGGCCTCGCCACACGCCGCGAGCGTCAACGGCGCCGACTACGTCATCGACGGCGGCGCGATCAAGACGGTCTGAATCTATCGCGATATATCGTCGAAATCGGGAACATCGGGGATATCGCGATCAGTTGAGTGGTGTGGACCGACTTTCAGGGGAGTGTGAGCGATGGCGAGACTGCGGACGATACGACGGATTCTCGTAGGCGGGGCGGCCTTGGCCGCGGCGGGCTGGGCCCTGCGTGACGTACCCGCCGAGCTGGGCGTGCGGCCTTTGACCTCGGGACCGGACCGGGCGGCCAGGGTGCGGCGCTCACCGCAGTTCAAGGACGGCGCCTTCTACAACCCGATGCCGGAATCCACCACCATGCTGTCCGCGCCACCCCCGGGTCTGCTGCGCGAGATGTCCAAGGACAGAGACCTGCGCCGCCCGTCCGGCCCCGTTCCGCTGCGCGTCCCGCCGACCGGCGACCCGTCGCCGACCGGGCTGAGAGCGATCTGGTACGGCCACGCCTCCACGCTGGTGGAGATCGAGGGGCGTCGGGTGCTGTTCGATCCGGTGTGGAGCAGGAGGCCGTCGCCGTCGCAGCTTGTCGGGCCGAAGCGGCACCACCCGGTGCCCATCCCGCTGAACCGGTTGCCGCAGGTCGACGCGATCGCGATCTCACACGACCACTACGACCACCTCGACATGGGAACCGTGCGCACGCTCACCGCGACGCAGAAGGCGCCGTTCCTGGTCCCGCTGGGCATCGGCGCCCACCTGGAGCGATGGGGCGTGCCCGCCTACCGGATCATCGAGCTCGACTGGGACGAGGAGGCCGAGGTGGCCGGGCTGCGCTTCATCGCGACGGCCGCCCGCCATTTCTCCGGCCGCGTGCTCACTCGCAACGACACGCTGTGGGGCTCCTGGGTGGTGGCCGGAGAGAGCAAGCGGGTCTTCTACGCGGGCGACTCCGGCTACTTCGAGGGCTACCGGGGCATCGGGTCGGCGCACGGCCCGTTCGACCTGACGCTCATGCCGATCGGCGCCTACAGCCCCTCCTGGCCCGACATCCACATGAACCCGGAAGAGGCGATCAACGCCCACCTCGACCTGGGCGGCAGGCTGCTGTTGCCGGTGCACTGGGCGACGTTCACGTTGGCGCTGCACCCATGGGCGGAGCCGGTGGAGCGGCTGTGGCGCGAGGCGAAGGCCCGCGACGTCGAGATCGTGGTGCCGCGCCCCGGTGAGGCCGTCGACACCGACGGCGCTCCGGCCGTCGACGGCTGGTGGGAGACCCTGGGCTGACCACCTTCGACCACACCCGGCGGGCCTGCTACGCCGGATATGTCACCCAGGCCATCGTCAACAACCTGGCGCCATTGCTGTTCATCGTCTTCCAGACGCGCTATCAGGTGCCGTACGAGATGCTGGGCCGCCTGGTCCTGCTCAACTTCGCCACCCAGCTCGTCACCGACCTGATCGCGGTCAAGGTGGTGGACCGGACGGGCTACCGGGTGCCCTTGGCACTGGCGCACGTGTTCAGCGTGGCCGGGCTGGTGCTGCTGGCGGTCGCTCCGTCGGCGCTGCCATCGCCGTACACAGGGCTGGCCGTGGCGGTGGTGGTCTACGGGATCGGCGGCGGGCTGCTGGAGGTCCTGGTCAGCCCGGTGGTGGACGCCCTGCCCGCACCGGCTGAGCACCGGGCCGCCAGGATGAGCCTGTTGCACTCCTTCTACTGCTGGGGCCAGGTCGCCGTCGTGCTGGGCACGACGCTGGTGCTGGCCTGGATCGGCGACGCGGCCTGGCAGGCGCTGCCGCTGCTGTGGGCACTCGTACCACTGGCCGGGCTCGTGCTCTTCCTGCGGGTCCCGCTGCCCGCGACGGTGCCCGAGGAGCATCGGACCGGGCTCGGGGCGCTGCTGCGGACCCCGTTCTTCGCGGCTGCGCTGCTGCTCATGCTCTGCGCGGGCGCGGCCGAGCTGACCATGTCGCAGTGGTCCTCGCTCTTCGCCGAGCAGGGGCTGGGCGTGGCCAAGGTGTGGGGGGACCTCGCGGGACCGTGCCTGTTCGCGGTGCTCATGGGGCTCGGCCGGATCGCCTACGGTCTCTGGGGCAGCCGGATCCCCCTGCTGCCCGCCGTGATCGCCTGCGGTGCGCTGGCCACCGCCTGCTACCTCGCCGCCGCCCTGGCCCGGGACCCGGTGCTCAGCCTGGTCGGGTGTGCGATGTGCGGGCTGGCGGTCAGCCTGATGTGGCCGGGGACGTTCAGCCTGACAGCCGCCCGCTTCCCGTTGGGCGGGACCGCGATGTTCGGGGTCCTGGCGATGTTCGGCGACGCGGGGGCGGCGGCGGGTCCGTGGCTGGCGGGCGCCGTCGCCCAAGGCGGTCTGCTCGTCCCCCAGGGCGGCTTGCTCGGCGATGGCTCCGGACTCCGTGCCGGGCTGCTGGTCGGCACCGTCTTCCCGCTCGCGGTGGTCGTGGTGGGCATCGCGCAGTCGCTTCTGGTCCGCCGCCGCGCCTCCGCTCCTGCCCCCGCCGAGAGCTGATCCATGCCGTCGTACAGTTCATAACGTGAGCAACCTGGAGCAGGACCCCAACGAGATCCGCTGCGGCGCCGAGAGCGGCGGCGAGACCGAGGTGCTCGCCGGGCGCGCGGTGCCGCTGGGCGGTCCGCGCGGCATGTCGGTGAGCAGGACACTGCCCAACGCGCACCGCCGCATGATCGGCGCGTGGTGCTTCGTGGACGCCTACGGCCCCGAGGTGGCGGTGATGCGGGTGCCTCCGCATCCGCACACCGGCCTGCAGACCGTGAGCTGGCTGCTCGCCGGCGAGGTGCTGCACCGCGACAGCGTCGGCAGTCTCCAGGAGGTACGCCCCGGCCAGCTGAACCTGATGACCGCCGGGCACGGCATCTCCCACTCGGAGGAGTCGCCCGAGACGCTGCTGCACGGCGTTCAACTGTGGGTCGCGCTGCCCGGCGCGGACCGGCGGACCGGGCCCGGGTTCGAACACCACGCGTCACTGCCCGTGCGGTCCGGCCCCGGGTTCGACGCCACGGTGATCATGGGGTCGCTCGGCGGCGTGACCTCGCCCGCGACCACCTACAGCCCTTTGGTGGGCGCCGAGGTGGCCGTCGAAGGGAGCGCCGAGGTGCCGCTCGACCCCGGCTTCGAGCACGGGCTGCTGCTGCTCGACGGGAAGGTCGAGCCGCTGGAGGCGGGACCGCTGCTCTACCTGCCGCCGGGCCGCAGCCTGTTGCGGTTGAGCGGGCGCGGGCGGGTACTGCTGATCGGCGGCGAGCCGTTCGCCGAGGAGATCGTGATGTGGTGGAACTTCGTCGGCCGCGACCACGACGAGATCGTCGCGTTCCGCAAGGAGTGGATGGAGGGCGAGGGGTTCGGCGCCGTCGAAGGGTTCGACGGCGGCCCGCTCCCCGCGCCCGTCCTGCCGGGCACCCGGCTGCGGCCCAGGGGCCGCGTCCGCTAGTTTTCCGTTTCCCGCACATACCGCCCGCCTTGCCGCAGGTCAGCTGCTATGGCTGATCCAGCACTCAATGTCATCGATGCTGCCCGGGGACAGTGACGTGCGGACAACAGGACCAGTGCCGGTGGCGTACAGAAAACAGGGCCAGGTCCGGTGACGTGCGGAAACAGGGCTAGTTCCGGTGTGGGAAGGTGTAGATCACGTCCATGTTCGTGCCGTTCGTCGGCATCTCGGCCAGCAGGCGCACCGCGGTGCCCGCGAAATCGACCACCTGCACCTGCTGCTTCTCCGCACTCGCGTCGGGCCTGACCCAGCAGACCAAGTGGCTGTCGTCGTACCAGGTGGCCAGGCCGGTACAGGGCGACTCGAAGCGCTTCAGCTCGGCACCGGTCTGGGTGTCGTAGACGCAGTTGTTGCCGTTGCCCAGACCGGGGCAGTTGGTGACGAACTGCTTGCCCGACGGCGAGAACAGCGAATCGGCGATGCCCGGTCCCACGTTCGGAATCCGGCGCAGCCGCAGCCCGTTCGCGTCGAAGAAGCGCAGGGCCTGCTGCTTGGCGTCGTTCGACAGGGCCACCACGCCCATGTCGGCCTGGTCGAAACCGTAACGGATGCCGTGCAGCGAGCCCTCCCTGAGCGAGGCGACCGTGGCCTGCCTGGTGGCGACGGTCACGATCGCGAACCCGGTCGACTGCCAGACGCCCTTCACCGGGTTACCGACGTTGAACAGCAGGCGGCCGCTGTCACGCGACCAGCCCTGCACGTACGCGCTGAGCGGCTGGCGCGAGGTCTTGACCGTGAACGCCTCACCCGACACCTTGTCGGTGATCTTGACGCTGTCGTAGCCGTCGACGAAGTTCTTGCCGCGCTGGGCCAGATAGCGGCCGTTGGGCGACAGCATGCTCTCCCACATATCCGGATATTTCGTGAACGGTCCGGTCAGGGAGTCCCGGGCGTAGTAGATCCAGTTCTGAGTCTTGGCGTCGCGGACCATGTAGGTGGTGAGTCTGACGGCGTCGCCCGGATTCTCGTAGATGACCGCGTCGGTGCCGGGGAGCGTCGAGGTGACCAGGTTCGCCGTGGGAACGACCGCCGGGGCCGCGGATGTGGCCGTGCCTTCGGCGCTCGGGGAGGAGGTCGGGGTCGGCGGGGCAGGCAGGTTGGTCAGCGCGATGGCCACCACGACGACGGTCGCGACGATGGCCAGAGCCGCGGCGATCGCCGCCACCACGTAGCTCTTCTTCCCGCCCGATCGAGGCGGCGGCACCTGCGGGCCGGAGCCGTACTGCGGGGACTGCCCCTGCGTGGTCGGAGGGACCCACTGCGACTGCTGGTGCGGCCCCGACTGTGCTTGCGGTCCTTGTACTTGCGGGCCCTGTGGTGGCGGTCCTTGTAGCGGCGGTCCCGGTGGGATCGGACCTTGGGGTGGTGGCCCGTACGGGTGCGCCGACTGCGGTTGCGGTCCCTCGGAGTATGACCCCGACTGCCCGTACGGAGCCCGGGAGTACGGCCCTTGGGGGTATGGCCCCGACTGCGCGTACGGAGGCTGACCGTATGAGGGCTGTCCATATGGGGGCTGCATAGGGAGCCCCGACCCCGGCTGGGACGGCGGCTGGGATTGGAGTGGAGGCGGAGCCGTCGGGCTGGACGAGGGCTGAGGCGGAACCGAGGGATGGGATGGGGAGCCGCTGACCAGGGCGGCCGCCTGCTCCAGCTCCGCGGGGTTCGACGTGGGATGCTCCAGCAGCCGCATGATCACCTGTTCGGCGGTGGGCCGCCGGACGGGGTCCTTCGACAGGCAGGCGGCCACGAGTTCGCGCAATGGCCCGGTCAGCGAGGACAGATCGGGCTCGTTGTACAGCACCTGATCGACGATCTCCGGCACCGACTCCGCCTCGAACGGCCCGGTGCCCGTAGCGGCGAACACGATGGTGCTCCCCCACGCGAACATGTCCGCGGCCGGTCCCACCGGCTGTCCCAACACCTGTTCCGGCGCCATGAACGCGGGCGTCCCCACCGGGGTGGAGGTGATCGTGGAGGTGGCGTCGAGCGCCTTGGCGATGCCGAAGTCGATCACCCGGGGACCTTCGCCGGCGAGCAGCACGTTGTTCGGGCTGAAGTCGCGGTGCACGATGCCCGCCTGGTGGATGGCGGCCAGCGCGGTGACGCTCCCGATGGCCAGCCGGTACAGGGCGGCGTCCGCGCGCGGCCCCTCCTCGGTCACCACCTGCCGCAGCGGCGGCCCCTCGACGTACTCGCTGACGATGAACGGCCGCTCCTCGTGCACCCCGGTCGCCAGTACCTTCGCGGTGCAGAACGGCGCCACCCGCTGCGCCACGGCCGCCTCCCGCGCGAACCGCTCGGCCGCGACCTCGTCGCCCGCCAGGTTCGGCCGTAACCACTTGATGGCGGCCTGGTCGCCCTGCTCGTCGACGCCCAGATAAACGACGCCTTGTCCGCCTTCTCCCAGCCGTCCGCGGATCTCATAACCTCCGAGACCGGCGGGATCTCCTGCTCTCAGCTCACTCATCGACGGCATGACCAAATTATGGGCGTGCTTCTTGCGAATGACTTAACTTGCCCTGTCCGGAAATTTCGTGTCAGTACAGCATGGACGACGGGGCGCGCATACCCATCGGGACCAGCGGGCCCGCGGCCTTGACGGTGTGCAGTACGGGGGCCGTTTCGAGTGTGTGAATGGCGTCGAGGCCACCCAGCCGATGGGTGAGGTAATCGTGCAGATCGGCAGGGCTGCGGCAGAGCGCGTTGGCCAGCAGATTGGTCCGGCCGGTGGTGGCGGCCACCAGGGCGAGTTCACGGTGACCGGCCAGGGTGGTCGCGACGCGGTCGAGGTGTCCTGGCTGAACGGACATCCAGAGCAGGGCTTGGGTGGTGGCCCCGAGAACGGCGGGGGCGACCTCGACATCGAAGAAGATCGCCTCGTTGGTGCGCAGTTCGGCCAGACGGCGGGCGATGGTGGCTTGGGACAGTCCGGTGGCCGCGGCGAGGTCTGCGTACGTGGCCCGGCCGTCGTGACGCAGAGCGTCGATCAGGTCGTGATCGACACCCGCCAGCGGCGGCCGACCGTCCGACTGATCGGTCGGCTGATCGGCCGACCGACTGGTCAGCTGACCGGCCAGCCGACCGGTCGACTGATCAGTCTGCCGATCAGTCGGAGATGACTGGCGGGCCGACTGATGGGTCGACGATGGCGGGTGGGCCGATTGATGGGTCGGTGATGGCCGGCGGGCTGGCGAATCAGTGTCGCGGGCCTGTGCGAGCCGCTGTTGCTGCTGTTCGGTGAGGGTCTCGAGGCGGCCTCGCCACCCGGTCGGCCCGCCCAGGTAGGTGTGCAGCAGGCAGTGGGCGGAGACCGCGGTGATGCCGGCCCTTCGGGGGATGTCGTGCAGCAGCAGCGACGGTACGGCCTGCGCACCGCTCGGCGCGTGGATGACGGCGAAGATCTCCGTACCTCCGGAGGCCAATTTGACCCACGAGGTGTCGGCTCGCCGGGCCAGCGAATGCGAAAGATCTCGCACGGTGGACGGGGTGGCGGTGAGCCGGATCATCCACTGGGTCTGGCCTGCCCGGTCCGGGTTCGGGAGCCCGACCACGCGCAACGCGGCCTCGGCGCGCAGTCGCCGATAGCGGCGAGCCACGGTCTGCGCCGAGGTGCCGATCACCTCGGCGATACGGCCGAAGGGTGCTCGCCCGTCAATGCTCAGGGCGTGGATCAGCCCTCGGTCCACATCGTCGAGCGTGAGCATTTCCCTCACAGATCCGTCAGTTTTGGAAGATAGTCGCCAACTATACGCTCTGGATGGAACAACCGACCCGGCCTCTTTCACGCTGGGACCCCGCCCGTCGACGGCGTGGGTTAGCGGAGTTGGAGAGGAACGTGGGATGTCGGTACATGTGTCATCGCCCCCGAGGGGGGCTTACCGGTGGCGGTGGGTGGCGCTGGCGGCGTTGCTGCTGGCCGAGGCCATGAATCTGCTGGACTCGACGATCGTGCAGGTCGCCACACCGGCGATCCGGGTCGACCTGGGCGGGTCGGCGTCGGACATGCAGTGGTTCAGCACGGCGTACACCTTGCCTTTCGCCCTGCTTCTGATCGCCGGGGGCCGGCTGGGTGACATCGCCGGTCGGCGGCTGGTCTTTCGGATCGGTGTCGCGGGGTTCCTGGCCGCGTCGCTGGCCTGCGCCCTGGCGGACTCGGTCGGCGCGCTGATCTGCTTCCGCGCCGTGCAAGGCGCCGCGGCCGCGGCGATCATTCCGCAGACCATCGGCCTGATCCGCGCCATGTTCGACGGCGAGGAGATGTCCAAGGCCTTAGGCAGCATCGGTCCCGTCATGGGGCTGGCCGCTGTCTGCGGGCCCATTCTCGGTGGCGTGCTGACCCAGGCCGACCTGTTCGGCTCGTCATGGCGCTCGGCGTTCCTGGTCAACGTCCCGCTCTGCGTCGCCGTGCTGGCCGTCGCGCCGACGCTGATCGAGGACCACGCGCCGCGGCGACCGAGTCTCGACCCCACGGGCACCACGCTGGCGATGCTCGGCACGACTCTGATCGTCTACCCCCTGATCGGGAGTGGGACGGCGCACATGTCGACGGGGAACTGGGTGGCCATCGGCATCGGCCTGGCGACCGTCTTCGGCTTCGGCCTGCAGCAGCGACGGAGGGCCGGGCTCGGCCGCAGTTCGCTGGTGGAGACCAGCCTGTTCGCGCACCGCGCCTTCCCTGCCGCGCTGGTGACGTCGGCCCTGTTCTTCGCGGTGACGACCGGGCTGATGTTCGTCGTGGTCCTGCACCTGCAGCTGGGAGTGGGCGCTGACGCGCGCACCGCGGGCCTGACCATGACGCCTTGGTCGGTATGCCTGGCGGTGTCGTCGTGGGTCGCGGGCGCGTATCTGGTTCCTCGCTACGGGCGGCGGGTGATGTTCGCCGGACTCGCCACGCTGGGGGTGGGCATAGTGGCCGCCATCGTCGTCTACCACACGGCCTCCCCCATGGCCTATCCCACGCCGTTGCTCGGCGCCCTGGGAGTCGCGGGCCTCGGCGTCGGGGTGTTCACCCCGTCGTTCTTCACCGCCGCGCTGGAACCGCTCAAGCCTCAAGAGATCGGCTCAGCCGCCGGCCTGCTCAACGCCGTCCAGCAACTCGGCGCCACGCTCGGCGTCGCCGTCCTGGGCAGCGTCTACCTCAACGGCTCCACGGCCGGCTCGCCTGGCGGCGCGATCCAGGTGACCTGCTGCGTCGCGGGCGGCATGCTCGTGGCGAGCTTCCTCTCCGCTGCGCTAATGACGGGGGGCCGAGCCGCGGTTACAGGATCTTCATCCCGGGAGTAAAGATGCCCTCCTCGATCTCGACTTGTGACGCAGTGTGATGTACTGATCACCGCTAGGATTCTCGGCATGACAACCCTCCAGGAGCTGGAGATCCGGGTGACGCGCCTCGAAGAGCGCACGGACAACCAGCGAGAAGACATCCAGGTCATCGGCTCAGAGGTCTCCAAGATCCTTCTGACTCAGGACGAGATCCTGAAGGTCCAGCGTACGCACACGCAGAAAATCGACGCGCTGGACGAGAAGTTCGACAAGCTCGACGAAACGTTCAACGAGCTCGCCACGGTGGTGGGCGGGCACAGTGAGACGCTAGCCGGGCACACCCAGATACTGGCCGGGCACACCCAGACGCTGGCCGAGCACGGTCAGACCCTGGCCAAGCACACTCGGATGTTCGAGACGCTGTTCGCCCACTTCGGCATCCCCCTCCCCGCCGAAGAGCCCCAGCACAACTAGTGCGGCGACCACGATGGCTCCCGAGCAGTTCGCCACACGACCGTCCCGATGCCCGTGACGGTCCGTGGCGGCTGGGGTCCTTTTAGCGGAATGCCCCTTCGGGGGACAGGAAGAAGACGGCCCGTCGTGGCACAGGCCCCCTGAAGGGATACCTCCTCCGGAGGAGGAGAAGACGAGGGCTCGTCGCGACACGGGTCCCATGGAGGAATACCCCTCCGGGGAGCCGAGGAAGACGGCCCGTCATAGCTGCCTTCGGGGGAGAGGAAGAACGGATAGCCGTCTTCGCCTTTTGACGCCCGGGGCCGGGAGGCCCCGGGCGGCTCGGCCCTTACTTGTCGGAAAGCTTGTGACCGCGGAAAATCGGGTGGTCGGTCTCCCAGTAGCGCCAGCCTTCGATTCTCGATGGAATGTCGGCGATACCCGTAGCGATTCTGACCTCGGCGCAGTTGTGGAGCCGGGCCCACTGACCCCAGCCGATGCGGTAACCGAAGACGCGATACCACATGTTTCCGTACTTGCCTTTGCTGATGTTCTGCGTGTAGTCGTGCCCCGTGAAGATCATGTGCCTCTTCTCGAGGTGTGGCGTGACCTCCCTGGTGAGCGCGCGCAGGATGTCCTCGGTGGTGACCGTGCTGCCGATCGTCTTGGCGACCGAGTCGGTGACCGATTTGGTCTTGATCTTGTCGGCCTCCACGAACGCGAGCACCTCATACTCGTGGTGGACCGAGACGGTCATCGAGCCGCCGGGACCGTCGGTGTACCTGGTGCGAGGAATGAAGAAGTTGTGGGGCCTCAGAGAGTGAGCCCTGACGAAGGTTCCCGGCTCGCAGCCATTCCCGCTGTCGGTCAGGACTGGCTTGTGGAACCTATGGAAGAAGTGGTGGTGGCGGTTGAACCGATGGTCCGGTAGCGGATCGGCGTTGGCCGGGGTGGTCGTGATGCCGGCAAGGGCCACGGACAGAGGGGCCGCCACGGCCAGCATCATCCGTCTTCTGGCCCGCCGCCTCGCCGGGCGGGTCGGTATGCCTGTGGCGTCGGCTCTCGGAGTGTGCGTGAACATAGAGGTACCGTTTCTTTTGGAGCGCGGCCAGCGGTCGCGGCTAACCCATTGGCCGGAAGACGGCCCATTCCTGCCCGCTGAGCAACCCAGCGTGACGATAAAGATGCTTACAGTCATAGCCAGGCTCCCCTCGGCGCCACGCCGAAAGGGACTTCCCCGGACAGGAAAAGCAAAGGTGAATAAAGCCTCAGCATTGACTGTCTCGGTTCGAGAGGACACGGCACCAGACGCGACTCGGGGGCGGCCACGCCACCACTACGACAGCCGCTGTGCCTTGCTCAGCAGTCGCTGCGCCACCACCACCAGCGCCAGGAACGCCCCGCTAACTACTTGCTGAAAGGCCGATGTCAGGTTCCCCACCTGGTTGATCAGGCTCTGAATCACGCCCAGCAGCAGCACTCCTGCCACCGTCCCGGTGATTCCGCCCGCGCCCCCGGTCAGCAGGGTGCCGCCGATGACGACGGCGGCGATCGCGTCCAGTTCCAGGCCGATGCCCAGGATCGTCACCCCGGACGAGAGCCGTGCCGCGTTCAGCGCGCCGGCGAGGCCGGCCAGCAGGGCCGACATCACGTACACGGTCACCTTGGTACGCGCCACGGGCACACCCATGAGCGCCGCCGCCTGCTCGTTGCCGCCGATCGCGTAGACGTTCTGCCCGAAGCCGGTGCGTTGCAGCAGCACCATCGCGACCAGCGCCAGCGCCGCGGTGATGTACACGGGGTACGTCAGGCCGAGCAACTCCCCCTGCCCCAAGGACGCGAAAGCGGGATTTTTCACCAAATAGGTGGTTGCGCCCTCCCCCGAGATCGCGAGCATCAACCCCCGCACACCCAACAAACCCGCCAATGTCACGATAAAGGGAGCCATACCGGTGCGAGCTATGACCAAACCCTGCAGCAAGCCGACGATCCCGCACGCGCCCAGCGGCAGCGCCAGCGCCACGAGCAGGCCGTACTGGGACCCATAGGCCGCCAGCACCCCGCCCAGCACGAACAGCGAACCCACCGACAGGTCGATCCCGCCGCTGATGATCACGAACGTCATCCCGATCGCGATGATCGCCAGGAACGACGACGAGACCACCACGCTGGCCGCGTTCCCCGCCGTGGCGAAGGAGTCGAAGGCCACGCTGCCCACGATCACCAGTAGCGCCAGCACCATGAGCGCCCCGTGCTGCTGAAGCACCCGGCTCACCTGCTCACGTCGCAAAGAAGCAAATGAAGCGGAAGAAGCAGAGGTCATCGGTTCGCACGCTCCCTGGTGGCGTAGACGGCGGCCAGGATGATGACCGCCTGGACCATCTGGGTCCACGACTGCGGCAGATTGTGCTTGATCAACGTCGCCGCGAGCAGTTGCATGAGCAACGCGCCCATGACCGTGCTGAGCACCCTGATACGCCCGCCGGTGAGCGGCGTGCCGCCGACCACGACGGCGGTGATCGCCGACAGCTCGATGAACAGGCCGAGCGACGTCGGGTCACTGGCCTGCAGGCGGGCCGTGGCCAGCACCCCGGCCAGCGCGGCGAGCAGCCCGGAGATGACGTACACGATCAGCAGCACCCGTTTGACCGGCAGCCCGGACAGCTCGCTGGCCGACCGGTTGCCGCCGATCGCGACGACCTGGCGGCCGAACGTCGTGCGCCGCACCACGAACAGCACGATCAGCGTCAGCCCCGCGGCGATCAGCACGATGACCGGGATCCCGGCCATCGAGCTGCTGCCCAGCGCGATCAGGTCCGGGTTGCGGAACTCCACGAGCTGCGGCACCAGGACGTTGGCGATGCCGCGTACGCCCACGAGCAGCGCCAGGGTGGCCACGATCGGCTGGACGCCCACGTAGGCGACCAGGGCCCCGCCCGCCGCGCCGACGACCGCCCCGCCGATCACGGCGACGATCAGCGCGGGCAGCGCGCCGTACCCCAGGTAAAGGGCGACGAGCGCGGCGGCCAGCGCCATGACCGAGCCGACGGACAGGTCGATGCCCTGCGTGCCGATCACCAGCGCCATGCCCAGCGACACGATCACGATGGGCGTGACCTGGACGAACTGGGTGCGGAAGTTCGACGCGTCGAGGAAGTGCGGCGTGAACAGCACGTTGAACAGCAGCAGCGCCAGCACGGCCGCGTACACCCCGTAGTCCTGCACCCAGGCGAAGATCCGCGGTTTGAGGTCCGTCATCGACATCGCCCCGCTCCGAGGCGCCGGTTTCGAGGTGAGCTCAGTCATCGGACCGCCCCGCGATCGTCGCCGTCGAGGTGAGCGCGGTCATCCGCGATAGTTGCCATGATCCTCTCCTCGGTCACCTCGTCGCCGGTCAGCTCCCCGACGACCGCGCCCTCGCGCAGCACCAGGATGCGGTCGGCGCCCTCGACCAGTTCCTCCAGGTCGGAGGAGATCAGCAGCACGCCCAGCCCCTCCTCGGCCAGCTCGTCGATCAGCGCCTGCACCTCGGCCTTGGCTCCCACGTCGATGCCGCGGGTGGGCTCGTCGAGCAGCAGCACCTTGGGGCGGACGGCCAGCCAGCGGGCCAGCAGCACCTTCTGCTGGTTGCCGCCGGACAGCTCCGAGACGAGCTGGTTCGGCGAGGCCGCCTTGATGCGCAGCCGCCGCATGAAGATCTCGACCATCCGGTCGATCTTCGCGTCGGACACCACGCCCGCCCTGGCCAGGGCGGGCAGGGCGGCCAGCGCGATATTCTCGCGGACGGACAGCGTCGGGACAATGCCCTCGGCCTTGCGGTCTTCGGGCAGCAGGCTGACGCCCGCCCTGATGGCCGCGGTGGTGGAGCCGCCGCGCAGCGGCAGCCCGGCCACGAGCACCTGCCCGCCGTCCAGGGGCATCGCACCGACGATGGCCTTGGCGGTCTCGGTACGGCCGGCGCCGAGCAGACCGCCGAGGCCCACGACCTCGCCGGGTCGTACGGACACGTCGATCCCGTCCAGGATGTGCCGCCGAGTGAGGCCGCGCGCCTCGACGGCCGGTGGCTCCTGGCCGTCGGCGGCGCGGTGGCGGTCGCGGGAGAACCTGGTCAGGCCGTCCGCTTTGACCTCGTTCAGGTCGCGGCCCAGCATGAGCGAGATGAGCTTGAGCCGGTCCAGCCCGGCCAGCGGCCCGGTGTGCGCGACGCGGCCGTCGCGCAGCACGGTGACCCGGTCGCACACCTGGTAGAGCTCGTCGAGCCGGTGGCTGACGTACATGACGGCGATGCCCTCGTCGCGCAGCCGCCTGATCACCCCGAACAGCGTCTCGACCTCGCGCGGCTCCAGGGACGAGGTGGGCTCGTCCATGATGACCACGCGGGCGTCGACGGCCACGGCCCTGGCCAGGGCGACCATCTGCTGGGCGCCGATGCCGAGCGTTCGCAGCGGCCGCCGGACGTCGGTCTCGACGCCGTAGCCGGACAGGACGCGGGCGGCTTCGGCGTACATCTTCGTGGCGTCGATGACCCCGAATCGGCCGCGTGGCTCGCGGCCGAGCAGCAGGTTGCGGGCGACGCTCATCATCGGGACGAGGTTGACCTCCTGGTAGATGGTGGAGATCCCGGCGCGCTGCGCGTCGAGCGGCGTGCCGAAGGCGGCGGGCGCGCCGTGGTGGCGCAGCTCGCCGCCGTCGGGATGGTACACGCCGGTGAAGACCTTGATCAGAGTGGACTTGCCGGCGCCGTTCTCCCCCACGAGGGCGTGCACCTCGCCGGGAAGGAGGGCGAGATGCACACCGTCGAGAGCGAGTACGCCGGAGAAGCGCTTGCTGATCCCCTTCGCCTCGAGAACCGCTGCCAACTCAGTACGCCTCACCGAGGGAGTCCTTGGCGTTGGACGTGTCGTAGTCGCGGTCGGAGATGATCACCTTGTCGGGGATGGCCTGGCCGTCGAGGAACTTCTGCGCGGTCTCGAAGGCGAGCGGCCCGAAGCGGGGGTTGGACTCGATGACCGCGTGCAGCCAGCCGTCGGCGATGCCCTGGACGGCGCTGCGGGTGCCGTCGACGGACACGATCTTGATGGTGCCCGCCTCCTTGCCCGCGCCCTTCAGAGCGGTGACGGCGCCGAGCGCCATCTCGTCGTTCTCGGCGTAGATGCCGTTGATGTCGGGGTTGGACTGGATGAGCTGCTCGGTGACCTGCTGACCCTTCTCGCGGGCGAACTCACCGGTCTGCTCGAAGGAGATCGTGATGCCGGGGGCCTTCTCCTTGATCCGGTCCTTGAACCCGTTCGTCCGCTCGGTGGTGACGTTGTTGCCGGGCGCGCCCAGCAGGATGGCGACCTTGCCCTTGCCCGCGAGGGCGTCGATCATCCGGTCGGCGGCCCGCTTGCCCTGCTCGTAGAAGTCGGAGCCGATGAAGGTCAGATAGTCGCTGCACGCCTTGGCGTTGATCTTCCTGTCGACCGTGATGATCGGCACCTTCTTGGCCGCGGCCTGCTGGAGCACCGGCTCCCAGCCGTCGGAGTTCAGCGGCGCGATGACCAGGAGCTGCGCGCCCTGGGCGATGAGCTGCTGCACGTCGGTGATCTGCTTGGAGAACTGCGACTGGGCGTTGGTGACCTTGAGGTTGGCGATGCCGAGCTTGGCCGCCTCGTCCTTGATCGACTTGGTCTCGGCGATGCGGAACGGGTTGGCCTCCTTCTCCGATTGGGAGAAGCCGACGGTGGCCGTCTTGAGGTCGAACTTCTTGCCGCCGAACTGGTCGAGCGTGCACGTCGGCCCGGCCGTACCGCTGGGGCTCTGCAGGACCTGCTGCCCGGCCGTGCTGGTGGCGGCGGGCGCGCTCTGCGGCTCCTCCGCCTTGGCGCAGGCCGACGCGGTCAGGAGTACGGCCAGCGCCAGGCAGGCTGTCCGGAGATTCATGGGGGTTCCTTCCTATCAGGCGCAGGCCGGGCTGATCTGCCCGGTGAGCGCCCGGTTGGCGGCGCTGACCCGCTCGACGTCGGGCTTGGTGACGGCTCTGTCGTAGGTCATGAGGCCGTTGAGCTCGGTCTCGACGTCGGTGGTCTGGGTGTAGATGGCGGCGCTGAGCTGGTCGCAGGCGTGCAGCTTCTGGAGTTCCTGGATCATGCCGACGTAGCGGGTGGTGAGGGCCGCCGGGTCAGGCTCGACCGCGTAGCCCCAGCCACCGCCCGACCAGGTGTGGCCGATGAGCGGGAGTCCCAGGCCGCCGTACTCGCCGATGACGACCGCGCGGGTGCCGGTGGGCTTTCCGGGGACGCCGGGGCCCGGGTAGATGTGGTAGTCCTTGACGTCGCCGTTGCCGCCGTCCTGGGCGCCACAGCAGTTGATGCCGCTCATGTTGTCGACGAGGCGCGAGGGGTCCCAGCTCTTGACCAGGTCGGCGATGCGCGCCTGGTCGTACTGGCCCCAGCCCTCGTTGAAGGGCACCCACATGACGATCGACGGGACGCTGCGGTGCTGGTCGACCATCTCCCGCAGCTCGACCTCGAACTGGGGCTTGTCGCTGGTCCTGAACATGGCGGGCATGTCCTGCCAGACGAGCAGGCCCAGCTTGTCGGCGTGGTAGTACCAGCGGTCGGACTCGACCTTGGTGTGCTTGCGTACGGTGTTGAAGCCGAGCTTCTTGGTCTGCGTGAGGTCGTACTTGAGCGCTTCGTCGGTGGGGGCGGTGTAGATACCGTCAGGCCAGAAGCCCTGGTCGAGCGGGCCGAGCTGGAAGACGGGCCGGCCGTTGAGCAGCATGCGGTTGTTCTTCAGCTCGATGGAGCGCATCCCGAAGTAGGACGAAATATCGTCCTTCTTGGTACGGACCTTCAGGTCGTACAGGAAGGGCTTGTCCGGCGACCACAGCTTGGGGTTCGGGACCGGCAGCCTGAGCTCGGTGCCGACGGGGCCGGTCACGGTGCCCACGACGCGGTGGCCGTCCTTGGCGACCACGGTGGCCGTGCCCGCTGCGCCCTGGACGGTCACGCGCAGCGCCTGGCCCGCGACGTCGGGGACGGTGTCGACGCGCTCGATGTGGTCCTTGGCGACGGGCTCCATCCAGACCGTCTGCCAGATGCCGGAGACGGCGGTGTACCAGATGCCGCTCGGGTCGAGCCGCTGCTTGCCGATCGGCTGCGCGCCGGAGTCGGTCGGGTCGGCGACGCCGACGACGAGCTCCTGCCGGCCGCCGCGCTTGAGCGCGTCGGTGACGTCCACGGTGATGCGGTCGTAGCCGCCCTTGTGCGTGCCGACCTGCTTGCCGTTGACGTAGATCGTGGCGTCCCAGTCGACCGCGTCCAGATGCAGGAGCAGTCGGTCACCGCTCCACGAGCGCGGCACCTCGAACGTCCTGCGGTACCACATGCGGTCCTCGTGGCGGCCGATGCCCGACAGCTGCGACTCCACCGGGTACGGCACGACGATGCGCTCGGCCAGGTCGCGGCCGGCCGGGGCGGCCTCGCCCTGCTTGGCGGCGGCGAACTGCCAGACGCCGTTGAGGCTGCGCCACCTGTCCCTGACCAGCTGGGGGCGGGGGTACTCGGGCAGCGGATTCTTCCGGTCGACGTCCTTGGACCAACGGGTGCTGAGGATGTATTTGGAGTCGTTGAGGACGTACGCGTACGGGAAGGCCGCCACCGGCGTGCCGTCGGCGTAGCTCAGGCCGGTGCCGTCGTAGGTGGCGCGGAGTGTGTTGCCCGCCTTTGCCGGAACCGGATATTGCAGCTTAAGCACCACCGTGTCCCGATTTTTCAGAGCTGTGGAGGCTATGGGCCATTTGGTGCCTGCGACCGTCAGCGCCAGGTGGTCGGTCAGGGTGGTCGGCAGCGAGCTCAGGGGCTTGGCGAACGTCAGCGTGGCCAGATCACCGGAGGCGCCGACCGACGCGGCCGCCGGTCCGGGCGGGTCGAACCCGTCCGGCAGCGTGAACGCCGTCGCCGGGACCGCGGCCTTCGGCTGGCTGGCGCTCTGCCAGCGCAGGTGCAGGTTCGCCCCGCCGAAGTGCTCGAAGTACTCGACCTTGATGTCGTAGTCCTTGCCCGCCTCCAGCGCGATGGGCGTGCCCACCTGCTCCCTGTCCCAGTCGTCCACCCAGTGGTCGATGACGGCCTTGCCGTCCACCCAGAGCCGGAAGCCGTTGTCACCGATGATCGAGAAGGTGTACGTCTCGGAGTACGCGGGCCGGATCTTGCCGGTCCACCGGACGGTGACGTCGTCCTCCCGGCCGGCCAGCAGCTTGAACACGGGGTTGAGATCGCCCTGTTCGAGGCTCGGATCCACGACACTGGCCTTGAGCTCGCCGAAGTCGAACGCGCCGGGCGCCGAGGCGAGGTAGTAGTCGCCGCGCAGCCCGTGCCGTTCGGCCGCGGCGCCCGCGGGGGTGGGAACCTGCCATAACACGGCCAGCAGCACGGCGATCATAGCCGCGAGTGACTTTCGCACGGAGTGTCCTTTCACGCTGGGGGGCGGAGGGAGCAAGCGGAGGACCGCGGGACGACGACCGGACAGACAAGACGCATGGCATGTCCTTCGATCAGGATCGGACAGGTTATGACCCTGTCTGGCTCCCAAATAAGCACCCGTGGACCGAGCCGGTCAAGATTTCCGATCAAATTCGTTCTCATATGATCAGAGGTGAGCCGGAGTTGAGCATTCGACTATGATCGGGACGTGAGCGACACGCAGAGCGACGGCCGACGGCCGGTGTTCGCCGCAGAACGCCGGCAGCGCATCCTCGAATTGGTGCGCGCCAACGGCGCCGTGTCCTTGCGCGAGCTCGCCCAGTCCGTGCACTCCTCCGAGGTGACCGTCCGCCGCGACCTGCGCGCGCTGGAGTCGGAGGGCCTGCTCAACCGCCACCACGGCGGCGCGACCCTGCCCGGCGAACTGTCGCGGGAGGCGGGCTACGCGCACAAGGTCTCGCTGGAGTCCGCCGAGAAGGGCGCGATCGCCGACCTCGCCTCGGCGCTGGTCGAGGACGGCGACGCCATCGTGATCGGCCCCGGCACCACCACGCAGGAGTTCGCCCGCCGCCTGACCAGGCACGCCGAGCTCGCCGTGGTGACCAACTCCCTGCTCGTCGCCCAGGTTCTGGCCGGTTCGCCGCGGATCGAGGTGATGCTGACCGGCGGCACGCTGCGCGGCTCGATCCTGGCCCTGGTGGGCAGCGCGGCCGAGCACTCGCTGTCCGGGCTGCGGGTGCGCCGGGCGTTCATCTCCGGCAACGGGCTCACCGCCGAGCGCGGCCTGTCCACGCCGAACATGCAGGTGGCGGGCGTCGACCGGGCGCTGGCCGCGGCGGCCGAGGAGGTCGTGGTGCTGGCCGACCACACCAAGATCGGCGTCGACACGATGGTGCAGACCGTCGCCGCCGAGCAGATCGACCACCTGGTCACCGATGAGGGCGCCCCCGGCGACGTGCTCGACGAGCTGAGCGGCAGGGGCGTCAGGCTGCACGTCGCCCGGATCTGATCGAATGTGACACTTCTGTTACTGGATTGTTTCCTGCCGCGACCACGATCGAGGCGGAGGCAACCGTGCTGCAGGTGGCTGGAGTTCTCAAGACATTCCAGGGCGTGACCGCGCTCGACCACGTCACGCTCTCCGTGCGCCCCGGCGAGGTGCATGCGCTGATCGGCGGCAACGGCGCCGGCAAGTCCACCCTGGTCAAGGTGCTCTCCGGCGCGTGCCAGCCGGACGCGGGCCAGCTGCGCTACCTGGGCGAGCCCGTCAGGTTCGGCTGCCCGGCCGAGGCCCGGCGCGCCGGCATCGCCACCATCCACCAGGAGACGAACCTCGTCCCGACCATGAGCGTCGCCCGCAATCTGCTGCTCGGCCGGGAGCCGCGCGGCCGCCTCGGGCTGATCGACTTCACGGCCGCCAACGCCCGCGCCGAGCGGATTTTGGCCGAGTACGGCCTGCGCACCGACGTCCGCAAACCCCTGGGCACGCTGGGCGAGGGGGCCAGGCAGCTCGTGGCCCTGGCCAGGGCGGCCACCGCGGACGCCCGGCTGGTCATCATGGACGAGCCCACCTCGGCACTCGAACACGCCGAGCTGGAGATACTGTTCGGCGCGGTGGCCCGGTTGCGCGACGAGGGCCGCTCGGTCGTCTACGTCACCCATCGGCTGGAGGAGCTGTACGAGGTCTGCGACCGCGTCACCGTGCTGCGTGACGGCCGCGTCGTGCACACCGGCCCGCTGACCGGATTGGATCGGCTCCGGCTGGTGTCGCTCATGCTCGGCAGGCCGTTCCACCCCGTCGAGGAGCCGCACTCCGCTGCCCAGCCCGACGAACCAGGCGACGACCCCGTCCTGGAGGCGAAGGGGCTCACCCGCCATCACGTGCTGGACGGCGTGTCATTGGCGGTGCGCGCGGGCGAGGTCGTCGGCCTCGGCGGCCTGCTCGGCGCCGGACGCAGCGAGACGGCCAGGGCGATCGCGGGTGTCATGCCGGTGGACGCGGGCCAGGTGACCGTGGCCGGGGCGGCGGCCCGCAAGTGGTCGATCAGGAGCGCCATCCGCGCCGGCGTCGGCCTCGTGCCCGAGAACAGGAAGACCGAGGGCATCATCCCGACCCTCTCGGTGCGCGACAACATCGCCCTGGCCGCGCTCCCCCGGCTGTCCCGCGCCGGAATCGTCTCCGACGCGCAGATCGACGGCATCGTGGCGACGTTCATGAAGCGGCTCGGCATCAAGGCCGTCTCACCCCGGCAGCCCGCGGGCGAGCTGTCGGGCGGCAATCAGCAGAAGGTGCTGCTGGCCCGCTGGCTGGCCATGCACCCCAAGGTGCTGCTGCTCGACGAGCCGACCCGCGGCGTCGACGTGGCCACCAAGCTGGAGATGCAGGCGCTGCTCGACGAGCTGGCCGTCGACGGGCTGGCCATCCTGCTGATCTCCTCGGACGTGGCCGAGCTGGCGGGCAACTGCGACAGCGTGGTGGTCCTGCGCGACGGCGCGATCAGCGAGCAGCTCAACGGCGCCGAGGTGACCGAGGACCGCCTGCTCGCGGCCCTGGCGAAGGCTTAGCTCCCCGCCAGGCGCTCAGGCTTTGCGGCCACGATGATCGCGTACCCTATTTCCGGCGTTTCGATGAGCCGGGCCACGAACGGCGGCGGCTCGATCACGCCGTCGAACTCTGGGAACTCCTCACGCAGTCCGGCGATTCTCTCGACGATGCGATGCAGTGTCGGAGACATCGTGTGTTCGGAGATGTCGATGATCTCTTTCAGCGCGAGTCCGCTGTCCGCGATGAAGCCGGGATAGTTCCGCAGCGGGATGATCGAGTCAATGTGGGAGTCGTGGTAGGAGGCCTCCAGTCTGCCGCGCTGCTCGTCAGTAAGGGGGGCGCGCTCGACCAGGTTGGCGATGACCAACACCCCGCCGGGGTCCAGGACCGTGCCATAAAAGTCGTTCCGCTTGATCGACTCGGCGATCAAGTCCGCGTCCACATGCCTGTGGGCCAGCTGTTCAGGTCCAGCATGGCGGTGATTTCAGCGACCCAGGCGCCGGGCCGGACCTGCCGGTCGGCGTCGTAGGCGGGCGTCCAGGCGCTGTCGGGCAGGCGCAGGATGGCCTGCTGGATCTCCTGAGTGAGGGTGAAGCCGATCGAGTAAGAGAGCCGCCTGCCCGGCCGGGTCAGCCAGGACAGGAAGTCGAGGGTTCCGCCGCCGGGTAGGTGCTGGGCCAGGCGGACGCGGTCAGTTCGCCCTGGGCGAGCCCGGGCCCGTGCTTGCCCGCGTCAGGCGAGTCATACGTCGCGTTCTGTCGGGGCGACGAACCTGGTCAGGAGAGTTTGGAGGGTGTCGAGTTCGGCATCGGTGAATGATCCGAACAGGTCTTCCGCGGCGCCGGCCGCGAGGCGCTGGGCGGTGTCGAGAGCGTCAATGCCCTTGTCGGTCAGGCTGAGATTGGCCACCCGTTTGTCGGTGGTGGACCGGACCCGGGAGAGGTATCCGAGGGTTTCGAGGTCTTCGACGGTACGGACCATGCCCGCCTTGTCGCTGCCGGTCTGTTGGATCAGGTCACGCTGGGTCGAGACGCCGTCGCGGCCCAGGAGCATCATCACGCCGAAGTGGCGGCCGGTCAGGCCGAGCGAGGAGAGGGCGTTGTTCAGCGTCCCGGCGGCTCGTTGGTGCGACTGGCGCAGCAACAGGCCGAGTTGGAGGTCGACTCTCCGCGGTTTCGGCATGGTCCCATCCTATGTTAGATTCAAATGGATCGGATTCAAGTGAATCTATTTGGTGAAGCGAGGACGGCGTGTGACGACGACACAATCAACGGGGGATGCCGCCGTGGCATGCAGGCTCGCGCCGCGCTGGCCGTGCTGGGTGTTCCGCATCACGAGCACAGTCGCGGTGATCATGCTGTTCGATCAGGCGGTCTTCGCCGGTCAGTTCCTCTCCGGCAGCTACGACTCACTGCACGTGCACCGCGAGAACGCGACCTTCTCCGGCATCTCCGTCCTCATCTCTACCGTCGCGGCCGTACTTCAGCGCTGGCCCGGACGCGGACCCTGGTGGCCCATCCTGGCCTGCCTCGGCCTCTTCGGCCTGATCGCGCTGCAGATCGTTCTCGGTTTCTCGCGAGCGATCAGCCTGCATATCCCGCTCGGTGTGGCGATCATCCTGCTCGCCACCGCTCTCGCTGTCTGGGCCTGGAGACCCCGATGACCGAGGAGAAGCGCCGGATCACGTTGAGCCGCCGGGCGTTCATCGGCGCCGGCCTTGTCGCCGGCATCGGCCTGGGAGTGGGGATCCCGTTCTCCTTCGGCGCGGCCGGATCCACCTCGACCGGCAATCTGCTCCGCAGCCGGTTGCCACTCCCGCAGCCGTTCACGATGCCCTTCCAGACCCCGCCCGTACTGAAGCCGGTGCGCAGCGACGCCGATACCGATTACTACGAGATCACTCAGACCGCGGCGACGGCCTCGATCCTGCCCGGGGTGAAGACGGAGATCTGGGGCTACAACGGGATCTTCCCCGGCCCCACCATCGTCAGCCGACGTGCCCGCACGACCATGGTAAGGCACACCAACAACCTTCCCGTTCCCACGGTCGTGCACCTGCACGCCGGCCGTACCCCGCCCGACAGCGACGGATACCCGATCGACTTCGTCTACCCCGTCGACAGGTCGTACATGAACCAGCACATGAGCATGGACCACATGAACATGGGCGGCTCGATGGTCGGAGACACCACCGAAGGCCACCGCTCCTACACCTATCCACTCGACCAGCGCGCGGCGATGCTCTGGTATCACGACCACCGGATGGACTTCACCGGCCCGAGCGTCTGGCGCGGACTTGCCGGCCTCCACTTCGTGCGAGACGACGAAGAAGACGCTCTCGGCCTGCCCTCCGGCCCACGCGAGCTCCCTGTCATGATCACCGATCGCAGCTTCGCCGCGGACGGCTCTCTGTCCTACCCGAGCATCGACGGGAGCCTGATGAGGACACCCGGCGTCACCGGCTCATTCGTCGCCGGCGTCCTTGGAGACGTCATGCTCGTCAACGGCACCCCCTGGCCGGTTGCCAGAGTCGAGGGCGCCACATACCGCCTGCGCATCATCAATGCCTGCAATGCCAGACGCCTCGACCTGCGTCTCGACCCGCAACCTGATGGCCTCCTGACACAGATCGGCACGGACGGCGGGCTCCTGGCCGCACCCATTCGTCATGAGCATGTCGAACTCGCCCCCGCGCAACGTCTCGACGTCATCATCGACTTCTCCAGCTACAAACCCGGAACCGCGGTGACGCTGCTCAACGACTTCGGTGACGGGAACATGTCCCAGATCATGCGCTTCATCGTTGGCGAGAAGGCCGACGAGCCGTTCACCGTTCCCGACAAACTCTCCACAGTCGAATCGCTCACCGCGGCCCAGGCCGTCACGACCCGCACCTTCCGCTTTCAATCGGGAGACGTAAACCATATGAAGGGCTGGCTCATCGACGGGCAGCCATTCAGCCCCGACGACATCGCCGCCGCGCCGAAGCTCGGTACCATCGAGGTCTGGCGGCTCATCGCCGACTTCCATCACCCCGTGCACCTCCATCTCAGCCCCTTCCAGGTGCTCTCCCGAGGTATCGGCGGCCCCGGGGCATTCGACGCCGGATGGAAGGACACCATCGACGTACGGGCTTCGGAAGAAGCAGCAATCGCGATCAGATTCGACGGTTATCCCGGCAAGTACGTCTTCCACTGCCACAATCTGGAACACGAGGACATGGCCATGATGGCCAACTTCACCACCCGATGACCGAGGAGGCCTTCGGTCCGGCCGGACCCCTACCGGCTGGCAGCCAGAGGTTGTCACTTCAGGTGTGTAAAGATCGTTCCTGAGAGCTTGAGAGCGGTCTTTACCTGATGCGGCCTGGATAGGCGATGTCGAGTTCGATGA
>NZ_JBFAVX010000017.1:0-250297 GCF_040680095.1 Nonomuraea sp. NPDC052129 | reverse complement strand
ACGGGGTTGTGCATCATGCACTGGCTTTTAACACACTGTTGAGTTCTCAAGAAACGGACGCGTACTCCCCAACCTGCGAGAGGCGCACATTTCGTCTTACCCAGTTTATCAGATCCGCGCGATCCTTGTCAAATCGGCCGATCCGGTACGTTCCGGGCAACCCTGCTAACTTACCTGAACTTCTGACTCATGTCCAATCACGCGCAGACACAGCCCGAAGTTCGGGAGAGATCACTGGGTTTTGCCGGGCTAACTTGCCCTGCGTTGAAGACTCTAGCAGTCCTGGTGCGGGGGAAGACCCAACTTCGGTAACGAATAGGTCTTCCCCCGGTGTGTCTCGCTCAAACACCCAAGCCGGCGAGCTGCGCCTCGAGCCGCACGATGTCGGCCGCCGACTGCTCGGCACGCCCCCTGACCTTGGCGACAACGTCCTCGGGCGCCTTGGCCATGAACTGCTCGTTGCCGAGCTTGGCCGCGACCTGGGCCGCCTCCTTGCGCGCGACCGCCAGATCCTTCTCCAGCCGCTTGCGTTCGGCCGCCACGTCGATGGCGCCGGCAGTGTCGATCTCCACGGTCACCCCGCCCACGGTGAAGCGGGCAGTGGCGGAAAAGGCGTCAGACGGCTCAGTGAGCCGTAGGAGTGAGCGGATGGCCCCCTCCTGCCCCGCGAGAGCCGTGCCGGTCAGTCCGAGCCGCGCGGCCACCTTCTGGCCGGGCTTCAGCCCCTGATCCGAACGGAATCTGCGCACCTCCGTCACCAGCTCCTGCAGGGCGACGATCTCCGCCTCGGCCGCCGGATCGGTCCGGGCGGCATCGACCTGCGGCCACGCTGCCACGGCGACCGACTTGCCGCCCGTGACGGCTCGCCACAGCTCCTCGGTCACGAACGGCACCAGCGGGTGCATCAGCCGCAGCAGCGTGTCGAGCACGTGACCCAGCACCAGCCGCGTGTGCTCCAGCCCCTCACCGAGCTGGATCTTGGCCAGCTCCAGGTACCAGTCGCAGACCTCGTCCCACGCGAAGTGGTAGAGCAGATCAGACGCCTTGGCGAACTCGAACTCCTCGAAGGCCGCGTCGGCCGTGGAGATCACGCTCTGGAGCCGCGACAGGATCCACCGGTCGGCCGTCGTCAGGTCCAGGCCGTCGAGGGAGCCGGTAGTCGCGCCGTTCATCAGCGCGAAGCGGGTGGCGTTCCAGATCTTGTTGCAGAAGTTGCGCGAGCCGCCCGCCCACTCCTCGCTCACCGCGACGTCGGCGCCGGGGTTGGCGCCGCGCAGCAGCGTGAAGCGCGTGGCGTCGGCGCCGAAGCGCTCGATCCAGTCGAGCGGGTCGACCACGTTGCCGAACGACTTGGACATCTTCTTGCCGTATTGGTCTCGGACCATGCCGTGCAGCGCCACCACGCGGAAAGGCGGCTCGCCGTCCATGGCGTACAGGCCGAACATCATCATGCGCGCGACCCAGAAGAACAGGATGTCGTAGCCGGTGACCAGCACGGAGGTCGGGTAGAAGCGCGCGAGCTCCGGTGTCGCATCCGGCCAGCCGAGCGTGGAGAACGGCCACAGGCCCGAGGAGAACCAGGTGTCGAGCACGTCGGCGTCCTGGACGTAGCCGGCCGGCGGATCCTGGTCGGGGCCCACGCACACGACCTCGCCGGCCGGGCCGTACCAGACCGGGATGCGATGCCCCCACCACAGCTGGCGCGAGATGCACCAGTCGTGCATGTCGTCGACCCAGTCGAAGTAGCGCTTTGCCAGCTCGGGCGGGTGGATCCGGGTGCGGCCGTCGCGCACCGCGTCGCCGGCGGCCTTGGCCAGCGGCGAGACGTTGACGAACCACTGCAGCGACAGTCTCGGCTCGACCACCGTCTTGCAGCGCGAGCAGTGGCCGACCGAGTGGACGTAGGGGCGCTTCTCGGCGACGATCCTGCCCTCGGCGCGCAGTGCGGCGACCACGGCGGGTCGTGCCTCGAACCGGTCGAGCCCCTCGAACGGTCCGTGCGCGGTGATCACGCCGCGCTCGTCCATGATGGTCAGCGACGGCAGCGAATGCCGACGGCCGATCTCGAAGTCGTTGGGGTCGTGGGCCGGCGTCACCTTGACCGCGCCGGTGCCGAAGGCCGGATCGACGTGCTCGTCGGCGACCACGGGGATCTGCCGGCCGGTGAGCGGCACCTCGACGAGCGTGCCGACCAGGTGGGCGTAGCGCTCGTCGGAGGGGTGCACGGCCACGGCGGTGTCACCGAGCATGGTCTCCGCGCGGGTGGTCGCCACCACGATCTCGTCGGAGTAGCGGATGGAGACGAGCTCGCCGTCGTCCTCGCTGTGTTCGACCTCGATGTCGGACAGCGCGGTGAGGCAGCGGGGACACCAGTTGATGATGCGTTCGGCCCGGTAGATCAGGCCGTCGTCGAAGAGCCGCTTGAAGATGGTCTGGACGGCCCGCGAGAGGCCGGTGTCCATGGTGAAGCGCTCGCGCTCCCAGTCGACGCCGTCGCCGAGCTTGCGCATCTGGCCGAGGATCCGGCCGCCGGACTCCTCCTTCCACTGCCAGACGCGCTCCACGAACGCCTCACGCCCGAGGTCGTGGCGCGACAGGCCCTCCTTGGCCAGCTCGCGCTCCACGACGTTCTGGGTGGCGATGCCGGCGTGGTCCATGCCGGGCAGCCACAGCGTCTCGCGGCCCTGCATGCGGGCCCGGCGGGTGAGCGCGTCCTGGATGGAGTGGTCGAGCGCGTGCCCGATGTGCAGGACGCCGGTCACGTTGGGCGGGGGGAGGACGATGCTGTACGGCTCGCGCGGGCTGCCCGGGTCCGCGTGGAAATAGCCTTCGGATACCCAGCGCTCGTAGCTCCGGGTCTCGACGTCGGCCGGGGTGTACTGGGTGGGCAGCTCTGGCGTTGTCACAGTGACCAATTCTAGGGAGGTGGTGGAAAGCGAAACGCCCCAGGGAGTTTGTCTCCGCGGGGCGCTTGCCGTAAGGGAAGGATCAGGCGGACTTTTCCCGCGGCGTGCGCTGCTGTTTCGCGGCGAGCTGGTCGCGGGGTACGAGCGTCGGGATGGCGTGTTCGAGCACCGACTCGCGGGTGATGACCACGCGAGCGACGTCCTGGCGCGACGGCACCTCGTACATCACCGACTGGAGCACCTCTTCGAGGATGGCGCGCAGGCCGCGCGCGCCGGTGCCGCGCAGGATCGCCTGGTCGGCGATGGCCTCGAGCGCGCCGTCGGTGAACTCCAGCTCCACGCCGTCAAGCTCGAGCAGCTTGCGGTATTGCTTGACCAGCGCGTTGCGCGGCTCGGTGAGGATCTGGATGAGCGCCTCGCGGTCGAGGTTGTGCACCGAGGTGATGACCGGCAGACGACCGACGAACTCGGGGATCATGCCGAACTTCAACAGGTCCTCGGGCATCACGTCGGAGAAGATGTCGGCCATGTCGACTTCTTCCTTCGACCGGATGATGGCGTTGAAGCCGATGCCCTTCTTGCCGATGCGCGACTCGATGATCTTTTCCAGACCGGCGAAGGCACCGCCACAGATGAACAGCACGTTCGTCGTGTCGATCTGGATGAACTCCTGGTGGGGGTGCTTACGCCCGCCCTGCGGCGGCACGCTCGCGGTCGTGCCCTCCAGGATCTTGAGCAGCGCCTGCTGGACGCCCTCACCGGAGACATCGCGGGTGATCGACGGGTTTTCGCTCTTGCGAGCGATCTTGTCGACCTCGTCGATGTAGATGATGCCGGTCTCGGCCTTCTTGACGTCGTAGT
The DNA here is from genome assembly GCF_040680095.1 of Nonomuraea sp. NPDC052129. NCBI lineage: Bacteria > Bacillati > Actinomycetota > Actinomycetes > Streptosporangiales > Streptosporangiaceae > Nonomuraea > Nonomuraea sp. NPDC052129. The sequence continues at coordinate 246,530 of NZ_JBFAVX010000017.1, read as the reverse complement.
CGGCGGCCTGGATGAGCTTGAGCAGGATGTTCTCGACGTCCTCGCCGACGTAGCCCGCCTCGGTGAGCGCGGTGGCGTCGGCGATGGCGAAGGGCACGTTGAGCATCTTCGCCAGCGTCTGCGCGAGCAGCGTCTTGCCCGAGCCCGTGGGGCCGAGCAGCAGGATGTTGCTCTTGGCCAGCTCTAGACCGTCGTCTCTACCTCGGTCGCCGGACTGCACCCGCTTGTAGTGGTTGTAGACCGCCACCGAGAGCGCCTTCTTCGCCTTGTCCTGACCGATGACATAGGCGTCGAGGAACTCGTAGATCTCCCTCGGCTTGGGCAGGTTGTCCCACTTGAGCTCAGAGGACTCCGAGAGCTCCTCTTCGATGATCTCGTTGCAGAGATCGATGCACTCATCGCAGATGTAGACGCCTGGACCGGCAATGAGCTTCTTGACTTGCTTCTGGCTCTTCCCGCAGAAAGAGCACTTCAGCAGGTCTCCCCCGTCGCCGATGCGTGCCACCCCAGATACTCCTTTGCGTGGGACCGCCCTGCTCCCGCGATCCGTATCTCCCGGACCGGGTCCGAACCGCTCAGGTTTCGACGTTACCGTCTTCTGGGCCCTCAGTGAGCCCCCTGGCGGCGAGTCGCACCGGAACGTGCCCAATCGGGCAGCGCTCCGGTGCGTCACATCTCATCAGGAAGCGACGGCCTGAGCTCGCTTCTTCCTCGACGGGATGATGTCGTCGATCAGACCATACGCCTTTGCCTCGTCCGCGTTGAGAATTTTGTCGCGTTCGATGTCCTTTCGGACTTCCGCAGGCGCCTTTCCGGAGTGCTTCGCCACGATCTCCTCCAGGAGGGAGCGCATGCGAAGGATCTCGCGGGCCTGGATCTCGATGTCGCTTCCCTGGCCGCCGCCCTCGGTGGACGGCTGGTGGATGAGCACCCTGGCGTTGGGAAGCGCGAACCGCTTGCCGGGAGTCCCGCCGGCCAGCAGCACGGCCGCGGCGGAGGCGGCCTGCCCCAGGCAGACGGTCTGGATCTCCGGCCGGACGAACTGCATCGTGTCGTAAATCGCCGTCATGGCGGTGAAGGAGCCACCCGGCGAGTTGATGTAGATGCTGATGTCACGGTCGGGATCGAGCGACTCCAGCGTCAGCAGCTGGGCCATCACGTCGTTGGCCGACGCGTCGTCGATCTGCACTCCGAGGAAGATGATGCGGTCCTCGAAGAGCTTGTTGTACGGATTCATCTCCTTCACGCCATAGGACGTGCGTTCGACGAAGGAGGGGAGAACGTACCGGCTTTCGATGTTCACTTCAACTCCCCTAGGAGACGGCGCCGTGCGAGGGCACCTGCCTCGCGCTGCGCACGACGTGGTCGATGAAGCCGTAGTCCTTGGCCTCTTCGGCCGTGAACCAGCGGTCTCGATCGGAGTCGGACTCGATCTGGTCGAGCGACTGGCCCGTGTGGTGCGCGATCCGCTCGGCCAGAGTCTTCTTCACGTAGAGCATCTGCTCCGCCTGGATGGCGATGTCCGCGGCGGTGCCGCCGATGCCACCGGACGGCTGGTGCATCATGATGCGCGCGTGTGGCAGGGCGTAGCGCTTGCCTCTCTCGCCCGCCGACAGCAGGAACTGCCCCATGGAGGCGGCCAGCCCCATGGCGACCGTGGCCACGTCGTTGGGCACATATTCCATCATGTCGTAGATGGCCATGCCGGCGGTCACCGACCCGCCAGGCGAGTTGATGTAGAGCCAGATGTCACGGTCGGGATCGTCGGCCGCGAGCAGCAACAGCTCGGCACAGATGCGGTTGGCGATCTCGTCGTTGACCTCCTGCCCCAGCACGATGATGCGCTCGCGCAGCAGGCGCTGGTAAAGCTGGTCCTCAAGCCGGAAGGACGAGCCGTTCTCACGGCCTCGCGACTCAGGCTGATAGAAGGTCGGCGGGCTGGTCACAGCGTCACCTTCCGATGCGTCGTAATCGATTGGCTTTGCTTGTGACCCTAACGCGCGGGGCACACAGCTCATGCCCGGTCCGCCTACTGTTCGCTGACGGCGCAGGTAAGGCCGCCCAGAGCAGCGCGAAGCCCCCGAACCGTCCGGATCGGGGGCTTGGTGCCGTTTCTGGGGCTAGGCGTCGGCCTTCTCCTCGGTCGCCGGCTCGTCGGCCGGCTCCTCGGTGGGCTCCTCGCCGTTGATCTCGGTGTAGATGGCCTTGAGGTCGACCTCGTTGCCGTCGGTGTCGACCACCTTGGCGGCGTCGCCGATGACGGACTTGGCCTTGTCACGGACGATCTCGACCATCGCCAGCGTCAGCTGGTCGTTGTCGGCCAGGTGCTGGGCCAGCTGGTTGGGCTGGACGCCCATCTCCATGGCGCGGCGGACGACGAAGTTGGTCAGCTCCTGCTCGGAGACGCCCAGGTCCTCGCTCTTGACGATCTTGTCGAGGACGAACCCGACCTTGATGGCCTTGGCGGAGCTGCTGTCGAACTCGGCGAAGCGCTCCTCCTCGGTCGTCTGGTAGAGGCGGAAGAAGGCGTCGCGGCTGAGCCCGCTCTCGGCGATCTGGTGCTCGAGGTTGTGCTTGCGGGCGTCGACCTCGGCCTTGAGCGCGCTGTCGGGGATCGGCATCTCGATCTTGTCGAGCAGCGAGTCGAGGGCCTTCTCCCGGGCCTGGACGACCTGGTCGACCAGCTTGTTGCGGCGGGCCTGCTCGCGGATGCTGTCCTTCAGCTCGGCGAGCGTGTCGAACTCGCTGGCCAGCTGGGCGAACTCGTCGTCGAGCTCAGGCAGGACCTTCTCCTTGACCGTCTTGACGTTGATGATGACGTCGGCTTCCTCGCCGGCGTTCTCACCACCGACCAGCTCGGTCTTGAAGGTCTTCTCGTCGCCCGCGGACATGCCCGCGAGGGCGTCGTCGAGACCCTGCAGCACGGAGCCGGCGCCGACCTCGTAGGAGACCTCGTTGGCCTGCTGCTCCTCGATGTTGGCACCGTCGATCTCGGCACGCAGGTCCATGACGACGAAGTCGCCGGCGGCGGCCGCGCGCTCGACGCCGGTCAGCGTGGCGAAGCGCTGGCGCAGCGCGTCGAGCTGGCCGTCGATGTCCTCGTCGGCGACCTCGGCGGAGTCGACCGTGACCTCGGTGCCCGCGTAGTCGGGGACCTCGAAGGCGGGCCGGACGTCGACTTCGGCGGTGAACTCGACCTGCTCGCCATCCTCGATCTTGGTGATCTCGATGTCGGGCTGGCTGACCGGGAAGAGGTCGACCTCGTCGACGGCCTGACCGTACAGCTTGGGCACCGCGTCGTTGAGGGTCTCCTCCAGCACCACCGCGCGGCCGAAGCGCTGCTCGATGATGCGGGCCGGAACCTTGCCAGGGCGGAACCCGGGGACGCGCACCTGCTGCGCGACCTTCTTGTACGCCGCATCCAGGCTCGGGCGCAGCTCTTCGAACGGCACCTCGACAGTGAGCTTCACCCTGGTCGGGCTGAGCTCCTCGACAGCGGTCTTCACGGGGTGGTCTCCTTGATCAAGCTTCGAGTGATCGCGGGCGCGTCCAGATTTGGTACGGCTCACGCGCCGCGCCCACATGAGCGGCGCTGGGCATGCTCCGCCTTGGCGGGATCCAAGCGCCGTTCGCCAGTCTAGGGTAGATGCGTACCCAACAACGACGTGACGACCCTCAGAACTCCTCGGCGATCACCCGTAGGAGCTCGATGGTCTCGTCCGGCGTCGTGCTGACGGCGCAGAGCCGCTCCATCACCTCGGTGTAGCGGTCGACGTCCTCGCGTTTGTCCAGGTAGAGGGCACTGGCGAGTTGCTCGACGTACACCACGTCCGGCAGGTCGTGGTCGGGGAAGCGCAGGACGCTGAACGCGCCGCCCTCGGCGCTGTGGCCCCCGAAGCTGAACGGCATGACCTGGATGGTGATGTTGGGCTGGCGCATCAGGTCGATAAGGTGCTCGAGCTGGGCCCGCATCACCTCGGCGCCGCCGATGGGGCGGCGCAGCGCGGCCTCGTCGATGACCGCCCAGAAGACCGGGCCGTCGGGCCGGTCGAACATGCGCTGGCGTTCGAGCCGGAGGTCCACCCTGCGGGCGATCTCCTCCGCGCCGATGCCGGCCGAGCCGGCCGTGACGACCGCCCGGGCGTATTCCTTGGTCTGTAACAACCCCGGAACGAACTGGACCTCGTAGGTCCTGATCCTGGCCGCGGCCTCTTCGAGGCCGACGTAGGCCTGGAACCACGTGGGCAGGATGTCGTTGAAGCGGTGCCACCATCCGGGCTCGTTCGCCGTGGCCACCAGGTCGAGTACGGCTGAACGCGCCTGGGTGTCCACCACCCCGTAAAGGGTCAGCAAATCAGCCACGTCGCGCTCCTTGAAGCCGACGCGTCCCAGCTCCATGCGGCTGATCTTGGATTCGGAGCCCCTGATGAGGTGGCCTGCCTCCTCGCGGGTGACGCCCTTCCCCTCCCTGAGCCTGCGCAGCTGGGAGCCCAGGAGGATGCGCAGCGCCGTAGGGCCGGAACCCGGCTGGTTCTGCGTCACTCTGCCTCCTATCAAGGTCCGCACACACAGTGACACCACATTGCCGGGTATGACAAGGTCTCAACCTGGTGTCCGATTCGGATACCCCTACCCGTAGCCGCTCATGCTGCTGCACATTGCACATGCACGTGCATTTGGGTCTTGCAGCGGCCGGGGATCGTGATCCATGATGGCCTAGTGCATATTGGGCCAAACATGCACGAACCCAGGAACAATCGGGAGGTATCGGCGGGATGGTGGAGGACCCTTTGGCCACTGCCGATTGCCTGCAGATCACCCGTGAAGTGGGGTTCGACAGCCTGTTGAGCTCGGGCAAGCCGTACACGACCTCGTGTCCGCTGCCCTTCCAGGCCGACTCCGTGAAGACCGCCAGGGACGTGACCCGTTCCACCTTACGCGGCTGGGGCCTGCCGGAGTTGGGCGACGACGCCGCGCTGGTCGTGTCCGAGCTGGTGACGAACGCGGTCAGGTACGCGATGTACGCGCGTGGCCGGCGGGAGATCCAGCTGCTGCTGATGCGGGTCGTCCCCCACGTGCTGCTGGCCGTGGCCGACCCGAGCGACAAGATCCCCACGCCCAAGGAGCCCGACTTCATCTCCGAGAACGGGCGTGGCCTTTACATCGTCGAGACCTACAGCCAATGCTGGGGCTGGGACCCGCTGGCTCGTGGCGGCAAAGCCGTGTGGGCCCTCTTCCGTACTGACTCCTGATTTATTACTCTTTCTTGGAGTGAAGGGGAGTACCTCCGAACACGCCTGATCGTCATGACGGCCCGCGCGGCCCGGTCAGGTGGGCCCTGTGTGGCGAGGGAGACCTTCCGGCCCATCGTCGTCGGCTGGAGGTTCCGAAGGTGCGCATGCTCATCCCCATGGCCCTGCTCGCGGCCATCTACTCGGCTGTTCTGGCCGGTCTGGTGCTGATCGGGATTCCGGTCCTGTACGTCGCCCTCGGGGCGGCCCTCATCCTGCTCGTGCAGTGGTGGTACACCGAGGTACTGGCGCGGCGGATGACCCGGGCCCGGTACGTCACGGCCGAGCAGGAGCCCGAACTGCACGCCGTACTCGATCGGCTCTGCGCGCTGAGCGACGTGGCCAAGCCGCGGCTGGCGATCAGCCCCTCCCCCGCCCCGAACGCCTACACGGTCGGCCGCTCGCGGCGCAGCGCGACGATCATCGTCACCGAAGGGCTGCGCGCCCGCCTGGAGGCCGACGAGCTGACGGCGGTGCTCGCACATGAGATCGCGCACATCCAGCACCGGGACGTGGCGGTGATGACGCTGGCGAGCTCGTTCGCGATCGCGCTGGCGGCGTTCGCCAAGGGCACAGGGCGGGCCGCGGTGGAGGCTCCGGGGCTGTTCTTCGAGGAGTTCCCCTTCGGGCTGTTCGTCGGGCTGGCGATCCTGACGGGCGGGGCCGCCGCGGGGCTGGCCAGTTACCTCGCGCACCTGCCGCTGCGCTGGCTCAGCCGCTCCAGGGAACTGGCCGCCGACCGCGCCGCCGCCGACCTGCTCGGCCAGCCGGGACTGCTCGCCTCGGCGCTGCTCAAGGTGCACGCGGAGGACGGCATCCCGCTGACCGACCTGCGGCGCGGGGTGCCGGCGTTGGGGCTGGTGGCCTGCCGTACGAAGAAGGGCTCCCTGATGGCCACGCACCCGCACGTGCACGTACGGGTGCGGCGGCTCATGGGATAGTCCCTATTACTGGGCGGTTGGTGTGGTCGGCGAGTCAAGCCAATCGTCGACCAGGGCGGTGAAATCGTCGCCCGTCCGCTCGTTCAGCCACTTCACGAACGACGCCCGGTCCTGCGTGGTCCCCTTGTGCTCCTGCACCCAGGCACGCAGGGTCGCGAAGAACCGCTCGTCCCCGAGCCGCTTGCGGATCTCGTGCAGCATCACCGCGGGACCGTAGTACACGTTGCTCGCCCCGAACGCGCTCGCCTGGTAATGCCCGGGTGGCCCGAACTGGTTGCGCAGCCTCCCGTCGAGCGCCCGAGCGTCGCGGAGGTAGCTCTCCAGCTTCGAGCCGCCGTGGTCGGCGGCCCACGCCCACTCGAAGTACATCGCGAAGCCCTCGTTCAACCAGACGTCTCGCCAGGTCCGAGGCGTGACCGCGTCGCCGAACCACTGGTGCGCCATCTCGTGCGCCACCACATTGGCGGTGAGGAATTCGGGGGCCAGCGTCACCATCTGCTGGGTCTCCATCCCGGAGTCACTGGTGACGACCACACCCGCGCTGTTGAAGGGGTAGGGACCCAGCCGCTTCTCCAGCCAGCGCAGGATCGCCGGCGTCTGCCGTACGACGGGGAGGTACTCCTTCCGGTCACCCCGGCGGAGCCAGTACGTGATCGGGATCCCGCGCGGCCCCTTGGCGTCGAAGCGCTGGTAGCGATCGACGGCGAGCAGCGTGACGTAACTGGCCACCGACTCGGTCGACCGCCAGAGGTAGGTGTTCCCCTTACGGCCTTCGAAGCGCCCGTGCGCCACCGCCGCCCACCCGCGCGGCACTGTGACCGCCACGTCGTAGCGAGCTTCGTCGGACGGGTGGTCGTTCACGGGGAACCAGGTGAAGGCCCCGTACGGCTCCTGCAGCGCCCATGCCGACCCGTCGGCGGCCGAACGCAAGCCGAGCTTGCTCGTATCCGATCGGTACTGCCCCGTGCGTACAGGCTTGGGAACCCCGTGATAGCGGACGGCCACCTCGACCCGCTTGCCCGCCGCCACCGGCGAGCCCAGCGGAATCACCAGGTGGTCGCCCGGGTGCCGGGCCTTGACCGTCTTCCCGGCGACCGTCACCCCGTCCACGCGCAACGCGCGGCCGAAGTCGAGCGAGATCTTGTCTATCTTCTTGACGGCTCTGACGGTGAGCCGGGCCGTACCGGTGAGCAGGCGCTTGGACGGCTTCCAGTCCAGCTTCAGCCCGTAGTGGAGGACGTCGATCGCGGGGTTGCCGTAGGCGGGGTAGACCGGGTCCGCCACCGGCTCCGAGAGCCCCTTGTCGGGTGCGCCCGGCACGGCTACCGCCGCGGTGAGTAAGAGGGAAATGATCGAATGCACCGCGCCACGGTAGTACGTCATGCTTTATGGCGATATAGAACGCTTGGTAAGCGTCATTTCCCTCAGCTCTTGTCGTAGACCCCGGCGGACCACGTTCCGGGCCTGGCTCCCAGGTCGGCGGCCAATTCCAGAGCGACGTCGTACCTGATCAGTTCCTGAGCCGCGTCAGCGCCCGCCCGAGCTGGGTCTTGACCGTGCCCAGAGAGCACCCGAGCACGGCAGCGCACTGCGGCAGCGTCAGGTCCTCGGAGTAGTGCAGGACGATGACCGCCCGCTGACGGTCCGAGAGCCCTCTGCTCGCCGTCCAGAGCGCGCCCTTCTCACTGAGCTCGCGGGCGAAGTCTCCGCGGGCGGTCGTGTCGGGAAGCGACTCCGTGGGCACCTCGCCGCGCCATCGCCTGCGACAGGGATTTCTCGCCGTACCTCCGGCATTTCGCTGGATGGCGGAATACTGGCGGCTATGGTCATCGTCGACGTCGTCCTGGAAACCTATGACGCGGTGGACTTCACGGCCTGGCCGATCGCAGAGCCGTCGAGTGACCACCTGCTCGCTCTCTCCGGTCAGATGTCTCCCGCCGAAGTCGGGACGGCCATGGCCGTCATCTTCAGCTACAACCACATCCCGGTCGTCCACGCCGCCGACATGACCGTCACCCACCTGGAACAGCATTTTGCCGAAAGGAAAGCCCTTATCGCCCCAGGTGGGCTGCGTTTCCGCGACACCACCACGAATGTCACCGTCTCGCCCGGATGCTGCTTCGGCCTGGAGAACTGGCGCGACTGGTGGAGCGTGGTCGATGGGCGAGAGACCTGGTTCGGCCACGACCCCACGCCAAGCGTCACCCACGACGGCCAGATGATCCAACTCCGGCAGGACGATCGGGATGTGCCTCCATCCCCGCCCATCGAGATCACTCGCAGCGAACTCTCGAACCTGCTCGCCACAGCACAACAGCGGCTCACCGGATTCCTCAACCTCGCCCAGCGATGGGCCACCGCCACTACCCCAGGGGTGGCTGACCGGCTCGTCTCAACCCTCGACGAACACTTGATGATCACTGCGCGCCTGCCGGTCGTGCAGCCCGAGGCGGAGTTCTGATCTGCGTGAGCAGTCCCGCGGGATCCGGGAACGTATCGCGCTCGTACGCCTCGATCGTCGCCACTAGGCAGTTGCCCCCGCCTTGAGACGGCCGCAGGTCGCCGTCGCTACGGCCCCCTGGTCGAACACCAACTCTGCTCCCACATCCCCGCTGCATGCGTGCGAGCCGTTCGCCGATGTGCCACGGCGGCCCGCCGACGGGTGCGGACTACCAAAATTAGTAGATCTTTCTCCTCATAGTTCCCGTTATATGACATTTCCGGCACCGCTCTTGACCTGGACTTTTACGCTCCACAGAGTCGCCCGCCTTCCCTTGATAGGCACTTGACCTGCGGAAATGGCAGAGTACTCTCGCTCTACCACAAGCATCCGGTTTAGCCATATCAGTCCACTGTCATCACTTCTGTCAGGATCTGTATGGGTAAATCCGGTCTCGTCCCGGAGGTCCCACACTTCCATGACGCACCAAACTGCCCCGACCGCTCGACAGGCAGCCGATGACCACGCGGTCCAAGCGGCGGACCGGCCCTCTCAGGGGCCGCCTTCGGACACCGAAGACCGCCAGGACTTTCACGGGAAGGACCAGGGCACTCAGGGGAAGCCGAACGGGCCCGCGAGCCTCGACCAAGACGGCACCAGCCGGGACGGCTCCCACCAGGAGGGCGTCAACCCGTCGTCGAACGCGACCCGTCCCGCACCTGAACCGACCCGGGCCTCGGACACGCCGCCACCCGTGACCGCACCGACGCCGTCCTCAGACGCACCCACGACCGCCCCTCAGCCAACCTCCGACACAGCCACACCCACCTCGACATCCGACACACCTTCAACCTCAGCTACTCCACCGCCAGCTTCAGACGCACCGGCTGCCACCCCCACCTCCGCTACGCCTTCCTCTACGCCCACCCCCACCGCGTCAGACTCGTCCTCTCCCACTGCCACCCCAACGCCGTCTGGCTCACCGTCATCGACCCTCACTCCCACACCCACCCCCACAACATCCGACTCGCCCTCGCCCTCGGCTACCGCCACGACGTCGGACTCGCCATCAGCCGCGGCCACCCCCACAGATGCGACGACCACCACTTCGTCCTCGCCCATGCCAATCGCGACCTCCGCAACCGAGACCGCCGTTGCGGACAACACCGCTGCCACGCCGACGACGTCCAGCCCCATGACTCAGAGAGCCCTCCCCACACACCTCAACGCCGCGATCACCAACCCACTGCCGAGCTTGTCCACTCCAACGATGATCACCTCGGCCGTGGTGGTCGTGGCGGCCCTGCTGGCTGTGCTCGCAGTGCTCGTGGCCAAGGCCCGCCGCGGGACGCGCTTGGCCACCGCCGGATACGTGGAACCCAGCCCATCCACGCCCGCCCCCCACCACAGCACCGCCGAGCCTGACGAGGGCGACCAGTGGAGGCGGCAACTCCTGGAAGTCATCGAGGCCGCCGCCTCCGGCCAACAGGAGAATGTCCTGCCCGGCGCACCCTACGGACAGGAGGACTCGCGACCCGCGACCAGTTCGCCCGTACTCGGCTCCGGCAGCGACCCTCAGGAGACTGCCGCCTGGACTCCGCCATTCGAGCCCCTCAATCGCCCCGGCCCCCTGGAGTCGCTCTTCAACGCCGAACCAAGCACTGGCGTCGCCGACCTCGCTGAGACCTCCCCGTTCGACCCTCTCGCTCCGGCCGAGAGCAACCCCGAGTCGGAATACCACGGACGCAGGCGGCGCAGCGAACATCCCGCCACCGATGAGGGTGCCGACGACGACACCCCGCCGGGAGACACCGGTCAGTCCACCCCGTAGCCGACGGCGAAGGCGGCCAGCCGGGAACACGGCGTTCGGCCAGGACACGTCAAGGATGGCGCCGTGCGCGGCTGTGCCGCGCTCAGTACTCGCCGGAGAGCATCCGAAGACCCGGAGGCCAGGAGAACCCTCGCGCTGCCCGCAGGATGCGTGAACGTCCTGCTGGAACTGCGGGCCGCACAGATCAGTCAGCAAGGAGACTCATGGACGGAGGACGGTCCAGTGTTCGTGCCCACCGCAGGCATTGAAGACGTATGGAAGTCCGCTGCTGGGGCCGGGATCGCATCTTCGAGAGTGGCGTGGAGCCGTAGTCACTCAGAAGGCCACTCCCGAGCACGGGAGTGGCCTTCTGACCGGTCGGGGCGACGGGATTTGAACCTGCGACTTCTTGCTCCCAAACCACCTCGAAGACCCGTTACTGCGGAGCGAAAGGCCAGGTCAACGGGCTGGCGACGTGCGCCGACGTACGCTCACGTTCGAGATCATTCACTGCGATTGTTCAAGCAGAACGTCAAGCAGGCGGGCAACTGCTACCAGGGCTGTTAGGAGCTTCGCCCGCCTTTTCGGACCGTGCTTCGCATGGGAGAGGCGCTGCACCATGTTTCAGCAGATCTCCCAGGCGCATCGCGCGTGGAGAAGCTGGCTCGGAGTCAGCCCTTCTGAACTCTATGCAAGTGTGTTCTCGCGCCAGCCACTGCTCATCCATGGGCGTGCCCAGGATGGCCTCAGCCGTCATCAGCGACGCTATGCCGTAATTGGCCTGCCACCCCTCCAGCCCACCGGAGGTGGTCCTCATCCAGCGCTCCACCGTCTCCTGGTCGGGCGTGGCATCGTAGTCCCACGCAATTCCATCGAAGCTCACCACAACGCGCCCCTTCTCCCTGTACGTGACGTGCGGTGGGCCGAAGTCACTCCAGCCAACGTCCAGGCACACGCCTGCCTGGGAAAGACGGACCCGCTCGGCGGCCTCCACGCATGGCAGCCCTGGTTCCATGAGGACGACGCCATCACCGAGCGCACCGGCGAAGAGGAACGGTGTCCCCTCCTCGAGACCAAATGGGCAGCCTCGTCGGTCTCGCGAAATGTGGCGGCCATCGGCAGGTTCCGGCCTCCGCCGTAGATGGCAAGGACGTCGTCCAGGGTGGCGCCCGTGCACCCGCCGTCCCCCGTCACGCCCCTGGCGCCAGGTAATAGTCAGAAGCGGGCCTGGCCGCCGCGTTCTCCCGACCTTTGCTGTTCGGGTCGAAGTCGGCATTCGACGATCGCCGAGAACCGCTTGCCCTTGAGCTTCTTGTACACGTCGGCCAGGTTGTGCTCCAGGAAGTGCGCGATGCCTGCCTCACCAACCGCGTGGATAAGAGAGAGGCCCAGGGGAAGGAGCGGAAGGCGAACAGCCTGGTGTTCGCGTCAACAGCCGGCACGGAACTGAACGCGGCCAACGTGCGGTGCGCCCTTCCGCAACGTCATCAAGAACGCGATGGGGATGAACCCGAAGGAGTGGACGCCCCGAGAGCTACGGCACAGTTTCGTGTCCTGCTCTCTTACAACGGGCTACCGCTCGAAGAGATCTCGCGCCTAGTCGGCCACAGCAGCACAACGACGACCGAAGTCGTCTACCGAAAGCAGATCTGTCCTGTGGTCCAGTCGGGGCTGTGGCCATGGATCGCATCTTTGGAACGTTCCATGCGTCATGTCAAGCAGATAGACAAGCAGAGGCCCCTCCCGATCCGGGAGGGGCCTCTTTTGGCTGGTCGGGGCGACAGGATTTGAACCTGCGACTTCTTGCTCCCAAAGCAAGCGCGCTGCCAAGCTGCGCCACGCCCCGTCTCGCCGGGTACGCACACGCTCCGGGACTCCGGTACGCTTACGCCCTGACGACCGGATGAAGTCTAGACCAGACTTCGACCGGTTCGCGCGGACGTAGCTCAATGGTAGAGCCCTAGTCTTCCAAACTAGCTACGCGGGTTCGATTCCCGTCGTCCGCTCTCACGGCGAAAGGCCAGGTCATCCCGTACAGGGAGCCTGGCCTTTGTGATCTTCGCCCTGTTTTGCCTGTTGTATGCCTGATCGCTTGTTCTGCTGGGTGCCGGGTGGCCGGCGTGAGCCTGATCTTGCAGACCCTGGCAGACGGGAGGCGTCAGGCCGGGGGCAGGGACGGGGTGCCGAGCGAGGACCGCGCGAGGCGGTCTTGAACTTGCCGCCGGAGGTGGGCGGGGATGTGGTGGGCGTTCATCGACCGTTGCAACAGAGCAGCATCGAACCCGTGCGTGCTCATGTGGTCGAGGAGCGGATCGTATCGATCAGCCCGGTCTCGTAGGAGCTCCGTGACCAACCGGAGTTCCAGCCGGACTGCCGGCACCTGGTGAGAGCCACAGGTGACTAGGACGTAATGCTGCCATGGGCCGCTGCCCACACATTCCCAACCGTCCGAATCGACTTGCCGCTCGACGGTGCTGAGCTCCACTTCGACGCCATTCACCTCGAACCTGGTGAAGTATTGCGAAGATTCGGGGAACCATGAGGTGGCATATAGGCAGGGGAACGAGGAGAGTGCCGCGGCGAACGTTTCTACGTCTTCTCGGCTGGCGAGCAGGATGTCGATGTCCCCAGCGCGGAGTGGGACGCCTTGCAGGAGTGCGGCGCTTGTGCCGCACACGCGATACGCCGGGTTGGTGTCCGCGGCTCCGAACGCGTCGAGGGCCATGTCTAATGTCGTGGTTATGTCCGTCAGGGTCAGTGATCTTGTTCTGTCGCCCATATAGATCAACGTAGCCATCATGCGAGCGCGGGCGTCAGGCCTCCCGCGTACGCGGTCCACGCCAGACGATCTTGTGGTGGTTTCGGCTGTTATCGCACTTCGTGAGCCAAGCTCGGTTACGCTCTTGATCTCGGTACCGGGCGTGCCCGATAGGGAGGCCGCATGGCGGACAAAGGGATCACGACGATAGGCCGGTGCTACGGCTGCAAGCGCACCTTCGGCTACGACCCGGAACGCGTCACGATGTTCCTGGTCGACCTCGACACCTCAGCTCCCGCAGGTACACAGCGTGAGCCCACGCCGGAAGCCCTGGCTCGGTCGCGGCGGGAACCTGTGTGCCCCGATTGCGTGCGCCGAGGGCGGCACGCCAGGCAGGACGACGGGCCCACGTGGCCACGCGGCACCGCCTGAAGGCCCACGTGGTCAAGCGGCACCGCCTGAGCGGCCCCAGCCACCGCCTGAGCGGCCCCGGCCACCGCCTGAGCGGCCCCGGCCACCGCCTGAGCGGCCCCGGCCACCGCCTGGGCGGTCCCAGGCCCACCTGAGCGGTCCCGCAACCGCCCGGGTGACCCCGGAAACGGCCCCAGCGGTCCCGGCGCCAGCTGAGCGGTCGCGGGACGAGCGCTCAGGCTCGGGTTGCGTCGCGGAGTGAGTGCTCAGGCTCGGGTTGCGTCGCGGAGTGAGTGCTCAGGCTCGGGTTGCGTCGCGGAGTGAGCGCGTAGGCTCGGGTTGATGCGTGCGCGAGCGATCTCCCGAGAGGCCCTGGTCGAGGAGTTGGCCGAGCGGATCGCGGGCCTGCCGCGCGACTCCTACGCGCGGGTCGCCGTCGACGGAGCCCCGCCCGCCCATCCCGAACGGCTGGCGGACGAGCTGGTCGCGCCGCTCAGGACGCGGGGCAGGGCCGTGTTGCGGGTGTCCGCCGCCGATTTCCTGCGGCCCGCGTCCCTCAGGCTCGAGTACGGCCGGACGGACCCCGACGCCTTCTACGACGACTGGCTCGACACCGGGGGGTTGACCCGGGAGGTCCTCGGGCCGCTGGGAGCCCAGGGGACCGGCAAGGTACTGCCGGCGCTCTGGGACAGCCGGGCCGACCGCGCGTACCGCCTGCCGTACCAAACGCTGCCTCAGGGGGCTGTGCTGCTGCTCGACGGGACGCTGCTGCTGGGCCGCGGGCTGCCGTTCGAGGTGAGTGCGCATCTGTGGCTGTCCGAGGGGGCGCTGGGGCGGATGACCGTGGAGGACGAGCGGTGGCGGCTGCCCGCCTACGCACGCTACGAACGGGAGGCTGATCCGCTGCGGGCCGCCGATGTGGCCGTACGCGCGGACCATCCCGGACGAATGGCCATCCTGATTGAGGACGGGCGGTAACCAGCGCACACTGAGGCCATGAGCTCCAGCATTCCCAGTAGCTGGTACAACGTCGTGCCCGATCTGCCGGCGCCGCCGCCTCCGCCGTTGCATCCGGGCACGCGGCAGCCGGTGGGACCTGATGATCTGGCGCCGCTGTTCCCGATGGAGCTGATCGGCCAGGAGGTGAGCACCGAGCGGTACATCGCCATTCCCCAGGAGGTGCTCGATGTCTACCGGCTCTGGCGGCCGACCCCGCTGATCCGGGCGCGTCGGCTGGAGAAGGCGCTCGGCACGCCCGCGCGGATCTACTACAAGTACGAGGGCGTCTCCCCCGCCGGGTCGCACAAGCCGAACACCGCCGTCCCCCAGGCGTACTACAACGCCCGCGAAGGCGTACGACTGCTCACCACGGAGACCGGAGCGGGACAGTGGGGGTCGGCGCTGGCGTTCGCTTGTGCGCAGTTCGATCTGGAGTGCCAGATCTGGATGGTCCGCGCCTCCTACGATCAGAAGCCCTATCGGCGCTCGCTCATGCAGGTGTACGGCGCGACGGTGTACCCCAGCCCCTCGACCGTGACCGGGGCGGGCAGCAAGGTGCTGGCCGACGACCCCGGCTCGCCCGGCAGCCTCGGCATCGCGATCAGCGAGGCGGTCGAGGTGGCCGGCGCGAACCCGGACGCCCGCTACGCGCTCGGTTCGGTACTGAACCACGTGCTCATGCACCAGACCGTCATCGGCGAGGAGGCGCTGGCCCAGCTGGAGGAGATGCCGGACCTGATCATCGGCTGCACCGGAGGCGGCTCGAACTTCGCCGGGCTCACCTTCCCGTTCCTGCGCGAGAAGCTGGCCGGCAACCTCGACGTCACGCTGCGCGCCGTCGAGCCCGAGGCGTGCCCGTCGTTCACGCGGGGCGTCTACGCCTACGACTTCGGCGACGCGGCGGGCTTCACGCCGCTGCTCAAGATGCACACGCTGGGCCACGCGTTCGTGCCCGACCCGATCCACGCGGGCGGGCTGCGTTATCACGGCATGTCGCCGCTGCTGTCGCACATGTACGAGCTGGGCCTGTTCGAGGCGGTGACCAAGTCACAGACCGAGTGCTTCGAGGCTGGTGTGCGCTTCGCCCGTACCGAGGGCATCCTCCCGGCGCCCGAGCCGACGCACGCGCTGGCCGAGACCATCGCCGAGGCACTGCGGTGCAGGGAGAGCGGCGAGGAGAAGGTGATCCTGACCGCGCTGTGCGGGCACGGCCACTTCGATCTGGCCGCCTATGACCGCTACCTGTCGGGGCGCATGGAGGACTACCCGCTCCCGCTGGAGCGCATCGACGAGGCCCTGCACGGTCTCCCGGGCTGAGCCGTCGCACCGGCCGGGGTGAAGGAGCTCACCGCGGCCGGCCGGCCGTCAGTTCGCGTTCGGGCGCTTGCCGTGGTTGGCCTTCTTCTTCTTGCGCGCCTTGGTCTTGCGAGATCGCTTCGCCATGGATACCTCCAGTGATCGGTCCGTTTCCCAACGTCTCGCGCTGTGGTCTACCGCACAACCCGTACGACCTAACATTCCCCAACAAAGTCGTGTCATAATTTGGTGGAATCTGTTGGAAGGAGCGGGGGCGTGCTCGCACAGCAGCGCCAGCAGGCGATTCTCGAACGCGTGCGCAGCAGCGGCGGCGTTCGGGTGGCCGACCTCGTTCGCGAGCTCGGCGTCTCCGACATGACGGTCCGCCGCGACCTCGAAGTGCTAGCCGAGCGCGGGCTGCTGGAGAAGGTGCACGGCGGCGCGACCGCGCTGGGTCCCGGCTCGACCGAGGAGCCGGGCTTCACCGCCAAGTCCGCCCGCCAGCAGCAGGAGAAGGAGGCCATCGCGCGCCGCGCCGCCCAGTTCGTCCGGCCCGGCACCGCGGTCGCCCTGTCGGCCGGGACCACCACCTGGGCCCTGGCCCACCACCTCATCTCGGTGCCCGAGCTCACGGTCATCACCAATTCGATCCCGGTGGCCGACGTCTTCCACCGCAACCCGCGCGCCGACCGCACGGTCGTGCTGACCGGCGGCGTACGCACGCCGTCCGACGCCCTCGTCGGCCCGGTCGCGGTGGCCGCGATCCGGCGGCTGCACGTGGACACGCTGTTCCTCGGCGTGCACGGGATGAGCGTGCGGGCCGGGTTCACCACGCCCAACCTGCTGGAGTCGGAGACCGACAGGGAGCTGGTGCACGCGGCGCACCGGCTGGTCATCCCGGCCGACCACACCAAGTGGAACACGGTCGGCATCAGCACGATCGCCGATCTGACCGAGGCAGACGCGGTCATCAGCGACGCGGGGCTACCCGAGGAAGCACGCATGGAGCTGGGCGAACGCGCCGGCGAACTGATCATCGCGGAGGACTCGCAGTGAAACGCACCATCACCCACCTGGCCGACGGCCGAGAGCTGATCTACTTCGACCGGCGCGACGACGCCGACCGGAGCGCGATCGACCGGCGGGCGCTCGACCCCAGGCCGATGGCGTCGGAGCTGCGCTACGATCCGCTCACCGAGGAGTGGATCGCGATGGCGGGGCACCGCCAGACGCGTACGTTCCTGCCTCCGGCCAACGAGTGCCCGCTGTGCCCGTCGTCCGAGACGAGGGCTTCGGAGATCCCGGCGTACGACTATGACGTGGCGGTGTTCGAGAACCGCTTCCCCTCCTTTTCCGGAAATTTCGGGACTTATGGGGATGTCGGGGGGCTGAGTGAGGTCCGGCCGGGCGTGGGGCGGTGTGAGGTGGTGTGCTTCACCTCTGAGCATTCGTCGTCGTTCTCGCGGCTCTCCGACGAGCAGGTGGGCCTGGTCATGGAGGCGTGGGCCGACCGTACGGCCGAGCTGTCCGCGATCGAGGGTGTCGAGCAGGTGTTCTGCTTCGAGAACCGGGGCGAGGACATCGGCATCACGCTGCCGCACCCGCACGGGCAGATCTACGCCTACCCGTACGTGACCCCGCGGACCAAACTCCAGCTCGGCGCGGCCGCCCGGCATCGGGGCGGCAACCTCTTCGCCGACGTGCTGGCGGCCGAGCGGGCCGCCGGGGTGCGCGTGGTGGCGGCCAACGAGCTGTGGACGGCGTTCGTGCCGGCCGCCGCCCGGTGGCCGTTCGAGGTGCACGTGTATCCGCACCGGCAGGTGCCGGACCTGGCCGCGCTGTCGGAGGAGGAGCGCGCCGCCTTCGCCCCGCTCTACACCTCCGTACTGCGGGCGCTCGACGGGCTGTTCGGCGTCGCCATGCCGTACATCTCAGCCTGGCACCAGGCACCAGTGCGGCAGGATCGTGACCTGGCCTATCTGCACCTGGAGCTGTTCAGCATCAGACGGGCGCCCGGGAAACTCAAGTATCTGGCGGGCTCGGAGTCGGCCATGGGCGCGTTCGTCAACGATGTCCTGCCGGAGGAAGCCGCACGCATGCTTAAATCACAGGTAGATCTCTAATTGGTTGCCGCTTGGAGTCGCATGACCTTGGTTTTACCACTAATATCCCTTTTCAGCGCCGACCGAAACGGTCGGTGCTGGCCTAATCCCGGGTGCGTGGCCCGGGAGCCGGGGACCCATCGCGTCTTGGGGTGAATCCACTCAGGTGGTAAGGCGGCATCTCCCTGCCCGAACCCGTCAGCTAACCCGGCCGGCATAGGGAGAGGAACCCTTCGTGGCGGCTGCGTCCCCCTCGAGTCTCGCCATCGCTCTCATCACCACCGCTTCCATGGCCTTCGGCGCCTTCACGGCCACGCCCGCCGCTGCCGCCCCCAAGCCCAGCGAGGCCCAGCTCCGCGCGGAGCTGAAGCAGCTGGACAAGAAGGTCGACAAGCTCATCGAGACCTACAACCTCAAGCGCGTCGAACTCGCCAAGGCCAAACAGGACTCGGAAACGACCAAGAACCGGCTGGCCACGGCGGAGGCCCAGCTCATCACCGCCCAGAAACGCGTCACCGAGCTCGCGCGCCTGCAGTACCAGAACGGCACCGGCGCGCTGCCGAACCTCACCCTGCCGACCGATGCCTCCAGCGCGGCGTTGCTGGACCACCTCGCGGCCGAGCAACAGGCGATCGTGCAGGGCGTGGCCACCGCCCGGGACGAGAAGAAGGCGGCCGCGGACCAGGCGACCGCCCTCGAGGCGAAGATCCGCGAGGACGCGGCCAACGTGGCCAAGCAGCGCGACGACGCGCAGGACGTCATCAAGGACATCCAGAAGAAGCTGAAGGGCCTCATCCCGTTCGGCCCCGGCCGCCGCTCGGACGGCAGCTGGGCGCCCGAACTGCCCTCAGGCACCGACAACATCACCGCCCGGATGCGGGTGATCCGCGGGCTGATCCAGAAGGACTTCGCGCTGCCGTACGAGGTGGGCTGCTTCCGCTCGGACGGCGGCGGCGGCGAGCACCCGCTGGGGCGCGCGTGCGACTTCATGATGAGCACCGGCGGCAGCATGCCCAGCTCCGCCAATCAGGCACTCGGCGACCGCGTGGCGGCCTGGGCGCTGGAGAACAAGGACAAGCTCGGGGTCAAGTACGTGATCTGGAAGCAGCGCATCAACCAGGGCTCGGGGTGGAGCTCGATGTCCGACCGCGGCAGCATCACCCAGAACCACTTCGACCACGTGCACATCTCGATGTTCTAGAGCTAGGCGCCCGGACCGGGGCACGGCGCGGTCAGTGGGTGCCTGGTCTGGGGATGTGGATGCCGGCGGCGCGGAGCTTGGCCTCGACGAGCGCGATTCCCTGGGCCGCGGCCGATCCCTGCTCTTCGCCGTGGTGGGCGATCAGCTCGTATCGGGTCGCGGCATCCGTGCGGGCTTGCAGGCCGGTCACGATCTGCAGGTGTGCGGGATTGGCGAGGAAGTGGTCGGCCATGGCGGTGGCGAGCTCGGCGATGCGCGGGTCGTCCGGTTCCCAGCCCGCGGCTTCGGCGCCGCGCTTGATCAAAGCGACGAACCGGGTGTCTTCGAGGGCGTCCTCGACATGAGTGAGGTAGTCGTCGAAGCCCTCGGGGACCAGGGCCCTGGCCAGCACCCAGCCCTCCCTCGCGGCCGCCGCCTCCGCCGCGGAGAAGCCCAGGCCGGAAAGCCGCTCCAGCAGCGCCACAGCACGGTCGGGCAGCAGCGCCCGGTCACCATCGGCGAGCCGGCGCAGCGTGTCACGCCGCGCGATCAACTCCGCGATCCGTTCGTCGAGCTGCCGCTCGACGTCGGCGAGCGCGGCGGCGAACCGCGCGGGGTCAGCGTCGATCATTGGCCCGATCTCGGCCAAGGGCACCCCGGCGGCGGCCAGCGTCCGGACCTGCACCAGCCGCAGCAACTCGGCCGATCCGTATCTCCGGTAGCCGGAGCTGTCGCGTTCCGGCTCCTTCACCAGGCCGAGCTTGTGGTAGTGCCGCACCGTCTTCACCGTGACATCGACGAATGCCGCCGCCTGCCCGATCGTGACTCCGTTCATCTGCCAAATCCTGTCAGCTGCAAAATCTGCCTTGTGCTCGAGCTCGGCGACTAAGCCGGAGCGGCCTGCCCACCGCCGAACACCTCGTTGAGCAGCCTTTGCTGAGCGTTCTGGAATGCCGCCGCGATGGACAGGTCGGCGTCGTCCACGCAGTTCAGTGCGGCGACGAGGGTCTTGCTGCCGTCGGGTGTGCTGGACATCAACGCCGCGTGACCCACGGCGGCGCCGTTGTGGGAGATGACCGTACCGGCGTCCGTGGTCACCACGAACACTCCCAGGCCGTAGTCCATGTTCGGGATGCCCGTCGGGCGCGGGGTGCACATCTCGGCCAGCAGCGGGGCCGGCATGAGCTTGCCGCCCAGCAGCGCGGAGATGAACGTGTGGAGGTCCTGGAGGGTCGAGATCATGTCACCGCCGGCGGAGATCCATGAGGGGTTCTGGCGGGTGATGTCGATCGTCTTCTGCTCGCCGGCGTCCTCGTAGCGGTAGTAGGCGTGGGCGTGCGGCGCGGGGATCTCCGGCGAGGCGTCGGGCACCATGGTGCCCGACAGCCCGAGCGGCTCCAGGATCAGCCGCCGCAGCTCCTCGGCGACCGAACGGCCGGTGACCTTCTCGATCAGCAGCCTGGCCAGCACGTAGTTGGTGTTGGAGTAGCTCCAGCCCGAGCCCGGCTTGAACCGCGCCGGCTTGGACAACGCCAGACGTACCAGTTCCTCCGGCCGGTAGGTCTTGAGCCGGTTGTCCACCCACTCCTTGCCCGTGGTGCCGTAGGGGATGGGGATCCCCATGACGACCGTCCCGTCGTCGTAGACCTCGCCGCTGAAGTTGAACACCCCGCTGGTGTGCTGCAACAGCATCCGCACCGTGATCCGCTCGTCCAGCCCGAACTCGGGCAGGTAGTGCGACGCCGAGGTGTCCAGCTCGATCTTGCCCTCGGCCACCAGTTGCAGCACCAGGGTCGCGGTGAAGGTCTTGGTGGTGCTGCCGATCCGGACATGTCCGTTGATCGGCGGTTTGGCGGTCCCGCCCAGCTCGGCCGCCCCGGCGCTGCCGGCCCAGTCGCCCCGCTCATCGTGCACGCGCAGCGACACCCCGACGAATCCGGAATCGACGATCGCCTCGATCGCCTTCCGCAGCTCCGGGCGATCCTGCCTGACAGCCGCACCGTTGTCGGCAGCGGCTACCCTGGCGGCGTCGAGGGCTGCGGTGATCTTGCGGGCCATCTCGGCCGCGGCAGGGCTCGGCTGGTCCTGGTGAATCTGGGCGGTTTCGACAGCGATGAGAACGGTGCCGCGGAAGTTGTCGGCCTCGGCCGGGTCCTGCTTCTTCAACAGGTTCATGGCCGCGGTGAGGGCCGGCAGCACGCGGTCGGCGATCTCGGCCACGGACTTGCCGGCCAGGTCCTTGCCTTTGGGGTAGTCGGCGAGCACGTGCCCGATCAGACCGGTGGCCGAGCCCAGCGCGATGCTGCCGTTGGCGGCGATCTTGTGGGGCTTGCCGGCGGCGCCGGCGGCGGCCATCAGCGATACGGCGCCGTACGCGGCAGTCCTCAGGGTGCTCTTGTCCTGGTCGGAAAGGGTGATCGTCATGGTGGTTCGATCCTTCGAGTGTGTTATGTCCGGGGCGGCGTCGTGCCGCTGCGCCGAGCTTCCACCCTGACCCAAGGTCAACCTCAACTGTGATCTAGCTCACAGCAATGCTGAGGGGGCAGCCCGCCGACCGGTGGGGACGCCGAGATCGACGTGGGGCGGGTGTTCTCGAAGGCGTTGGAGAAGTTCGTGAGGGGGGTGCTCTGCGACGGTCAGCCGGTGAGCGTGAGCGGGTTGATCAGGTCGGCGTAGACGAGCAGGCCGGCCATGATGATCATGACGAAGGCCAGGGCGTAGGTGAGCGGCAGCACCTTGGCGATGTCCACGTACGCGGGCTCGGGACGCCGCGTGACGCGGGCGTAGGCGCGCTTGAGGCCCTCCCAGAGGCCGCCCGCGATGTGGCCGCCGTCGAGCGGCAGCAGCGGGATCAGGTTGAACATGCCGATCGCCAGGTTGAACCCGGCCAGCAGGTTCACCAGGAAAGCGACCTTCTTCTCGCCCGACAGGTCGGAGGAGAGGATCTCGCCGCCCATGCGTCCGGCGCCCACGACGCCGACCGGGCCTTCGGGGTCGCGCTTGTCGCCGGAGAACGCGGCGTGCCACACGCCGACCATCTTCTGCGGCAGGTTCAGCAGAGAGTCGGCCACCCGGCCGGTGAGCTGGCCCATGTAGCCGATCACGACGCCGAGGCTCTGCTGCTCCATGACCTCGGTGGGCATGACGCCGAGGAAGCCGACGTTCTTGTCGATCTTCTTCGGGTCGGTGGGCGACGGCCGGTCCTGGGCGATGAGCGTCACGTTGAGGGTCATCGGCTTGCCGTCGCGGATGATGCCGACGGCGACGGGACCGGCGCCGTGCGAGCGGATCAGGCGGGTTGCGTCGTCCCAGGAGGCGATCTTCTGGCCGCCGAAGGAGACGAGCCGGTCGCCGGGTTTCATGCCGGCCTTGGCGGCGGGCGTCGGCTGGTCGGAGGCGCGGCAGTCGGTGCGCTGCTCGCTGATCGGGATCACGCAGGTGTTGGTCTGCGGGGACACCACCGGGGTCAGCGCGGGCAGGCCGATGCCGACGAGCAGGACCGAGAAGAGGATGAAGGCCAGCACGAAGTTCATGAACGGGCCGCCGGACATGATGATGACCTTCTGCCACCACTTCTTCCGGTAGAAGACCCGCTCCTCGTCGCCCGGCCGCACCTCTTCCTGCGCCGCGTCGCGGGCGGTCTCGATGAGCCCCTGGAACGGGCCGGTGGAGGAACCTCTGAGCTTGGTGGGATCGTCGCCGGGCCGTGGCGGCAGCATGCCGATCATGCGGATGTAGCCACCCAGCGGGATCCACTTGATGCCGTACTCGGTCTCACCTCGCCGGATTGACCAGGCGGTCGAGCCGAAGCCGACCATGTACTGGGGCACCCTGACACCGAAGATCTTGGCGGGCACGAAGTGACCGAGCTCGTGCAACGCGACAGACGCCATCAGCCCGATCAGGAAGACTACGATCCCCGCGAGGTAAAGCCAGTTCATCTAGTCCCGCTCCAGGGCAGACAGAAGGTCCCGACAGCCCCCAGAGTAGTCGAAGTCATCACACCTCGATGGCTTGCGCACCCTTTGCCGCAGCGCCACATTCCGTTGACAGTACGCGGTCGGGCGATCACTCTGGGGGATGACGGAGGTGGGAGCCTTGATCCGGATTCTGGTCGCCGAGCATCTGCCGCTGGTCCGGCGCGGTTTGGTGGCGTCGCTCGACGCGGAGCCCGATCTGCAGGTGGTCGCGGAGGTGGGAGACGCGGACGGTGTCCTGCCCGCAGCGGCCGCGTGCGCGCCCGACACGGCGATCGTCGATCTGGACCTGCCCGGAGGGGGCGGCCTGTTCCCCGCGGCGCGACTGCGCGAGCGGGGCTGTCACGTACTCATCCTGTCGGCGCAGCCCAATCCCGGTCAGGTGCGCAGGGCGTTCGCCACGCACGCGCTCGGGTTCATGAGCCTCGACGTCGCGCCCGAGCAGCTCGCCGAGAGCCTGCGGCTGGTCGCCGCCGGACGCCGAGCGGTCGACTCCGACCTGGCGATCGCCGCCCTCCAGTCGGTCGCCAACCCGCTGACCAGGCGCGAGCTCGACGTGCTGCGGATCGCGGCGGGCGGGGCCCGATCGACGGAGATCGCCGACCAGCTCTTCCTGTCGGTGGGCACCGTACGCAACCATCTGTCACGCATCATGTGCAAGACCGGGGCTCGCAATCGCCTCGACGCGGTACGCATCGCGAGCGACTCAGGCTGGCTCTGAGAGCCGGAGGCGAAGACCGGATCCCGGTGAAGCCGCGCCGCTCCGCCGGGACCCGGAGTGGTGAACCCTTCGAGGATCTCAAGGGCGATCAAGCACTGCCAGTGACCTTGTTCACCCCTTGACCCGTGTGATTCGTCACGGGCGCCAGATGAGCACCAGCGCGCAGTCGTCGTTGTGGCCCGACGCCATGGCGTTGACCAGGGCCCGCGCGCCGTCGCGGAAGCCCGAGGGCAGCAGCCGCTCGGCCTCGCCGAGCAGTTTGTCGAGCCCGGCGTCGATGTCGCGCCCCGGCTGCTCGATCAGCCCGTCGGTGTAGAGCAGCAGCGCGTCGCCCTTGCGCAGGGTGCCGCTGTCGGGCTCGCAGTGCAGGTCGGGGACCACGCCGAGGACGACGCCCTTGGCCGTGGCGACCTGCCAGTTGCCCGTGCCCGCGTCGAACTTGACCACCGGCGGGTGGCCGGCCGAGGTGATCGTGTAGTCGCCCGTCGCCAGGTCGAGGCGTACGTGCACGGCCGTCACGAACCCCTCGTCGCCGCGCTGGCGGTGCAGGTAGGTGTTGCAGGCCGGCAGGAAGTCGACGCCCGAGCCGAGCAGCCCGCCGAACGTGCCGGACAGCAGCAGCGCCCTGGTGCCCGCGTCGACGCCCTTGCCCGACACGTCGACCAGCGCGATCTCCACCTTGTCCTCGTCGCGCATGGAGACCAGGAAGTCGCCGCCGAAGGAGGAGCCGCCGGCCTGCTTGAGCACGACCTTGCCGCCCCAGTCCTTGGGCAGCGCGGGCAGCTCACCCTGGCTCCTGAGCCGGTCGCGCAGCTCCAGCAGCATGGCGTCGCCACGCAGCCCCTGCACGCCGAGCTTGCCCCGGGTGCGGGCCATCAGCAGCGCCAGCACCGTGGTGAAGCCGATCGTCACCATGAGCCCGAGGCCGATCTGGCCGACCCCGAGGGTGCCGGCGATGTAGCCGAGCGAGATGATCACCGCGACGAGCAGCTTGATCAGGCTGTTCAGCCGCAGCTGCAGGCCGCCCACCAGGAGAACGAGGATGAGCAGCGAGGGCGAGAACCACTCGGTCGAGATCTGCGCGGCGAGCAGTCCGATGACGAGCGTGAGCATCGTCAACGTGACCAGCAGGTTGCGGTCTCGGGCCAAGGAGCCCCTCCTGAGGAACCGGACGACGGACACCAGAAACGGCACCCGCACCAGGAGCGCGCGGAGCCGTGGCGGTATCTGCAGCGCCGAACGGGAACTCATGATGCGCCTGACTGTAGCGCTCTGGCCTCCCTTTGGGCAGCCCACTTGACCAAGCCCTTGATCATTAAGCACGTATATTGGGTGGCCCCTCCCCTTTGCCCGCTCCTACCGTGGACGGATGACGTATCCGATCCGTCCGGTGGACGAGGCCGAGTGGCCGAAGTTCGCCGATGTGCTCTCCGAAGGCTTCAACTGGACGCCGCATCCCCAGGAATTCGAACGAGCCAAGGCGCAGACCGAGTTCGATCGGACGCTCGCCGCGTTCGACGGCGATCTCATGGCCGGTGTCACCGCAGTCTTCTCCTTCACCATGACGGTCCCCGGCGCGCAGATCCCCGTCGCGGGAGTGACGGCCGTCAGCGTGCTCCCCTCCCACCGCCGTCGCGGCGTCCTGTCGAGCCTGATGCGCAGGCAGCTGTCCGACGTGCGCGATCGGGGCGAGTCCGTCGCCGCCCTGTACGCCTCGGAGTCCGTCATCTACGGCAGGTTCGGCTACGGCAGGGCGTCGACCGAGATGGGATTCAGCGTCGCGAAGCACGGCTCGGCCTTCGTGGCGAACGCCCCCACGGACCCCGGGCTGCGCCTCAGGGTGGCCAAACCGGCCGAGGCCCGAGCCGAGTTCGAGCGGCTGTTCGCCTCCGTCGTGACCGCCCGTCCTGGGCGCTATATCCGTAACGAGCACTTCTGGGATGGTCTGCTGGCCGACGAGGAGTTCGACCGGCACGGGGACGGGGCGCTCCGCTCGGTGATCGCCGAGGACGACCGGGGCGTACGCGGTTACGCGTTGTTCAGGGTCAAGGCGAGCTGGGACGACAACGGCGTGCCCAACGGCCTGCTGAAGCTGGCGGAGCTGGAGGCGGCCGACCCCGCCGCCCGCGCGCTGCTGTGGCGCAGCGTGCTCGACCGCGACCTGGTCTCCCGGGTGGAGGGCAGCCTGCCGATGGACGACGCGCTCCTCGCGCTCCTCGCCGACCCACGGCAGCTCCGGGCGAGCTGCGCCGACGAGCTGTGGGTACGCCTCGTGGAGGTGGACCGGGCGCTGACCTCGCGGGCGTACTCGTCGGCCGTCGACGTGGTGATCGAGGTCGAGGACGACGTGTGCCCGTGGAACGCCCGTCGCTGGCGGCTGAGCGCCGACACCTCCGGCGCGGAGTGCAAGCCGGTGGAGGACGAGCCCGACATGTCGCTGCGGGTCTCCTCGCTCGGCTCGGCGTACATGGGCGACGGCCTGCTCTCGGCGCAGCTCGGCGCGGGGCTGCTGCGCGAGCACTCGGCGGGCTCTGTACGCAGGCTCGACGCCGCCATGGCGTGGAGCCCGAAGCCATGGGCGGGACTGTCCTTCTGACGCCGTCCCGTCAGACATAGGCCCGTCAGACGCGGTCCCGTCAGACATAGGCCGGTCAGACGGGGTCCCGTCTGACGTAGGCCGCTCAAGCGGGCCTCTCTGACGTAGGCTCGCGGGCATGGCACTGCAGAGCTTGCAGATCACCGCGATCACCGCGATGCGGGCCCGCGACGTGTCGCGGCCCTCGAAGGAGCAGCAGGAGGCCGCCGACAGGCGGCCCCTGCGTGACGAGATGCCCAGACGCGAGCCCAAGCGGCGGGCTTAGGGCAGAGAGGGCAGCTGGCCGATCGTCTCGTAGGTCGCCACCTGCGCGATGCGGCGGGCGTGCCGCTCCGAGCCGGAGAACTGCGTGGCGAGGAAGGTCTCCACGAAGCCGGTCGCCTCGTCGTCGGAGTGCATGCGCGCGCCGATGGAGACGATGTTGGCGTTGTTGTGCTCGCGGGCGAGCCTGGCTGTGTCCTGGCTCCAGGCCAGGGCGGCCCGGATGCCGCGCACCTTGTTGGCGGCCATCTGTTCGCCGTTGCCCGACCCCCCGATGACAACGCCCAGGCTGCCCGGATCGCCGGCGACACCCTCGGCGGCCCGCAGGCAGAACGCCGGATAGTCGTCCTCGGCGTCATAGACGAACGGACCGCAGTCGGTCACCTCGTGCCCGTTGTCCTTGAGCCAGGACACAAGGTGGTTCTTGAACTCATAGCCGGCATGGTCGGCACCGATATAGACACGCACGCGCCCAGTCTTCCACAGCGCCGCGCACGGGCCTCGCACCAGCGCGTCAGCTGGCTAGAGTAAGGACCTCATCGGTTATCCAGTCCTTACGGAAGTAGAGCATCATGCGCGAGATCCGCGTCCTCGGCGATCCTGTGCTGCGTACACCCGCCGAGCCCGTCAAAGGCTTCGACCGCGAGCTGCGCCGCCTCATCGACGAGATGTTCGAGGCGATGTACGCGGTGGACGGCGTCGGCCTGGCCGGTCCGCAGATCGGCGTGCCGCGGCGGCTGTTCGTCTACGACATCAACCGCCGCAAAGGCCACATGATCAACCCCGTGCTGACCGTGGACGATCCGGAAGAGGTGCTGGACGAGGAGGGCTGCCTGTCGGTGCCCGACCGGCAGACGGGCACGCCGATCTACGCCCCGGTGGCGCGGGCGGCGGGGGTGACCGTCGAGGGGTTCGACCGGCTCGGCCGCCCGCAGCGCGTCAAGGCACGCGGCTCACTGGCCCGCTGCTTCCAGCACGAGACCGAGCACCTCGACGGGAAGCTGTACGTCGACCGGCTGCCGAAACCGGAGGCGCGCAAGATCATGCTCAGAACGTAGGTTGGCGCTATGAGTGAATCTTCGGGAAAGGTCTTTTCGGGGAAAGGCGCGTTGGTCACAGGTGGCTCCCGGGGCATCGGCCGGGCCATCGTCGAGCGGCTGACCGCCGACGGCGCCGAGGTGGTCTTCACCTATCGCGGCAACGCGGAGTTGGCCAAGGAGGTGGCCGCGGCGACCGGAGCGCATGCCGTGCGAGCCGATCAGGCGAGCAGGGCGGATCTCGACCGGCTGTTCGCCACGGCCGAGGAGCTGCTGCCGGGGCTCGACATCCTGGTCGCCAACGCGGCGGAGACCGGGCAGGGGCTCATCGCCGACGTCACGGACGAGTCCTACGAGCGGGTGTTCACGGTCAACGCGCGTTCGGTGTTCCTGGCCATCCAATGGGCCGGGCGAGTGATGCGCGACGGCGGGCGGATCATCAACATCTCCACGCTCAACACGCGCGTGCCCGGCCCAGGGATCTCCCTCTACGCGGGGAGCAAGGCGGCCGTCGAGCAGTTCACCAAGGTCGCGGCGCGTGAGCTGGGCGGGCGCGGCATCACGGCCAACATCGTCTCGCCCGGCGCGACCGACACCGACATGCTGCACGGCAGCAATCCGCCGGAGGCGCTCGAGCAGATCCCCGCGATGACCGCGCTGCGACGGCTGGGGCAGCCGGACGACATCGCGGCCGTGGTGGCGTTCCTGGCCGGGCCCGACGGGCGGTGGATCACCGGCCAGAACCTGCTGGCGGCCGGCGGGCTGCTCCTCTGAGCCGCGACGACTTCTGAGATACGGAGAGACTTCAGAGCTGTAGGGACTTGATCTCGAGGAACTCCTCCAGCCCGTGCTCGCCCAGTTCGCGGCCGATGCCCGACTGCTTGTAGCCACCGAACGGGGCGAGCGGGTTGAAGGCGCCGCCGTTGATCGCGACCTGCCCGGTGCGCAGCCTGCGCGCCACCGCGACCGCCCGCTCCTGGGTGCCCGCCCACACCGCGCCGGCCAGACCGTAGGGGGTGTCGTCGGCGATGCGGACGGCCTGGTCCTCGCTGGTGTAGGGGATGATCGACAGGACCGGGCCGAAGATCTCCTCCTGCTCGATCGTCATGCCGGGCTCGACCGCGGCGAAGACGGTCGGCTCGACGTAGTAGCCGCGCGGGTGCGGGCGTTCGGTGCCCCCGGCCACCAGCCTGGCGCCCTCTTCCTGGCCCCGATTGATGTAGTGGATCACGCGGTCGCGCTGGGCCTCGGAGACGAGCGGGCCAATGCGGGTGGCCTCGTCGAACGGGTCGCCGACGGTGTAGCGGCGCGCCGCGTCGACGGCGAGGTGGACCGCGTCGTCGTACTGGTCGCGGTGGACGATCATGCGGCTCCACGCCGAGCAGGTCTGGCCGGCGTTGATGAAGCAGTTGGCGACGCCGACCTTGACGGCGGCGCCCAGGTCGGCGTCGGGCAGGATCAGGTTGGCGGACTTGCCGCCGAGCTCCAGCGCCACCCGCTTGACCGATTCGACCGCCAGCGAGGCCACCCGGCGCCCGGCGGCCGTCGAGCCGGTGAAGGAGATCATGTCGACCTGCGGGTGCGCGGCCATGGCCTCGCCCACCACCGGTCCACGCCCGCTGACCAGGTTGAACACGCCGGCGGGCAGGCCCACCTCGTGGAAGATCTCGGTCAGCGCGTACGCCGCCAGCGGCGCCACCTCGGACGGCTTGAGCACGACCGTACAACCGGCGGCCAGAGCCGGGGCGACCTTGCACACGATCTGGTGCAGCGGGTAGTTCCACGGGGTGATGGCGGCGACCACGCCGACCGGCTCCTTGAGCACCAGGGAGTTGCCGACACGCGACTCGCGCGGATGGCTCTCGGCCAGCCGGGCGTAGCCGGCCAGCACGCCCGCGGGCATCAGCGTCTGCACCTTGAGCGCGAACCCCAGGGGTGAGCCCATGTCGGTCGCGATGGTCTTGGCGATGTCGCCGGCGCGCTCGGTCAGCAGCTCGGCGGCGGCGGCCAGCAGCTTGCCGCGCTCGGCTGCGGACGTGGCGGACCAGGAGGGGAAGGCGTTCCGCGCCGCGCGTACGACCGCCTCGACGTCGTCGGGGGCACCGGCCGGCACCCGATCGATGATCTGTTCCGTGGCTGGGTTGACGACCTCGATGGGCTCGCCGGAGACCGAAGCGGTCCAGGCACCACCGATGTACAGCTGACGCATAGCCCCCATCCTTGCGCGCCGGCCGTCGCTGAGCGAGGGCGTGGCGCCTCGTGCGGCTGCATCTTTCAGAAGAGTGCTGCTCTTTCAGAAGAGTACGGCCGGACACACCGGATAGGCGCGGATTGCGCCGCTACAAGTCACTGCGAGGTGAAAATCAGCGGTGAGGGTCAGTCGAAGCTCGGCCGCCGGGTGCGCGAGCGCTTGAGCTCGAAGAAGTCGTCGAACTCGGTGACCAGCAGCACGCCGTCCCAGAGCCGGCCCGCGTCCTCGCCTCGGGGGATGGTGGTGACCACCGGGCCGAAGAAGGCGTTGGAGCCGACGCGGATGACGGGGGTGCCGACCTCCTGGCCGACCAGGGTGATGCCCTCGTTGTGCGACTTGCGGATGGCGTCGTCGTACTCGGTCGAGTCCATGGCCTCGGCGGCCAGGCCCTTGTCGAGACCCACGGCCTCGAGCGACTCCTCGGCGATCGCGCGCAGGGTATCGATGTCCCGGCCCCGGCCCTCGTTGTGCAGGCGGGTGCCGAACTCGGTGTAGAGGCGGCCGATGTACTCCTCGCCGAAGCGGTCGGCGGCGGTGGCGATGACCCTGATGAGCTTCGCGCCCCGGGCGGACGACGCACGGTATTCGTCGGAGACGTCCTTGTCCTCGTTGAGGACCTGCAGGCTCATGATGCGCCAGCGAGGCTCGATCGGCCGAACCTTCTCGACTTCGAGCAGCCATCGTGACGTCACCCAGGCAAATGGGCAGAAAGGATCGAACCAAAGGTCTACGGGGGTCGTGTCAGTCACGAGGGCCATAACCTGGGGTGTCGATGTCCTATTCCCCGCGTGGCAGGATACCGACAAACCTCCATAAAGTGGCGAAAAGAAGTGCGAAAAGGAGTGGAACTTGGCAGGCAACCTGACCCGGGACGAGGCTCGCGAGCGCGCCCGGCTGTTGAAGGTCGAGTCGTATGAGGTCGCACTCGATCTGACCGAGGGAGACGAGCGCTTCGAGAGTGTCACGACCGTCCGGTTCAGCAGCACCCGGCCGGGCTCGGCCACGTTCATCGACCTCCACGGCGCGCACGTGCGCAAGGTCACGCTCAACGGAGCCGACCTGGATGTCTCCACCTATGACGCGGAGAAGGGTCGCTTCCCGCTCCCCTCGCTGGCCGAGTCCAACGAGTTGCGCGTCGACGCCGACTGCGTCTACATGCGCAGCGGCGAAGGGCTGCACCGCTTCGTCGACCCGGTGGACCAGAAGGTCTACCTGCACAGCCAGTTCGAGACGGCCGACGCGCACCGCATGTACGCCTGTTTCGACCAGCCCGACCTCAAGGCCACCTTCCAGCTGACCGCACTGGCCCCGGCCGACTGGGAGGTCGTCTCCAACGCGGCGGCCACGTCGGTCGAGCACCTGCCCGAGCAGACCGGCAAGCACGGCACGGTGCAGGCGGCGAGGCGCTGGCAGTTCCCCGCCACGCCGGTCATGTCGACCTACATCACCGCGCTGGTGGCCGGGCCGTACTACAAGGTGACCTCCGAGCACGACGGCATCCCGCTGGG
This sequence comes from Nonomuraea sp. NPDC052129, assembly GCF_040680095.1. Taxonomy (NCBI): domain Bacteria; kingdom Bacillati; phylum Actinomycetota; class Actinomycetes; order Streptosporangiales; family Streptosporangiaceae; genus Nonomuraea; species Nonomuraea sp. NPDC052129. The sequence goes on along the minus strand of NZ_JBFAVX010000017.1, from coordinate 214,951 downwards.
CATCTACTGCCGCGCCTCGCTCGCCGAGCACCTCGACGCCGACAACATCCTGGAGGTCACCCGGCAGGGCTTCGACTTCTTCCACAAGGTGTTCGGCGTCCGCTACCCGTTCGGCAAGTACGACCAGCTGTTCGTGCCGGAGTTCAACGCGGGCGCGATGGAGAACGCCGGCTGCGTGACCTTCCTGGAGGACTACGTCTTCCGGTCCAGGGTCACCGACGCCGTCGTCGAGCGGCGCGCCGAGACGATCCTGCACGAGATGGCGCACATGTGGTTCGGCGACCTCGTGACCATGCGCTGGTGGGACGACCTGTGGCTGAACGAGTCGTTCGCCACCTACATGTCGGTGCTCGCCCAGGCCGAGGCGACCCGCTGGGGCAAGGGCGCCTGGACGACGTTCGCGAACGTGGAGAAGTCCTGGGCCTACCGCCAGGACCAGCTGCCGTCCACGCACCCGATCGCCGCGGACATCCCCGACATGCAGGCGGTCGAGGTCAACTTCGACGGCATCACGTATGCCAAGGGCGCCTCGGTGCTCAAGCAGCTGGTCGCGTACGTCGGGCTGGACAACTTCCTGGCCGGGGTGCGCGACTACTTCGGCGAGCACGCCTGGGGCAACACCGAGCTGAAGGACCTGCTCGGGGCGCTGGAGCGGACCTCGGGGCGCGACCTGTCGTCGTGGTCCAAGGAGTGGCTGGAGACCGCCTGGGTCAACACGCTGCGCCCGTCGTTCACGGTCGCCGACGGCCGCTTCGAGACCTTCGAGGTGCTGCAGGAGGCGCCGGCCGACTACCCGACGCTGCGCTCGCACCGGGTCGCGGTCGGCCTCTACTCGCTGGCCGACGGCGTGCTGACGCGTACCAAGCGCGTCGAGCTGGACGTGGTGGGCGCCCGTACGACGGTCTCTGAGCTGATCGGCGTGGAGCAGCCCGACCTGGTCCTGGTCAACGACGACGACCTGACCTACGCCAAGATCCGGCTGGACGAGCGGTCGCTGCGTACCCTGGTCGACGGCGGCATCGCCGGCTTCACCGAGTCGCTGCCCCGGGCGCTGTGCTGGTCGGCCGCGTGGGACATGACCCGCGACGGCGAGATGTCCACCCACGACTACGTCAAGCTGGTCGTCTCGGGCGTCGGCACGGTGAAGGACATCACGGTCCTGCAGGCCGTACTCCGGCAGGCGCGGATGGCCATTCAGCAGTACGCCGACCCGGCGTGGCGGGCCGAGGGCCTGTCGCTGCTGGCCACTGAGCTGCGCACGCTGCTCGCCACGGCGGAGCCGGGCTCGGACCACCAGCTCGCCTTCCTGCAGGCGTTCGCGCCCACGGCGACCGCCGAGGCCGACCTGGCGATCATCGCCGGCATCCTGGACGGCTCGGCCGTGCCCGAGGGGCTGACCGTCGACACCGACCTGCGCTGGACGCTCGTCCACGCGCTGGTGGTGGGCGGCCGGCTGGACGGCGCCGACATCGACGCCGAGCTGGCGCGTGACGCCACCGCCACCGGCGAGCGCTCCGCGGCGTTGTGCCGGGCGGCCATCCCGACGGCCGAGGGCAAGGCCGCCGCGTGGGCCTCGATCGTGGGCGGCAAGCTGGCCAACCACATCGCCCGTACGACGGTCAACGGCTTCCAGGATCCGCACCACCCGGAGCTGCTGGCACCCTACCGGGAGAAGTACTTCGCAGAGATCGGCCGGATCTACCGGGAGTGGACGTTCGACCAGGCGCAGACGTTCACGGTCGGCTGCTTCCCCGCGCTGCTCATCGAGCCGGAGACGGTGCAGGCGGCGGAGTCCTACCTGGCGAAGGAGCAGCCGCCGCAGGCGCTGCGCCGGATGATCCTGGAGGGCGCCGACGGCGTCAGCCGGGCGCTGCGCAACCGCGCGAAGGACGCCTCCTAGCGCACAGCTCGTGAGAAGGGGTCTCCGGTGACGGGGGCCCCTTTTCGCGTTCCCGGACTCTTGACAGCGACGTGCTGCGGCTTCATATTTTCACCACTAACTTTATTTCTAAAGAAAGTCGTTCTCATCACATGGCAGGCACTGATCGCGGTGATCTCACCAGGACGGCGATCCTCGCGCTCCTCGGCACCGTCGGGCCGCTGAGCCGCACCGAGCTGGCGCGCGAGCTGGACCTGAGCCCGGCGACCGTCACGCAGCTCACGCGCGAGCTCATGGGTTACGGCATGCTCGAGGAGCTCGACCTCAAGCCGTCGCGCGGCGGGCGGCCGGCCCAGCGGCTCGGGCTGGTGGGCAGCGCGGGGCGCGCGCTCGGCGTGAAGGTGACGGCCGACCATCTGGTGCTGGTCGACGTGCGGCTCGACGGCGAGGTGCTGGGGGCCTGGGAGTGCGCGTTCGACCCGTCCTCCCCTGAGGCGCTGGACCGGCTGGCCGACGCCGTCGAGGCGGTGGTCTCGGGCAGCGGGCGCGGGCTGACGGCGCGTACGTCCGCCTCGGCCGACCACGGGCAGGCGCCGCCGCTGCTCGGGATCGGTGTCGGGGTGCCCGGCAGCGTGGAGGACCAGGCGGTCGGCACGGTCAACGCGCCGACCCTGGGGTGGCAGGCCATGCCGGTGGGCGAGCGGCTGCGACGGCGGCTCAAGCTGCCCGTGCTGGTGGAGAACGATGTGAACGCGCTGGCGGCGGCCGAGCGGCTCTACGGCAGGGGGCGCACCCATCGGGACTTCCTGGTGCTGACCATCGGGCGCGGCGTCGGCGCGGCGATCGTGGCCGACGGGCGGGTCTACCGGGGCGCCAGGGGCGGGGCCGGGGAGTTCGGGCACGTGCCCGTCGATCCGGCGGGGCCGGTGTGCGGGTGCGGGGCGCGCGGGTGCCTGGAGGCGTACGTCGGCGCGGCGGGGCTGCTGGCGGCCCGGGCCGCATCAGGAAAGCCGGACGAGCAGGTGTTCGCCGAGGCGGGGGCCGTGCTCGGGCGGGCCGCGGCGGGGCTGATCAACGTGGTCGATCCCGAGGTCGTGGTGGTGCTCGGCGAGGGGACGGCCGACTGGCCGCTCTGGCAGGTGGGCTTCGACCCGGCCGTCAGGGCGCAGCTGTATCCGGGGCGCAGGGACATCTCGATCGAGGTGGAGAGCTGGGACGACACCAGCTGGGCCCAGGGCGCGGCGGCCCTCGTACTGGCCACCCCCTTCGACGCCGCCGGGGCCGCCGGGGAGCAGGGCCGCCTGGTACGGGCCCGCCTGATCGGGACGACGCCATGAGCCAGTTACAGAGGAGCGAGCGCATGACCCTCACCGCCGTCCGGCCGCAGGCCGGGGGCACGCAGGAGCGGCGGGCGCCGCGGCGGCGATGGCGCTACGCCGGGACCGTGGCCGTGTTCCTGCTGCCCAGCCTGATCCCGCTGACGCTCTACACGCTGATCCCGATGGTCGCCTCGTTCTGGACGAGCCTCCACGAATGGGACCTCATCACAGAGATGCGCTGGGTCGGTCTCGGCAACTACATCGAGCTGCTCGGCGACGCCGGGACGCAGGCCGCGTTCCTGCACACGCTGTACTTCATCGCCGGTTACCTGCCGCTCGTCTACCTGGGCGGGCTGGGGCTGGCGCTGCTGCTGAACAGGGCGATGCCGGGACGCGGGCTGCTGCGCGGCGTCTACTTCCTGCCCGTCATCACCAGCTGGGTCGTCGTGGCGCTGATGTGGAAGTGGCTGCTCAACCCGGCCAGCGGGGTCGTCAACTGGGCCCTGGGGCTGTTCGGCGTCAGCGGGCCCGGCTGGTGGACCGATCCCGACTGGGCGATGCCGTCGATCATCTTCGCCTCGGCCTGGAAGGACCTGGGCTTCGTGATGATCATCCTGCTGGCGGGGCTGCAGGCCATCCCGAAGGAGTTCCAGGAGGCCGCCATGGTCGACGGGGCGAGCGCCTTTCGCCGGTTCAGGCACATCACGCTGCCGCTGCTGTCGCCGTCGTCGTTCTTCGTGGTGGTGATCTCGCTGATCAACGGCTTCCAGGTCTTCGACCAGGTGAAGATCATGACGGGCGGCGGGCCCGGCGGCGCGACGCAGGTCGTCGTGTCGCAGATCTACGACCTCACCTTCCGGTACGGCCGGGCGGGCGCGGCCTCGGCGCTGTCGTGGCTGCTGTTCGCCCTGGTGCTGCTCGTGACGATCGTGCAGATCCGGGGGCAGAGGCGGTGGGTGACCTATGGGTAAGGCGATCCGCTATCTGCTGGTGGGCCTCGGCGCGGTGGTCATGCTGTTCCCGTTCGCCTGGGCGGTGATCACGTCGATCACGCCGAGCGACGCGGTGCTGGCCGTACCGCCGGACTTCACGCCCGACAACGCGAGCCTCGACGCGTACGGCAAGCTGCTCGACACGCTGCCCTTCTGGCGGATCGTGGCCAACAGCGCCTGGATCGGGGCGGCCTCCACCACGCTGCAGCTCCTCACCAGCGCGATGGCCGCCTACGCCTTCGCCAGGCTGCCGTTCCCGGGGCGGAGCGCGCTGTTCGCGGTCTACCTGGCGACGCTGATGATGCCCCTGCCCGTGCTGGTCGTGCCGCTGTTCATCGAGATGCGCACGTTCAACCTGGTCGACACGTACTTCGCGCTGCTGGCGCCGACGATCGCGTCGGCGTTCGGGGTGTTCCTGCTGCGGCAGGCCATCAACCAGGTGCCGAGGGAGTTCGACGAGGCGGCCGTGCTGGACGGCGCCGGACATTTCCGGATTTTTGTGTACGTGGTGCTGCCACTGATCAGGCCGGCCCTGGCGACGTTCGCCATCTTCGGCTTCATGGCCAGCTGGAACAGCTACCTCTGGCCCCTGATCATCATCAAGTCGCCCGAGTTCATGACGCTGCCGCTGGGCCTGGCCACGCTGCACGGTCAGTTCACCACTGAGTGGGACGTGGTCATGGCGGGCTCGGTGATCAGCGTGGTGCCGATCCTCATCCTCTACGTCTTCGCGCAGAAGCACGTCATCGCCAGTGTCGCGCAGAGCGGGCTCAAGTAGTTGTGCACAAGTAAAGGAAGTCCCCCCATGTCACAGAAGATCAAGGTCGCCGCCTCTCTGGCGGCAGCCGCGCTACTCGCCACCGCCTGCTCCCAGGGCTCGGCGACGAAGGCCCCGTCCGGCGAGGGCGGCAAGGTGACGCTGCGTTACTTCACGTTCTCGGCCGCCCCCGACCACGTGAAGGACCTGGACAAGATCGAGAAGGCCTTCGAGAAGGAGAACCCGAAGGTCGACGTGGTGGTGGAGACCGCCCCCTTCGACGAGTACTTCACCAAGCTCCAGACCAGCATCGCCGGCGGCACCGCGCCCGACACCTTCGAGCTCAACTACGAGAACTTCGTGACCTACGCCAGCGCGGGCTCCCTGCTCGACCTGGACACGGTGAAGGGCGACGGCGACCCGTCGGTGTACGCCAAGGAGTCGCTCGAGGCGTTCAAGCGCGACGGCAAGCAGTACGCGCTGCCCGCCTCGTTCTCCACGGTCGTGCTCTTCTACAACAAGGACCTGTTCGACAAGGCCGGAGTGGCCCCGCCGACGGCCGACTGGACGTGGGCCGACGAGCAGGCCGCCGCCGCGAAGCTGACCGACAAGAAGAAGGGCGTGTTCGGCGACTTCCAGCCGGTGCAGTTCTTCGAGTTCTACAAGACGCTCAAGCAGGCGGGCGGCGAGTTCCTGTCGGCCGACGGCAAGGAGTCGGCGTTCAACAGCCCGGCCGGGGTCAAGGCGGCGCAGTGGCTGGTCTCCAAGGTCGGCAAGACGATGCCGACCGAGGCGGAGATCGGCGGCACCGCCGACTACGACACGAACCTTTTCAAGTCCGGCAAGCTCGCCATGTGGCACAACGGCATCTGGCAGTTCGCCGGGCTGAAGGACGCCGCCTTCACCTGGGACGTGGTCGTCGAGCCCGGTGAGAGCGCCAAGGCCAGCGCCGTCTTCCACAACGCCGTCGCCGCCTCCTCCGGCACCAAGCACGGCAAGGAGGCCTGGGCCTGGGCCCGGTTCCTGTCGTCGTCGAACACCGCGGCGACCACCCGCGTCGAGTCGTCGTGGGAGCTGCCGCCGGTCGCCGACCAGGCGGTGCTGTCCGGCTATCTCAAGGACCCCAAGCCCGCCAATCGTCAGGCGGTGTTCGACTCGCTGAAGTCGATCGCGCTGCCGCCGGTCATCAAGCGCCAGCAGGAGATGCAGGACGCCGTGACCAAGCAGCTGACCGAGGCCGCCGCCGGGCGCAAGCCGGTGGAGGAGGCGCTCAAGACCGCCGCCGCCGACGTAGACGCCCTGTTGTCTTAGGAGAGTTCGTTGTCCCTTGTCTCGCACAGCCTCGACCTGATCCAGAGGCTCCAGTCCCCCACCGGCGCCTACCCGGCCTCGCCCACCTTCTCCGCCTACCGCGGCTACTCGTGGCTGCGTGATGGGGCGTTCATCGCCGAGGGGGTGAGCAGGCACGGCGACGCCGCCGGTGCGGACGCCTTTCACACCTGGTGCGCCAGGGTGATCGGCGACCGGGCGGGACAGGTCGACTCGCTCGTCTCACGCGCGGGACGCGGTGAACCGGTCTCGCCCGCCGAGATGCTGCCGACGCGGTTCACACTCGACGGTGTGGACGGGGACGTCGACTGGTGGGACTTCCAGCTCGACGGGTACGGCACGTGGCTGTGGGCCCTGCGCGAGCACTCCTTCCGGCATGGCCGGGCGGTCCCGGGGGTGGAGAAGGGGGTGCGGACGGCGGCCCGGTATCTCACCTCGTTCTGGGACATGCCGTGTTACGACTGGTGGGAGGAGCACGTCGAGCAGCGGCACGTGGCGACGCTGGGCGCGGTGCACGCCGGGCTGCGGGCGGCCGTCGCGCTGGGCGTGCTGAGCGGGGCCGAGTCAGAGGCGGCGGGGCGGGCGGTGGAGGGCATCGCGGCCCTGGTGGCGGCCGAGGGCGTCTCGGGCTCCGCCGCTCTGAAGTCCGGATATCTCACGAAATGGCTGGGCAGTCAGGCCGTGGACGCCAGTCTGCTCGCGTGCGTCGAGCCGTTCGGGCTCTACGCGGCCGATCACCCGGTCGGCGCGGCGACGGTGGCCGAGGTGGAGCGGCAGCTCGCCGTCGACGGCGGCGTGTACCGCTACCTGGCCGACACCTTCTACGGCGGCGGGCGCTGGGTGCTGCTGGCCGGGTTCCTCGGCTGGAACCACGCGCGGGCCGGGCGGCGTGCGGAAGCCCGGCGGTACCTGGACTGGATGGCGGCCCAGGCGACGGCCGAGGGTGACCTGCCCGAGCAGGTGTCCGACCGGCTGCTGGCGCCCGAGCGGTTCCAGGAGTGGCTGGACCGATGGGGCACCGTGGCCACGCCGCTGCTGTGGTCGCACGGGATGTACCTGATCCTCGCCGACGAGCTGGGCGATCAAAACAAGCGGGACGGGCTGGGGGTGCGGGCATGATCCGGCATCGGCCGTACGGGTCCGGGCACCCGTACGCCACGACCGAGGACCAGCGCGTGCCCGCCTGGCCGATGGACGGCGAGGCGGTGGAGCTACGGGTGCGAGCCTCGGCGAAGGTCGTCTCGGTGGTGTGCGAGTGGGCGACCGACGGGAAGGCACCCGTCGAACTGCCGCTGGCCAGGTCGGGTGCCGCACCGGACCCGGACGCGGCGGAAACAGCGGACCCGGCGGAGGCAGCGGAGGCGGAGACCGTTGACGGCGGGCATCTGGCCGCGGCGCAGGCCAGGGCGGCGCGGGCCGCCGCCGGATCGTGGGTGGCGCGCTCGCCCGTGTTGCGCGCCGGGCATCGGTACGCCTACCGGTTCCGGGCCGCGCTGGACGACGGTGGGAGCCGTACCAGCAGGTGGTTCGAGGTGACGGCGGCGGCGTGGGGCCGGACCGGCGGGAAGCTCGTCGTGCGCGGCGCCGACCGGGTGGTGCCGGGGAGCGTGCGGTGGCTGGTCGGCGGCGACGGGGCGCGGCGGGTGCGGTTCGAGCTGGCGCTGGCCGATGGTGAGCACGTGGTGGGCTTCGGCGAGCGGTTCGACGCGGTGGACCAGCGCGGGCGGCGGCTGGACGCGGTGGTGTTCGAGCAGTACAAGGCGCAGGGGGCGCACGGCAGGACGTACCTGCCGATGCCGTTCGCGCTCGTGGTCGGCGGGGCGGCGAGCTGGGGGTTCCACGTCGAGACGTCCAGGCGGACCTGGTACGACGTCGGCGCGTCCACCCCGGACCGGCTGGTCGTGGAGGCGGAGGTGGGGCCGGACGGCGAGCCCTCGGTCCGGCTCTATGACGGCGCGACCCCGGCCGAGGTGCTGCGGGACTTCCTGGAGGAGGTGGGGCGGCCGACGGAGCTGCCCTCGTGGGTGTTCCGGCTGTGGGCCAGCGGCAACGAATGGAACACACAGGAACGCGTGCTGGCCGAGATGGACCGGCACCGCGAGCACGACATCCCCGTCGGGGCACTGGTCATCGAGGCGTGGAGTGACGAGACGACGTTCACGGCGTTTCGAGGGGCCGTGTACGAGCCGTCGGAAGAGCCGCACCGGCTGGCGGACTACGCCTTCCCGCCGGACGGGCCGTGGCCGGACCCCAAGGGCATGGTGGACGAGCTGCACCAGCGGGACGTCAAGGTGCTGCTCTGGCAGATCCCGCTGCAGAAGATGCGTCCGCACCCCCGGCACCAGGCGGCCGTGGACGCCCGGCAGCTGGTCGAGCGCGGCTACGGGGTCAGGGAGGCCGACGGCCGGCCGTACCGGAACCGGGGCTGGTGGTTCCCGCTGGCGCTCATGCCCGACCTGTCCTCGCCCGAGGTCCGCGACTGGTGGACGGCCAAGCGCGCCTACCTGGTGGACGAGGTGGGCGTGGACGGGTTCAAGACCGACGGCGGCGAGCACGCGTGGGGCCACGACCTGCGCTACGCCGACGGGCGCAGGGGCGACGACGGCAACGGCCTGTTCCCCGTGCATTACGCGCGCGCCTTCGGCGAGCTGCTGGAGCGGCACGGCAAGGCGCCGGTGACGTTCAGCCGGGCCGGGTTCACCGGGTCGCAGCCGCACGGCGCGTTCTGGGCCGGGGACGAGGACTCGACCTGGGCGGCGTTCCGGTCGTCCATCAGGGCCGGGATCACCGCCTCGGCCTGCGGGATCGTCTATTGGGGCTGGGACCTGGCCGGGTTCTCCGGTGACCTGCCCGATGCCGAGCTCTATCTGCGGGCGGCCGGGGCGGCGGCGTTCATGCCGATCATGCAGTACCACTCGGAGTTCAACCACCACCGCCTGCCCCTCAGGGACCGCACGCCGTGGAACGTGGCCGAGCAGACCGGCGACGACCGGGTGCTGCCCGTCTTCAGGCGGCTGGCCAAGGTGCGCGAGCGGCTCGTGCCGTACCTGGCGGGGCAGGCCCGCCAGGCGGTCGGCGGCGGGGCGCCGCTGATGCGCGGGCTGTTCTTCGACCACCCGGACGACCCGCGCGTCTGGAAGCATCCGCTGCAGTACAAGCTGGGCGACGCGCTGCTGGTGGCCCCGGTGACGGCGCCCGGGGTCGCGGAGCAACCGGTCTACCTGCCCGAAGGCGACTGGGTCGACGTCTGGACCGGCCGCGCCCATCGCGGCGGGCGCGAGGTCACGCTGCCCGCGCCGCTCGACCGTCCGCCGGTCCTCTGCGCGGCGGAGCACTGGCCTCATCTCTCACCCGTGTTCGCCACCTGATAGGAGCTCCCCCGTGATCCGGTTACGGTCGGGCGTCATCGTCGCGGTGATCGCCCTGCTGGCCTCCCTCGTGACCGTCCCCGCGTACGCGCTCGACGGCATCTTCCACAACCCGACCGGAATCGACGACCTCTACTCCAGCGAGCCGACCGAACGTGCTCCCCGTGACCCGATGGCCGGGGACGCGGTCCAGATCAACGCCACCACCTGGCCCATCGAGTCCGGCCAGACCGTCTGGGTGACCTGGACCAAGAACGGGACCGCCCAGACGCCGATCGGCGCCGCCTGGGACCACAACAACGGCAACAACAGCTACTGGAAGATCAACCTGGGCACCTTCGCCCGGGGCGACAAGATCTCCTACACGGTCAACGCGGACGTGAACGGCGGCGGGCAGAAGAGCACGGGCCCGTTCGCGTTCACGGTCACCTCGTGGAGCACGGTGACGAACGTGACCGGCTACACCAACAACAGCACGTCGGTAGATGTCACGACCGGTGACAGCGCGGGGAGCTTCACGCCGAAGATCCGCTTCGCCTTCCCGGCACTCGACCGCTTCCGCACGCAGATCGCCCCCAGCGGCCAGGGTCTGAATATTTCCGGAGTCTCCGGCTATACGGTGACGGATTCCGCGAGCACCCTCACCATCTCCACCACGAGCCTGGTGCTGAAGATCCAGAAGTCGCCCTACCGCCTGTCGGTCTACAAGGGCGACGGGACGACGCTGATCACCCGGCAGTACGACCCCGCCACGTTCAGGAACATCGGCTGGGCCAGCGACGGCGCCACCACGGTCACCAAGATCGAGGACCACTTCATGTCGCCGTCGGGCGAGCGGTTCGAGGGCTTCGGCGAGCGCTATGACCGCCTCGACCAGCGCGGCACCGACGTGCACAACTACGTCTACAACCAGTATCGCGACCAGGGCAGCACCCGGCGGACCTACCTGAGCGTGCCGTTCTTCCTGAACTCGGCCGGTTACGGGGTCTACCTCCCCAGCACCCGCTACGCGATCTTCAACCTCAACACCCACCTCAGTGACCTGGCGGGGTTCACCGTCGACACGAGCGGCGCGCTCGACTCGACGCTGGACTACCACTTCTTCGCCGGCACCCCCGCGGAGATCGTGGACGACTACACCGCGGTCAGCGGCCGGCCGCAGTTGCCACCCAAGTGGGCGTTCGGTGTGTGGATGTCGGCCAACGAGTGGAACACCCAGGCCGAGGTCGAGAGCGAGCTGGACAAGGTCGGTACGTACAAGATTCCCCACACCGCGATGGTGCTGGAGCAGTGGAGCGACGAGGCCACGTTCTACCTGTGGCACGGCGCCACGTACACGCCGAGCGCCGGCAGCGGGAAGCTCGCCTACGGCGACCTGACCTTCCCGGCGGGCGGCGAGTGGCAGAACCCGAAGGCCATGGTCGACAGCGCCCACGGCAAGGGGATCAAGATGATTCTCTGGCAGATCCCGGTCTTCAAGGAGAACTTCGACACCAATCCCCCGACCGCGCCACAGCAGCATCTCAACGACAAGAGCTACGCCCAGGCGCAGGGCTTTGTCGCGAAAAATCCGTCCAACGCGCCGTATCGAATTCCGACTGGACAGTGGTTCGGCGACAGCATGGTCCCCGACTTCACCAGCACGGCGGCGACCAACTGGTGGATGAGCAAGCGCGACTACCTGATCAACGAGGTCGGCATCGACGGCTTCAAGACCGACGGCAGCGAGGCGATCTTCGGCAGGGGCGTCACGTTCGCCGACGGCCGCAAGGGCGACGAGATGCACAACGCCTACCCCAACAGCTACACCAAGGCGTACAGCGACTACGTCAAGGCCGAGAGCGCGGACAACGTCATCTTCAGCCGGGCGGCCACGTCCGGCGGCCAGAAGAACTCGATCTACTGGGCCGGTGACCAGAACTCCAGCTTCTCCGCCTTCCAGGAGGCGGTCAGGGCCCAGCTCAGCGCCGGGCAGTCCGGCGTGCCGTACACGGCCTGGGACTTGGCGGGCTTCACCGGCGACTTCCCCAGCGCCGAGCTCTATCTGCGGGCGGCGGCGCAGGCGACGTTCTCGCCGGTCATGCAGTATCACTCGGAGAAGTCGAACCCGGGCACGTCCGAGGCCCGCACGCCGTGGAACGTCCAGGCGCGCAGCGGCGACACGACGGTCGTGCCGACCTTCCGGAAGTTCGCCAACGTCCGGATGAACCTGATCCCCTACCTGTACACCGAGGCCAAGGCCAGTTCGACCACCGGGGCACCGATGATGCGGGCGATGAGCTTCGCCTTCCCCGGCGACGCGACGGCCGCGGCGCAGGACCAGCAGTATCTGTTCGGCTCCCAGCTGCTCGTCGCGCCGGTGACCACGCAGGGCGCGACGACGAGGAACGTCTACCTGCCCGCGGGCGAGTGGTACGACCTGTGGAACGGCGGCCGCTTCACCGGCCCCGGCACCAAGTCCTACGCCACGGCCCTCGACACGATCCCGGTCTACGCCCGGCCGGGCGCGATCATCCCGCTCAACCTCAACGCCGATTACGAGATCGGCGGCGAGATCGGCAACAGCGTCACGAGCTATCCGAACCTGGTCTTCCGGATCTACCCGTCGGGCAGCTCCTCGTACTCCTACTTCGAGGATTCGGCGAACGCCAACCGGACGATCAGCTCGGCCGAGAACTGGGCCGGACACTCGGTGACGCTCACCGTGCCCACGCTCGCCACGACCAGCACGCTCCAGGTCGCCAGTACCAAGCCGACATCGGTGACCGGCGCGACCGCGCGGGCCACGCTGGCGGCGCTCCAGGCGGCGGCCGAGGGCTGGTGGTGGGACCCGGTGCGGCAGCTCACCTACGTCAAGCTGGCCGCCAGTGCCTCCAGCAGGACCGTCACGCTCAACGGCGTGGACAAGGCCGCGTACGAGGCGGAGTTCGGGACGGGCACCGGCACGACGACCAACACCGACCACGCGGGCTACACCGGCACCGGGTTCGTCGACAACTTCGCGAGCTCGGGTGACGCGGTGAGCTTCCAGGTCAAGGCGGACGCGGCGGGCAGTCACCAGCTCAAGTTCCGCTACTCGACCACGGTGGCCGGCACCAGGACGGTCTACGTCGACGGCGTCGCGGCGGGCACGCTCACACTGCCCGCGCAGGCGAACTGGGACACCTGGGGCACCGCCACGCTCACCACGACCCTCACCGCGGGCGCGCACACCGTCAAGATCGCCTATGACGCGGCCAACACCGGCGGCATCAACCTCGACAACCTGGTGGTGGGCCGGCCATGAAACGTGCTCTCGTCCTTCTGACGGTTCTCCTAGGCACCTTCCTCGTCGCGGGCGAGGCGCGGGCGGCGGTCCAGCGGGTGCAGTTCACCAGCGGATCGGTCTATCTGATCGTCGAGTTCCTCGACGACGACCTCGTCCACTTCGAGCTGGCCTCCGGGACCAGCCCCGGCACCGGCTCCGCGCTCTTCACCACGCCGCAGGTGGCGAAGAAGGACTACACCGGTCCGTCCTCATTCAGCCAGAACGGCAACACGCTGACCACGGCCTCGATGAAGGTCGAGGTCACGGCCGGCACGCTGTGCGTGCGGGTCTCGGACCCGGTCAGGCAGCTGTACGAGGCGTGCCCGCGCAACCTGACCCAGGCGTGGAAGGGCCTGACGATCACCAAGGGCTCGATCCAGAACGCGTACGGGCTGGGCGAGCAGTTCTTCATGGGCGGCAGCTCCGACGGCGACTGGGTGGGACGCAGCCGGACCCCGGGAGGTCCGTACGGCAACGCCATGGCCTACGACACCGACAACGGACCGGTGGGCAACGCGCAGATCCCCGTGCTGTTCGGGGTCGGCGCGTCGAACCTGAACTACGGGTTGCTGCTCGACCAGGTCTACAAGCAGGAGTGGAACCTGACCGGCGACCCGTGGACGGTCGACACCTGGGGCGACCAGCTCAGGTGGTACACGATGACCGGACCGGACCTGCCCGACCTGCGCAAGGACTACATGGAGCTGACCGGCCGGCCGCCGGTGCCGCCGAAGAAGGCGTTCGGCATGTGGGTGTCGGAGTTCGGCTATGACAACTGGGCCGAGATCGACAGCCGGCTGAACGGGCTGCGGGCGGCGAAGTTCCCCGTGGATGGGTTCGTCCTGGATCTGCCCTGGTTCGGCGGGGTTACGGCCGGGTCCGACAACACCCGCATGGGCATGCTTTCCTGGGACACGGCCAACTTCCCCAACCCAGCGACCACTATTTCCGATTATCAGGCGAACAAGGGCATCGGCCTGATGACCATCGAGGAGTCGTACGTCGGCAAGAACCTCGCCGAGCACGCCGACCTCGCCACCCGCGGCTACCTCGTCAGATCCGGCTGCGCGACCTGCTCGCCCGTCTACCTCACCTCCAACGACTGGTGGGGCCGCGGCGGCATGATCGACTGGACGCAGGACGCCGCGGCCGACTACTGGCAGACGACCAAGCGCCAGCCGCTCATCGACCAGGGCATCATGGGCCACTGGCTGGACCTGGGCGAGCCCGAGATGTACGACGCGTCCGACTGGACGTCCGGCGTACTGCCCGGCAAGCACGCCCACGCCGACTACCACAACGTCTACAACCTCAAGTGGGCCGAGAGCATCGCCAGGGGCTACGCGTCGAGCACCAAGCGGCCGTTCGTGCTGGCCCGCTCCGGCGCCGCCGGGATGCAGCGCTACGGCGTGGCCATGTGGTCGGCCGACATCGGCTCCAAGCTGACCGCGCTGGCCCAGCAACAGAACGCGCAGCTGCACATGTCGATGTCCGGCATCGACTACTACGGCTCCGACATCGGCGGATTCCGCCGCGAGATGCTCGACTCCGACCTGAACGAGCTCTACACGCAGTGGTTCGCCGACGGCGCCTGGTTCGAGGTGCCGATCCGGCCGCACACCGAGAACCTGTGCAACTGCGCGCAGACCTCGCCGGACGCGATCGGGCACACGGCCAGCAACCTCGCCAACCTCCGGCAGCGGTATGAGCTGGCGCCGTACTACTACTCGCTGGCCCACCGGGCCTACCTGTACGGCGAGCCGGTGGTGCCGCCGCTGGTGTACCAGTACCAGAACGACGCGAACGTCCGCGAGATGGGGCACGAGAAGCTCATCGGCCGCGACCTGCTCGTCGGCGTCGTGGCGGGCGCGAACGAGCGCAAGCGGGACGTCTACCTGCCGGCGGGCTCCTGGTTCGACTACGCCACGGGCGAGAAGCTCACCAGCACCGGCCAGTGGTTCACCGATCGGCCGCTCTGGGTCGGCGGCGCGTTCCGGCTGCCGGCGTTCGCCAGGGCGGGGGCGATCATCCCGAAGATGTACGTGGACGACAAGACCATGAACGTCGTGGGCAAGCGGACCGACTCCACCACCAGGAACGAGCTGGTGGCCCGGGTCTACGCCGACCCGGCCGCCTCGAACTTCACCCTGTACGAGGACGACGGGGCGACGACCGGCTACCAGAGCGGCGCCGTACGCACGACGCTGTTGAGCCAGCAGCTCAGCGGCGGCGCGGCGACCGTCACAGTGGCCGCGGCCGGCGGCACCTACACCGGCGCGCCCGCGAGCAGGACGAACGTGGTCGAGCTGGTCTCGGACACCCAGGCGTCCGCCGTCACGCTCAACGGCACCGCGCTCACCCAGCACGCCACCAAGGCGGCCTTCGACGCCGCGACCAGCGGCTGGTACAACGCGGGCGGGAACCTGATCGTCGCCAAGTCGGCGAGCACGAGCGTCACGACCGCCAAGACGTTCGCGTTCACGCTCGGGCAGGCTCCGGCGTCGATGACGTTCAGATGCGACAACGGCACGACCACCACGGGGCAGTCCGTCTACGCCGTGGGCAGCGTCCCGCAGCTCGGCGGCTGGTCGGTGGCCAGCGCGGTCAAACTGTCGCCGACCGCCTACCCGACCTGGACCGGAACGATCGGCAAGCTGCCGCCGAACACCGCCATCGAGTGGAAGTGCGTCAAGCGCCAGGAGACGAACTTCCCCGACACCGCCGACCAGTGGCAACCCGGTGGCAACAGCACCTTCACCAGCCCCGCCTCGGGAACGGGAGGCACTACCACAGGGGCGTTCTGAGCGCCGGATCCGGCGCGTCCATCGAGGTCGCGGTGTTAGCCTCGAAGACGTGCTCGGATCCGGGACCAGCCTCAACGATCGCTACACGCTGATCAGCCGCGTGGGCGGCGGCGGCATGGGCGAGGTCTGGCGGGCCACCGACACGGTGCTCGGCCGGACCGTGGCGGTCAAGGTGCTCATCCCCGCCCTGACCGAGGATCCGAAGTTCGCCCAGCGCTTCCAGAACGAGGCCAGGGCGATGGCCACGCTGCGGCATCCCGGCGTGGTCGACGTCTACGACTACGGCACCTCCGAGGTCGACGGGCGCCAGGTGAGCTTCCTGGTGATGGAGTTCGTCGAGGGCGAGTCGCTCGACCGCGTCCTGCGCCGCGAGGCGCTCGATCCGGCGGCCACCATGCGGCTGGTCGCCGAGGTCGGCGACGCGCTGGCCGCCGCCCACGCGCAGGGCATCGTGCACCGCGACGTCAAACCGGCCAACCTGATGGTCCGGCCCAACGGGAGCGTCGCGCTCACCGACTTCGGCATCGCCCACTCGGTCTCCGCGGTCCAGCTGACGGCCACCGGCGCCATGCTCTGCTCGGCCGGCTACTGCGCCCCCGAGATGGCCACCGCCAGCGACGTCACCCCGGCCGTCGACGTCTACGCGCTCGGCGTGGTCGCCTACCAGTGCCTGACCGGGCGGTTGCCGTTCGATGGCGACACTCCTGTCCAGATCATCTACAAGCATCTGCACGCCCCCGTCCCGAACCTACCCGCCGACGTGCCGCCGGGGCCGCGCCAGGTCGTGACGCGAGCGCTGGAAAAGACGCCGGACCGGCGCTGGCCGACGGCCACGCTGATGGCCGAGGCGGCGAGGAAGGCCCATGACTCGCCGGACTTGCCGGACCTGCCGCCCACGCCGGACCTGCCGCCCACGCCACGCGGCCGCCGCGCGCTGGCCGCCGCGCTGGCCGTGACCGTCGCGGTCTTGGTGACCCTGGCGGTCGCCGGGTCGGTGTGGATCCGCGACGACCAGGCGACCGAGCAGAGCGGCAGCGTCCTGCCGCCCGTCACGCAGGACTCGGGCACGCCCACGAGCGCCGTCACCCCGAGCAAGAAGCCCCTGGCTCCCCCGTCGAAGTCCTTTCCCGTATCGCGGCCGAGCGGCTCGCACAAGCCGACCCCCACCGCCACGGCCACCGTCCGCCCGACCACGCCCACGCCGACGGCCACCCCGACCACCCACAAGCCCGAGCCCACGGACCCGCCCACCACGCCGGAGCCGACGACGCCCACGGTCGAGCCGACGGTCAGCGAGCCACCGGGCGACATCCAATGCATCAAGGCGCCCTGCCACACCTAGCCGCCCTCCTACCGGTCTCGGCCGGACAGGCGACTATCCGGTCGTGAGTAGGGTGATCGGGTGGATACCACTCGCGATCTGCTCGTAGCGCTGGCCCGCCGCTACGCCTTCTCCGACCTCGGAGCACTGGCCTCATCCGAGGAGATCGCCGACGTGTGCGAGTTCGGCAGCCGACTGCTCTCGCTGGACGCCGAGGACTTCGCGGTCGAGGCGAAATCCGTGCCCGCGGACCTGCGGCGGCGGGCACGGGCCTGCCACATGCCGCAGACCCCGCGCGAGCAGCCACGCGGCGCGCTGGAGTCGCTGCGGCCCGCCTACGGGCTGCTGCTGGAGGTCATCGCCGTCCGCTGGGAGCGCCGCGAGCTGAGCCCGATGATCGCCGCCGTCCACATCGCCAGCGAATACCTGCCGCTGCTGGCCTACGAGCCGCATCTCGGCCATGCCGGCGACCCCGCGCGCTGGCCCGCGGGGCTGAGCGCGCCGGGCAGCAGGTTCGGCGTGATCGGCGACCGCGAGTGCGACCACACCAAGTCTGAGCAGTCGGCCACCAACCGGACCCTGCGGGTGGCGAGCGAGCCGCCCGAGGGCTGGCGCGCGTACTTCGACCGGCAGCACAGCCAGGTGGCGGGCGCGATGGCCGTCTGCGTCGCCGACTGCCGCAACCCGTGCACGGCGATGCACTGGATCGAGCCGGAAGAACGCGCCGACCTGCACGTACGGGCCCGCACCGCGCTGGCGTTCGCGGAGACGCCGCTCGTACGCCTGCGGCACGCGGCGCCTGTCGGCCACGGCTTCGGCGTGCCCTCGCCGGAAGAGGTGCTCGACGCCTGGCAGCGCAGCCGGTCGGCGCTGGACAAGAACGAGATCGGCTCGGCCGCGCTCCAGGATGACGGGTTCCCGCTGCCCGGCCTGCCCGCGCTGTTCTCGGCCATCGGCCGCGCCCCGATCGTGCCCGCCACACTGCTGGCAGGCGTCAGCGAGCACGTCGCCGGCCTGCTCCAACGCTGACGCTTGGGCCTGCTCTTTGGGCCTGCTAGGGCCTCAACGCTCTGGGCCTGGGTTGCCCCCTGGAAGCCTCCAGGGTGACCCCGCCGCCCGCCTCGCTTACAAAGACGGGGTGGGCGTCGCCTACCGCGGGGGCGCAGGCGACGCCCGTTCTACCGCCTGGCGGTGGCCTGCTCGCCCAGCATGCCGATGCCGTACAGCAGCCCGCCCACCAGGTCGCCGGCGCTGAACGCCGTGGCCATCGACATAGCGGTCAGCCGGCACGCGGTGTCGGGCAGCCGCCGCCGGGCGTTCTCGCCGGTCACGATCTCCAGCGCCCGTCCGGCGACGTCCACGAAGATCAACA
This sequence comes from Nonomuraea sp. NPDC052129, assembly GCF_040680095.1. NCBI lineage: Bacteria > Bacillati > Actinomycetota > Actinomycetes > Streptosporangiales > Streptosporangiaceae > Nonomuraea > Nonomuraea sp. NPDC052129. Next base: position 196,503 of record NZ_JBFAVX010000017.1, on the reverse strand, counting down.
CGGCCTCGTCGGCCTCTTCGCCGAGCGCTGCGTGCAGCCGCTCGGCGAAGTGCCGCCGGCCGCCGACCGGCGCGCCGAGGAAGGCGCCGAAGCGCAGGCCGCTGCGCCGCTCGGCGACGTGGAGCGCCTGCCTGATGTCGTCGGCCTGGGCCGAGGTCAGTCCGCGCATCGCCATCACCATCCCGCCGAAGCGCCGCCGACGCGCCTGCCGGGCTCGGCCGTCTCCGCCATCGCGACCCAGTCGGACTCGGGCGCCGGCGCCCAATGAGCTACCCGGTCGGCCAGCACCAGGCCCGAGGTGCTCACGCCGTGCTCGCTCCCGGACGGACCGCCCAGCCACACCGGGCCCGTCTCCATCCTCCGCGCCGAACCCCGCCCCGGCACCATGACCGCCAGGCTGATCAGCACGAACAGAGCGAGCGAAACCCCCAAGAGAAAAGCCAGAATCTCTAGCGCGCTGTCCACACCCAAGAACGTAATCCCGGTTCGGCTGTCCGGCCAGACCCGGTCGTGAGAGAGTCTGACTCAAGATCCCCCAGACAAGGTCAACTCAACTGTGGATGCGATCGGAAGGTATCCCGTCGAGCGCGTTCTGGGCTCGGGCGCGTTCGCGACAGTGTGGCTCGGCCGGGACGACCGGCTCGACTCCTATGTGGCGATCAAGGTGCTGGCCGACAACTGGTCCGCCGAACCGGCCGTACGCGAGCGGTTCGTCAAGGAGGCCCGACTGCTGCGCCAGGCGGACTCGCCGCGCATCGTCCAAGTCCACGACATCGGCGAACTTCCGGATGGCCGCCCGTACTTCGTCATGACTTATGCCGACATGGGGTCTTTGGCGGGGCGCGTACTCGACGGCCCACTGCCCATACCCGCAGCGCTCCGCGTCCTCGGCGAGATCGCCGAGGGCGTGACGGTGCTGCACCGGCTCGGCATCGTGCACCGCGACCTCAAGCCGTCGAACGTGCTGTTTCGCGCGCTCCCGGGCGGTGGCGAGCGCCTCATGGTGGCCGACCTCGGGGTCGCCCGCTCGCTGGCCGACGCCACCAGCCACACCATCGCGGCGGGCTCGCCCGGGTACATGGCGCCGGAGCAGATGCGCCTGGACGGCGCCCCGGACGAGCGGGCCGACGTGCACGGGCTGGGCGCCATGGCCTACCACCTGCTCACGGGCCAGCTGCCCGCCTCGGGCTCGGTACGGCTGGCACCGCACCGGCTGCGGCCGGAGGTGCCGGTACAGGTGGGGGCGGCCATCATGAAGGCCATCGACCCGGACCCGGACCGCCGCTGGCCAAGCATCACCTCCTTCGCCGCCGCCCTCAACGCCCCGGACGACGCGCCCGTGGGCGCCGCAGTCCCGGACGACGCACCCCTGGGCTACGCATTCCCGGACGAGGCGCCCGTGGGCGACGGACTCCCAGAGGAGACGCCCGTGGGCGACGGCCCCCCAGAGAGGGCGTTCCCGGACGTCCGACCCCCGGAGGGCGAACTCCCGGAGAGGGCGTTCCCGGCGGGCGGGGCGGATTCGGAGCGGCGACCGGGAACCTCGCCCCCCGGACGCGCGGACGAGGAGACCGCCGCGTACAGAAGCACGGGCACCGGCGAGAACGCAAGCGGCCGTGCGGCCGCAGGTGCAGATGCGATCGCAGATGCGGGAGCGGACGCAAGTGCAGACGCATCCGCAGGTGCAGGCCCAGGTAGAGGCGCAGACCACGGTGGTGGCGCGGGAGCGGGCACAGGGGGTGGGGCCGGACTGGGTGTTGGCGCAGGCCCGGGGGCAAGCGCAGGCGCAGGCCCGGGAGCAGGCACAGGTGGTGGGGCAAGCCCGAGGGTAGACGCAGGCCCGAGGGCAAGCGCGGGCGCAGGCCCTGGTGCGGATCTCGGCGCGGGCGCGGAGCGGGGCAAGGCGGTGCTGGCCGGGGTGGGCGCCGTGGCTGTCGCCCTGGCGGTGGTCGCCGCGGTGCTCACGCTGCGTCCCACCGACCGGTCGTCCACAGTGACCGGCTCACCATCCGGATCCTCAGCGCCGCTCGGATCCGCAGGACCGTCCGCGTCCGTGGGACCGTCCGGATCTACGGGACCCTCCGGATCCGCAGGACCGTCCGCATCCGCACAGCCGTCCAGATCTCCGAGCGCGGCCGGGACTCCACAGGCGTCCGAGCCAGGGCCTCCAAAGGCGGGGATGGGCTTGCGGGCGGATGCGGATATCCCGTCTCAGTACCGGGCGCTGATCATTCAGGCGGGCACCTGGTGCCACGACGTCGCGGGTCTGTCGCCGGCGCTCGTGGCCGCTGTAGTGAAGGCGGCCAGCGACTTCGACCCCGACCTGAGCGACCCGGCCGCCGACGAGTTCGGCATCGCCAGATGGACCCCCAGAGTCCTCCAGTACTGGCAGCCCAACGGAATCAACGACCCGATGCCGAAGCCGCCCTTCTCCCCCGAGCTGTCCCTGCCCGCGATGGGCCGCTTCTTCTGCGGGCTCGGCCCTCAGATCGCCGACGTGCCAGGGGATCCGGCCGCCAAGCTGGCCGCTCTCTACGTGTCCGGCGTGGTGCCGGTGAGGCGGGAACAGGGCGTGCCGGCCAAGTGGAAGGCCCACGTACAGCAGGTCCTGAAATATCGGGACCAGTATCAGTCCTGACGGCCACCACCGACCATCACGCCAGCGACAACGACAGCAGGCCGCACACCGGCAACGATAAGGTTCCAGGGCCACCAGATCGCCGGTCGCCCCAGAAGCCGCCCCTGGCCGCCCCAACCTGGGCCGACAGGGAGATCAACGTGCGTTCGGCGCCCAGGCGGCCCGCCAGCATGACGCCGATCGTCAGCCCGTCGGCGGTCCAGTGCAGTGGCAGGTTCGCGGCGGGCTGGCCGGTCACGTTTTGACGCGCTCCTCGCCCTGAAGAGGCGAGGATTCCCGTGCTGCTTACGCAGCAGTCCATGCCGCGTAAACAGCACGAGCCGTGGAACAGGATGCTTGACGCTTCACCGACCCGCCTACCGGCAAGTCTCCACGTCCTGTCACCGCCCGCCCGGCGGCCTCGTCATACCGATGAATCCAGGAAGTGATCTCACAGCCAGCTTGGTTATCGCTTGCCAGTTCGATCACGAAAACCTTACCGTACGTGATTGAGATGTCGCAAGCAGTTCCGATCGCTGCCCGCTCACGCCCCAAAGGGCACTGGCGCGCGGGCCTCCACCACCCCGCCTGGAGACGGGAGCGCCGGCCTGCATCTCGGTAGATCGCGGGGAAGGCGGCTAACCCCTTCGGGCGTAGCGGGCGATGCGCAGCCGGCCCGGATCGCGTCCGGCGCAGGCCAGGAACGTGCCTTCGTGCGGCGGCGCGAGATAGAGGTCTCCGGGATTGTTGTGCGCCATCACGTCAAGCAGCGCCGCGGCGTCGGCGACGGTACGAGCGAGGGGGCCGTTCGTCGACAGACCCGCGAGGTCGGGGATGATCGGCGCGAAGCTGATCCGGCCACGGGTGGGTTTGATGCCGAACAGCCCGCACACCGACGCCGGGATGCGGATCGAACCGGCCCCGTCGCTGCCCTGCGCGGCCGGCGCCAGCCCGGCGGCCACGGCCGCGGCGGCGCCGCCGCTCGACCCGCCCGCGGAGGTACGCGGATCCCATGGCGAGCGGGCGGGCGGGGAGAGGGCGGTCTCGGTGTAGCAGGGCAGGCCGAACTCCGGTGTCGCGGTCTTCCCCAGCATCACTGTGCCCGCGTCACGCAGGCGCTCGACCACCGTGTCGTCCACCGGGGCGACGAAACCCCGGTATGTCGACGACCCGAACATGATGGGCACGTCCTTCACCAGGTTAAGATCCTTTATGGGGATCGGCACTCCGGCGAGGGGTCCGTCTGGCAGCTCCTTGGCCAGACGGTGCGCCTGTTCGAGGGCTCTCTCGGCGGTCACCGTCACAAACGCACCCACCTGTGGATCGATTCGCTCGATCCGATCGAGGTAGTGCCGCGTGAGCTCGACCGGCGAAATCTCCTGGTCACGGATGGCTTGCGCCTGCTCGAGCGCCGAAAGCTCGTGAAGTTCTCGCACGCTACCGCACACTAGGCATCTCTAGAGAAGAACGTAATAGATACCCGGAAAACGGGCGTAGAACACGGTGAGCTGGGCCATAAAACTATGGACAAGGCAGCACTAGGAATCGACAAGAACCACGGGCTACGGTGAGTTACGTGGACTCCGACCATCAGCGAGAAGACGGTCACAACTCCTCACCCATCTGGGTGAGTGACCGACCCGAAGGCGAGCCGGCCCCCGCGAAGCAATCGGCGCCCACGTCAACCTACGCGCCCATCGAGCGCGCGTCGTTGCGCAGCCTGCTCCAACAGCCACGCTTCCGCCGCATGCGCAACCGCGCCCTGCTGGCGATCCCCGTTGGCGTGGTCGTGGGCATCCTCGTGGGCGACTGGCGGGTAGGCGTGACCGCGGGCGTGATCGCGGCCATCCTCGACACTGTCTACCGAGCGCGGTCCAACTCGACCGTGCCGGCCTGGCGCCGTGCCTCCATCGCGGAGCGCCGCACCGAGGCCCAACTGCGCAAACTCGAACGCAACGGCTATCGCACGCTCCACGCGCGGGCGATACCGGACAGCGAGGCCCAGATCGACCACCTCGTGGTGGGCCCGACGGGCGTCTACGCGGTCGACTCCGAGAAGTGGGACAAACGGCTGCCCGTACGCGTCCAGATGGGCAAGAAGCTCTTCCACGGGCCGTTCGACATGAAGCCACGTCTCACCGAGGCCAAATGGGAGGCTTCGCGGGCCAGCGAGCTGATCAGCGAGGCCTACGGCAAGGAGATCTCCGTCGTGCCCTCGCTGGCCATCTACGGGCCGCCCGTGCCGTGGAAGATCATGACGATCCGCGGCGTGGACGTCTATGAGGGCGGCCGTGCCCGCAAGTGGATCACCAAGCGGGAGCGGGCGCTCACCAAAGCGGAGATCGACCGCCTGCACGACATCGCGGCCCGGGTCCTGCCCGCGAGATACGGCGAGGACTGACCGACCGAGCTCTGAAGGCACGCCCGCCGACAGTCCGACGGGCGTGCTTTCGGCAGTTCCGGAGGCGCGCCCCGCGTGGCCGGGATCCACCCAGCTCGCCGCCGTACGCGTTCCGAGCGGTGGACAGTTGTCTCAGCAACCGGGCAAATGGTCGTACGATGTGAGGACTCGCAACGATGGGAGAAGTTCAATGCCCGCCCTCAGGTCTCGTACGGTCACCCATGGCAGGAACATGGTCGGCGCCCGCGCCCTCCTCCGGGCGACCGGCGTAGCCGGGAGCGATTTCGGCAAACCCATCATCGCCGTGGCCAACAGTTTCACGCAGTTCGTGCCGGGCCACGTTCATCTGCGCGACGTCGGCGACGTGGTGTCCGCCGCGATCCGCGAGGCGGGGGCGATCCCGCGTGAGTTCAACACGATCGCGGTCGACGACGGCATCGCGATGGGCCACGGCGGCATGCTCTACTCGCTGCCGTCGCGCGAGCTGATCGCCGACGCCGTCGAGTACATGGTCAACGCCCACTGCGCCGACGCCATGATCTGCGTCTCCAACTGCGACAAGATCACACCGGGCATGCTGCTGGCCGCCTTCCGGCTCAACATCCCGACGATCTTCGTCTCGGGCGGGCCGATGGAGGCGGGCAAGACGCCCGGCCGCAAGCTCGACCTGATCGACCCGATGGTCGCCGCCGCCGACAGCAGCGTCTCCGACGAGGACCTGCTGGAGATGGAGGAGAACGCCTGCCCGACCTGCGGGTCGTGCTCGGGCATGTTCACCGCCAACTCCATGAACTGCCTGGCCGAGGCGATCGGCCTCGCGCTGCCGGGCAACGGCACGATCCTGGCCACGCACAAGGCGCGCAAGAACCTGTTCGAGGACGCCGGGCGCCAGCTCGTGGAGATCACCCGCCGCTACTACGAGGACGGCGACGAGTCGGTGCTGCCGCGCTCGATCGCCACCAGCGAGGCCTTCGAGAACGCGATGGCGCTGGACGTGGCGATGGGCGGCTCGACCAACACGATCCTGCACATCCTGGCCGCGGCCCGCGAGGCCGAGGTCGACTTCGGGCTCAAGGAGATCAACGAGATCTCCCTGCGCGTGCCGTGCCTGTGCAAGGTGGCTCCGGCGACGAACAAGTACCACGTCGAGGACGTGCACCGCGCGGGCGGCATCCCGGCCATCCTGGGTGAGCTCGACCGCGCCGGGCTGCTCCACCGCGACGTGCCGACGGTCAACGGCGCCACACTGGGCGAGACGATCGCCGCCTGGGACCCCCAGTCGCCCACGGTGCGGCCCGAGGCCCTGGAGCTGTGGCACGCGGCGCCGGGCAACGTCCGCACGGTCAAGCCATACTCGCAGGGCAACCGCTGGGACTCCCTCGACCTCGACCGGGCCGAGGGCTGCGTGCGCGACCTGGCGCACGCCTACAGCGCGGACGGCGGGCTCGCGGTGCTCTACGGCAACATCTCGCGTGACGGCGCCGTGGTGAAGACGGCCGGGGTCGACGAGTCGATCTGGAAGTTCAGCGGGCCGGCGGTGGTGTTCGAGTCGCAGGAGCAGGCGGTCGAGGGCATCCTCGGCGACCGGGTCAAGGAGGGCGACGTGGTCGTCATCCGCTACGAGGGGCCGAAGGGCGGGCCGGGCATGCAGGAGATGCTCTACCCGACGTCGTTCCTCAAGGGCCGGGGCCTGGGCAAGGCGTGCGCGCTGGTCACCGACGGCCGCTTCTCCGGCGGCACGTCCGGGCTGTCGATCGGGCACGCCTCTCCGGAGGCGGCCGAGGGCGGCATGATCGCGCTGGTCGAGGACGGCGACACGATCGAGATCGACATCCCCAACCGGTCGATGGAGCTCCGGGTCCCCGAGGCCGAGCTGGCGGAGCGCCGTACGCGCCTGCTCGCCGACCTGGGCGGCTACCGGCCCCGCGACCGCAACCGCCCCGTCAGCGCCGCCCTGCAGGCGTACGCGGCGATGACGACGTCGGCCTCCACGGGCGCGTCGCGCGATCTCTCTCAGCTGTCGCGATAAGTCTTCTTTACGGCAGGCACGGTGGGCCCCACCCGCCGTGCCTGCTGAGGTCTGTCCAGGGGCACGCTCCTCCGGTTCACCGGCTGAGCTCCGTGACGTGCGTCTTGCTGGCCATGGCTTCCGTCAGTGGTGCCGTGGCGGCTGACGAGCCTTATTCGTTCGATACAGGGTGCTTACCAGCCGTACAGGCTTTCGAAAACTGTCGGTGGTCGTCTCTATTGTGGGGGTATGGCTACAGGCGTGAACTCCCACACTCGCCCGCTGACCACCGCCGAGATCGCTGCCCTCGCCCTGTCCCTCGCTCATCTGGGGTCCGGTCCGCAGGCCGTCACCGCCAGGCGCGGTCTGCAGCACGCGCTCGAGCACCTGGAGCTCGACGATGATGTCATCGCCACCACCCTCACGACGCTCACCGAGCCGCTGCCCGTGGACATCGCGTCGCGGGCCAGGCTCATCGCGGACGCGATCACCAGCAGGCTGATGATTCGTCTGCACTATCGGGATGCTTCAGGGCATGTCACGGCTCGGGATGTCGAACCGGTGACGTGTCTGGTGCATCGCGAATACTGGTATCTCGTCGGGGTCTGCCGGATGCGGCGCGCCATCCGGGCGTTCCGGTTCGACCGGATTCTCGCGGTCGAGCCGACGCTGACCCCGTCCCGGCCGCACCTGGCCGACCGGTTCCTGCCGTTCCAGCGACGCAAGCGGGCCCGCGCCGCCTAAGAAATGCCCTGCCGGAACCCGTCGCGCCCCAGCCGTTGGCGCGGCGGATCGGCCTGGTGGTCTTCGGCACCGCAGGCCAAGCCTGGGCGGCCGGTCTACCCGGGCGTCAGCCGCAGCATCCCCCGCCGCAACAGCCACCCGAGCTCGGCGCGGCGGCGCCGCCGGTCATTGCGACCGTGGAGAGCAACCTGACGGTGTCGTCGTGCCCCTCGGGGCACGCGGCCGCCTCGTCGGAGGCGGCCATCGGGCGGGTCACCTCGAAGGTCGACCCGCAGGCACGGCAGCGAAAGTCATAGCGCGGCATGCCCCCAAGACTACGGCAAACAAGACTACGGCAAAGGTCTGAAGGTCACCTGGGCGTAGTCGTAGACGGGCTCGTAGCCGATCGACCGATAGATGGCGTTGCTCGTCGGATTGGCCAGGTCGGCGAAGAGCACCACCTGCTCACAGCGCGTCTCCAGCGCCACCCGGCTGGCGAACGCGGTGACCGCGGCGCCGTACCCCCGTCTGCGGCAGGACGGCGGCGTGTACACCGGCCCGACGCGGCAGACGCCGCCCGCCGCGGGCGACAGGGCGGCCATCGACACCGGGACCCCGTCCGCCTCCCACATGAACAGCTGCCGCCCGGCCAGCCGGTGCTCGACCTGCTGAACGGGATCCCCGCCCACGCCCAGACCCACCTCCTCGCCGAACGCCTGGAACCAGGCGACCAGCAGCGGAAAGTCGGCAACACCCGCCAGTCGGCCGTGGCCCGCCGTCTCGGGGACGATCAGGGTGCCCAGACGGTAGAGGCGCTCCGACAGTACGGAGCGGGGCTCGCCGAGCACCTCGGAGAGCGCGCCGGTCAGCTCCAGCGGGCCCAGGACCTCCGTGATCTCGCCCCGCCACGTCGTGACGAACGGCCCGATGGACTCGACCGGCATGCGGGCCAGGCCGATCGGATGCGGCGGCGTACGGAAGACCGCCCCCCGGACCTCACCGTCGGTGGTCCACCAGCCGAAGGAGGCGTCATCGGCGGGCATCCCGGCGCGAATGTTGGCCAGCACCGTCAGCGGTACCGTGTTGCCCACGGGGTCGGCGAGCAGGAACGCCTCGGCGGCGCTCGCGTACTCCTCGACGTCGGTGGTGAAGGTCCACATGCCCTGGAATCCTGCCAGGAGCCTTGAAGCACGACAAAGACATTTCAGGCCCGGATCCAGGGATCCGGGCCCGAAGGTCAGGCAGCCGCTTCCAGGTAGGGCGCCCATTGGGGATCGCCGACGAGCGAGGCGCCGATGAGCCGCCAGTGAGCGCCCCGTGGCACCGCCGGGGCGACGCGCAGCGTCCACCCCAGCTCCTCCAGGAACTTGTCGGCCTTCCTGTGGTTGCACGGCGTGCACGAGGCGACGCAGTTCTCCCAGGTGTGGGGGCCGCCCCTCGACCGGGGGACGACATGGTCGATGGTCTCAGCCCGCAGGCCGCAGTAGGCACAGCGGTAATCGTCGCGCCGCATGAGCGCGGCCCTGGTCAGGGGGATGCGAGACCGGTAGGGAATACGGACGTATCTGCGCAGCCGGACCACCGAGGGCACCTCCAGCGTGCACGTCGCGGAGCGCAGGACCGCGCCCCCGCCGTCACGGTGGACGATGTCGGCCTTCTCCCGCAGCACGAGCACGATGGCTCGGTGCAGCGACAGAGTGGTGAGTGGCTCGTAAGTAGCGTTGAGCAGCAGGACTTGGCGCGTCATCGGGCCTCTCCCTGCTGCATGGGTATCAAGGGGGACATGCCGTGGCATGTCCCGGCTGTCGGCCCCTCCTGGGGCACTGGTGCTTCCGTCACGTGGACCTCCGCCGGACGGTCCAGCGGATGGTCACCACGGCACCGTCCTGTCACCAAGTCTGACGTTTACCGCGTGGTCCCCGCCACCCCATAACCCCCAGCCGGAATGACCAGAGGGACGCACGGTACGTTTTATGCCCACTTCACCAGGGCTTTACGCGCCCTGCTTGGCAGTAAGGTTCGGGCATGACGCGAGAGCCCTACCCCACAGCACGCCGCGAGGAAAGCGCCGAGATTTTGCACGACACTCCCGTCGCGGACCCCTATCGCTGGCTTGAGGATCCCGACAGCCCGGAGACGCAGGGATGGCTGCTCGCGCAGGCCGACCTGTTCAAGCGGCAGAGCAAGCCGCAGCGGTTCGGGGACCGCATCGCCGAGCTGCTTAGGTCGGGCTCCGTGGGGGTGCCCGCGTGGCGCGGCGACCGCCACTTCTTCAGCCGCCGCACGCCGGACCAGGAGCACGCGGTCTACTACGTCGCAGAAAACGACGAGTCCGGCGGCACCGAGCGGGTCCTGATCGACCCCATGGCCATCGACCCGTCGGGCCTGACCACGCTCGACGCCGTCCAGCCCGACAAGGAGGGCCGCCTGCTCGCCTACCAGATCTCGGTGGGCGGCAACGAGGAGTCGGTCCTTTACGTCATGGACGTGGCCACCGGTGCCCGCGTCGAGGGCCCGATCGACCGGTGCCGCTACTCCCCCATCGCGTGGCTGCCCGGCGGCGAGGCGTTCTACTACGTACGCCGGCTGCCGAGCACGGAGCTGCCGGAGGGCGAGTCGCAGTTCCACCGCCGCGTCTACCTGCATCGCGTCGGCACGTCCACCGAGGACGATGTGATGATCTTCGGCGAGGGCCTGAAGATGACCAACTACTACGGCGTCTCGGTCTCGCGTGACGGCCGCTGGCTCCAGATCTCCGCCAGTGAGGGCACGGCGCCGCGCAACGACCTGTGGGTGGCCGACCTGATCGCGTCCTCGCCCGACAGGCCCGACCTCCAGGTCGTGCAGGAGGGCGTGGACGCCCAGACGGGGCTCTCGTTCGGCCGCGACGGCAGGCTGTACGTCCACACCGACCGCGACGCGCCGCGCGTCCGGATCTGCGTCACCGACCCGGAGACGCCCGGCGTCGACAACTGGCGCGACCTGATCCCGGAGGACTCCGAAGCGGTGCTGTCCGACTTCGCGATCCTCGACGACCTCGAGCGCCCGGTCATGCTGGTGGGCTGGACCCGCCACGCGATCAGCGAGATCACGGTGCACGACCTGGCCACCGGCGAACGGATCGGCGAGGTGCCGGCCCCCGGCCTCGGCTCGATCGGCGGCATCGCCGAACGTCCCGAGGGCGGCTACGAGGCGTGGTTCGGCTACACCGACAACACCACGCCGCCGACCATCCAGCGCTACGACGCCAGGACCGGCGAGACCACTCTCTGGGCCGCCTCGCCGGGCGTGGTGGACGTGCCGCAGGTGCGTACGTCCCAGGTCGTCTATCAGTCCAAGGACGGCACCGACGTCCGCATGCTGGTCATCTCGCCGGTCGACGGCGACGGGCCGCGCCCGACCATCCTGTACGGCTACGGCGGCTTCGGGCTGTCCATGACCCCCGGCTACTCCGCCTCGGTGCTCGCCTGGGTGGAGGCGGGCGGCGTCTACGTGATCGCCAACCTGCGCGGCGGCGGCGAGGAGGGCGAGGACTGGCACCGTGCCGGCATGCTCGGCAACAAGCAGAACGTCTTCGACGACTTCCACGCCGCGGCCGAGCACCTCATCGCGACCGGCGTGACGACGTCCGAGCAGCTGGCGATCTCCGGCGGCTCCAACGGCGGGCTGCTGGTGGGGGCGGCGCTGACGCAGCGTCCCGAGCTGTACGCGGCCGTCGCCTGCTCCGCGCCGCTGCTGGACATGATCCGTTACGAGCAGTTCGGGCTGGGGGCGACCTGGAACGTCGAGTACGGCTCCGCCGCCGACCCCGAGGGGTTCGGCTGGTTGTCGGCCTATTCGCCGTATCACCAGGTCCGCGAAGGCGTTGCGTACCCCGCGACGCTGTTCACGGTCTTCCAGTCGGACACGCGCGTGCACCCGCTGCACGCCTGGAAGATGTGCGCGGCGCTGCAGCACGCCTCCACGGGTGAGGGGCCGATCGTGCTACGCAACGAGACCGAGGTGGGCCATGGCGCCCGTTCGATCAGCAGGTCGGTCGATCTGTCGGCTGACACGCTGACGTTCCTGGCCCGGCATACCGGCCTGTAGCCGCGACAGGCCTATAGCCGCAAACAGGGGCGTCAGCGGGGGAAGATGACCGTCCGGTGGCCGTCGAGCAGCACCCGCTGCTCGGCGTGCCACTTCACGGCCCTGGCCAGCGCCACGCACTCCACGTCGCGCCCGATCGCCACCAGGTCCGCCGGGGAGTGGCTGTGGTTCACCCGGGCCACCTCCTGCTCGATGATCGGCCCCTCGTCCAGGTTGGACGTGACATAGTGCGCCGTCGCGCCGATCAGCTTGACGCCCCGGTCATGCGCCTGGTGGTAGGGCCGGGCGCCCTTGAACGACGGCAGGAACGAGTGGTGGATGTTGATCGCCCGGCCCGCCAGCTTCTCGCAGAGGTCCTCCGACAGCACCTGCATGTAGCGCGCCAGCACCACCAACTCCACCTGGTAGTGCTCGACCAGCGCCAGCACCTCCGCCTCCTGCCGGGTCTTGGTCTCGGGGGTGACGGGCAGGTGGTGGTAGTCGATGCCGTACGACTGCGTCAGGGGCCGCAGGTCGGGATGGTTGGACGCGACGGCGACGATCTCGATGTCCAGGGCCTTGGCGCGCACCCGGTAGAGCAGATCGTTGAGGCAGTGGTCGAACTTGCTGACCATGATCAGCACCCGCGGCTTCCTGGCCACGTCGCGCAGCTTGATCTCCATGCCGAACTCCGGCGCCAGGGCGGCGAAGGCCGCGCGCAACTCGTCCTCCGGCAGCGGCGCCGCGAACTGGACCCGCATGAAGAACCGCTGCGCCTCCCGGTCCCCGAACTGCTGGCTCTCGATGATGTTGCACCCGTGCCCGGCCAGCAGCCCCGATACGGCGGCCACCACACCGGGCCGGTCGGGGCAGGACAAGGTCAGGATGTATTCGGCAGAGCTCATCTTTTCACTCTCGCGGGCAGGAGATCACTGGGTGGCTTAGGGTTGACCTGGGCAGACTACCTCTCAGCGGCGGACTCCACATCGCCGTCCAGCGGGCCGCACGGCCGGCGGGCAGCGCACGTGGAGCACCTCTCCCGCTAGACCGACCCAAACGGGATGGAGTGCCCGCCTTTGGATGCTTCCGTACTGATCGCGATCGCCTGTGTGTTCGCGTTCGTGTCCGGGATGAACGACGGCGGCGCCCTGCTCGCGACCGGGCTCAAACTGCCCGCGATCCGTCCGGCGGTCGGCACCCTCACCCTGGTGGTGCTGATGGCGTTGGTACCGCTGGTGACCCATCAGGTCGCGCGGACGTTCGTGACCCGGCTGGCCACGTTCCAGGGGCCGGGCGCGAAGACCTCGATGTCGATCGCGGTGGTCGCCGCGCTGAGCGTGGTCATGGCGCTGAGCGCGAAGGGCCTGCCGACCAGCCTCACTCTGGCCGTCGTCGGCGGCCTCACCGGGGCCGGGCTGGGCTGGGGGCTGCCGGTCTCGGCCGGGTCGGTCGCGCAGGTGCTGGCCTTCGCCCTGGCCGCGCCCGTCGTGGGCGGGCTGCTGGGCTGGGTGGTGATCCGGCTGCTGCTCCTGGTGACGACCGGCAAGGGGCTCCCACGCTGGCACTGGGCCGGCTTCCTGCTGCAGACCGTCGCCTACTCGGCCAACGACGGCCAGAAGGTGCTGGCCGTCCTGATGGTCGCGGGGAACTTCTCGAACGCGCCGCTCCCCTATACCTCGCTGGTGGCGGTGCTGTTCGGGTTCGGCACCGTGTACGGCCTGCCCAAGGCGGGACGCACGCTCGGCCGGGAGCTCATCGTCTTCCGCCCCCTGCACGGCGTGACGGCCGAACTGGCCTCGGGCCTCGCGGTGATCGGCAGCTCGGCCCTGGGTATGCCGGTGAGCATGACCCAGGCCATCGCCGGCGGGCTGATCGGCGCCGGGGTGGCACAGGGTGCCGGCCGGGTCCGCTGGCACGCCGCCGTCAAGATCGTCGTCGCCTGGGTGCTGACGCTTCCGATGAGCGCGCTGGTGGCCGCGCTCGCGTCGTACGCGGTGAGGGGGGTGACGGCATGAAGCGGTTGCGAAGGGCTCAGGCGCTGCTGTCGGGACGCATGGACAGCGCGCTCACCGAGGCCCTGCTCGGTCAGCTGGCGGCGACCAAGGAGGGCGCCTGGCTGGCGATGGCCATGATCGGCGGGGAGGTGGGCCGGACGGGCGCGCACGAGAAGATGCGGGTGATCGAGCACCTCGGCGACCAGGAGCGGCGCACCCTGGTGGAGGAGCTCAAGTCGGCCCTGGTCACCCCGATCGACCGGGAGGACCTCTACCGGCTCTCCCGCTCGATCGACGACGTCCTGGACTCGCTGCGCGACTTCGTGCGCGAGTCGCACCTGTATCGGGTGCCGGACCAGCTCCGCTTCGCGCCGCTGCTCGACCAGGTCATCGACGGCATCGACGCCCTGGAGAACGCCGTCCGCGACCTCGCCTCGCGCCCCTCGGCCGTACTCCATGACGCGCTGGAGGCGAAGAAGACCGGCAGGTCCATCAGGCGCATGTACCAGTACGAGATCGCCCGCATCTTCTCGGGCGAGCTGAGCTCCGACGCGATGAAGCAACGCGAGCTGGTACGCCGCCTGGAGATCGTCGGCATGGCCATCGGCGAGGCCGCCGACGCCATCGCCGACGGTTCCATGAAACGCTGACCGCGGTATGTGGGTGAGGAGGCCGCGTGGAGTCCCACCAGATCAGCAGTGACCGTCCGGCCGCGCGGGTGGTCTGCGTGGACGCCGAGGGCCGGGTGCTGCTCGTGCGATGGCATGACCACGTCAGCGGCGAGGCGATCTGGGAGCCGCCGGGCGGCGGGATCGACCCCGGCGAGACGCCCCTGGAGGCGGCCGCCCGGGAGCTGACCGAGGAGACCGGCCTGCCGGGGTCGGCGGTACGTGATCAGTGGGTGCCCGTCCGTCGGGACTTCACCTGGCTCGGTGTGCGGTACGTGAAGACCGAGCCGTTCTACCTGGCCCGCTTCCCCGGGAAAGCCCCCGAGGTGGACCCGGGTGAGCTCACGGACGAGGAGGCTCGGGCTTACCTCGGCTACCGGTGGTTCGCCGCCGACGAGCTGCCGCACGAAGTCGAGCCGCCCGAACTGGCCGAGGTGATCGCCAAGCTGACGGGACCGGCCTGACGCACGGTCACAGGTCCAGTGTGAGGCCACCCGCGGCCACGGCCAGCTCGCCGTCATACGTCCTGGCGGCCGCCGCCAGCGCGGGCTCGGGCGGGGTGTCCGGCCACAGGTGGGTGAGCACCAGCCGGGCCACACCGGCGCGCGCCGCCGTACGTCCCGCGTCCAGAGCGCTCGACAGGTAGGGCGCGTCCTCGTCGGGCACCCGCTCGGGATAGGTCGCCTCGGCCAGCAGCACGTCGGCGTCCCGGGCCAGCTCGGCCAGCTCGGGGGCGGGCCCGGTGTCTCCCGTGTACGCGACCACCCGGCCGCCGCCGGTCAGCCGGAGTCCCGCGTTGGGCACATGGTGCGGGAGCGACCAGGTGTCCAGACGGAAGGGCCCGACCTCGTACGGCTTACCGGGAGCCAGGTCGTACGACACGAAGCTGCCGGCCAGCATGCGGGCCTTGTCCAGCGCGAGCACGGCGGTGAGGGCCTCAGGCGGCGCGTACACCGGCAGCGCGGCCGGCGGCGCGTCACCCAGGGCGCGGGCCCGCAGGAGGGGGTTCAGGTCGGCGCAGTGGTCGGGGTGGCCATGCGTGACCAGCACCGCGTCGATCTCCTCGGCGGCCGTCGACACCAGCAGCCTCGGCAGGATGGCGTAACCGGGATCGATCAGCACCCGGAACCCGTCGTGCTCGACCAGGTAGCCGCTGCACGCCTGCCCGGCCGCCGGCCATGCCCCGCAGCCCCCCAGCACCGTGATTCTCACCATGAACAGGGAAATATAGCGGGCTCAGGACGGGTAACGGTGGCCCAGCTCCGTCAGCGTTGCCAGCATCAGCCCGCGCAGCAGTTCGCCCGCCACCTTCTCGTGCTCGCCCTCCACCGGCAGCCCTTCGGTCACCCGAGCCTGGTAGACCTCCCGCTCCCCCGGGTCGGTGTAGGGCTGCGCCGTCATCCCCACCACGACCGTCGCCCGGGTGCCGCCTCTGGGCAGCACGGCCACGGCATGTGTGCGCAGGCAGCTCTCATCCGGCGCGCCGTACCAGCCGCACTTGACCCCGGCCTCCGGAGAGCTGAGCGCCTCGCGGGCGCCGAACGCCTGCTGGCCCGTGACCTGGCGCATCCAGTCGAGGACCGTGCCCGCCACCGGGTCGCCGGCGGCGGCGGTCTGGGCGAGCGCCGCGTAGGCGGTGGCGACCTCGTCGGCCGCCACCTCGACCGAGCCGAAGCGCGACGGATCTCCGTTGGGCGGCGCCCAGACGACGCCCGTGCGCTGGTAGATGTCGTCCAGGATGACCCGTGGCCCGACCGCGAGCCAGAGGTTGAGCGTGTCGGCGTTGGACGAGACGACCACCGCGGGCTCTGCGTGCCGGCGCCAGCGCTCGGCGTCGGGGATGTGCGCGGCCGCCACCCACGCGTACAGCGGCTTGAGCAGCGAGGCGCAGCGCAGCCGGGCCAGGCCGGAGCGGACGCTCACCGCGCGGGCGGGCGGGCCACCATAGCCGCGCCTGATGCCCGCCGCCTGAGCGCTGGCTCCTTCCTGGAGGTCGCGCAACAGCTCGTCAAAGGCCACGGGTCCAACCGTAGCCGTAGGAGGGGCTCTGCCAGCGCCCTTCGTGCCACTCCGCGTCCGGCGGGTCGCCGGATCAAGGCCCGCGCCACCACCAGGCCGCCATGATCCCGACGAGCACCAGCGCCGGAACACCGAGCGACACGAGCAGCCGCCTCCTCTTGGCGACCTCCGTGTCCGTCGCGAAGGCCGCCACGGCGCCCGCCACCGCGAACGCCACCGCCGACATCACCACGTGGGCGAACCTGGACGACGAGGAGGGGAGCATCTCACCCGCCACCCGGAAAACCACCAGCATGGCGGCTGTCACCCAGGCCACGCGGAAGCCCGGGCGTACCTCCACCCGGTTGAGCGCCACGGCCGACAGGGCGAACGTGCCCACGGTGATCACCAGGAGGGTGCCGAGCGCCGGAGGCAAGCAGTTCCACGCCTCACAGCCGACGGCCGTCCATCCGATGCGGGCGGTGGCCCACCAGAGAACGCCCAGGGCCGCGTAGACCGCCGCCGCCCTGGCCGCCCGTTGCTTCGACATGTCCTCCATACTGGCCGATGCCCTACACGCTGGCCGACCGGAGACGGGCCGCCCGCTCGTCGTCGGCCGCCGCCTCGGCCGCGTGGCCGAGGGCGCGATGGACCACGGCGCGGTTGTCGTAGAGGGTCGGCTGCTGGGGTTCGAGCGTGATGGCCTGCGTCAGGTCGGCCAGCGCGCCCGCCCAGTCCCCCGACTCGTACCGCAGCACGCCGCGGTTGCCCCAGGCCGACGCCAGCTCGGGCGCCGCGCCGACCGCCAGGTCCAGCGCCCGGCGGGCCTCGCCCAGCCGACCGGCCGCGGTATCCAGCTGGCCCAGCACGACCAGCAGGTACGGGTTGCCCGGCGACTGACCGAGCCCGACCGTCACATCGGCCCTGGCCTCCTCATCCCGCTCCAGCATGGCCAGCAGGCCCGCCCGGTTGATGTAGGCGTCGAGGTAGTCCGGGTCCAGCTCGATCACCCGGCCGAGGTCCATGAGGGCGCCGTCGAGATCGTCGCAGACGACGCGCAGCTCGGCCCGGTTGTAGTACACCTCCGGCAGCGGCGGCCCGGCCCGCATCGCCCACTCGTAGTCGGCCAGCGCCTCCCCGTGCCGCCCGAGCCGGAAGAGCAGGTTGCCGCGGTCGAGGTAGTAGTCGGGGAACATCGGGTCGATCGCGATGGCCGCCCCGTACTCCTCCAGCGCCTCCTTGACCCGCCCGAGCGAGGCCAGCAGCTGGGCACGGTTGGCCAGCAGCACCATCCGGTGCACCGGGTGCCGCTCACCCAGCTCACGGGCCAGGTCGAGGGCGGAGTCCACCAGCGCGAGCGCGGCCTCGGGACGGCCTTGGCGCAACTCGATCAGCGCGAGCCCGTTGCGGTCGAAGCCGAGTTTGAAGGCGCGTTCCATGGGGTCAGGCAGCAGGCTGGAGATGGCTATCGCCTGGTTGATCCAGCCCGTGGCCCGGCCCAGGTCGCGCTGGGCGGCGTCGGGGTGGCGGGCGTCGAGCATGGCGGTGCCGTACGCGCTGGCGGAGTGGACGGCGGGATCCTGGCTGGAACGCCGGGCGGCCTCCCACAGCACGCGGGCCTCGAGCGTCTGGCCGAGCGCGCCGAGCGCGGTCGCGGTGCGCTGCGCGAAGAGCCACCACCGGTGGCTGCCGGGCTCGGTGCGCGCGAGGCCGAGCTGGCCCAGCTCGACCAGCGCGTGCAGGAAGCCCTCCCTCGTACAGCGATCGACCAGCTCCCACAGCTCCTCGGCATCGCGCGAATCCTCGGGCGGCTCCGGCCCGCCGGAGTAGACCATGATCGTCAGGATGTCCGGCGGGATCCTGCGCGTCAGCACGTCGAGCAGTTCGGCATCGGTGGGATCGGCCGCGTCGGCGTTGCACACGGCCAGCGTGCAGCCGGGCGGCACCACCGCGCGGACGAACTCCGCGATCCCGTTGGCCAGCCGCAGTGAGCGGCGCGGCGCGGGCACCAGAATGCGCTCGTCGTCGGACAGCCCCGCGTCCAGGGCCATCCTGCGGAGGGGCACCCGGTCGCACAGACCGGGTGCCACTGCTCGGATCTCGATGTCATGGGCCGCCACGAGCTCCTTGGAGCTGTCCAAGGCGGCGGGGACCAGGTGGTGCAGCAGCGCGGATCCGACGGTGTAGGGGCCCAGGGGCCGTCTGTGCCCGTCGATCACCGGCATCAGCAGGTGTACGGCCTCCCATCGGTCGGGCGGGCCCCCCCGAGCCCTGAGATGGGATCTCCCCTCGATCACCCCTTATGTATGACGCTGGAGGTCCCGGCAAGCCTCGCGGTGCCAGGCTTGCGGACGGCGATGCGCTTCATGATGAACCTCTCACTTTGGGTTTACTCACCATTATCGGACACCTCAGCGAATATCAAGATTTCTGGCGAATAAGTGAGCGGTCAATCAATAAGAACCCCTGGTTTTTTGACTGCGATTAGGGGCCTATTGGGACCGAAACCAGCGGGAGATTGACACCGACCTCTTCTGTCCAGATTCCTCGACCAACGCGCACAAACAACGGCCGACGAGACCATCCGATGGACAACCGTCGTGAGAAAGGTTCTTCGCTCGGACGATGTCGGTGGCCTGCTCGATCAGCCGATCGAGGCTGGGCTCCCTCGCCCCCTTGTGCGAACGGTCGTTCCACGGGCACGCCTCGGGGCGCGTACAGGCGGTCTTGGCGGGGTACGAAACGGCGCGCCGCTCCAGCTTCAGCGGATCGTCCCGCTTGATCTTCAGGTCGGCCAGCACCCTCCTGGCCCTCCTGGTCACCATGACCAGGGCCCGGTCGCCCACCTCTCGCGGCGAGCCCCTGCTGGGCACGGCCAGCAGCATCGCGGCCGCCATCAGCCCGCCGCCCACGATCATGCTCAGGCCCACCTGCTCGTGGAACCAGATCACCGCGATCGCCGTCACCCAGAGTGGCTGGGACGACATCAGCACGGCACTGGGGATGGCCGGCACGTGCGCCTGGCCGTACGAGCGGGCCAGGAAGCCCAGAGCGCACGAGACGACGGAGAGGTGGGCGAGTATCCCCCAGTCGGACAGGGTGGCCGGCACCGCGAACCCGCCGCGCACGGCCAGCACGCCGGCCATGGCGCCGATCGTGGCGAGCTGGATGACGGTGAGCGCGTAGGCGTCGAAGACCTTCTCGCCGCCCGAGAGCCGCGAGAGGTACAGCGTGTGACCGGAGTAGAGAGCGGCGGCACCGAGCGTCACTCCGAGCGCGAGCAAGGAGATCTCCCGGCCCTCCGTGCCGCGCATCAACGTGAATACGGTCATGCCCGCCAAGGCGAGTCCCACGCCCACCCAGACCCGGCTGAGCACTTTGGCCCGGAACACCACCAGGGCCAGGATCGGGGTGATGACCACGTTGCACCCGACGGCGAATCCCGAGACCGCCGACGGGAGACTGTCGAGCGCGATGGCCTGGGCGCACTGCCCGACGCCGAACATGACCCCCAGGATGACCCCGTTGACCCAGGTCCTCCGCGGCAGGCGCCGGAGGCTGCGCGGCCGGAGCAGGAGGAGGGTGAGCGCCGCGAGGAGATATCGCTCGGCGAGCAGATCCTCGACAGGTAACCGGAGGATGAGATCTTTCATCAGCGGGAACGCCGACCCCCAGGCGGCGCTGACGAACAACAGGAGCACGGCTCCCAGGAGGGGCCGGGGAGCGGGCACAACGGCCATGCCAAAAAGCATCTCACTACAATCAGCAGCCATCGGTGTACAGGCAGCAGCCGGTGATGTTCCTCTACCACCGAGAGGAACGAGCCTCACCCGCGGGTGCGTACATCCCTATCCGCAGGAGTCTCCAGAGCACCATTTCCGTCACATCCGCTCGCCCGGACCGACCTCGCGACTACGGAGTGTGCCTGCCCGCGCACTTCGGCCCGGGCAGGCACAGGGTTATGGCACTACGATTCGAGCGCGTCGGCCGACTCGACGACCCGCCGGAGGTCATCCTCCTCCGGCACCAGGCGCTTCTCGCCATAGACGACGACGAGGTCGCCGACCTGCCGCCGGGCGATCTCCCGCCAGCCGTGGCGCTCGTACAGCGCCAGGGCGGCCCCCTGGTTGAGCGTCGTGTCTCCGCGGACGTGGTGGAATCCCAGCTCCACCGCCCGTTTCTCCAAGGCCCGCAGCATGGTGGCGCCGAACCCGCGCCGCTGGAAGCCCGGATGGACCCGCAGCCGGCACACCTCGGCCGTCTGCGAGTCGATGGGTCTCAGGCCGCCCATGGCCACGACCCGCGAGCCGAGCTCGCCGACGAGGAAGTCACCGCCGCACGCCAGGTAGAGCTCCTGGATGCGAGGGAAGTCGTCGTCGTAGTAAACACCGTCGCCCGGCGCCAGTCCCACCTCGGCGAGGGAGATCCGGTGCAGGGCGAGGATGGTGTCGAGGTCAGACCAACGATAACGTCGGATCTTCAGCTTCATGCACTCCCTTCCCCGGTGGCCAGCTCAGAAGGACGCAGTTCCTCCAGGAACGCGGCCAGGTCGGGATGATTCGCGTCGCGCGCCTTGATCGCCTGTGCGAGCGCGACAGCCGGGCGCATGATGAAATCGGTGCGGTATTCGGGGCCGAGCAGGCGCATCGCCGCCCTGCCCATGGCGATGGCCTCATCGACGTCCCCCTCGATCAGGCGGCACTGTGCGCGGTCCAGCCTGATCAGCGTCTGGTCGATGATGTGATCTTGATATTTGTCGAGTGCCTGGTCGAGCACCACCTCGGCTTCGAGGGTCTGTCCGAGCTTCGTGAGCACGTCGCCCTGGTAGAAGTAGAGCTGCCGTTCGGTGTAACCGAAGGCCATGTCCTCACGCTCGTGCGATTTCATGTGCGAGAAAGCGTTCCTGGCCCGCGCCAGAGCGCGTTTGGCCTGGTCGACGACCTCCTTCTTACTGTCGACGCCCGAGATCATCGCCAGCGCGCGGGCCTCGACGACCGGCGCCATCGCCTGCGCGGCGCACGGTGTCTGGCCGGCCAGGTCGCGGCTCTTCTTGGCCAGGTTGAGCGCCTCGCGGGCGTCGCCGTAGTAGAGCGGGACGAGCGCCTCACGAGCCGTCACCCAGGCGCGCAGCGCGCGGTCGCCGGTCTCGTCGGCGGCCGTGCGGCCGGTGCGGAAGAAGGAGCGGGCCAGCCGGTGGTCGCCGAGGTTGATCATGATCATGCCGCTCAGCCCGGACAGCTGCGCGGCCATGCGGCACAGGCGCTCCTGCAGGTCGATGGGCTGGCGGCAGGACATGGCGCTGTGGACGGAGCTGAGTTCGAGCAGCACGTCGCACAGCAGCCGTAGCGGCGCGGTGGTGGTGTATTGGCGCCCGAAGGCCAGCGTGGCCTCCTCCCACTGATCGAGCATGGCGGGAGAGACGGTGGCCGACACCAGCATGGCGTCCATCCGCCGTCTGATGCCCTCGCAGGCGCCCAGCACCGGGCCCTCGAACTGGCCGGCCTGGGGGCCCTTGGACAGCATGTTCAGCAGCGTGCGGCGCAGGATGTTCTCGTCCTCCTCGTCGGAGGGGGCCGGCGTCGTCTTCTCCGGCGGCACCAGCAGCTCGCGCTGCGGGCTCGCGGCGGGAAGCCGCTCCTTGACGTCGGCGGCGACCACCCCGGGCATCCGGTGGCCGTGGCCACAGATGCACGGCCCTTCGTAACCGAGCGCGCCCGGCTCGACCCGGTAGACCGTGCAGAGGTAGTGGAGATATTCGGGGCCGGGCCGTTTGAGCCCGCTCTCGTAGGCGGACAGCAGAGTTTCGCCGATGCCGGGCTGGGTCTTGCCATCGCGCTCGAACAGGGCTCTGACCTGCTCGATGACGTCGGCCAGGGCGATGCCGTGCGAGAGGCGATGTCCCTTGATCCTGGTCGTGCCGAACTGGGGTCCACAGTGCTCGTGGATCTCCTCAGCGATCTGAGCGGAGGTGCGCCCGGTCGCGAGCCCTCTGGCCCGGATCCGCCGCGCCATCTCCGTCTCTCTGTGCTGCCTGCCGGACATCCCGGCCCCTCTCACGCAAGTCCCGCCGGTCCGAAACTGCTAACTGAGCGTAGCGTTAAGGTCGCGCTGCGCCTACCAATGACTATGGCGCATTGATGAGGGGTTGGAAACGCCTTCTTGGAGGTTCCGGTTAAGGATCGTCCTCCGGCGGACTGTTTCTTATCACCTATGAGTGAGAACCGGCGCCCCGTGAGCAGAAACCTCGCGTTGCGCAGTCCGTTGACTTGAGTCATCTTTGGCCCACCAGCAACGATTCAAGGGAGGGACGAAAGGTGGGGGACGACAACTTCGGGCACCTGGAGCGTTTGGTGTCGGAACTCGACGCTCGTGGGTTGCTCGCACGAGTGGTTCGGACCCAGAACGGGCGGATGTTCGTCCGGGTGATCAACCCGAACGCGACCAGCCTGACCGAGAGCGTCACCTGCCGGCCCACTGCGGTCGCTGAGCTTCCGGACTGGTGGTACTGCTGGTCCTGGGGTGAGCGCATGCATACGGCCGACGACCCGGCTGGTGCGGCGACCAAGGTCGCACGCGTACTCGCCGCCGTGGGGGAATGATGACGCGGTGGTCCGGGTGGAGCGCAGCCACCACGGCTCACCGCATCCATGGCGGCTTCTCGGAGCCGGCGGGGTGGTCGGTGCGGAGGGTCTCCTGCACACCGCAGGGGCTCTGGCCATCCCGCCGGTTCCGCTTCTCGCGGGACTCGTGCTTGTACGGCGAGCCAGCCGTACACAGGAGATGCCCTCCAGGTCCGCCTGGAGGGTGTTCGGGGGACCCCTCCCGGAAACGGCTTGGGACATGCTTCCGGGTGTGTGTCCCAGCCGAGCCGTACGTCACCGGAGCGTCAGGCCTCGCCCTCCGCGGCCCAAGGGGCCTGATGTCCCCGTCTTCCCCGGCGTGATGTGACTGCGGCCGGTTCGGTCGGCGGTATCTTTTTGAGCGTTCCGCTCGAAAAGTCCGTCGCCCGAACCGCTTCCGGAAGGGGACCCAACCAGTGTTCCTGCTGGCAACGCCTACCACTCCTCCACCGAGTCCCCTGGACCCGTTGAAGATGATCAGCGATGTGGGTGAGGTCTGTGGGCAGGACAAGGTCATCTGCGGGTTCCTGCAAACCTTGATCCCGGTGGATTTCCTCGCGCCGCTCATCGCCACGCTCATCACGGTCGTCCTGATCCTGACGCTCGCCCTCGTCGTGCGGAACGTCGCCAAGCGCCTGATCATCCGGGTGGTCAGCCGCGCCGCCACCGGCGGCTCGATCACCGGCCGGTTCCGCAGGTCCGGCGCCGCGACCGAGGGCATCGACGCCCTGCTCCACGAGCGCCGCAAGCAACGCGCCGAGACGATGGGCTCGGTGCTGCAGCACATCGCCTCGATCGTCATCATGGGCACCGCCGTACTGACCGTGCTCGACCGGCTGACGATCCCCATCGCTCCCCTGCTCACCAGCGTCGGCATCCTCGGCGTGGCGATCGGCTTCGGCGCGCAGGAGCTGGTCAAGGACTTCATCGCGGGCATGTTCATGCTGCTGGAAGACCAGTACGGCGTGGGCGACGTGATCGACTCGGGCGCCGCGGTCGGCACCGTCGAGGCGGTCACCCTGCGCGTCACCAGGCTGCGTGACGCCGACGGCCGCGTCTGGTACATCCGCAACGGCACCATCACCCGCATCGGCAACGAGTCGCAGGGCTGGTCGCGGGCCTACCTCGACGTCCCCGTCGCCTGGAACACCGACGTCACCACGGTCCGCGCCATCCTGGAGCATGTGGCCGAGGAGATCTGGGCCGACACCGACTTCCGCGAGACGCTCATCGTGGAGGAGCCCTCCGTGTTCGGCGTGGAGCAGCTGTCCGACAGCTCGGTGGTGTTCCGGATCTCCGCGAAGACGCTGCCGTCCAAGCAGGCGCAGGTCGCGCGGGAGCTCAGGCTCCAGGTCAAGTCCGCGCTCGACGCCGCGGGCATCCCCATGGTCGCCACCGCATAGGCTTGTACGGTGACTGAAACCTCCTTTTACGAGGCCGTCGGCGGCGAGGAGACCTTCCGGCGACTCGTACACCGCTTCTATGAGGGGATCGCGCAGGATCCGCTGCTGCTCCCGCTCTACCCGGAGGAAGACCTCACCGGGGCCGAAGACCGGTTGCGGGGGTTCCTCATTCAATACTGGGGTGGCCCCACCACCTACAGCCAGGAGCGCGGGCACCCGCGGCTGCGGATGCGGCACAACCCGTTCGTCATCGGCGAGGCCGAGCGCGACGCCTGGCTGCGGCACATGCGCGACGCGGTCGAGTCGCTGGAGTTGCCGCAGGAGCAGGAGACCAAGCTCTGGGACTACCTGGTCTACGCGGCGCACAGCATGGTGAACTCTCCGACATAGCGGGCATGACCGCCCCATGGACATCCCCTGGTGGCGTGATGCCGTCGTCTACGAGATCTATGTTCGCAGCTTCGCCGACGCCTCAGGAGACGGCGTCGGCGATCTGGCCGGAGTGCGTGAGCACCTGCCGTACCTGGCGGAGCTCGGGGTCGACGCGATCTGGCTGACCCCCTTCTATCCCTCGCCGATGGCGGACGGCGGCTACGACGTGGCCGACTACCGCGGCGTCGACCCGCTGTTCGGGACGCTGGACGACTTCGAGTCGCTGGTCGCCGACGCGCACCGGCTCGGGCTGAAGGTCCTCGTGGACGTGGTGCCCAACCATAGTTCCTCGGAGCACCCCTGGTTCCAGGCCGCGCTGCGCGGCGAGCACCGCGACCGCTACCTCTTCCGCGCCGAGCCGAACAACTGGCAGTCCACCTTCGGCGGCCCGGCCTGGACGAGGCTGCCGGACGGGCAGTATTACCTGCATCTGTTCGCCCCCGCCCAGCCGGACTTCAACTGGCGCAACCCCGAGATCCACCGGGAGTTCCTCGACATCCTGCGGTTCTGGCTCGACCAGGGTGTCGACGGGTTCCGCATCGACGTGGCGATGGGCCTGTACAAGGCGTGGGGGCTGCCCGACATCCAGGACCAGTCGTTCAAGTCGGTCTCCCCGATCTGGGGCCAGCCGGAGGTGCACGAGGTCTACCGGTCCTGGCGCAAACTGCTCGACGGCTATCCCGGTGAGCGCATGGCGGTGGGCGAGGTGTGGACGGACAGCCCCGAGGACCTGGCGCTCTACGTGCGCCCCGACGAGTTGCAGCAGAGCTTCAACTTCGCCTGGCTGCAGGCGCCGTGGTCGGCGACCGCGTTCAAGAAGGTCATCGACGACACGCTGGCCGCGGTCCCGTTCGCCACGTGGGTGCTGTCCAACCACGATGTCGTACGGCACCGCACCCGCTACGACACCGCCGATCCGGGCACGGGTCTGATGCGGGCCAAGGCGGCGTTGCTCACGATGCTGGCCCTCCCTGGGTCGGCATATCTCTACCAGGGGGAGGAACTTGGACTCCCTGAGGTGAAGGATCTTCCCCCGGAGGCGCGGCAGGACCCGGTCTTCATCCAGTCGAAGGGCGAACTGGTCGGCCGCGACGGCTGCCGGGTGCCGCTGCCGTGGACGGCCGGCGGCGGGTCGTACGGGTTCTCCCCCGACGGGGTGGCGCCGTGGCTGCCGCAGCCGGCCGCGTTCGGGGCACTCAGCGCGGCGGCCCAGGCCGCCGATCCGGGGTCGACGCTGTCCTTCTACCGCCGGGCCCTGGCCTGCCGCCGTGAGCTGGTGGGCTCGCTGCCGTACACGCTGGAGTGGCTGGACTCCCCCGAAGGCGCGCTCTTCTTCACCCGCGGGTCCTTGATCTGCGCACTCAACTGCGGCGCCGAGCCGGTGCGGCTGCCGCCGCACGACGGGGTCCTGCTGCCCAGCGGGCCGCTCGACGGCGACCTGCTGCCGCCCGACACCGCCGTCTGGCTACGTACGTCAGCCTGACGGGCGGGCCTCCTCCGGCACCGCGGTGGCGTGGCGCTCGCCGCGCGTGGGGATGACGGGCAGCGAGATCAGCGCGCACGCCAGCCCCGCCGCGAACCCGGCCCAGTAGCCCGTGGCCGTGATCAGCAGCCCGGCCAGCGGTGTGACGCCGAGGGACACGACGTTCTGGATGGTGTTGTGGGTGCCCAGCACCCGTCCCGCCCATCCGGGGCCGGCGAGCTCGCCCGCCGAGAGGTAAGCGAGCCCGTTCCCCGCCACGGTGATCACCGCGGCCAGCGCCAGCATGGCCGGGCCGAGCCAGGACTCGGTGACCGCGCCCAGCACGAGCAGGGCCAGCACGGCCAGCGAGCCGAACGTCAGCAGCCGCAGCGGCGCCATCCGCAGGCCGCTCCGGTCGGACCAGCGGCCGACCGCGATGCGCACCGCCGCGCCGCCGATCGCCGCCACGCCGAAGAGCTGTCCCGCCCGTACGCCGTCCCAGCCGTAGACGCCGACCAGGCAGGCCACGCCGTACGTGCTGACGACGATCTGGGGCACCACGTGCAGCGCGCTGGTCGCGTGCACCCGCCAGAGCGCGGGCTGCCGGTACGGCGAGGCGGCCGGTGCCGTACGGGCGCCCGAGATCGCGTGCGGCGGCTCGGCCAGGAAGAGGGCGGCCAGGACGGCGGCGAGCAAGCTGACTCCGGCGCAGACGATGAACACCCCCGAGATGCCGTGGGCCCGCGCGATCGGCGGCAGGACGAACGCGGCGACGGCCATGCCAAGGGTGTAGGAGACCTGGCGCAGGCCCATCGCGACGCCGCGCTCCGGCGGCTCGAACCAGCGCAGCACGATCCGGCCGCCGCCGACCATGGCCGCCGACCCCATGGCCCCGGCCAGGGCGAGCAGCGGGACCACCGCCCAGATCTCGGTCACGAAGGCCAGGGCGGCGAACAGCACGGCGGCCAGCCCGACGCCGACGCCGAGCACCAGCCGTTCGCCCCGCCGGTCGGCCAGCATGCCCCAGGCGACCAGGGACAACAGGATGCCGAAGCCGGGAGCGTTGCCGATGACCCCGGCGACCGGCAGCGAGACACCGAAATATCGCTGGATATCCGGCATGACGAGCGGCAGCCCGAACAGCCCCAGCGTGACGCAGGCGTGCGCGTTGACCCCCAGTCCGAGCATCAGCCAGCGCTTCATGCCGACATGAACCGCCGCAGGTAGCCGAGTTCGTCGGAGGTGAGCCTGCGGGGTGCGGCGCGTTCGACGTCGTAGGCGACGATCACCGAGGTGGCCCGGACGAACAGCTCCTCGTCGTCGCGGATCTCGTACTCCAGCGTGAATCGGACCGGCCTGATCTCGGTCACCCAGGTCTCCACCCGGACCGGCTCGGGGCGGAAGCCGAGCGGGCGCAGGTAGTCGATCTCGTGCCGGGAGACGACGAGCCCTTTGAAGGGGGCGTCACCCGCCTTGTACGGATCGATGTGGAGCATCCCCAGCCGGGCGTCCTCCAGATAGTCGAAGAAGCGGACGTTGTTCACATGCCCAAGTGAGTCGATGTCCGCAAATCTCACCATTCGGGGGAAGATATGCCGCTGGGCGAGGGAATGTTCAACCACGCAGGCCACCGTACCCGTCCCGGTCAGGTGGCCTTGCGCCGGGCCGTACAGGCCAAAACGGTCAGGACCGAGATCGCGACCGTGCACCCGAGCGCCCACCGGTAGCCGGTGACGAGCTGCTCGACCGCGAGACCGGAAACCCGCGAGAGCGTGCCGGCGAAGACCCGGTCATGCAGCGCGGCGGGCAGCGGCGCGGTGATGATGGACAGCGTCAGCGCGGTGCCCACGACCACGCCGGTGTTCTGCAGCATGAGCCGCATCGCGTTGACGATGCCCAGCCGGTTCGAGGGCACGCCGTCCAGGATCGCGGTGGTGTTGGAGGGCAGGAACACCCCGGAGCCGAGTCCGATGAGCACCAGCGCGAGCGCGACCGTGGCGTACGGGACGCTCGACGAGATCATGCAGAGCAGGAGCAACAGCCCGGCGGTGGTCGTGGCGGCCCCGGCGACCGCGAGCGTGCGCGGGCTCATTCGGCGCTGCAGCAGGCCCGAGCCCGCCGAGCCGATCATCCCCGCGGCGGCCAGCGGCAGCACCTTCAGCCCGGCGCGCACCGGGTCGTCGCCGCGCACGGCTTGGAAGTAGAGCGCGACGAGGAACACCAGCCCCACGCGGGCGACGGAGTTGAGGAACGACGCCAGCGTGCCGAAGGCGAAGCCGCGATCCCGGAACAGGCCGATGTCCACGACCGGGTGAGCGGCCCTGAGCTCCCTGACCACGAACAGCGGCAACCCCAGCACGAAGGCGGCCAGCCCGGCGAGGATCAGCGGGTGGCCCCAGCCGAGCCTGGTCACCTCCGACAGCGCCAGCAGCAGACCACCCAGGGTGACCAGGACGAGCACGTTGCCCGGCAGGTCGAGACCGCGATCACGCCCGGCGGACTCGACCCGTCGCAGCACGATCGCGCCCCACACCAGGCAGGCCAGCCCGAGCGGCACGTTGTACCAGAACACCCAGCGCCAGCCGAGCTGCTCAGCCAGGAGGCCGCCGAGCGTGGGCCCGGCGAGCTGGGCGATCGAGAACGAGGCGACATAGACGCCCATCCCCTCGCCGAGCCGCGCGCGGGGGAAGGCGTCCGTGACCAGGGCGGCGCTGTTGGTCATCAGCATGGCGGCGCCGGCGGCCTGTAACACCCGCAGGGCGACGATCGTCCAGGCGTCCGGCGACAGCCCGGCCAGCAGCGCCGCGAGCGTGTAGGTGCCCAGCCCGCAGAGGTAGAGCATGCGCCGCCCGAACATGTCGGCCAGCCGGCCGAAGACCACCATGAGCACGGTGTTGGTCAGCTGGAAGCCGAGCAGGATCCAGCTCGCGGCCGTGGCGTCGGCGTGGGTGCTCCTGGCGATCTCGGGCAGGGCGACGTTGATCGCGCTGCCGCCGAGCCCGGTGAGAACGCTGGCCAGGCTCACCACCGACAGGGTGCGCCAGGCGTACCGGACCTGCTCCCGTTCCTCGACTACCGTCACCACGGGGCCTGTCCTTTCTAGATTTCAATACTAGAATCTAGTTCGCATCGGCGGGCAGTCAAGGATCGAGGTGCGACATGAGCGGGATCGTCGAGGGTCGCGTGGTGATCGTCACGGGCGCGGCCAGGGGCATCGGGCGCGGTCACGCGCTCGAGTTCGCCCGGCAGGGCGCGAAGGTCGTGGTCAACGACCTGGGCGCGGAGGTCGACGGCACGGGCTCGTCGGACGCCGCCGCCGCGGTGGTCGAGGAGATCGAGGCGCTGGGCGGGGAGGCGATCGTCAACGGCGAGGACGTCTCCGACTTCGACGGGGCGGCCCGGCTGATCCAGGCGGCCGTCGACCGCTTCGGCGACCTGCACGTGCTGGTCAACAACGCGGGCATCCTGCGTGACCGGATGCTGGTCAACATGACGGCCGAGGAGTGGGACGCGGTCATCAGGGTGCACCTGCGCGGGACGTTCGCGCCGCTGCGGCACGCGGCGGCCTACTGGCGGGCCAAGGCGAAGGCCGGGGAGCGGGTGGACGCGCGGATCATCAACACCACCTCGTCCTCCGGCATCTACGGCAACCCGGGGCAGGGCAACTATGGCGCCGCAAAGGCCGGCATCGCGGGCCTGACGGTCATCGCGGCCAAGGAGCTGGAGCGCTACGGCGTGACCGTGAACGCGATCGCCCCGGCGGCGCTCACCCGCATGACGGAGAACCTCGTCCCGACCGGCGCCGGCTCATCGAGCGCCGACCCCGACGACATCGCGCCGCTGGTGGTCTGGCTGTCCAGCGCCGAGGCCAGGGGGATCACCGGGCGGGTGTTCAACGTACGGGCGGGGGTGATCAGCGTGGCCGAGGGCTGGCACGCCGGTCCGGCCGTCGACAAGGGCGGCCGGTGGGACCCGGCCGAGTTGGGCGCGGTCATCCCCGCTCTCGTCGACAAGGCCGCGCCCAACGCGCTGACCAACGGCCAGATCCCTGGACGACGGGAGAGCTGACCGATCTCTTAGCGGGAGAGCTGAACGTGGTGCGCGTCGTGAGGTCGGGGTGGTCAGCCTTCTGCCAGGACCCTTAGCGGGTCGAGGCGGCGGATCAGCGTCATCGCCGCCTCGATCACCTCGCGGGCGGCGTCCTCGGTGTCACTGGTGGCGACCTCGCGGGCCGCCTCGCCGATGATGCTGGTCAGCGCGGCGACGGTGAACCGGTCGAGCGGGTCGGCGCCCGCGCCGAGCAGCACGGCGTTCTGGCGTACCCATTCCCGGCCCCGAGTGCGGCGGACCAGCTCGAAGCCCGGCGGCCCGTCGCCGTCGATGAACAGCCGGACCAGGTCGCGCCGCTCCCACGCGCCCGCGAGATAGGCCCGCGCCCCGGCGATGAGCAGCTCGACGGGGTCATGGACGCCCGCCTGCTTGGCCCGCGACACGCTGGCGGCCGCGGCCTCCTCGTGCGCCGCCTGGTGATCCTCGTAGAGCGCGAGGAACAGCTCGGTCTTGCCGCCGAAGTGGTGGTAGAGGCTGCCGACGCTGGAGCCGGCGCGGGCCACGACCTCGGAGACGTTCGCCTCGGCGAAACCGTGCTCGCTGAAGACCTCGCGAGCCGCCGTCAGCATGCTCTGGCGGGTCTGGGCCGTACGGCTCCATTCCCACGACGACTTCCGTGCCATGGGTCCTATCGTACCGGGGCGAATTCTAGAATTTGATTCTTGACAGGAATGCGTCCCGACTGGCTTCCTAGAGGAACGTTCTAGAAATTGGGGAGGCGGCCATGGACTTCTCGCTCAGTGCCGAGGAGCGTCAGATCCGCGACACCGTACGCTCCTTCGTCGAGAAGGAGATCATGCCGCTGGAGCCGGAGGTCCTGCGCAACGAACGCGAGGGCCGCCCGGCGCTTGCCCCGGAGGTCCTGCGCGACCTGCGGGCCAGGGCGAGGAAGATGGGCTTCTGGGGGATCAACACCCCCGAGGAGTACGGCGGCGCCGCGCTGGGCCCGGTCATGTCCGCGATCATCGTCATGGAGCTGGGCAGAACCTTCGTCCCGTTCATGTTCGGCGGCAGCGCCGACAACATCCTTTACGCGGGCACCCCCGAGCAGCAGGCGCGTTACCTGCTCCCGACGATCGAGGGCGAGCGCCGCTCCTGCTTCGCGATCACCGAGCCGGGCGCGGGTTCCGACGCGCGCAACATCCGTACCCGCGCGGTCCGTGACGGCGCCGAGTGGATCATCAACGGCGAGAAGACGTTCATCACCGGCGGCAGCGAGGCCGACTTCGTCATGGTGTTCGCCGTGGCCGAGCCGTACGGCGTGACCTGCTTCCTGGTCGACCGCGACATGGGCTGGACGTCCGAGCCGATCCCGACCATGGGCGAATGGGGCCCGGCGTCGCTGGTGTTCCAGGACGTGCGGGTGCCCGAGGAGAACATCCTCGGCGAGCTGGGCAAGGGCTTCGAGCTGGCCATGCAGTGGATCGGCCAGGGCCGCTACATGATCCCGGCGCGGGCCATCGGCTCGGCCGAGCGCATGCTGGGCATGGCCATCGACTACGCCAAGATCCGCAAGTCGATGGGGCAGACGATCTCCGAGTACCAGGCGATCCAGTGGATGATCGCCGACTCGCAGGTGGAGATCGAGGCGGCCAAGTGGCTGACCCTGTACGCGGCCTGGCGGGTGCAGGAGGGCCTGGACGCCCGACACGCGGCGTCGATCGCCAAGCTCAACGGCGCGATCATGGCCAACCAGGTCGTGGACCGGGTGCTGCAGATCCACGGCGGCATGGGCTACACCAAGGAGCTGCCGATCGAACGCTGGTATCGCGAGCTGCGCCTGCTGCGCATCTTCGAGGGCACCGACGAGATCCAGCGCCGTACGATCGCTCGCAATCTGATCAAGGGACACGCCCGTCTGGGCACTATCGGGGAGTGACCGTTGGGAAGTGACATGTCGGTAGAGGCGCTGTTCAACCCGGGATCCATCGCGCTGGTCGGCGCCACCGACAAGTCGGGGTGGTCGATCAGCACGCTGCTCAACCTGCGTACGTACGGCTTCGCCGGGCCCGTGCACCTGGTCAATCCGCGCGGCGGGACCGTGCACGGCGCGCCCGCCCTCCGGAGCCTGGCCGAGGTGCCCGCGCCGATCGACCTGGCCTACGTCATGGTGCCGACGGGCGCGGTGCTGGGGGTGCTGCGGGAGGGGGCCAAGCTGGGGATCCGGTGTTACGTGATCCTGACGGCGGGCTTTGGGGAGGCGGGGCCTGAGGGTGCGCGGCTGGAGTCGGAAATTTCGGCTTTTGCTGAGGAAAATGATCTGACGATCCTGGGGCCGAACGGGAACGGCTACATCAACGCCGCCGCCGGCATCACCCCGTACGGACTGCCCATCCCCCAGCCGCTGCTGCGCGGATCGGTGGGCGTGGTGCTGCAGAGCGGCGCGCTGGCCAGCTCCGTGCTCGGCTTCGCGCAGGCCCGCAACGTCGGCATCAGCCTGCTGACCTCGATGGGCAACGAGTCGGTCGTGAGCGTCACCGACGTGGTCGACCATCTCGTGGACGATCCCGCCACGAAGGTGATCGCGCTGTTCCTGGAGACGATCCGGGATCCGGCCGAGTTCTCCCGCGTCGCCAGGCGGGCGCTGCTGGCGGGCAAGCCGATCGTGGCGCTGAAGATCGGCCGCAGCAGGCTCGCCTCCCACACGGCGCAAGCCCACACCGGCGCGCTGGTGGGGGACGACGACGTCATCGACGCGGCGCTGCGGCAGCTCGGCGTGATCCGGGTCCGGTCCCTGGAGGACCTGGTCATCACGGCGGGGCTGCTCGCCTCCGTGGGACCGCTGCCCGGGCGGCGCGTCGGCGTCGTCACGCCGTCGGGCGGCGCGTCGGAGATCATCGCCGACCGGGCCGAGGACGAGGGCCTGGAGCTGCCGCCGTTCGCGCCGTCGACGGTGGCGCGGCTGGCGGAGATCGTCCCATCCTTCGGCACCGTGCAGAACCCGCTCGACGTGACCGGTTATGTGCTGATCGACCGGACGCTGCTGGGCCGGGCCCTGGAAGCGGTGACCGCCGATCCGGGGATCGACCTGGTCATGCTGCTGTCGGAGCCGCCACGGGTCGCGCCGGCCGACCCCGCTCCGGCCTTCGCCCTGTACGCGGCCAGCGCCCGGCGGATCGCCGAGTCGCCGGTGCCGGTCGTGGTGGTGAGCAACGTGCTGACGGATGTGACGGAGTTCGGCCGGGCGGTGCAGGAGGAGACCGGGTTTCCGTACGTGGTGGGCGGGATCGAGCACGGGATGTCGGCGATCGGCGCGGCCGTCCGCTGGTCGGCGGCCCACACCCGCGCCCTCGCCGACCCGGCCTCGGCTGGAGCGCCTGCCCTCGCGAGTGAGGAGGCGGCCTTGGTCGGGGCGGTCGGGGTGTGGGGGGAGCATCGCGCCGCTGCGCTGCTGGCCTCGGCTGGGGTGCCCGTCGTGCCGTCGGAGCTGGTGGGCGATGAGGCGGCGGCGGTCGCGGCGGCGGAGCGGTTCGGGTTCCCGGTGGTGCTCAAGACCGCTGCCGAGGGCTTGGGCCACAAGAGCGACCTGGGCGGCGTGCGGCTGGGACTCTCCTCTCCTGAGGAGGTACGGCTGGCGTACCGCGACGTGGTCGCCGCGCTGGCCGGGGAGGCGGCCGCCCTGGTGCAGCCGCAGCGCGACGGCGGGGTGGAGTTGCTGGTGGGCGTCGTGCGAGATCCCGCCTGGGGCCTGACTTTGGCCGTGGGACTGGGCGGGATCTGGGTGGAGGTGCTGCGTGACACGGCCCTGCGGATCCTGCCGGTGGACGCCCGTTCGGTGCGGGAGGCGCTGACGGAGCTGCGCGGGGCCGCGTTGCTGCGTGGCGTCAGGGGTGGCGAGCCCGCCGACCTCGACGCGGTGGCCGAGGTGGTGGCGCGGGTGGCGGCGTTCGCGGAGTCGCTGGGGGACCGCCTGGAGTCGCTGGAGATCAACCCGCTGCTGGTCAGGGGGTCCCATGTGGAGGCTCTGGACGCGCTGGTGACATGGCGCACCTGATGGGATTGCGGACGTCCGTCACGGCAGCCTGACGGGACCACAGGCTCCCGTCATGACAGCCGGTTCGAAAGGATCAAGGTGGCAGCGGTGGCGAACATGCCGCCGTTGCCCAGCACCACGCTCACCTCCACCCCCGGCACCTGGGCGGCGGCCTCCCCGCGGAATTGCCGGACCGCCTCCTGGATGGCGAACATCCCGTACATCCCGGTATGCGTGTACGAGAGCCCGCCCCCGTTGGTGTTGAGCGGCAGCCGACCGCCCGGCGACGTGTGCCCCTCGGCGATGAACGCCCCCGCCTCACCCCGCCCGACGAAGCCCAGATCCTCCAGCCCGTAGATCGGCACGTGCGCGAACGCGTCGTACACCATCACATGGTCCACGTCCACATGCGAGATCTTGGCCTCGGCGAAGGCCGACTCCCCCGACAGCCGGAACGCCTTGGACGTGGTGAAGTCCTCCATCTGCGAGATGATCGGCGAGTCGGCCGCCTCACCCGAGCCGAGCAGGTGGACCGGCTCACGCCTGGCCCGATCCTCGGAGGTGACGATCAGCGCGCCGCCCCCGTCCGTCACCAGACAGCATTCCAGCAGGTGGAACGGGTAGGCCACCAGCCGAGACGCCAGCACGTCCTCGACCGTGATCAGCTCCCGGTACATCGCGCGCGGATTGAGGTGCGCCCACCGCCGCTGCGCGACCGCCACCTCGGCGAGCTGCTCGTGCGTGAGCCCGGTCTCCTTCATGTACCGCAGCGCCGTCAGCGTGAACAGCGTCGGCGGCCCCGCCACCCCGTACGGCAGCTCGAACTGCCCCAACAGCGAGTCGGCCCCCATCCCGAACCGCGCCGCGCCCACCCGGGACCGCCCCGACTCGCCGTGAGTGATCAACACGGTGTGGCAGAGCCCGGCGCGGATCGCCGCGGCCGCATGCCGTACATGGAAGAGGAACGACGACCCGCCCACGCCGGTCCCGTCGAGCCAGGCGAGTGTGACGCCGAGTGTGTGGGAGGCCGGGCGTGGGATGGTGGTTGATCACGTACGACTGACATGCTCCTCGCCCTGAAGAGGCGGGGATTCCCGCGCTGCTTACGCAGCAGTCCATGCCGCGTAAGCGCCATGAGCTGTGGGACAGGATGCTTGACGCTTCACTAACCCGCCTACCGGCAAGTCTCCACGTCCTGTCACCGCCCGTCCGGCGGCCTCGTCGTACCGATGAATCCAGGAAGGTCGCGTGGCCGCTGGCCCGCACCCACTCCACGTCGGCGGAGCCGCAGTGCGGGCAGTCGGGCCGTGGATAGAAGTAGTGCCGCGCACACGCCCGGCAACGCTGGATCCCGAGCTCTCCGGCCGCCGTGCCGTCCCAGAAGGGCTGCGTCTCCGGCGTGGGCCTCGGTACGGGCTTCATCGGCCTCCCCAATCTAGTTCTAGAATGAAACTCTAGATTTAGATTCGGGCGAACCTCAAGGGCTGGGGATTCCGTTGCCGTTGCGGCCACGGCCGTCGAGCACGTCGTCCAGCGACGGCCGGTGCTCCGCGCCGCGAGGTCCCGCCTGGGCCAGCTGGATCAGCACGCCGTGCGCCTCCTTGGGATGCAGGAACACCTCACGCCAGCGCTGGTCGCGGACGTTCAGGCCGTGAAGCCGGTAGCCGCGCCCGGTCAGCCTGGCCACAGCGGCGTCGAGGTCGTTGACGTGGAAGTTCAGGTGGTGGACGCCGCCTCTGCCGCGGGTCAGCTCGAAGAAGCTGTCGAAGAAGTCCGAACCGGCCAGCGGCTCCATCAGCTCGACCTTGCCGCCGCCCTCATAGGTGAGCTGCAGAGTGCGGTAGCCGCTCGAACGGTTATCGCCACCGCCGCCCAGGTGGCGGCCCCCGAGCAGGTCGCGATAGATCGGCAGCAGGTCCCGGATGCGGGGCGCCGCCACGGCCGTGTGATCGAAGGTCACCTCTAGCCCATCCAGTTCCAGGTCCACACTGACTCCCTTCCTAGAATTCGATTCTAGATCTTAGCGGAGCGTCCCGCACTCTTGACGTGGGGCGTTGTGAGGAGCAGCATTTCAGAAATGGATTCTAGAGCTACCTTCTAGAACTCATGACGGGGGCCTGTACGACGAGAGAGGCGAGTCATGAGGCTGTCCTACGTCCGCGAACTCGACGAGTACCCCACCGGCGCCCGACGCATGAAAATCCTCACGATGGCCGTGCTCGCCATCCTCATCGGGTCCTACGAGGCGCAGATCGCGCCGGTGGTCCCGCTGCTCCTCAAGGACCTGCACATGACGCTGGCCACCTACGGCGCCGTGTCGGGCGCCGCGGCCATCGCCGGGGCGATCGCCTCCATCCTGGGCGGACGACTCACCGACCGGCTTGGCCGGGTGCGGCTGCTGGTGCCCCTGATGATGCTCACCGCCGTGTGCTGCTTCGTCATGACGCTCGTGCACAGCCCGCGCGACCTGCTGCTCGCCCGCATCCTGCTGGCGTTCGTGGACGGCGTGGCCATGGCCAGCACCGCGCCCCTGGTACGCGACTTCTCGCCCCGGCTCGGCCGGGCGCAGGCGTTCGGCTTCTGGACCTGGGGACCGGTCGGCGCCAACTTCCTGGCCGCGGCCATCGCGGGCTGGACGCTGCCGATCTTCCACGATTCGTGGCGCTCGCAGTTCGTCATCATGGGCTGCTTCTCGCTGGTGATCTCGTTCGTCATCGCCTTCAACATCGCCGACCTCTCCCCTGAGCTGCGGGCCAGGATCCAGCACACCGAACAGGCCGCCACCCAGGTGGTCGACCTGAGCCAGCCGGCCCGCCTCCGCTCGCTGTTCGCCAGGCGCAACATCTGGGCGCACGTGGTGGGCATCTCGCTCTGGCTGGTGCTCTACCTCACGCTGTCGTTGTTCGGGCAGACGATGCTCGTCGGAGCGCTCGGCATCAGCACCGCCCAGGCGTCCACGATCATGGCGGCGTTCTGGAGCCTGAACCTGATCACACTGATCATCACCGGACGTCTCTCGGACCGTACCCAACTGCGCAAGCCGTTCTCACTGGGCGGCACGATCGCCGCGGTGCTCGTCACGGCCTACCTCGCCGTCTCGCTGGGGCAGGAAGGTGTCTCGACAGGCACGCTGATGCTGGTGGGCGCGCTGCTCGGCGGCTCGCTCGGCGTGGCGTACGCACCCTGGATGGCCAACTACTCCGAGGACGCGGAGGACGCCGACCCGCGACTGCAGGGCACGGCTTGGGGGCTGTTCGGGTTCCTCACCAAAGGCATCGCCGTGATCGGGCTGGTCGTCATCCCGCGGGTGGTCGAGGCAACGAACTGGCAGATCTGGCTGTTCATCTCGCTCGGCTGCCTGATCCTGTTCATCCCGGCGATCGTCCTGTTCAACGGCCCATGGCGCCGCCCCGCCCGCACTCCTGTCACCGTCGCCCTAGAGTCGGCCGAAGGCTGACAGCCCCCTGAAGTCGGCTGAAGGCCGACCGCCCTCGGCGGTCCGAAGGGATGACCGAGCTTGGGACAGCGAAGGCCAGCCACCCTCATCGGACCAAGGACGACCGAGCTCGGGAAGAGCGAGGGACGATCGCCCTGGGCGGCCGAAGGGTGACCGCCCTCGGCGACCGAAGGCTGACCGAATTCCGGAAGACCGGAGAACGACCGCCCTCGGCGGGCCGAAGAACCGATCGAACTCGGGAACCACCGAAAGCCGGCCAGCCACGTCCAGCGGCACACGCCCCGCATGGGGCACGCGACACACCGGGCTAGGCCTAAACCAACGGAAACAGCACGCCACCGCCGACAACCCACACCCCGGGCGGCCCGAGCCCGGCCCGCCCGCAGTCCTCGCGCGCGCCAGCCGAGCCTGACCGCGCGGAGCGTACACCGTCAGAAATGCCCAACCACTTCCAACGACACGCACCCCGGTCCCGTACGGCGGATGAGCGCCAAGATTTACCGGCCACTGATGACCGCAGACGTCTGTGCGCTAATGGCCGCAGATGTCCAGGGCCGGGAGTGTCGAGGAAACTCGTGCGCTCCCGGCCGGGGGCGGAAGTTAGTCGCGGTGGAGCTTGCGATAGGTGATCCGGTGGGGGCGGGCGGCGTCCGCGCCCAGGCGCTCGATCTTGTTCTTCTCGTAGTCGGCGAAGTTGCCCTCGAACCAGAACCAGTTCGACCCTTCCTCCCACGCCAGGATGTGCGTGGCGATGCGGTCGAGGAACCACCGGTCGTGCGAGGTGATGACCGCGCAGCCCGGGAAGTCGAGGAGCGCGTTTTCCAGCGAGGAGAGCGTCTCGGTGTCGAGGTCGTTGGTGGGCTCGTCGAGCAGGAGGACGTTGCCGCCCTGCTTGAGGGTGAGCGCCAGGTTGAGGCGGTTGCGCTCGCCGCCCGACAGAACGCCGGCCTTCTTCTGCTGGTCGGGCCCCCTGAAGCCGAACGCCGCGATGTAGGCGCGGGACGGCATCTCGACGTTGCCGACCTTGATGTGGTCGAGCCCGTCGGAGACGACCTCCCAGACGTTCTTGTTCGGGTCGATGCCGCCACGGCTCTGGTCGGCGTAGGAGATCTTGACGGTGTCGCCGACGACGATCGACCCGCTGTCGGGCGTCTCACTGCCGGTGACCATGCGGAACAACGTGGTCTTGCCGACGCCGTTGGGGCCGATGATGCCGACGATGCCGTTGCGCGGCAGGTCGAACGTCAGCTTCTCCATGAGCACCCGGTCGTCGAACCCCTTGGTGAGGTCCTCGGACCTGATCACCGTGGTGCCGAGACGCGGGCCCGGCGGGATCTGGATCTCGTCGAAGTCGAGCTTGCGGTGCTTGTCGGCCTCGGCCGCCATCTCCTCGTAGCGCTGCAGACGGGCCTTGCTCTTGGTCTGGCGGGCCTTCGGGTTGGAGCGGACCCACTCAAGCTCGTCTTCGAGGCGCTTCTTACGCTTGACGTCCTTCTGCCCCTCGACCTTGAGGCGCTGTGTCTTGGCCTCCAGGTACGTGGAGTAGTTGCCCTCATAGGCGTAGGCGCGGCCGCGGTCGAGCTCCAGGATCCACCCGGCGACGTTGTCGAGGAAGTAGCGGTCGTGGGTGACGGCGAGGACGGTGCCCGCGTATTTCTCCAGGTGCTGCTCCAGCCACTGCACACTCTCGGCGTCGAGGTGGTTGGTGGGCTCGTCGAGCAGCAGGAGATCGGGGGCCTCCAGCAGCAGCTTGCACAGGGCGACACGGCGGCGCTCGCCACCGGACAGCGTGGTCACGTCGGCGTCGGGCGGCGGGCAGCGCAGGGCGTCCATGGCCTGCTCGAGCTGACTGTCGACGTCCCACGCGTTGCGGTGCTCAAGCTGGTCCTGCAGCTTGCCCATCTCGGCGAGCAGCTCTTCGCTGTAGTCGGTGGCCATCTGCTCGGCGATCGCGTTGTAGCGCTCGAGCATCTCCAGCGTCTCGGCTACGCCCTCCTGGACGTTGCCTAGGACGGTCTTCTCCTCGTTGAGCGGGGGCTCCTGCTGGAGCATGCCCACGGTGAAGCCCGGCATGAGTTTGGCGTCGCCATTGGACGGCTGCTCCAGGCCGGCCATCATCCGGAGCAGCGTCGACTTTCCGGTGCCGTTCGGACCCAGGACGCCGATCTTGGCTCCGGGCAGGAACGACAGCGTGACGTCGTCAAGGACAACCTTGTCGCCGTGCGCCTTGCGCACGCGCTGCAACGTATAGATGTACTCCGGCATGGCATCTAGCTTAGGGGCTCTCGACCCGGGCTTCCGCCGCCCCACCGGACGGTCATGAGATGGCAGGCGCCACATCGGATAGTGGGCGATCTCCGACGACAGTTTCGGTCGTTGAAGTACATGCCCGGCAACGGCTTCGGGCGCGGGGATCCATGCCCGGCGAGCGTTTCGGGCGCAGAGACCCATGCCCGGCAAGCGTTTCGGGCGCAGGTACACATGTCCGGCGAGTGCTCAGGTGGACGACGACGGTTTGTTTCGCCATCATCCACCGCCGCGTTGCACAGCCGGCCGCCTGGAACCTCTTCTTGTTCGCCGTACGTGCCACCTGACGATCGGCATGGCCGGCCTCCGCAGGGTGTCGGCCATCAGCAGCCGGCGTGATCCCGAACTCGGGTTGTCGCCACAGAGACGACCCCGTCCGCCGCGCCACAACCCGAGATCGGCGCACCGCAGCCCCAACTCCTTGGGGTTGTCGGTACAGGTGATCGTCGACGGATCGGCCAGGCCACGGGCGAGGTCGGCCACCCCACCCAGCTTCACCGGCTGGATCGCATCGCCGGACACGCCCCTGGCCGACCGTTGGCGCGCGCGGGAGGCCGTTCTGGACGAGTTGCTTGCGCACCTCGACCAGGCAGCCCCGCACGCAAATGGTCAGATCAATCGAAGGCGGCGCACTCCTGTCATGGTCGGCGCGGGCATGAAGTCCACGAGATCGTTCGGATCGGTGCGCAGGGGGCTGAACCGGTCGAGCAGGATGTTCAGGGCGACCCGTCCCTCCAACCGGGCCAAGGGGGCACCCAGGCAGAAGTGGATGCCGCGGCCGAAGGCGAGATGCGGGTTGGGGTCGCGACCGGGGTCGAAGATGTCGGGGTTGGGGAACTGACGAGGGTCTCTGTTGGCCGGTCCGGGCCAGACCATGATCAGTTGGTCGGCCGGTATCGTCACGCCGCCGAGTTCGGCTTCGCGGGTGGTGGAGCGGCCGAGGGCGGCGAATGGGGTGAAGAAGCGGAGAGATTCCTCGATGACGGCCGGGACCAAGTCGCGGTCAGCCCGTACCTTGTCCTGCTGCTCGGGAAAGGCGTCCAGGCAGAGCACCGTGTTGCCGAGGAGCATCGTCGTGGTGATGTGCCCAGCGAGCAGGAGGATGATCGCGAAGTTGACCACCTGGATGTCGGGAAGGCGTTCTCCGTCCACCTCGGCCTCGACCAGCCTGGTGAGCAGGTCGGCACGCGGCTGCCGTTTGCGCTCTGCGGCGTGGCCTGCGAGATAGGCAGACATTTCATGCCACGGTCGTAGCGAGGCCTGAATGTCCGCGTTCTGTTCTTCTGTGGTCTTGTTGAGTGAGATCTTGGCGTCGCGCTGGAACAGCGCATCTGCCCACTGCTTGAACAGGGCGCGATCGCTGCTGGGCACACCGAGCAGTTCGGCGATGACGATGACCGGAAGCGGGTAGGCCAGATCGGTCACGAGTTCCAGTTGCCCGCGTTCTTGCGCCTCGTCGAGCAGTTCGTGAGTGAGGGCGGCGATCCTCGGCTCGAGATCCGCGACGACCTTACGGGTGAAGGCGCTGCTGACCAGCTTGCGCAGCTTGCCGTGCTCCGGCGGGTCGATCTGGGTGATGAAGCCCTCCATCGAGAATTCCTCGGCGGTCGGCATCAGGCCCTTGGGGATCACGCGCATGGTGTCGGAGGAGAACGTCGCTGGGTCCCCGAGGACCTCCTGTAGCTCCGGGTAGCCATAGACGTTCCACATTCCGATGTCGGCGTCGTACTCGACCGGCTGACCCGATCGCGGCCCGTGCAGCCAGAAGTGCTGTTTGGGGATGTTGTACCTCTCGACGATGTCGGTCATCGCCTCTCCCTTGGTATTGACGTGCTCCTCGCCCTGAAGAGGCGAGGATTCCCGTGCTGCTACGCAGCAGTCCATGCCGCGCAAGCAGCACGAGCCGTGGAACAGGATGCTTGACGCTTCACCGACCCGCCTACCGGCAAGTCTCCACGTCCTGTCACCGCCCGCCCGGCGGCCTCGTCATACCGATGAATCCAGAAAGTGATCTCGCGGCCAGCTTGGTTATCGCTTGCCAGTTCGATCACGAAACCTTACCGTACGTGATTGAGGCGTCGCAACCAGTTCCGATCCCTGCACACTCGCGCCCCAGAGGGCACTCACGCGCGGGCCTGCACCATCCCGCCTAAAGACGGGAGCACTGGCCCGCATCTCGGTAGATCCATTTTCGGTTGTGGATCAGTTCCTGAAAGATCGAGACGTGCTTCGTGCCGCCACGACGCGCGCCTCAGCGTAGGGATGCGTCATTTACCACTCTGATCCTCCTCACCCGACTTCTCGCGATAGTCCTGCCAGCGCTGGAGGAACTCCCCCGCGTCGCGCTCAACGAAGGCGAAGAACTCCCGGGTCTCCTCCAGCCGCGCCCGCTGCTCGAGTCGGCCCTCGCCGACGACTGAGAGCCCGAAGTCCAACGCCTCCAGGCTGGACCGCACCCCGGCCAGCTGAACCCCCATGACGTGTGCCCATCCACCGCCGGCCACCTGATAGCGGTGTTCACGGCTCGACGTGGGAACACGCTCGATCATCCCGGTGCCCTCCAGTTGCCTGGCCACCGTGCTGATCGCGGTCTTGCTCACGTCGAGTTGCGCGGCCAGATCAGTGAGCGACTGGTGCACGGGGTCGCAGATCATCAACCACGCATACAGGCGGCCCATTGTCCGCGTCCCACCGAAACGCTCCATGACCAGGCCCATGCGGTCGACGAACTCGGTCTCCTGCTGATCCATCTATGCAAACTCCGACGTTATCGTGAAGTACGTACTTTACGAAGTGTACGTAATGCCTCGGCGTGTGGCAGCAACCAGAAGGGCACCCACGAATCCCCCGGCCGCGACGATGGATTCCGGCTGCGGACTGGAGAATTGCGATTCGCCGTCAGGCGGCGGCCTTTTCAGGAGGACGCCAGACAGCGGGCCGCAGAAGTCCGGTGCGGCATCACGCGGCGACCCCTCCAGAGGGACATCAGGCAACAGCCCACCGAAGGCCCACTGCGACGCCAGGCAGCGGACCCTTCGGAGGCACCTCAGGCAACAGCCCACCGAAGCCCAGTGCCAGGCAGCGGATCTTTCAGGAGGGCATCACGCGACGAGGACTTCGGGGGGAGGTCAAGCGGCGGGGTCTTCGGGGAAGGCGGGTGGCGGTGGTTGGATCACGGGGACGCAGACGCGGTCGCGGCCGAGTTCTTTAGCGCGGTACAGCGCCAGGTCGGCGGCGGCGAGGAGTTCGATCAGGTCGTCGCCGTGGACGCTCATCAAGGCCACGCCTGCCGAGATGGTGACCGAGATCATCGCATCGTCCGCCGGGACGGACATGCGGCCGATGCAGTAGCGGAGGCGTTCGGCCACT
Source organism: Nonomuraea sp. NPDC052129 (assembly GCF_040680095.1). Lineage (NCBI taxonomy): Bacteria > Bacillati > Actinomycetota > Actinomycetes > Streptosporangiales > Streptosporangiaceae > Nonomuraea > Nonomuraea sp. NPDC052129. The sequence goes on along the minus strand of NZ_JBFAVX010000017.1, from coordinate 152,893 downwards.
CGGCGGGCCTCGTGGATGTCGGCGCGCGGAAGAAGGACCACGAACTCCTCTCCACCGAAGCGGCCCACCACGTCGTAGTCGCGCAGTTGGCTGCGGATAGTGGCCGCGACGCCGACGAGAACCTGATCGCCGGCCAGATGGCCATGGGTGTCGTTGACTCGTTTGAAGTGGTCGATGTCGATGATCAGGAGGGCGAGCGTCTCGCCGGTGCGGCGGGCGCGGACGATCTCGGTGTCGGCCTCTCGCTGCCAGGCGGCGGCGTTCAGCAGGCCGGTCTTGGCGTCGGTGCGGGCCGCCGCCTGGAGCTGGGCGTGCAGGAGGCTGCGCTGGAGGAGGACGACCGGCGGCAAGGCGAGGAGCAAGAGGGCGAGGTTGAGCCCGCAGGCGATCGCGACCGTGACGCCGAGGCAGAGCTCCACGACGTCAAGGAGCACGTTCTCCCTGTCCCAGAGCACCTCGCGCCAGGAGATGTCGGGGTTGGCGGTGTGTGCCGCGATCGCGATGAGGATGGTGTTGAGCAGGGCGAAGAGCACGGCGGAGCCAATGGCGCAGAGGATCGGGAGTCCGCTGCCCCGCGAGAGCACCGCCGAGTCGGGTACGAGCCAGTGGAACGTCACGGACGCCGTGCAGGCCGCCAGCCCGATGACCGCCGCGCTGCACACCCGGCGGTAGAGGACTGTCGCACGGACCCGCCATTGCAGCAGGACCTGCAGCACGATCGGCGCGAACAGCGAGTAGGCCGGCGGCAGCAGCAACGCCACCGGCAACCACCACGCGGACAGCAGGTCGCGGGAGACACCGGCGGGCATGCCCAGACGTCTGGTGGCCTCGATGCAGACCGCGCCGCAGCCCATGAGAGCGGCGAACGTCAGTAGCTGCGGCCACCGGAGTTCGGTAGATGTCGTGAAAAAGACGGTTGCGGCGAGATTCAGGATGACGATCCCGCTCAGGTAGTAAAGAAGCGGACGACGTTGTCCGAGTAGTGGCCAACGGCTGGCCAGCGTTGAAACACCGTTGCGAGGCTTGACCGAGGCGTGACTGGTCGCCGCCATCTCGTCCCCTCCCTGACTAACGATGTGTAACACATTAATTGCGGAGTGTGCGTTGCGCGATGGGAACCAACTACGTTTGACGTTGTGACCACATACGTGCTGTAGTCGGCGAATGACCCGCTCACTCCGCGAGTGGACCGTGCTGAAAGGAGCAGCCATGGTGCAGGGCGTGACCTGGACCTGAGAGACGCTCTAGCAATCTGACACCCGGCAACACCATCGGCCGAATTTTCGGTGCCACCCCGTGGGGCTTCATGGCATCACCGCGTACGGCCGGTGACCCCTCCCTTCCTTCCCGCTCTTACCTGCGGGCGCATGAGCGGGCACCGGCTTGATCGACCGATGCTCCGCTCATGCGTGAGCCGTTGTGCAGCAGAGCCCGCTACACCACCGCTCGGTCCTCGCCCGCTATGCCGCTGCTCGCTCCTCCGTCGGCCAACCAGCGTCCTCCGCCTCGGTCTCGTTGTCGTCGGCACCCAGGATCCGTACGGTCGCGCCGCCGCTCTTACCCCCCGGAGACGGAGCGCCTCGGGATTGGGACCGCGTCGACGCCGCACCTGCTGACGTGACACCTATCGACGCCGCAACTGCTGACGTCGCAGCGGCTGACGCCGCACCCGTTGGCTCGGCGTGAGTGGGCGCGAGATCGGTTGACGAATCACCGGTAGGCGAGGTGGCGCTCGGCGAAGAGGCGGAATGCTTGGTGTTGGGCTGCTTGGTGGCTGCGGGGCCGTTCTGCTTGGTGGCGGTTGCCGTAGTGATGCTTTCGAGGGTGCGGCTGCGACGGGAGCCGGTGCCGAGCACGCTGGCGGATATCTGGTCCTTGATGCTGTGAGTCGGCGCACGCCTCTCCTCTGCCGTGCCGCTCTCCTCGGACGTGTGGGGCTGTGAAGTCGGGCGGTCCTGCTGCGATGCCGTGCGGTTCTCCGATGTCATCGCCTCGTCTGCCAGGGCTGGCGGCTCCGTCGGACGGTCAGGGCCGCGCTTCTGCTCCTCCGCGACGCGGGGTGCGGAGCCTTCATCCATTCGGGCATCTACTCGGGCGGTCACCCGGGTTGTCGTGAGGCGGTCGGGGGCGGGCTTGGCGCCCATGGCCCAGTCCTGGGTTTCCTCGTCCAGGCGGTCGCGCATCTCCTTGCTCACCGAGCCGGTGCCGCCGCCGCGCTCCGGCTTGGCGAAGACACCTGTGCCCCAGCGCAGGTCGTGGCCCACCGAGCTGGCCTCGACCTCGGGCATGAAGCGCCGGTCACCCTCGGGGCCGAACTCTCTGATGCGGAGCTTGCCGGAGACGACCACGGGCTGTCCTACCTGCACGGATTTGGCGACGTTGTCACCGAGGGCGCGCCAACAACGGACCGCGAAGCACACTCGCTCCCCGTCCGCCCATTGTCCGGTCCTCTTGTCGAAGTAACGGTGGGTGGTGAGCACCCGGAGTGAGGTCACCCTGGCCCCGTCGTCGAAGCTGTATTGGCGTGGCTCTGCTGCGACGTTGCCGGTGAGTGTGATGTAGATGTCGTTCATCCCGTTGCCTCCACTGTGGCGGGCGGGGTGCCCGCGGCCTGGGAGTACGGTGCCTCAGGTAGGCGTGGGCGGGCGGGGCCGAACGGGGTTCTGTGGACAGCGTCGCCTTGAGGACGGCTGCCTGTGGACGAAGCCGCTTCTGAGGTGACTGCCCATTGGACAAGCCGCCCCTGTGATAACTGCCCGTGCACGAGGCTGCTCCCGAGACGGCTGCCCGCAGAAAGAGGCCAGGCGAGGCGCTCCAAAAGCCGACCACACAAAGCACCGTGAGAGAAAAGCCGCCCAGCCCGCAGAGGAGTCAGCCGGACAGCCCACGCATGGCGCTGTAGAAGGCGTGGTGGCGGCCCAGTTCGCGTTCCACCGGCTCCACCACCATGGTCTCCGACACCGCCGCCACCCGACGGCGCATCTCCCGTTCCAGGCGTTCGCGTTCCCTCGATGCCCCGAGTACGACGAAGTTGCGTGACGCGATGCCCGACAGCGCCCCCAACCCCAGTACGGAGGCCATCATCAGCCCCACCCAAGGCAGCGCGGCGCTGTCGCCGAGCAGTTGGAGAGACGCGGGGAGCTGGCCGGGGACGGTCAGCCCCACCGCCAGCCAGGCGAGTCCGCCGACGAAGGCGCCGACCAGGAAGTACTGCCAGATCTTCAGGATCCGCCACCAACCCGGCACCCGGTCGAGCTCCGGCGCGACCTCCGTGAGGTCCTCGGTCAGCACCTTGGGCAGTTGGCTGGAGCGGGAGCGGGCCGCACGGTGCACCGCCGTTCGCCACACCGGGTGCATCCCGACCGACAGCCCGTCGGCGAGTGCCTGGACGGCGTTGGACACCTCGGCGGCCTGCGCGCTCACCGAGCCGGTCGTGATGCCGCGGATCTCGTCGCTGACATCCTCCAGGCGCAGCGACTTGAGCGGGTCCGGACGAAATTTGGCCAGCCAGCGCGGGTACGGCCAGCCCACCCAGCGGCTCGACCGCTCGGCGTAGACGTTCTCCATGGCCTCGCCCACGGCCGGAACGCCCACGGCGTCGCAGAGCGCGTCCGTCAGGCCGAGCCTGCGGGCCTCGTCGACCGACGCCGGCGCGGAGAGGGCCTCACCGACCGGCATGGTCTCGGTGAGGCGCCGCTCCAGCCGGCGCAGGTCGGCTTCGATCTTGTGGATGGCCGCCCGCCGCCGGGAGACCGCGCCCGAGATGACGCTCTTGAGGCTGTCGATGCCCCGGCCGCTGACCGCCGAGGTGGGCACCACGCTGGGATGTTCGACGCCTTCGCGGCGGAGCAGGTCGTTGAGGTCGATGACCAGCTCGGCGAGCTCCTCGGTGGACAGCTTGTCGGCCTGGTTGAGCGCGAACACGGTCATCGCGTCATGCCCGGCCAGGTCGGTGACGTAGCGCCGGTGTGTGGAGGCGTCGGCGTACTTCTGCGGGTCGAGCACCCACACCACCAGGTCGGCCAGGCCGATGAGCCGGTCGGCCTCGGTGTCGGTGAGCGCCCGGATCGAGTCGTGGTCGGGCAGGTCGAGCAGGATCAGCCCGTGGAGCTGGCTCTCACCCTTGTCCAGCGCGCTGGCGCGGGCGAAGCGGTGGCGCCACTGGATCTGCAGCCAGTCGAGCAGCGGCGCGGCGCCCTCCAGCCCCCACACGCAGGCGTGGGTACGGGCCGTGGTGGGCCTGCGTACGCCCGTCGGCGAGAGCTCAAGCCCGGAGATCGCGTTGAACAGCGACGACTTGCCGCTGCCGGTGCCACCGGCGAGGGCGACCACGGTGTGCTCCGACGACAGCTTGAGCCGGTCACCGGCCCGCGTCAGCAACGCGCTCGCCTCGGAGAGCACCTTCTGGTCGAGCCGCCCCGGCCCGAGCTCAACGATCTTGGTCAGCGCGGTCAGCCGCGGAGCCAGGCCCGGCCTGGTGGTGACGGCGGTCATCGAGCGACCTCGAGGTTGTACGTCGCCTGGTAGAGGCGAGTCGCGGTGGACTCGTCGGGTATCCCGGCCGAGTCGAGCGCTTGCACGTAACGCATGGATTCCTCGTCGAACAGCATGCCGATCCTGGCTCGCAGGTCACTGAGTGCCTTGGCGCCGATGCCGCGCAGCGACTCGGCGCCGAGCAGGGCATTGACCAGCCGGTGCGGCACGCCTTCGACGGTGCCGCCGCTGAACATCGCAACCATGAAGATCAACGATAGCGAGTCGGCATCGAACGAGACGAACTTGGACACCGACCGCTTGGCCACACCCTCCGTGCGTACGAGCTCCGTGACGTGCTCCTGCCAGGCGGAGATGGCCCGGGTGGCATGCCGTACGAGCTCGTCGGAAGGCCGTTCGAGGCCCGCCCCGATCGTGCCGCCCACCTCCGAGCGGTGCCGCCAGCGGGCGACCACCTCCTCGGCGGCGCGGTGGGCGGCGGCGACGATCACCGACTCCAGACCGGCGCGCAGCGCCGCGCGGAACGCCGTGACGCGCTCGGGCGCCTGCCTGCCCGACCTGCCCCGCTTGCGGAACTGGATCGTGCGCATGAGGTCACCGGACCCGGCGAAGTCCTGCCAGCGGGCCAGCACCTCACCGTGGACGAGCATGCCGTTCCTGGTCGCCTTGTCGATCTCGGCGAGCGCGCTCATGTAGGCCGCCTCCACGTCCGCGCGCAGCTCGGTGCGGAACGCGACCTGCCCCTCCAGATGCCTGGCCAGGGCGGGGACGCGGGTACGGAAACTGTCGAGCACACCGTTGAGCGTCTCGTGTACGGCCTGCGCGCGGCGGTCCTCGTCGACGGAGAGCTCGGCCAGCCAGAGGCGCAGATCGGTCATTTCATGATCGGGCAGCCGGCCGTCGACGACCTTCGCCTCGCCGATGACGAACCGGTCGACCTCGCCCAAGCCGTATTCGGTGAGCATCCGGATGAAGTGCTTCAGCACGACCTCACGCGCCTTGGGCTGGACCCGTGAGAGCACGATGGCCAGCCGGGCACCGCGCTCCTTGGCCAGCCGCAGGAGGTTCCAGGCGGGGGCGTCGGCGTAGCGGGCGGCGGTGGTCACGAAGATCCACAGGTCCGCGGCGTCGAGCATGCGGTGGGCGATCTCGTGGTGCTCCTCGACGACCGAGTCGATGTCGGGGGTGTCGAGCAGCGCGACGCCCTGCGGCAGCTTCTCGGTCGCGACCACGACGAGGCTGCCGATCCCGTCCTCGGGCGACGGCTTGTCGATCCGCCGCATGCCGCCGAGCAGGTCACCCTTGGTGAACCACTGCCGGTCGTCCGGGTGGCAGACCAGCACGGGGATGCCGGTGGTGGGCCGTCGTACGCCGGTGCGGGAGATGTTCTTCTCGGCGAGGGAGTTGACCAGCGTGGACTTGCCCGCGCCGGTCGAGCCCGCGACCACGATGAGGGCGGGCGCGGTGTTCGTCCGTACTCTCGGGAGCACGTAGTCCTTGAGCTGGGCGAGCAGGTCGGCGCGGGCCTGCCTGGCCTCGGCCGCGCCCGGCAGGTCCAGACCGAACCGCAGGTCGGACACGCTCTCGCGGAGCGCGTCGAGCGCCGCCGTCAGCGCGGCGACCATCTCGGGAGGCAGCGGCTCGACCCGCCGGGCGGGGAGCCGCTCAGCTGCGGCTTGCTCCGCACCGACGGGCTCAGCAGGTTCGACCGGCTCAGCGGGCCCAGCGTGTACGGCCTGCGTGTCCGAGACTTGTTCGGCCCGCGCGTCGTCCGGGTCCTGTCCGGCCCGCAGGTCGTCCGAGCCCTGTTCGGCCTGCGGGTCCGGGAAGTGCCACGCGGACGGCTCCGGGCGGACATCCGCCGACCCCTCAGGCTCGTCACCAGCGAGGCGAAGGTCGTCGTCCGCGGGCTCATCGCCCCCGGGATCGGCCAACGCGGCCGACTCCACCAACTCGGCCCACGCCTCAGCCTCCGACAACGCCTCGGCATCGCCCGAAGGCTCCTCGTCAAAAGACGCCTCGGCGCCGCCAAGAGCCTCCTCGTCAGACGGCGCCTCAGGCTCATCAGACGATGGCTCGTCAGAGGGAGCCTCAGCCTCGTCGGAGGGCTCGTCAGACGACACCTCAGCCTCATCAGAGGGCTCGTCGCCCTCGTCAGACGGCTCGTCGCCGGACGGCGACGCCCCAGGGTCCGCCGGCTCGCCGGGCGACTCCCCGGCCGAGGCCGAAGCCGGGACCGGGGCCTCCTCGTCAGCCGCGGATGCCGCCGCCGGCGCCGCGGACTCGTCCGTGAAGGCGCGGAAGCTCAACGTCTGCTCCCCAGGCGACTCCTGCCGCCCGTCATCCATGGCCGTGTTCACGGCAGGCGCTCCGCTCTGACCATCTCGACCTCCTGGCCGACCCTTACGACGTCGCCGACGATGACGATCGCCGGCGGCCGTATACCAGCCGCGGACACGCGGTCGGCCACGCTGGAAAGTGGAGCCACAACCGCCCGCTGGGTCGGAAGAGTACCGTCCTGTACCACCATTACGGGAGTCTCCGGAGGGCGTCCATCTCTCAGGAGTGCCTCGGCCACTTTCGCCAGCCTCTCGACGGCCATCATGAGCACCAGCGTGCCCTGCGAACGGGCCAGCCCCGGCCAGTCGACGGTCGACCGGGCGTCGTCCGGCGCGACGTGCACGGAGATCACGTGAAACTCCTGGCTGACCCCGCGATGGGTCACCGGAACCCCGGCCGAGGCGGGCACCGCCACGGCGCTGGTGATGCCGGGAACCACGAGCACCGGGATGCCCGCCTGGGCGCAGGCGATCATCTCTTCGCCGCCGCGCCCGAACACGAACGGGTCGCCGCCCTTGAGCCGGACCACGAACTTGCCCTGCCTGGCCCGGTCGACGAGCAGCTCGTTGATGGTCTCCTGCGACAGCGACCTGCCGTAGGGGACCTTGGCGGCGTCGATGAGCTCGACGTCGGGCGCCAGCTCGTCGAGCAGGGCGCGGGGCGCGAGCCGGTCGGCGACCACGACGTCGGCCTGCGCGAGGAGCTGCCGGCCGCGCACGGTGATCAGCCCGGGATCGCCGGGGCCGCCGCCGACCAGGGCCACTCCGACGGGCTTGGTGCGGCTGCGGCGGGCGTCGACCGTGCCGTCGCGCAGCGCGCCCACGACCGCGTCCCTGATGCCGGCCGCCCTGCGCGGGTCGCCGCCGGCGGTCACGGCCACGGTGATCTCGTCCACCCGCCCGGAGGCGGGCGTCCAGGCGGCGGAGGCGTCCTTGTCGTCGGCTCGCACGCACCAGATCCGCTTGGCCTCGGCCTCGGCCGCGACGGCGGTGTTGACGGACTTGTCGTCGGTGCACGCCTGGACGAGCCAGGCGCCGTCGCAGTCGCCGACCTCGTAGGGGCGGGCGTGCCAGGTGACCCGGCCGGAGGCGATCAGGTCGTCGAGCGCGGGCGTGACGCTCGTGGACACCACGGTGACCTCGGCGCCTGCCTCCAGCAGCGCCGGCACCCTCCGCTGCGCGACGCGCCCGCCGCCCACGACGAGGACCCTGCGCCCGGAAAGCCGCAGGCCGAGGAGGTAGGGGCCCATGCTGGGGAATCTCCCGTTCGCGAAGCTTGGTGTGTTAAGAGGTAAACCTACCGGGTCTTACCGAGAGATTTATCGGCCGTCAAGAAGCGGCTGGTGAGGATCCCAGCGGGGCCCGCCATTATCGTCCTTCCGGCGTCTGGCCATCGCTGACAGCGCCTCAAGGATAACCCGGTTCCCGAGGAACGCGGTGATGTCCGCGTGATCGTACGGCGGAGCCACCTCGACCACCTCCATACCGGCCACCGGCAGTTCATAACAGATCCGCCGGACCGAGTCGAGGAGCTGCCTGGCCGACAGTCCGCCGGGCTCGGGGGTGCCCGTGCCGGGGGCGTGACCGGGGTCGCAGACGTCGATGTCGACGGACAGGAAGATCTGGTCGCACTCGTCGAGCGCGATGCCGAACGCCTCCGTCAGGCACTCTTCGAGCCCTCGGGTGACGATCTCGGTCATCTCGTACGAGCGCATGTTCTGCTCGGCCATCCAGCCGAGCGTCTCGGGACCCGGCCAGTAGCCGCGCAGCCCGATCTGCAGGAACCGGTCGCCGCGGATGGCGCCGGACTCGATGAGACGGCGCATGGGCTGGCCGTGGCCGTACAGGTGGCCGAAGGCGATGTTGCCCGTGTCGGCGTGCGCGTCGAAGTGGATCATCGAGGTCCGGCCCGGCTCGTACGCCCTGGAGGTGCCCCTGGCGTCGGGCAGCGCGACCGTGTGGTCGCCGCCCAGGACGAGCGGCACGGCCCCGGAGACGGCGACGCGGTGGACCGCGTCCTCGATGGCGGCCAGCGAGGACTCGACGTCGCCGGAGTAGCACTCGACGTCGCCCGCGTCGAGCACGCGCAGGTCCCGCAGCGCGTCGACGCGCAGCGCCAGGCTGGGCCTGGAGCCGTCGTGCGGCAGGTAGCAGGCCTGGCGCAGGGCCATCGGGCCGAACCTGGCGCCGGGACGGTTGGAGGTGCCGCCGTCGAACGGAGCCCCGATGATCACGACGTCGGCCCCCGCGTACGTCGCGGGGTCGCCGACGTCGCACCGCTCGACACCGAGGAAGGTGATATCGGGGCCGTACATGGGGCCGTATCTCGACATGGCCCCATCATCACACGTGTTTTTCGGTCACTCCCGCCGAGTCGAAGGTGGCGACCTCGTGCATGACGCGTACGGCGGCGCAGACGAGCGGGTAGGCGAGCAGCCCACCGGTGCCCTCCCCCAGCCGCAGCTCCAGGTCCACCATGGGGCGCAGGCCGAGGTGCCCGAGGGCGGCGGTGTGGCCCACCTCGGCCGAGCGGTGCCCGGCGACGCAGTGGTCCAGCGCGGCGGGGTCGAGCGCAGCCGCCACGAGGGCGGCCGCCCCGGCGATGACCCCGTCGAGGATCAGCGGCACGCGGGCCGCGGCGCCGCCGAGGATGAAGCCCACCAGCGCCGCGTGCTCGAACCCGCCCACGGCGGCCAGGGCCCGCAGGGCGTCGTTGGGCAGGGACATGACGGAGTTGACGCCGTTCACGCGCAGCGCCTCACGGATCACGCTCACCTTGCGGGCGTGCGTCTCGTCGTCGATCCCGGTCCCCCGGCCCGTCACGTCGGCCGGGTCCCGGCCGGTGAAGGCGGAGATCAGCGCGGCGGAGGCGGTGGTGTTGGCGATGCCCATGTCGCCGGTGATCAGGCAGCGGGCGCCGCCCGCCACCAGGTCGCGGGCCACCGAGATACCGGCTTCCAGAGCTTGTACGGCCTGATCCACCGTCATGGCCGGCCCCGCCGCCAGGTCGGCCGTACCGTAGCCGATCTTCCGCTTCACCAGGCCCGGAGCGTCGGGCAGGTCCGCCGCGACGCCCACGTCGACCACGGTCACCGTCGCGCCGACCTGCTTGGCGAAGGCGTTGGCCACCGCGCCGCCCGACAGGAAATTGGCCACCATCTGGATCGTGACCTCCTGCGGCCACGGGGTGACGTTCCGGGCGTGGACACCGTGGTCGGCCGCGAAGATGGCCAGGGCCGCCGGGGTCGGCATGGGCGGCGGGGTGGTGCCCGCGGCGCCCGCCAGACGTACCGCGACCTCTTCCAGGGCGCCGAGCGAGCCGCGCGGCTTGGTGAGGCGGTCCTGGTAGGCCCGAGCGTCGGCGATGGCGCGCGGGTCGGCGGGGCGAATCGCGGCGAGCGTCTCAGCGAGCACGGCTTACCTCCGAGTAGGGGTCAGGGGACCAGTTGGAGCGCTTCCTCGTAACGGTCGATGACGACATCGGCCAGGGTCTCGCAGTCGCCGATCACCTCGGCGCAACGGATGTCGAGATCGGGGTGGCCGGCGCCGTAGGCCAGCGCCTGCGCCCACACGCGCTCCAGCATCCCGCCCGCGAACAGCAGGTACGGGACGACGATCACCCGCTTGGCGCCCAGCCGGCGGCAGCGCTCGAGCCCGCCGGGCACTCCGGGCGGTGTGACCGAGACGAAGGCGGTCTCGACCGTCATGAAGTCGTAGGCGTGCGTCTCCCAGAACAGCCGCGAGACGCGGTGGATCTCGGCGTTGGCCGCCGGATCGGTGGAGCCCTCGCCGACCAGGACGACCGCGGTCTCCCCCGGCTCGACATGGAGGGGAAGCTCGGTGGTCGCCGAGTCGACGGCCCGCAGCCGCGGCCGGCCGCCGACCAGTTCCAGCGGGCGCAGCTTGGGCATCTCGGTGGCGGCGTCGTTGAGGCGCTCGGCCAGCAGCGCGAGCACGCGAGGGTCGGGGCCCAGCGGGCGGCCGTAGTCGCACATGAGGGTCGGGTGGCGTTCCTGCACCCTGGCCATGGCGGCGGGGAACTCCGCGCCCACCCGGCTGAGGCTCAGCGGCAGCGCCACCAGACGGTGGTGACCCCGGGCGACCAGGGAGGCGACGGACTCGCTCACCCGTGGCGTGGCGCGCTCCAGATAGCCTCCGGAGACGTCGGCGGCCCGCTGGTCCAGGCGGCATCGGAGCCTGTGGACGAACCGGCCGAACTCGGCGGAGTCGGCGTCATCGTTCGAGCCCTGCCCGATGAGCAGGAGCGGGGGCTTCATTGAGGGAATCTCCGGTGCGTAGGCAAGACACGCGAGGATAACCGATGCGTGCCGGTTGAAACAGGTCACGCCACACGCGAGGGGGTCGCGTGTACGACGAAGACAGGGTCGGCCGCGGCCAGGCTATGCGATCCGTCCGGCTGAATGGTGAGCTTTGAGGCGATTATCTGCGTGCCCTCGGCACGATAGCCGTGCTCGCGGAGCCGGTCGAGCACCGCGGAGACCCGTTCGACCGTCTTCAGCGCGCAGACCAGCGTGCGCGGCCGGCGGGCGGCGCAGGCCACGATGACGTCGGCCCCGCCCCCGCCGATGAAGACGGCGTCGGGGTCGGGCAGCGGTTCGAGCGCGGGTGGCGCCTGTCCCCTGGCCAGGGCCACTTTGACGCCGTGTTCGAGTACGGTGGCGCGCAGCCGGGCGCAGGCCGCCTCGTCCCGCTCGACGGCCACGACGGCCGCGCCGAGCCGGGCGCACTCGACGGCGATCTCGCCGGAGCCCGCGCCCACGTCCCAGACCAGGTCGCCGAGCCGGGGGCCGAGCTTGGCCAGGATGTACGCCCTGACCTCGGCCGGGATCGAGCTCTCGAACGGCAACGCCCATTCGGCCGGTCCCGGCTGCGCGCCCGCCACCCAGCCGGGCTCCCTGGCCTGGTGGAGGGGGTCGATGACGAGCACCACGTCGGGGTCCTTCCACGGCCGGGTGGTGGCCTCGCCCATGCGGCTGTGGGTGACCCGTTCGTCAGGTCCGCCGATGTCCTCGCAGACGATCAGCTCGCGCGGGGTCGTCGGAGCCAGCTCGCGGGCGATGTCGCCGGGCCCGACGCCGGGCGCGACCAGCAGGGCCACCTTGGGGTGCGCCCGGCAGGCGTTGACGACCCGGTTGAGCTGGTGCGGGCCGGCCGGGGCGACGACGAGCGCGTCCTCCCAGTTGAGCCCGGCGCAGGCGAAGGCGCGGGTGACGAGCGAGGTGGCGGGCAGTACGTCGGGCTTGAGCCCGTGGGCGCGCAGCCTGCGCACCACGCCGAAGAAGCCGGGATCACCCTCGGCGACGACCACGGCGGCGCCCTCGCCCTGTTCGAAGTGGCTGTCGAGGGTCTGGAGCAGCGACCCGTCGGCCACGACCGAAGCGGTCAGCCTGAGCTGCCCGATGATGGCGTCCGGCCCCACCACGAGCGTCGCCCCGCGTAGCCGCTCGACCGCCCTGGCCGACAGCTCCGATCCGTCCCACCCGACCACTGTGATCATGCGCACCACCGCCTCACCACTAAGGGTGACGGGTGCCGCGGCGTTTCACAAAGGGTACGAACGCCTGTCCGGTGTGCCTGTCCGCACGAACCACCCCGTCCTGCCCGGCCGGACCGGTGAGATCCGTCACGCCAGATCGGCCGGTGTGAGGCTGTAGACGACCAGGTCACGCCCGTGGAGCGCGTTGCGCGCCACGCCCTCCCGGACGAAGCCCGCCTTCTCCGCCACCCGCCGCGAGGCCATGTTGGTGACCGCCGCCCGCAGTTGCAGCCGTCCGAAGCCCTGCGTGACGAACAGCCAGCGGGCGATCGCCAGCACGGCCTCCCCCGCGTACCCCTGGCCGCGGGCCCAGGGCGCGGTCATGTAGCCGACCTCCGCCGATCTGTTGACCCAGTCGGCGTCCCTGAGGTCCACGTTCGCCACGAAACGGCCGCCGGCCAGCTCCGCCACGGTGTAGGCGATCCCCTGTCCCCTGGTCCGGATCCGCTCGGCGGCGCCGATGAAGGCGCGGGCGTCCGCCTGCGTGTAGCCGCGCGGCAGCCCGGTCTCGGCCTGGGTGAGCGGGTCGGCGCCCGTGGCCGCCAGATCCGCCACGTCGGCCTCGGCCGGCTGTCTGAGCAGCAGCCGCCGGGTACGCAACTCGGTGCGGGGCAGCGTGTCGGACGGGACGCGGCTGTCGCCGCGCAGCAGGCCGAACATCACCAGATCATGCGGCCCGTCGTCCTCCATCGCGGCGTCGCGGAGCACGCCTTCCCAGGTGAAGCCCGCTTTCTGTGCGACGCGTAGCGAGGCCAGGTTGTCGAGGTTGGCCGTCAGGTCGATCCTGCGCAGCTCCGTGGTGGCGAACACCCACTCGACCAGCCCGCGTACGGCTTCGGGCGCGAACCCGCGGCCCCGGTAGAGGGGGTGCACGCCGTAGCCGACCTCGGTCGTACCCGCGCCCCACGAGGTCTTGAACAAGCTGATGGCGCCCACGACGCGGTCGTCGGCGTCGGCCATCGCCAGGTGCACGCCCTGCCCGGAGCGACGCAGCTCGTGCACGCCGGACTTGAGCCATTGCGCGATGCCCGACGCCTTGCCGGGGGTGCCGGGCGGCAGGAACTGGGCACCGGACTGCACGATCGAGCGGATCCGGTCGGCGTCCGAGATGCCGAAGGGCCGGAGCACGAGCCGCGCGGTGGTGATTCTCACACCGGGATCGAACACCCTCGGCAGGGTACACAGCCGCGATGTTTGCCCATGAAGGCGGGGGTAGGTCGCCTTAGAGAGGAGTGACCACCATGGAACCCACGCACGCCGAGGGCGCCGAGCTCTTCGAATGGGTCAATGACACCTCTTTCCCCTCATCTAGGGAGGACCTGCTGCGGCACGCCGAGCATCGGCGCGCGCCCGACGAGGTGCTGGAGCTGCTGCACTCGCTCCCGGAGCGGCAGTACCACACCATTGGGCAGGCCACGGAGGCGCTCGGGCTCAGCATGGAGAAGCGGAGGTGGTGAGTGGTGCGGCTCGACTTCATCCGGCCGCTCTATGAACGCCGCGGGCCGTACGCCTCGGTCTATCTGAGCACCCTCGCCGGGCGCGACCGCGAGAGGCACTGGCGTGACCTGCGCGCCCAGCTGCGCGGCGAGGTGGACCCGGACACGCTCGACGCTTTGGAGTCGGAGGCGGCGGGGTCGGTGGCCGCACGGGTGATGTTCGCCACCCATGGCGACGTGGTGCTGGCGGAGACGCTCGCCGAGGCGCCGGAGCTGGCCGCGTACAGCCCGCTGCCGCTGGTCACGCCCATGCTGATGCTGCGCGGAGAGAACGTGCCGCACCTGCGGGCCATCGTGGACCACGCGGGCACCGAGCTGGCCGTCTTCGGCAGCGGCTCGCCCCGCCGGCCCACCGTGGAGCCCACCCCGTGGCCGCTGCACAGGACCAGCTGGGGTGGCTGGTCGCGGAAGCGGTTCGAGCGCGACATGGAGGAGGCGTGGGAGGAGAGCGCGAAGGTCGTCGCGCACGAGATCGACGAACAGGTCCGGCGGCTCGGCCTCGAACTCGTCGTGGTGGCCGGCGACCCGAAGTCGCGTTCGCTGGTCTGCGATCATCTCGGTACGAAGTCCGTGGACCGCGTGATGATGGTCGAACACGGCAGCCGCGCCGACCACGAGCAGTTCGAACGAGACGTCGAGACCGCGCTCGACTCCTACCTCGGCCGGCGACGGGCGGAGTTGCTCGACCGCTACCGGGAGACCGGCGGGCCCACCGGGCTGGCCGAGGTCGCGCACGCCCTGCGGGAGGGCAGGGTGCACGCGGTGTTGATGCCGGGCGAGGTGACCAAGCCCATGTGGATCGGCGGCGGAGGCGGCACACAGCTGGCCACCGCCCCCGAGGAGCTGCGCGGCTGGGGGGTGGAGGATCCGGTGCCGGAGCGCGCGGACTCCGCGCTGACCAGAGCCGCGACCATGACGGACGCCGAGCTGTGGTTCAGCCCGGAGATCTCGGACGCGGCGGCGGTCATCAGGTACTTATGATCACTTCCAGCGTCCGCGGCCCGTGTACGCCCTCGACCCGGTTGAGCTCGATGTCGCTGGTGGCCGACGGGCCGCTGATCCAGGTCAGCGGGCGGACCGGGTCGAGCCGGGCGACCGCCTCGGGCACGCCGGCCACGATCTGGTCCGCGCGGACCACGCACAGGTGGTAGTCGGGCACCAGGGTCTGCGCCCTGCGGCCCTGGCCGGGGCCCGAGTCGAGGACGATCGTGCCGGTCTCGGCGATGGCCACCGCGCAGCCGGTGATCACCCCGTCGGCGGCGTCCAGCTCGGCCACGGAGCCGCCCGCGACGGCACCGGGCACCTGCCACTCGGCCGGCAGCCCGTCGGGCACGACCATCCGGCGGCCGGCCACCAGCTCGGCCACCTTGCCGGGCACCTCGGCCGCGGGCAGCACGTGCACGACGGCACGGTAGTCGTCCACCCGCTCGGCGAACAGCCCCACGAGGTCATCTACCTGCGCGGCCGTACGGTAACCGCGCGGGATCGTCACCTCGGGGGCGCCTGCCACGGCTCGGCGGACCCTGGCCAGGATCTCGTCACGCGCGCTCATTCCGCTCCCACCAGTCTCTGAATGATTCTTCCGGGATCTCCGGCAGGTCCCGGGTGTCGGTCCAGGCCGACAGGGGGCCCGGCAGGCGTTTCGGCACCACCTTGCGGAAGCGGGTGGCCAGGCGTTGCGCCTTCGCCAGCCGTACCTCGTCGTTGAGTATCCAGCCCGCGACCCGCATGCCCGCCCGCTCGGCCGGCGCGTGGCGGACCTTGGCGCGCAGGTCCACGAGCACCTCGGGGATGTCGATCGCGACCGGGCACACCTCGTAGCAGGCGCCGCAGAGGCTGGAGGCGTACGGCAGCGAGGCGTCCAGCTCCGACGACATCCCCCTGAGCTGCGGGGTGAGGATGGCGCCGATCGGGCCCGGGTAGACCGAGCCGTAGGCGTGGCCGCCCGCGCGTTCGTAGACCGGGCAGACGTTCAGGCAGGCCGAGCAGCGGATGCAGCGCAGCGCCTGGCGGCCCACCTCGTCGGCGAGCACGTTCGTGCGGCCGTTGTCGAGGAGCACCAGGTGGAAGTCCTGGCCCTCGGCCGAGCCGGTCCACATGCTGGTGTAGGGGTTCATGCGCTCGCCGGTGGAGCTGCGCGGCAGCAGCTGCAGGAAGACCTCGAGGTCGCGCCAGGAGGGCAGCAGCTTCTCGATGCCGACCACGCTGATCAGGGTCTCCGGCAGCGTGAGGCACATCCGGCCGTTGCCCTCGGACTCCAGCACCACCAGCGTGCCGGTCTCGGCGATCATGAAGTTGGCGCCGGAGACGGCGACCTTGCTCTTGAGGAAGCGTTCGCGCAGGTGCAGCCGGGCGGCCTCGGCCAGCGCGCGCGGCTCGTCGGTGAGGTCCGCCGGGACCGGGCGCATCTTGTCGAGGAAGATCTCGCGGATCTCGGCCCGGTTGCGGTGGATCGCGGGCACCAGGATGTGGCTCGGGAAGTCGTCGCCAAGCTGCACGATCAGCTCGGCCAGGTCGGTCTCGTAGGCGGTGATGCCCTGCGCGGCCAGCGCCTCGTTGAGGCCGATCTCCTGGGTTGCCATCGACTTGACCTTGACCACCTCGCTCTCGCCCGTGGCCTGGATCAGCCGGGTGACGATGCGGTTGGCCTCGTCGGCGTCGCGGGCCCAGTGGACGTGGCCGCCCGCCCTGGTCACGGCCTCCTCCAGCTGGATGAGGTAGCGGTCGAGGTGGCGGAGGGTGTCGTCCTTGATCGCCTTGCCGGCCGCGCGGAGCTCCTGCCAGTCGGGGAGCTCGCTGACGACGTTCGCGCGCTTGCCGCGGATGGTGTGCGTGGCCTTGCGGAGGTTGTAGCGGAGCTGGGAGTTCTGTACGGCCTCCGCCGCATTTTTCGGGAAATTTCCTGGCATGCCGAGGAATGTCGCGCTCATTGGGCACCGCCCTCTTCGGTGGAGGCGAGGATCTCGGCGAGATGCATGACCCGGACACCGGTCCGCTGGCGGCTGAGCGTGCCGCCGATGTGCATCAGGCACGAGTTGTCGGCCGCGCACAGCACCTCCGCGCCCGTATCGAGCACGCTGCGCGCCTTGTCGGCGCCCATGGCGGCGGAGACGGCCGGGTTCTTGACCGAGAACGTGCCGCCGAAGCCGCAGCACTCCTCGGCCGCCGGGAGCGGGACCAGCTCCAGGCCCCGGACGTTCTGGAGGAGCCTGGTCGGACGGTCGCCGAGGTGGAGCCCGCGCAGCGAGTGACACGTCGGGTGATACGTCACCCGGTGCGGGAAATATGCGCCTACGTCGTCGACTTTGAGGACGTCGAGCAGAAACTCGGACAGCTCGTAGACCTTGGGCGCGACCTCGGCGATCGCCGCCGCTCCCCTGCTCCCCTGCCGTACCAGCTTGGGATACTGCTCGCGCACCATGGCGGCGCACGATCCGGACGGCGCGACGACCGCGTCGTATCCGGCGAACACCTCGGTGAAGCGGCGCGCCAGCCGTACGCCCTCCTCGCGGTAGCCGGTGTTGACGTGCATCTGGCCGCAGCACGTCTGGGCGGTGGGAAAGTCCACCTCGCAGCCGAGCCTGCGCAGGAGCGACACGACGGCCTTGCCGGTGCCGGGGAAGAGCGTGTCGTTCACGCACGTGATGAACAGGGCGACTCGCACGGCTCTCCTTCCGATGTATGGTCTGACCACAGTATGGTCAGACCATATCGAAGCCGCACGAGGGGGACAACGGTGGCCGACTGGCAGCCCGTCCGGCGGACCCGTACGTTCGAGGACGTCATCGCACAGATCGAACGGCGCATCGCCGAAGACGGTCTCAAAGCGGGCGACCGGCTGCCCGCCGAGCGCAGCCTCGCCGAGCAGCTGGGGGTCAGCCGCTCGTCGGTACGGGAGGCCATGCGCGTGCTGGAGACGCTCGGCGTGGTGTCGTCGCAGGTGGGGCGGGGGCCGGACGCCGGGGCGGTGCTGACCTCCCGCCCCGACACGGCGCTCACCGATCTGCTCAGGCTGCATCTGGGACTGGCCAGCCTGGAGCTGCGCGAGGTGATCGACACCCGGCTGATGATCGAACGCTGGGCGGCGGCCCGCGCCGCCTCGGCCGGATCCGACACCTCCGGCCTCGCCACGGCCCTGGCGGGCATGGACGCGGCGACGTCGGCCGAGGAGTTCGTCGAGCACGACACCGCCTTCCACTGCGCGCTGGCCGACGCGTCGGGGAACCGGCTGATCGCGGCCATCATGCGGTCCCTGCGCGACTCGATGAGACGCTACGCGGTGGAGGCGGTGACGCGGCTCGGCGACACGTCCGTGCTGCGCGCCGACCACGAACGCATCCTCACGGCCGTACGGGCGGGCGATCCCGACGAGGCCGCGAACGCGGTCGCCGAGCACCTCGCCCACGCCTACCCCTCGCTCCAGGGTTTTAGCTGAAGGCGGCCCGGTGGTCCTGGACCCAGGACTCGTAGGAGGTGGCCGGGCGGCCCAGCACCGACTGGACGTCGTCCGAGAGCTGCGGCCAGCCCACCTCCTTGAGCATGGTCCAGCCCGTCGCCGCGACCGTGACCAGGCTCGGATCGGCGCCCGAGGCGAGCATCTGCTCCTTGGCCGCCTCGATGGGGATCTCGACGGTCTCCAGCGGGCGGGCGAGCACCTTGGCCAGGATCGCCACCTGGGCGGGGACGCTGAGCAGGTCCGGGCCCGTGAGGTCGTAGGTGCGCGAGTCGTGCGCGCTCGTGGTGAGAGCGGCCACCGCCACGGCCGCGATGTCACGCGGGTCGATGATCGGCTGCACGCCGTCGCCGGTGAAGTTGGGGATCGGGCCGCCCGACCTGACGGCTTCCGCCCAGCCCAGCGAGTTGGAGGCGAAGCCGGCCGGGCGCAGCATGGTCCACGACATGCCGCTCGCCTTGATGGCCTCCTCGCCCGGCACGTGCCACGACCTGACATCGTCGGGGTCGTCGGTGCCGCCCGTGCCGATGGCCGAGAGCTTCACCACCTTCTTGACGCCCGCCGCCACGGCCGCCTCGATCATGGCCTGGTCGTGCTCCTTCAGCCGCCCGCCGAATCCGGTCAGCAGGAGGGCGGCCGACACGCCCTCGAACGCCCGCCGCAGCGATCGCGGGTCTTCGAAGTCGGCCTGGACGGCTTCGCCGCCGGGCGAGCGGGACAGGTCCCGGGTCATCGACCGTACGGCCTCACCGCGCTCGATGAGCAGGCGGGCGGTCTGGCTGCCTATGGTGCCCGTGGCACCGGTGATCAGAATCATGTCAGCCAGGCTGACAGCGCACCTGGCGTCGGTTATAGGAAGAATCGGCACTATGGATGGAGCACTCCTGGGAACCCGGCGGATTCACGTCCGGGAGCCCGACACCACGCCGACGGTGGCCTTCCGCACGGTGGACGGAGCTGGGCGCCTGTACGTGCTGGGGCCGCGTACGCGGGCGTCGTACCTGGTGCCCAAGGACGTGCCGCACTGCGTCACGGTACGGCTGCGCCCGGGGACCGCCCGGCCGCTGCTCGGGGTGCCGCTGAGCGAGCTCGTGGACCAGGTCGTCCCGCTTCGGGACCTTTGGGGGGTACGGGCGGACCGGCTGGCCGAAGAGCTGACGGGCATGGTGACGGGAAGTGACTGGTCGGAGCGGGTGATGGCGCGCCTGGAGGCGGCGTTCCTTGACCGGCTGGCCGCGCAGTCGCCCGCCGACCTGGACCGCGCCGGCCTGGTGGGCGCGGCGGCGGCGCTGCTCTCGTCCGAGGCGGCGCTCGACCGCGGCGACCTGGTGGGCGTGGCAGCGCTGGATCGTGGCGACCTGGTGGGTGTCGCGGCGGCGCCTCCGGTGGTCGCGGTTGCCAGGGAGCTGGGGGTGAGTGAGCGGCACCTGCGCAACCTGTTCACGGGCGGCGTCGGTGTCCCGCCCAAGCGGTTCGCCCGGATCAGCCGGGTCCGTGGCGTGCTGGCCAGGGTGTGTCGCGAAGAGGGCGCCTCACTGGCCGCCGACGCGGGCTACTACGACCAGTCGCACATGACGGCGGAGTTCCGTGCGGTGATGGGCGTGCCCCCGAGCGCCTACCGGGCGGGCCGCCTGCCGGTCCCCGCCGCCTGCTCAGCCGGCTGAGTCGGCTTCCAGGCATTCGGCGCCCGAGCAGGAGTGCATCCTCGACAGCCGCTCCTGGAGCTGCAGCACCAGTCCCGGGTCCGCGAACCGGGCGAGGTTGTGCAGCTCGTAGGGATCTCGGGTGAGGTCGTACAGCTGTATCTCGCCGGTGACGTACCTCACGTAGGTGTGCGTCTCCGTACGCAATGCCTCATAGGAGGGCACCGGCGTCTGCGCGGCCGACGACCGGTTGGCCGGTCGGCTGAACTCGACCAGCACGTTCCGCCGCCACGGCGACGGGTGCTTCCCCTCCAACAGCGGCACCAGCGACCGTCCTTCGGCGAACGGCGGCACCGCCGCCCCGCCGAGCGCGGCGAACGTGGGCGCCAGATCCACCGTCGCCGTCATCTCGTTGATCTTCGAGCCCGGCTCGATGCCCGGCCCGCGCACCACCAGCGGGACATGGATGGCCTCCTCGAACGGGGTGGTCTTGCCTTGAGGGAGGCGATGCGTCCCCAGATGGAAGCCGTTGTCGGAGGTGAAGAAGATGTAGGTGTTGTCGAGCTTGCCGGAGTCGCGGAGGGTGGTGATCACTGAGTTGACAAGGTCGTCGACACCGAGCATGGCCCGCAGCCTCCTGCGGTAGCGCTCGTCGACCTCGTCGATGCCCTCCGGCGAGATCAGCGGCCTCGATCGCAGCCACTCCGGCTCCTCCGACACGTCCGCCTGGTTGAACGACGGCGTGCGCGGCGCCTGCGACCAGGGGAACGCGTCCATGTTGCGGACGGCGGGATTGGCCGGGTTGTGCGGCGCGATGGGGGCGAGATAGAGGAAGAACGGCTCCGAGCCGGCGTTGATGAAGTCTCTGGCCTTGCCCGCCAGCACGTCGGACAGGTAATCCTGTTCGCCCCAGCCGTAGTCGACCAGGTTGCCGTTCTCGTTGAGGCGGTAGCCGTACTCCTGATAGAGGTTGCGCACGGGCACGTCCCACTCATGCCAGCCGGGCGGCACGTACGTCTGCGTGGCGGTGCCGCCCGGATAGTGGTTGAGGAACTTGCCCATCAGCGCCGTGCGGTAGCCGACCTGCTGCATCCAGGTACCGATCGTGGACTGTTCCAGACCCAGGGTGTGGAAGCGGTCGAAGCCGCCTTCCGGCGCGGTGTTGGTCAGCACGCCATGACTGTGGACGTACTGGGAGCGCAGGATCGTCGTGCGCGATGGGCAGCACCAGGAGTTGGACACGAAGAACCGCTCGAACGAGGCGCCCTGCTGCACCAGCTGCTGGTCAATCGCGGGAAAGTAGGAGAGCGCCCCGTACTCCAGGTCGTCCGCCATCACCATGACGATGTTCGGCCGGCTTGCCCCGGAGGCCACCGCCGGACGAATCACGGGCAGCACCCCTGCCGAAAGAAACAGCAGCGCGCAAGCGAGTCGACACAGAACGTTAACCACGAGGAGGATTTCCCCGGAAGATCATGCATTGACACCCGGCTCCACCGCGGCCGTAATAGAACTAAATTCCGGAGGTGTCACATGAAGCTCGGCTTGCAGCTTGGCTACTGGCAGCGCAACGCGGACGACGCGACCGAAACCGTCCTGACGGCCGAGCGGCTCGGCTATGACTCGATATGGACCGCCGAGGCGTACGGCAGCGATGTCTTCACCCCGCTGGCCTGGTACGGCGCGCGGACCTCGCGCATCAAGCTCGGCACGTCGATCGCCCAGATGTCGGCCCGGCCGCCCGTCACCACGGCGATGACCGCGATGACGCTCGACCATCTCACGGGCGGGCGGCTGCTGCTCGGCATCGGCGCATCGGGCCCCCAGGTGGTCGAGGGCTGGTACGGCCAGCCGTTCGCCAAGCCGCTGACCAGGACCCGCGAGTACGTCGACATCATGCGCCAGGTCTGGCGCCGCGAGGAGCCGGTGACCAGCGACGGACCGCACTACCCGCTCCCCCTGGCGGACGGGCTGGGCAAACCGCTCAAGCTCATCACCCACCCGCTGCGGCCCGACATCCCCCTCTATCTGGGGGCGGAAGGACCCAAGAACGTGGCCCTGGCCGCCGAGCTCGGCCAGGGCTGGCTCCCGCTGTTCGCCTTCCCGTCCAAGATCGAGGAGATGTACGGCGAGGCGCTGTCGGGCGCCGCGCCGGGCTTCGACGTCGCGGCCATGGTCATGGTGGTGATCTCCGACGACGTACGGGCCGCGCTCGACGGTGTGAAGATGATGCTCACGCTGTACATCGGCGGAATGGGCGCCAAGCACCGCAACTTCCACGCCGACATCATCGGCCGGATGGGGTTCGCCGAGGCCGCAGAGCGCATCCAGGCGCTGTACCTGGCTGGGAAGAAGGATGAGGCGTTCCAGGCGATCCCGGACGAGCTGGCCGACGGCATCTCGCTCGTCGGGCCGCCGGGGCGGATCAAGGAACGCCTCGAACTCTGGCGCCAGAGCCCGGTCACCAGCCTGCTGGTGATGGGGCCGCGGGACGAGCGGTCACTGACGATCATCCGCGACTTGGTTCTGAACTGACGGCTGGCGACCATTGACCGTCTCGGTCCCTGTAACGGTCTGTGGCGGCTGAGGCCCCTTGGTGGGATACCCCCTCCGGGGGAGCGGAAGAAACCGGTCCGTGGCGGCTGGGGACCCTCCGGAGGTCTGTCGTGGCAAAGGTCCCCTGGAGGGTGGCCCCCTCCGGGGGAGCGAAAGGACGGTGAACGCCGTGCTAGTCGGGGCGGGGAGCTGGGTCGGTGGTGACCGAGTTGAGCAGGGGTCTGCTCAGTGCCCCTGCCCCGATCACGCCGGCGAAGCCGAGTCCGACGCAGACCAGCAGTGTGATCACCCCGGTCGAGTTCACCGCGCCGATCATGAAGGGCGTCGCGCAGAACGCGCCGACCAGGATCGCGCCGCCGCCCATCACCGTGAGCGGGATGAGCGTCTCGGCCCTGCGCGCCTTGTCGAGCACCTCCAGCGGCGTGCCCGCCAGGCGCAGCAGCCCGTACGTCTGGCGGCGGTCGAGGATCGACGACGCGGCCGTGATCCCGGCGCTGGCGATGGCGACCAGGAACGACACCGACAGCACGACCACCGTGCCCGCGCGGATGTCGGCCAGGATCTGGACGCCGAAGTGCCCGTCGTCGGCGTCCGTGGTGGGCGTGTGCCCGGGAACCAGCCCGGCCAGCGCCGTACGGGCCCGGTCGATGGCCGCGGCGTCGGCCGAGGTGCCGAGAGCGACGGCGACGACCTTCTTCACCGGCTTGACCGTGGCCGTGATCCCCGCCTCCTTCAGCCGGGTACGCGCCTGCTCGGCCACGGCGGCCGCTTGATTCGCCGGGACGGCTACCTGGAGCTGCCCCGCAACCCCGCTGCTGTTGAAGACGCCCGGACTGAGCAGGCAGAGGAACCCGGCGACGAAGCCGGTCATGGCCACCCCGCTCACCGTGCGCCACGCGGAGCGCGGATCGTCCACCAGCCGCCGGCCCGCCAGCAGCCGGGCGGGCCGGTTCGCCCGCCTGGCCGTGACGCGGCCGATGATCCCGACCACCCACGGGCCGACCAGATTGACGCAGAGAAAGGCCAGGCCGATCACCACCGCGATGGGGCCCACGGCGTTGCCCCGGCTCAGCAGCGGAACGGCGGCGAGCACCACGAGCAGGGCGACGACCCTGACGAAGCGCATGGCGGGAGGCGTCTCCCGCTTGGCCACCCCGAGCGGGCTGACCACGACCCGCCGCAGCCCCACCACGGCCGAGAGCCCCACCAGCAGCGGGACCGCGACCAGCAGCCCGCCCAGGACCAGCGGGCTCGGCCACAGGTCGGAGACGAACCACGGCCCGCCGCCGATCTGGATCCCGGCCAGCAGCGGCGCCGCCAGGGCGTAGGCGAGCGTGCCCGTGACCGCCCCCGCGAAGGCCACGATCATCGCCTCGGCCACGGTCATCCCGACCACCTGGCCGGGCGTGGCGCCGACCAGCCTGAGTGTGGCCAGACGCTGGTCCCTCCTGGCCACGGTGAGCCGGGCCGCCGCGCCCCCGAACACCAGCAGCGGCACGACCATGAGCACCCCGGCGATGAGCGCCAGCACCTGGTAGGCCTCGGCGTCCTCCGTCGGCTCCCCCGCCAGGCTCGCCACCTTCACCGGGGGTTTGGCGATGATCCAGTCGTCGCTCCGCTGCGCGGTCAGCTCGGGCGCGTCCGGCTTGTGACCGACGACCGCGACCAGCTCGCCCGGGTAGAGCAGCGCCTCCTCGCCGAGTACGCCCTTGGTGCCCGGGAAGCGGGCGGCGAGCTGGTCGGCGGGCAGCTGCTCGGCCAGCTCTTTCAGTGCCGGGGAGAGCCAGACCTCGCCGGGCGCGGGGAAGCGGGCCAGGCCGGGCGGCGGCGCGGGCGCCTCCGCCCCGAGCGCCCCCAGGTCGACGACGGTGATGTCCTTGTCGCGGACGAAGTCATGACGAGACGCCTCGATCGCCACCGCTTTCCCCGTGGCCGCCACCGGGTTGCGCCAGGCGCTCCGGTCGGCCCTGGCCTCGAAGGCGTAGTTGGCGGCCACCGCGAACAGCAGCAGCGCCATGGAGACGGCGACGGCCCCCAGGGTCAGCCAGGTGCCCAGCAGGCCCTTGCGCCCGCCGCCCTTGAGCAGCCGCCAGGTCAGGTCCAGGTTCACGCGCGTACCCCGCCCGCGAGCAGGTGGCCGTCGCGGACCTCGACCGTGCGGTCGCACCAGCCGGCCACGTTGGGGTCGTGGGTCACCACGATCAGGCAGGCGCCGTTGTGCTTGGTCGCCTCGACCAGCAGCCGCATCGTCTCCTGGCCGGTCGTCTGGTCGAGCGCGCCGGTCGGCTCGTCGGCGAAGACCACCGCGGGCTTGGTGACCAGCGCCCTGGCGATGGCGACGCGCTGCGCCTGGCCGCCCGACAGCTCGCCGGGCCGCCGGGTCTCCATGCCGTGCAGGCCGAGTGGCCCGAACCAGTCACGGGCCTGCCGTACGGCCTGCGCCCTCGGTACGTCGCCGAGCATCAGCGGCAAGGCCACGTTCTCCTCGGCGGGCAGCTCGGGCAGGAGCTGGCCGAACTGGAAGACGAAGCCGAAGCGGGTGCGGCGCAGCGCGCTGCGGCCGCGCTCGCGCATGTTGTCGATGCGCTGGCCGAGCAGGTGCACCTCGCCGGAGTCGGGCTTCATGATGCCGGCCAGGCAGTGCAGCAGGGTTGATTTGCCGGAGCCGCTGGGGCCCATGATCGCCACGGCCTCTCCGGCCCGGACCGCGAGGTCCACTCCGCCCAGGGCCACCGTCTGCCCGAACCGCTTGGCCAGGGCTCGTCCAACAAGCACGTCGTTCATGGTGTCGAGCCTCCCGCCGGGGAGGGGCCCGGCGGATCAGCCGGACGTCCGGTTCCCCATCGGCCGAACGGCTGATCCTGGAGTTGCCGACGCGGGCCGGCCCCAGGGTTGGCAGCGTGGGCTGATCCCAGAGTTGCGAGCGCGGGCTGATCCCAGAGTTGGCGGCGTCGGCTGATCCTAGAGTTGTGGGCGTGACTATTCGCGTGCTCATCGCCGACGATCAACAGCTTGTACGTACCGGATTTCAGATGATTTTGGATGCGCAACCGGACATGGAGGTCGTGGCGGCGGTCGCCGACGGCGCGGAGGCGGTGTCCGAGGCCCGGCGGCTCAGGCCGGACGTCTGCCTGCTCGACATCCGGATGCCCAAGCTGGACGGCATCGAGGTGACCCGTGCCCTGGCCGGTCCCGGTGTCGAGAACCCCATGCGGGTCGTCATCGTCACCACCTTCGATCTGGACGAGTACGTCTACGGCGCGCTGCGGGCGGGAGCCCTCGGGTTCCTGCTCAAGGACAGCGGGCCCACCCTGCTGATCGAGGCGGTCAAGGCGGCGGCGAGCGGTGACTCGCTGGTGTCGCCTTCGGTGACGGTACGGCTGCTGCAGCACCTGGCCCAGCCCAAGGTCCGCGTCCCCGTCCCGCTGAACGACCCGCTGACCGACCGCGAACTGGACGTCGTACGCCTGGTGGCGCGGGGCCGGACGAACCAGGAAGTGGCTGGCGAGCTGTTTGTCTCACTTTCGACGGTTAAGACCCATCTTGGGAGTATTCAACGGAAG
This sequence comes from Nonomuraea sp. NPDC052129, assembly GCF_040680095.1. Lineage (NCBI taxonomy): Bacteria > Bacillati > Actinomycetota > Actinomycetes > Streptosporangiales > Streptosporangiaceae > Nonomuraea > Nonomuraea sp. NPDC052129. Next base: position 126,792 of record NZ_JBFAVX010000017.1, on the reverse strand, counting down.
CTCCGTGTCCGTAATCGGGTGGGAATCGCAGCTTGGGCGTGGGAATCCGGTGTCGTCGGATGATAAATGTCGTCAGCTGATTAACACGGAGCCTGGCGGGATAGAAGTGAAGCAGAACCTCAGCGCATGGCCCGGGGGGAGAACAACGTGCGCTACGCCCAGGCACCGCCCACTAGGGCCGCTTCTGTCGTCTACGTGACCCTTGCCGCACAGGTCCTCTCCCTGGGCGCTCTCGTGATCTTCGAACAGGCCCGCGGCCGTCGCCTCGCCACCCAGCTCGCCGCGTTCGGCGGCCGCCCGCACGGCGCCGACGCCCAGGCGGTGGTCGGGGCCGTGACGGTGTTCGCCGTGCTGATGATGCTGGTCGCGGGCACGGCGATCGCCGCCGCGGCGGCCTACGTCACCTGGCTCATCCGGGCCCGGCAGGCCAACGACCGCTCGGCCCCCACGGGTCCGGTGGCCACCGCCTGGCTGATCCCCGGCGTCAACCTGATCGCGCCGCCGCTCCTGCTGGACCAGGTGTGGCGCGGCGCCCGCCCGCCCAACGACCGGCGGCCCCGCTGGCTCGCCCTGCTGGCCGCCTGGTGGCTGACCTGGCTCGCCATGCTCGCCCTGGTGACCGTCCGCCTCCCGCTCGGCTCCTCGTCGGGCGACCTGACGGGCATCGGCCTCCCGGAGCTGGCCTGCGCGACGGTGTCCGCCCTGCTGTGCGCGGCCACGGTCCGCGACATCACCCGCATCCAGTGCTCCACTTCCCGCGCCCACAGCCGGGGCCGGGCCCGCCTCCGCACCGCGGGCACGGTGACCCAGCTCCCCACACCACCCACGGAGCCCACCCCGCTCGAACAGACAGGTTGAGAGCCGAAACCTCATGCCAAGCCATGCCCCCGGAGACGGCTGAGAAGACGCCGTAACGGCGGCCGGCCACGTGCCGGTCAGCGGGCGTCTTCCTGGAGGCCCCTGGCCACGGTCGGCGGGTGGCGGTGGGGGCGGCTGTGCCGTAAAAGAAAAATGGTGGAAGGATCACACCGCGCCAGGACCCGAGCTCCCCTGACCAGGCCGGAATCACGCCGCGTCAAGACCCGAGCTCCCCTGACCAGGCCGGAATCACGCCGCGTCAAGACCCGAACTTCCCTGGCTGAGGCCGGAATCACGCCGCACTAGGCCCCGAACTCCCCTGGCTGGCGTGCCAGAGGCGGCGGGTGGGCGGCGCGACCACCGGCCCCAGGTCCGCGTACGGAGACAGGCGGAAGCCGTTGGCGTACTCGATGCGGCGCCCGCCGACCCCGCCCGCATCCTCGGGAGCCTGGTCGAGCAGCGCTCTGACCGCCTCGATCCCGCTCGATCGCCACAAGGCGTCAAGGTCGACCAGGTTCCAGCAGTCCACCGCGCGCATCGAGATCGCCCGCGTCCCCGTACGCCGGACCACGCCCCGCGCCACCATCAGCCACGACCCGAACACCGTCGCCGCGCACCGCCCCTGCACCGACTCGAAGAACGTCAGGTCGATCGGCCCCGTCGAGTCGTCCAGCGTGGTGAAGATGACGCGCTGCCCCGAGCGTACGGCGGGCGTCTGGGTGGCCACCTTGACCCCGGCGACCAGCACCTCGGCCCCGTTGCGCTGGGTCAGCAGGTCCTTGGAGCGCACCACCCCGATCGCGTCGAGCAGTTCGTCGTGGAAGCTGATGACGTGGCGGCTGATGTCGATGCCCAGGATCTCCAGCTCGGCCTCCACCATCTCGCTCTCGGTCATCTCGGGCAGTTCGCCGGGCGCGATGTGCTCGGCGAAGCCCAGCGGGAGCTGCACCGCCGCTTCCTCAGCCCGGACAACAGGACGAGCGGCGGGCGGGGTGTAGCGCTTGGACTTCGCGGCGGACGGCTTGACGCCCGACGTGGAGGCCCGTTCGAGGACGCCGACCTGGGCGATCAGGTCGCGGCGGGTCAGCCGCCCCGGCCGCCAGCGCGCCCCGCCCGGATGCAGGTCGTGCAGGTCGTCGAGGCCGCCCACCTGGACGATCCGCTCGATGACCGGCCGCGACGGGCGGGCGCGGTCCCAGAAGTCGGCGATCGACGTGTACGGCTGGCCGGCCACCATGCGCCCCACCTCCGCCTCGCTCACTCCCTTGATCGCGGAGAACGGCACGCGCAGCGCGTAGCCCTTCCCGATCTCCCCGACCCGGAAGTCGCCCGGCTCGATCCTGAGCCGCACCCGTGGGCCGAGCCGCTCCACGCGCCAGTCCCTGCCGGACCTGTTCACGTCGAGCGGCAGGATCTCGACCCCGCACTGCCGCGCCTCGTCGATGATCACGCGTTGCGGGTACATGCCGGGCTCATGTGTGAGCACCCCGGCGAAGAACGCGGCCGCGTGGTGCCGCTTGAGCCAGGCCGACTGGTAGGTGGGCAGCGCGAACGCCGCCGCGTGCGCCTTGCAGAACCCGAACGCCCCGAACGCGTCGAGCACCTTCCACGCCTTGTCCACGGCCGCGTCGCCGAACCCGTTGGACTTGGCCAGCGGCACGAAGTGCTTGCGCACCCGCTCGCGCCCCTCCGGCGAGGCCAGCGTGCGCCGCAGCGACTCGGCGAAGGACAGGTCGCGGCCCGTCATCACCTCGATGATCTTGAGTACCTGCTCGTGGAAGACCACGACGCCGTGCGTCTCCTTCAGCGCGCCGCGCAGCCGCTCATGCGGATAGTGCGGCTTGCGCCACCCATGTCTGGCCTCCAGGTAGGGCGTGACCATGTCGGAGTTCACCGGCCCCGGCCGGAACAGCGAGATGTCCACGATCAGGTCGTGCATCTTGCGCGGCTCCAGCTTGGCGACCAGCTCGCGCTGGCCGGGCGACTCGATCTGGAAGCAGCCGAGCGTACGGCTGGCGCAGATCATGTCGTAGGTGGCCTGGTCGTCGTGGGGTACGTACTCGACGCCGGGCTCCGAGCCGTGCTGCGTGTCGAGCTCGACCACGACGTCGTCCACCCGCTGGATCTCGCTCAGCGTGTAGGCCATCGCCGACTGCATCCGTACGCCGAGCACGTCGAGCTTGAGCAGCCCGGCCTCCTCCACGTCGTCCTTGTCGAACTGCGACATCGGGAACTCCAGCAGGCTCCGCTCCACCGGCGTCCTGTCACGCAGCCCCGCGTTGCCGATGAGCACCCCGCACGGGTGCAGCGCGATGTGCCTGGGCAGCCCGTCGAGCCGCTCCGCCAGCCGGAACACCCGCTCCAGCCCGGCCTCGCCGAGCCGGCTGTCGCGCAGCTCGGGCAGGTCGTTCAGCGACGCGGTGATCTGCTTGGCCCTGATGTGCGGGAACGCCTTGGCGATCGCGTCGATCTCGTACGGCGGCAGCCCCATGGCCCCCGCCACGTCCCGGATCGCGCTGCGCGCCCGGTAGGTCTCCATCATCGAGACGCAGGCCACCCGCGACTCGCCGTACCTGTCGAAGATGGCCTTGTAGCAGTCGAGCCGGCGCGCGGACTCCACGTCCACGTCGATGTCGGGCAGCCCGATGCGGCCGTCGGACAGGAAGCGTTCCATGAGCAGGCCGTGTTCGAGCGGGTTCACCTCGCCGATGCCGATGAGGTAGTTGACCAGGCTGCCCGCTCCCGAGCCGCGAATCGCGCAGCGGATGCCCATGCCACGGATCATGTCGGTGATGCCAGCCACGGCTATGAAATATCCGGACAGACGTTTCCGCTCGATGACATCCATCTCGGCCCGCAGGCGGTCCCTGGCGTCGCCGGAGCGATCCAGCCCGCGCGAGCTCAGCCCGTCCTCGACGCGGTGCCGCAGCAGCGGCACCGGATCGCGGCCGACCTCGGGAAGGTGCAGGTTCGGCGGGTCGTGCTTCAGCGCGAGCAGGTCCACCGGGTTGATCGCGCACGCCTCGGCCAGCGTGCGGGTAGCGTGCAGGAGGCGGCCGATCCGGTCGGGGTCGGCCCCGCAGATCTTGGCCGCCACCTGCCACATCTCCTTGGTGCCCTTGAGGTAGGCGTGCGAGGTGGTGCGCTCCAGGTGGCGCGGGTGCAGCGGTACGAGCTGCCGCGCCGCGTCGAGCACGTCGCCCACCTGGTGGTCGGCGGGGTCCAGGTATCTGACGGCGTTGGTGAGCACGGCCGGCACGCCCCGGGACTCGGCCAGGGCGAGCATCCGGACGGCGGTGGTGGCGTCGCGGAAGCCGTACTGGTCGACCAGCTCGATCACCACGCCCGGCACGGTGGCCAGCCACAGGTCGAGCAGCGCCCTGGCGTGCTCGTCACGCCGCTCGGCCACGGCGCGGCCCACGTCGGAACGCGGCCCGAGCAGCACCGTCAGCCCGCCCCCGGCCACGGAGGCGATCAGGTCGCGCGTCACCTCGGGCGCGCCGCGCTCGCCCGCGTAGTGGGCGGCCGTGACCAGGCGCACCAACGAGGACCAGCCGCCCGCCCTGGCCAGCACCGTGACCCGGTCCTGAGCCCCCGGCCCGGTCCTGACCCGCCCCCGGCCGACCGGTCCGGTGCCGGTCCGCTCCCAGCTTCCCGGCCCGCTCCTCGGGCTTGGGCGGGCCGCGGAACCCGCCAGCGCGAAGTTGACCCCGAAAACCGAGGCGATCCGGGCCTCCGCGCACGCCTGGGCGTGCTTGATCGCGCCATAGAGACCGTCGCGGTCGGTCAGCGCGAGGATGTCCATCCCGTCCTCGGCCGCCCGCCGCACCAGTGCCTGCGGAAAGGCGGTGCCATAGCGCATCGAGTAGGCGGAGCTCACGTTCAGGTGAGGGAACGGCGGCGCCATCAGTCCCACGCCCGCAGGAGCAGCCACCCGCCACTGGCGGTGTCGAACCGCAACTCGTAGGACCCGAGCTCGCGTCCCGGGCTGGCCTCCACCCGCCAGAACTGCCGCTCACCGGGATCGTTCTCGTCGATCTTCCACCACTCGCGGGCCACCACCCACTGGTCGAGGACACGGCGGACGAGATAGAGGCGATCGCGCCAGACGAACTGGGTCGGCTGCCCGTCCCGGGTCCACACCTCTATCGGATCGCCATAGAGTCTGCTCAAGACGCTTCTCCCCGCGGCTCTGGTGCCTATGCTGAGCCACCCGGGGGAAGGCGGGCGCTTATGTCTCGAACATATGTTCTTACGCCCCGAAACGCAAGTCGCCTGCCTGCCGCACCAGAGGATTGGCGTCGATCGAGTTGCGGATGCTGAAGACCACGCTGCCCGCCCGGTAGCGGTCGTCCGACCACTCCACCGGCCTGCCCTCGTGCGTGGTGGTGATGCGGCGCTGGCGAAGCAGCGGGCTGCCGCGCCGTACGCCCAGCAGACCGGCGTCCTGGACGCCCGCGGAGACGGCGTCGATGAGGTGCTCGCCGTAGGCGAAGACCAGCCCGATCGAGTCGTACAGCGCCTCGGTGACCGACTCGCAGCCGGGCGCGAGCCCTTCTACGGCGGCGGCCACCCATCCCGCGTACACCGTGCGCTCGACCAGGACGGGCTCGCCCTCCAGTGTGCGCAGCCGGAGCACGTCGAGCACCTCTTCGGTGCCGAGCCTGGCGGCCTCGGCGGGGCCGGCCGCCCTGCGCTTCTGGGCGATCACCTGGCCGCCGTAGCGGTAGCCGTTGGCGCGCGCCCACTGCGCGAAGCTGTGCAGCTCGGCGAAGCTCTGGCTGCGTACCTTGCCCAGCACGATGCGCCTGGCCCCCTGCCGGGAGCCGACGATCCCCTCGGCGACCAGCACCGCGACCGCCTGGCGTACGGTGCCGCGGGCGGCGCGGTAGCGCGCGGCCAGCTCCGCCTCCGTGGGCAGTTGCGAGCCGATCGGATGTACGCCGGTGAGTATGTCGTCCCGCAGCTCACCGGCGATCCGTTCATAACGCGCAACCATCCGCGACCTTTCGCATTCATGAAAGAGCAATCTTCATGGGACTTACTTGTGCTGGCTTGTTTGTACAAGTTCCTCTAACTTCTTTCCACACCCCCCGGAGAGTGGAGCCAACGTGTTCACACCTCGTACTCGCGCGGCAGGCGTCATCGCAGCCCTTACCGTAGCCACGGCGGCGTGTGGCGCCGCCCCTGGCACACAGGAGACCAAGGCGTCAGAGGGCGGGGTGAACGCGAAGACCGCCACCTCCGCCGCAGATTTCGGCGGCTTGGACAAACTCGTCGAGGCGGCGAAGAAGGAGGGCAACCTCCACGTCATCGCGCTGCCGCCCGACTGGGCCAACTACGGCGAGATCATCAAGGGGTTCACCGCCAAGTACGGGATCAAGATCGAGAGCGAGGACCCCGACGCGGCCAGCGCCGACGAGATCACCGCGGTGAAGACCCGCAAGGGCCAGGACCGCGCGCCCGACGTGCTCGACCTCGGCCAGTCGTTCGCGATCAGCGGCGCCAAGGAGGGCCTGTTCGCGCCCTACAAGGTGCAGGCGTTCGACAAGATCCCCGAGGGGCAGAAGGAGCCGACCGGGCTCTGGACCAACGACTACGGCGGCTACGTGTCGATCGGCTGCGACGCCAAGAAGATCAGCGCCTGCCCGACGAGCTTCGCCGACCTGCTCAAGCCCGAGTACAAGGGCAAGGTCGCGATGAACGGCAACCCGACCAAGTCCGGCTCGGCCTTCGCCGGCGTCTACGCCGCGTCGATCGCCAACGGCGGCTCGTTCGACGACATCCAGCCTGGCCTGGAGTTCTTCAAGAAGCTGAAGGCGGCCGGCAACTACAATCCGGTCGAGACCACCCCGGCGACGATCGAGAAGGGCGAGACCCAGATCAGCATCGACTGGGACTACAACAACGCCGCCTACGCGCCCGAGATGTCCGCCAAGGGCCTCGACTGGAAGGTGAACGTCCCCTCGGACGGCAAGTACTTCCAGATGTACGCCCAGGCCGTCAACAAGGACGCGCCCCACCCGGCCGCCGCCCGCCTCTGGCAGGAATACCTCTACAGCGCCGAGGGCCAGAACCTCTATCTCAAGGGCTTCGCCAGGCCGGTGCTCCTGCCGTCCATGACCACCGACGGCTCGGTCGACAAGGCCGCCGCCGAGGCGCTGCCCAAGGTCGAGGGCACGCCCACGTTCCCCACCCCCGAGCAGGTGGACGCGGCCAAGGCCAAGCTGGCCAGCGGCTGGGACGCCGCTGTCTCGGGATGACCCGCGCCAAGGGGTGGCTCGGCGCGCTGCCCCTGCTGGTCTTCTTCGCGCTGGTCTTCGGCATCCCCGCCATCGCGCTGGTGGCGGGGGCGTTCACCGCGAACGGCCAGCCGAGCCTGGCCAACATCGGCCAGAGCCTCCAGGGCGGCTACCTCACCGCGATGGCCGGCAGTGTCCAGCTCTCGGCCGTGGTGGGGCTGGCCGGGGCCGTGCTCGGCACGTTCCTCGCCCAGGCCGTGGTGACCTCCCGGTTCGCCCTGCTGCGCGAGGCGGTGCTGACGGCCTCCGGCGTGCTGGCCAACTTCGGCGGCGTGCCGCTGGCCTTCTTCTGGATCGCCACCCTCGGCAACTCCGGCGTGATCAGCGGGCTGCTCGGGCTGCCGTCCGGCGCGCTGTACACCTTCTGGGGGCTGGTGATCGTCTACCTGTACTTCGCGATCCCGCTGATGGTGCTGGTCATGGCGCCCGCGCTGGACGGGCTGCGGCCGCAGTGGCGCGAGGCGGCGGCCAACAACGGCGCGACGGCCTGGCAGTTCTGGCGCTTCGTCGGGCTGCCGGTGCTCACGCCGGCGATGCTCGGCGGGGTGGTGCTGCTGTTCGGCAGCGCGTTCGCGGCCTTCGCGACGGCCAACGCCATGGTCGGGACCGTGGTGCCGCTGGTGACACTGAAGATCGCCAGCGCGCTCACGGGTGACGTGCTGATCGGCTACGAGAACATCGCGCTCGCGCTCAGCCTCGACATGATCGTGGTGGCCGGGCTGGTCATGGCGATCTACCTGCCGCTGCAGAAGAGGAGCACCCGATGGCTGCGCTGACCGGGCTGGAGCCGGTGACCGCTCCGCCGCGCGCGCCGTCCCGGCCCAGGTTGTGGCGCGGGGCGGTGCTCCTGCTGGCCGGCGCGTACTTCCTGATTCCGCTCGGGGCCTCGCTCTGGTACACGATCTACACGCCCACGACAGGGGTGTCGTTCGCGGCTTACGGGGAGTTGCTGACGGCCGAGGGTTTCGGGTCGTCGCTGCTGCTGTCCATGTCGCTGGCCGTCGCGACGATCGTGCTGGCCCTGCTGCTCACCCTGCCGGCGATGCTGGCCGTACGGCTCAGCGCGCCGCGGCTGCGTCCCGTGATGGAGGTGCTCTGCACGCTGCCGCTGGTGGTGCCGCCGATCACGTTCGTGGCGGGGCTCAGCACGTCGCTGCGTACCGGCACGGACGTGCTCGCTCCGACGCCGTTCTGGGCCACGCTGATCGCGGTGCAGAACCCGGCGTTCCCCGTCGTGCTCGTGCTCGCGTACGTGGTGCTCGTGCTGCCCTTCGTCTACCGCTCGCTCGACGCCGGGCTGCGCACCATGGACGTGCGCACGCTCGTCGAGGCGGCCCGCAACCTGGGCGCGTCGTGGCCGCACGTGCTGTTCCGGGTGATCATCCCGAACCTGCGCTCGGCCCTGGCCAGCGCGTCGTTCCTGACGCTCGCCCTGGTGCTGGGCGAGTTCACCGTGGCCAGGCTGCTGGGCTACCAGCCGTTCGCGGTGTGGATCGTGACGATCTCCGGGTCCAAGGGCCAGGTGTCGGTCGCGGTGTCCATCCTCAGCCTGCTGCTCATCTGGCTGCTGCTGCTCGCGGTGTCCACCGCGTTCTCGGGAAAGGAGCGGAAATGACGGCTCAGGTGGAGTTCCGGGGGCTGCGGCGGGTGTTCGGCAAGACGGTGGCGCTGGACGGCTTCGACCTGACGATCGCGCCGGGCGAGTTCGTCGCGCTGCTGGGTCCCTCCGGCTGCGGCAAGACGACGGCGCTGCGGTGCGTGGCCGGGTTCGAACGGCCCGACTCCGGCGCCGTGCTCATCGACGGCTCGGACATCACCGACGTGCCCGCCAACAAGCGCGACGCGGGCATGGTCTTCCAGTCCTACTCCCTCTTCCCCAACCTCAACGCCCGCGACAACGTCGCCTTCGGCCTGCGCGTACGCAAGGTGCCCGTGGCCACCAGGCGCGCCAAGGCGGTCGAACTCCTCGAACTCGTCGGCCTCCCCTCCCACGCCGACCGCTTCCCGCACCAGCTCTCCGGCGGCCAGCAGCAGCGCGTCGCCCTGGCCCGCGCGCTGGCGCTGAAGCCGCGGGTGCTGCTGCTCGACGAGCCGCTGTCGGCGCTCGACGCCAAGGTACGGGTCTCGCTGCGCGAGGAGATCCGCCGCCTCCAGCTCGACCTCGGCATCACCACCATCTTCGTCACCCACGACCAGGAGGAGGCGCTGTCGATCGCCGACCGGGTCGCGGTTCTGCGCAACGGCCGCCTGGAACAGTGCGGGCCGCCCGCCGAGGTGTACGACCGCCCGGCCACCCCGTTCGTGGCCGAGTTCGTCGGCACCATGAACCACCTGGCCGGGCACGTCTCGGGCGACCAGGTGACGGTGCTGGGTCAACTGCTGCCCGTGGACGGCGAGCCCCCCGGCACCCTGGAGGTGGACGTACTGATCCGCCCCGAGGCCGTACGGGTGACCCCCGCTCCGGAGGGCACGGCGGAGGTGCTCGCCGCCTCCTTCCGCGGCGCCTCGGTCCGGCTCCGGGTGGCGCTGTCGGGGGGTGAGGTGCTGGCCGACGTACCGGGCCACGAGGCGCTGAGCCTGGCACCCGGCACCCGGGTGACGGTCCGCCTGGTGGAGCGTCCCGTACTGGTGGCCGAGAGAACGGTCACGGTCCCCTCCCCCGCCTCGGAACCGGCCGATGCCGTCTGAGCCGCCGTCACCGGAGGCGCCGTCTTCAGGGGCACCGTCATCGGGAGTGGCACTGTCGGAAGTGGCATCGTCGGAGGCGCCGCAGGCCGTCCTGTTCGACATGGACGGCACGCTGGTGGACACCGAGGGCCTCTGGTGGCAGGCCACGGCCGCGGTGGCCCGGACGCTCGGCGTCGAACTGGGCCCCGCCGACACCCCGGACGTCCTCGGCCGCGCGGCCGAGGACGTGGCGGCCCACCTGCTGGCCACCGCCGAGCCTCACCCCAGCTTTCCCAGCGGGGCCCGCCGACACCCCGACATTGCCCGGCAGCTCATCGATGCCTTCGCCGCGCGCATCGCCAGGCAGCCCGGAGGCGTGCCGCTGATCCCCGGCGCCCTTGACCTCCTCGGCGAACTCCACACCGAAGGCATCCCGACCGCCCTGGTCAGCGCCTCACCGCGAAGCATCGTCCACCTGGTGCTGCCCCTCCTGGACCACGACTTCGACCTGATCGTGACGGCCGAGGACACCGCCCGCGGCAAGCCGCACCCGGATCCGTACCTGATGGCCGCGAACCGGCTCGGCGTGGACCCTCGTCGCTGCGTCGCGATCGAAGACAGCCCCACCGGAATCGCCGCCGCCACGGCCGCCGGCTGCCGCGTCATGATGATCGACGCCGGACGGGGACTACCCGGCTTGGACTCCCTGCGCGATGTCATGTGAGCGTCGAGTCATCCGCCAATCAGGCAGAAGTCGGTAAGCTAGCCCGCCGTGAGCGGTGAATCCCCCCAGATCGGGCGCTACAGGTTGCTGAGCGTCCTGGGCCGAGGCGGGATGGGTACTGTCCACCTGGCCGAAGATGCCGCTGGGCAGCGGGTCGCCATCAAGGTGATCAACCCGGAGCTCAGCCAGCACGAGCAGTTCCGGATGCGGTTCCGCCGGGAGGCCGATGCCGCGCAGCGGGTGCGCAGGTTCTGTACGGCCGCGGTGCTCGAGGCGGCGCTCGACGGTGATCAGCTCTACGTCGTCACCGAGTACGTGCCAGGACCCAATCTGGAGGAGGCCGTCCGGCAGTCGGGGCCGCTCAAGGGGTCCAGCCTCGACGCGCTGGCGGTCAGCGTGGCCACCGCGCTCACCGCGATCCACGGGGCGGGGGTCGTGCACCGCGACCTCAAGCCGTCGAACGTGCTGCTGTCCCCCGTCGGGCCGCGGGTGATCGACTTCGGCATCGCGCGGGCGCTCGACACGCTGGGCGGAGTCACCGGGACCGGCGAGCTCATCGGCACGCCCCGGTACATGGCGCCCGAGGTGCTGCGTGGTGAGCCGGTCTCGCCCGCGTGCGACGTGTTCTCGTGGGGCTCGCTGATCGTGTACGCGGCGAGCGGGAAGGCCGCGTTCGGCGGCGACACGCTGCCCGCGACCGTCTACCAGGTGCTCAACACCGAGCCGGCGCTCGACGCGGTCGAGCCGGGGCTGCGGGAGCTGGTCAGGGCGGCGCTGCGCAAGGATCCGGCCGCGCGGCCGACCGCGCAGCAGTTGCTCGACCATCTCGTGGGGCGTTCGGTCGCCCCGGAGCAAGGCATCCAAACTGTCCAGGCCGTCCAGGCGGGACATCCTGAGCAGGCCGTCCAGGGAGTACGACCTGAGCTGGCCGCCCAAACCGCTCAGGTGGCCTGGCAGCACGGGACCACGGCGTTCACCGCGGAGCAGGAGCAGCCGGTCAGAAAGCGCCGGAGCAGCCGGGTCGTGGTCGGGGCGATCGCCGCGGCCGTGGCGGTGCTGGTCGCCGGGGGTGTCACGGCCTGGGCGACGCTCCGGGACAGTGGGCCGCCGCAGCTCTCCGTCCTCTACCGGGAGGACTTCACGCAGACCGGTGGCGGCTGGGACGGCACCTACGATCCGACCGACGAGTACAGCTACGGCTACCGCACCGACGGCATGTACGGGCTGGACGTGGCCGACGACGACGAAGAGCACCTGGTGAAGGCCCCGGCGCCCTTCCTGATCGCCACGCCCACCCCGGCGCCCAGCCCGTCGGCGACGCCCACGCCGATGCTGCCCCACACGGTGGTGGTCGGCGTGACGGCCCAGGTGAAGCGGTCCGTGGGCACCGGCGAGTACGGCGTCTTCTGCCACAACAGCGCCGACGGCACGTACTACGAGTTCGCCCTGAACACCTCCGGCATGGCCCGCATCCGGCGCATCTCCGACGGCTCGGGCGGCACGCTGGCCCAGCCGGTGCAGGTGGACGGGCTGCAGAAGGACAGGAAGGCCAGGATCGAGGCCTCCTGCGAGCAGGACGGCGGCGCCGTGCGTTTGACCATGTGGGTGAACGGCGAGAAAGTCCACCAGGTCGACGACCCCAACGGCATCGGCAACGGCTATGTGGGCCTGTTCGCGCGCACGTCCAAGGACGCGACGTCGGTGCTCAAGACCACCTTCGACGACTTCGAGCTACGTGGGAGAAAGGAACCCTGACCACACATGCTGATCGAGATCTCTGACGGCGCGCCGTACGGCATCGCCACCGGCCCTGACGGCGCGCTCTGGTTCACGCTCGTGCACCAGGGCCGGGTCGGCAGGCTGGTGCCGGGTGCGGAACCCGTGATCCACCAGCTCGACCCGGCGGACGGCGGGCCGACGGTCATCGTGCCGGGAGCCGACGGGGCGATGTGGTTCACCGAGTTCCAGGGCGGCCGGGTGGGGCGGATCACCGGGTCGGGTCAGGTGACGTCGTTCGAGGCGGAGGGCGCCTACGGGATCGCCGCCGGGCCGGACGGGGCCATGTGGTTCACGCGGATGCAGGCCGACAAGATCGGGCGGATCGCGGCGGACGGGGCGCGGACCGAGTTCGAGATCCCGGTGATGGGCGGCATGCCCGCGGCCATCACCGCCGGGCCGGACGACGCCCTCTGGTTCGCCCTCAATCAGGGCAACGCCATCGGCCGCATCGCGCTGTCGGGCGCGGTGACGATCCACGAGCTGCCGACGGAGGGGGCCGCGCCGGTGGGCATCACGGCGGGCCCCGATGGGGCGCTGTGGTTCGTGGAGATCGGCGCGGGCCAGATCGGCCGCGTGGACCTTTCCGGAAAAATTACTGAATATCCGTTGCCGGATCGGGCCTGCCGGCCGCACGCCATCATCGCCGGGGCGGACGGCGCCCTCTGGTTCACCGAGTGGGCCGCCGACCGCGTGGGCCGCATCACGACCGAGGGCGACCTCAAGGAGTACGAGCTACCGTCGCGCGGCGTCCAGGCCGAGCCGCACGGGCTCACGGTGGGCCCCGACGGCGCGATCTGGGTCGCGCTGGAGGCGGGCGCACTGGCCAAGATCGAGTGAAACACCCAAGGTTCTGTCGGAAGGTGGAATCGAGGGTGCGGACAAGAGGTTGACTAGGGGCATGCGTGCCATAGTCATCACCGCCCAGGGCGGCCCAGAGGTCCTCGAGTACGTAGAGCGTCCCGACCCGGAGCCAGGTGACGGGGAGATCGTGGTCGACGTCGCGGCCAGCGGCGTCAACTTCATCGACATCTACCACCGCTCCGGGGCGTACCCGCTCAATCTGCCCAGCCCGATCGGGTCGGAGGGAGCGGGTGTCGTCTCCGCCGTAGGCCCCGATGTGTCGGACGTGTCCGTCGGCGACACCGTGGCCTGGGCCAGCGTGCTCGGCAGTTACGCCGAGAAGGCCGTGGTCCCGGCCGACCGGGTGGTGCCCGTGCCCGCCGGCGTTCCGGCCGAGGTGGCCGCCGCGGTGATGCTGCAGGGCATGACGGCCCACTACCTCACGCACTCCACGTACGAGGTGAAGCCGGGTGACAGCGTCCTCGTACACGCGGGCGCCGGCGGCATGGGCCAGCTGCTCATCCAGCTCGCCAAGCTCAGGGGCGCGACCGTGCACACCACCGTCTCCAGCGAGGAGAAGGAGAAGGTGGCCCGCGCCGCCGGGGCCGACGAGGTGCTGCGCTACGACGACTTCGTCGACGTGCTGCGCAATCAGGTGGACGTGGTCTACGACGGCGTCGGGGCGGCCACGTTCGACGGCGGGCTGGCGGCGCTGCGTCCGCGCGGGCTCATGGCGCTGTACGGGGCGGCCAGCGGGCCCGTGCCGCCGGTCGATCCGCAGCGGCTCAACAAGGAGGGCTCGCTCTTCCTGACCAGGCCGACGCTGGTCAACTACATCGCCGAGCGGGAGGAACTGCTGTGGCGCGCCTCCGACCTGTTCGGATGGATCGCCGACGGGCTGCTGAAGATCAACATCTCGCAGCGTTATCCGCTGGCCGAGGCGGGCCGTGCGCATGAGGACCTTGCCGCCCGCCGTACGACGGGCAAGCTGCTCCTGATCCCCTGAGTCCTCCTGGAGACGCGTCGGGAGGTGGCGCGCGCATGGCCGCCTCCCGCCGTACGAGGGGTGTGAACTACGCTGCCGAACATGGACATCGCCCCCTCCATTTGGTCATTTGCCGCAGTGGTCGCCCTCCTGACCATCACGCCGGGCCTCGACACGGCGCTCATCCTGCGTACGTCACTGCTGTCCGGCAGACGCCCGGCCTGGGGCGTCGTGCTGGGCATCCAGCTGGGCACCCTCTCCTGGGGCCTGCTGACCGCGGTGGGCCTGTCCACGCTCCTGGCCGCCTCCCAACTGGCCTACGACGTCCTGCGCTGGGTGGGTGCCGCGTACCTGGTGTGGATGGGTATCCGCATGCTCGTGACCAAGGCGAGCACGCAGGAGGGCTCGCCGGAGACCGGCTTCCGCACCGGCTTCCGGCGCGGCCTGTTCACGAACCTGCTGAACCCCAAGGTGGGCGCCTTCTACGTGGCGATGCTGCCGCAGTTCATCCCGGCGGACGCCCCGCACGCCGCCATGGGCCTGCTCCTGGCCGGGGTTCACGTGGCCGAGGGCCTCGTGTGGAGCACCGTGCTGGTGGGCTTCGCGGCCCTCATGAGCGGCGCGCTGCGTACTCCGGCCGTCAAACGGCTGCTGGATCGCGTGACGGGCGTCGTGATCGTCGCCTTCGGCCTCCGTCTGGCCTTGGACAACTAGGTATCGAGCTAGAGCGCTCCGGTCAACCATGCGCACGTCACGGCGCCCAGTCTCGCATCCGGAGGAGCGTGCCCCTGATGACCATCGGCTGCTTACGGGACCTCCATCGCCGACACAGCACCGCATCCGAAGCTCGCCATCTTCTACTTCGCAACCTTCATCAGCGTTCGCGCCGCACGAGCGTCTGCGTAGCGTAGATGATCGAGCCGCCGGCAATGGGGGTCATGAGAGTCCCCGGCCGGCAGTCGACGCAGCTGATACTGAGCACTCCTCGGCCTGGCCACCTCCGCTGGCTGGCCTGTCAGGCCAGCCGGCAGTCGTTCGGCATCATTCAGCCGCAATGATCGCATCGGCCTTTTCGACCCATGCCCTGAAGATCGGTGCAGCGGCTGCAAGCTCCTCCTTGTGTTCAGCGAGGAGCCTCTGTTCGTATGCGATTCGTACGGTTTTATATATGCCCACGAGGTTGACGTCTCTTTGGCAGCTGGCATCCACTCCAGCCACTCGCTTCTCTTCTTCCGTCGCCGGGGAGGAAGATTCGCGTGACATCCATTGCGGATCGTGCGGCGGTTCGACTGGACTCTCGTAGCGAAGACCGTTCTTCTGCACACAGGCCCTCCAAGCGGAGACTGCCTGCTTTACCCTGCTGTCCCGCATTGCGGACACGCGAGAATCAACTGCCAGGGCACGCGGGTCGGCTGGGAGCCTGAGATTCTTTCCGAAGATATTCCGATTGGCATCGCCGATGCAGCCTTCGCTCGGTATCTGCTTGCCTTCTTTCGTTGTGGATGCGCGCCCATCGTAGGCGATCATTTCTTCTTTGGTTGGGACGTGACTTGGTCGCACTCTCGCGATTGCAGCCAGTTTCGGATCCACGCTGGCGCGTAAATATCCCTTCGTCGTTGCGGTGTCCGGATCGAGATAATTAAGGTGGAACCAGCTCCACTCGACCACCGACCCCATGATGAAAGTCAACAACGACAACACTGACAAGATCGAGAACTGGTACTTCGCGCTCTGGGCGTACAACAGCGGCTATTATCCTCTGGCAAACGCGAACGGCAATGACGCGAACGGAAAACCGAATAATGGAGCGTGGGGACTCGGGTGGCTCAACAACCCGATCAACCCACGCTATGTGCAGGGTCGCAGCATGTTCATGGAACTCCCCGCAGACGCGGCGCACCCGCAGGACTGGCCGTACCAGGAGAAGGTCATCGGGTGGGCGGCCTACTCCATCGCGAAGTCTCAGGGCAGTTCCTGGGAGCCCGGCTTCCAGCCAGCCTGGTGGAACGGCACCCCCGCCACCCCGGCTGAAGAGAATCGCCGCCGGGCCATTCCCGGCCCTGAGCTCCTCTGCCTGGCGTCCAACGAATGCGTAGTGGGAACCTCGAACACCCCCGACCCCGTGGAGTTTCCCAACGAGAAGCCGGGCCCCTGCAAACGCACAGCCGATCTGAAGTGCTGGTTCCACGTCGCGATCATCTGGAAGAACGACTGCAATGCCCAATGCGGTTTCTGGACGGCCAAATACCCAGCGGGCGCGGCCGAACCGCCGGACGCTGTGCCCGGCGGCCCCAGCGATCCCTTCAAACCGAACTGCACAACCACCGGTCTGCCTGCCGGCGCACTCATCATCGATGACGTACCCGTCAACGTTCCAGCGCGCCCCGGCTGCACCAAGAGCTGGACCAACTCGGGCGCGCTCACCTTCACCTTCAAGGAAGATCCCTACAACCCGGGCACCTATCCGGCCCGAGGGGACTTCCACCAGCTCGGCAATGGCTTCGGAGCGCACCAATGGTTCGCTTACATGCGGGACACCACGTCGAACGGCGATGCTATGGAGATCGTCGGTACGTGGGAACTGCACCAGGCGATCAACGGTTGGGCACGGTTGCTGGTTCATGTGCCACAACGACGTGCGCACACCCAGCAGGCGCCATACATCATCGATCTCGGCAACGGCAAGACCAAGAAGAGGTACCTGCCGCAGCTCACCGAGCAGAACAAATGGGTGAGCCTAGGGGTGTTCAATTTTGCGGGCACGCCCAAGGTGAAGCTCGGCACACTGGCGGAAACCGGTGCCGGCGACGGGACGGACGCGGTCTCCTGGGACGCCATCGCCTTCCAGCCCCTACCGGGCAAGCCGAAGCACATTGTCGCTGCCCTCGGCGACTCCTACTCCTCGGGCGAAGGAGCGGGTAGCTACTACCGGGAGTCCGACGCGCTGCACGGCACCCCCGACTGGAACGGCTGCCGCCGCAGCAAGAACGCGTGGAGCAGGAAACTTCACCTCTATGGCCTTTCTGGAGAACTCGGCCCACTGTCCGACACTTGGAGCACCAATGCCGAACTCGGCTTCGTCGCCTGCTCCGGAGCGCAGACGCAGAACGTGCGAGACTGGTCCTTTGCGCAGCGACAGCCAAACGGGGAAGGCCAGTTCAAGGAGCAGAACCAGGTCAACTCCGGGGTCTTGGACGAGAACACCACCCTGGTGACACTGACCCTCGGCGGAAACGACAACCAAGCATTCACGTCCGCGATGATGGACTGCGCGCAAGGCGCGTGCTCCCTCGATTCCGGGTTCCTGCCGAAATACAAACAACTCGCTGACGCCATGATTCCGGATCTAGAGTGGACCGTCCGAGACATCGCCCAAAAGGCGCCCAATGCCCAGATCCTTCTCGTCGGTTACCCGGAGCTGATTGCCCGCGATAGGGAGTGCGATTCTGCTCTTATCTCGGCCTCGGAAGCCGCCGCACTCAATGAGCTGGCGAATTACGCGGACGGCAAACAAGCGCAGATGGTGACCACGCTGGCCGGCGGGAGCAGCCCCATCAAGGTAGCCTACGCCAATCCGGTGAATACGTTTATCGGCCACGGCGCGTGCGCGCTTGACACGGAGTGGATCAACGCCGTCGTCAATGGTCCGACCGGCGATGGCGACTTCCATGAAGGCGATCCCGCGACACAATTCTGTATCCTGTGGGAGTCGTTCTGCCTCAGCCGGGAATCCTTCCATCCCAAGGCCGCAGGCACGACAGCGTACGCCACTGTGGTCGATAGTGCATTAAACGCCATTGGCTACAAGGGTTCGTAGCAGAGTATACTTCCGGCCATGACCTACCAGCGGGCGCAACGGCGTGAGCCCACCAGTCGCAAGGCGAGAGTCTTGGTGGGCATCGTCGTTGCACTCGTGGTCGCCGCCCTCGGAGTGGCTGCCTTTTATGTGTGGGCCGGTATATCGCTGCGTTCTTACCAGGACAACCAGCAAAAGCTGGATATGGCCAACATGCGTCAGCGCGCAGACATGATCAAGGAGCGCCTGCACGAGCACAGCCAGGACGGCGCATTGACCGACACCGAGATCAACGAAGCTGTTCTGCGGTATCCTTGGCGCGCCTCCCGCGGTGAGACAGAGATACAGGTCACTGTGCGCATACAGGCTTCTACGCCGGTCGGTCCACGTTGTTTCACATACTCTCTCGCCCTCCCTCTGCAGGGACAATCACAAGTCACGCAGCAGGAGACGTCGTCGTGCGACGAAGCCAGCCACCATCCCGAGTTTGGTTCTTGAGCGTCGAAATCAATTCGGCATGAATCCCGTTTCGGAAATTTCGAGCAGTTTGACCATACGCTGTGGCTGCTCGGCGGGGTTGTTGGTGAAAGGCACGGCGAAGGCGGAGGTGAAGCGCCACGCCTGAGCGGCGCGGGCTTGCATCACACGCGGCCCTGTCGAGCTGGAATTGTGCGGCGAAGGCCGACAGTGGGTGATCCAGCGCACGGAGCGGAAGGGCGGACGCGTCACCGCGACGGAGGCGAGCCGGGGACGGCCGTGTGACGTTGAAGACGTGTGGAAGCTGATCATCAGTGGGGACGACGCCTGAGCCGTCCGAACCCTCCGGTCGTTTTTTGCTGGCTCCCGGTAACGTGCTGCTGTGCAGACGGCGTTCGTGCTCGGTGGCGGCGGCGTGCTCGGCGCGCACGAGGTGGGCATGCTCCAGGCGCTCGACGAGGAGGGCATCGTGCCCGACCTCGTGGTCGGCACGTCCGTCGGCGCCCTGAACGGCGTGCTGCTGGCCGCCGATCCCGGCCGCGCGGTGCAGTTGCTGTCGTCGTTGTGGCGCTCCGATGTGGTCCGTACGGCGTTCGCCGGCTCGTGGGTCACCCGGCTGTCCACCTTGGCGAAGACCGGCACCCATCTGCACCCGATCGGACCGCTTCGAGCGTTGTTGAGCGACATGCTGCCGGTTTCAGAGATCGAGGACCTGGCGGTGCCGTTCCAGTGCGTGGCGGCCTCGGTGGAGCGGGCCACCGCCCACTGGTTCGACCAGGGGCCGCTGGTCGACGCCGTGCTGGCCTCGTGCGCGGTGCCCGGTCTGCTGCCGCCCGTGTCCATCGGCGGTGAGCACTTCTTCGATGGCGGCCTGGTGCACAGCATCCCCGTCGGCCGGGCCGTGCAACTGGGGGCCAAGCGCGTCTACGTCCTGCACGTCGGGCGGATCGAGCGCCCGCTCACCGTGCCGCGGCGGCCCTGGGAGGTGGGCATGGTGGCCTTCGAGATCGCGCGCAGGCACCGGTTCGCCGAGGAGATGGCCACGCTGCCACCCGACGTCGAGGTGCACGTGCTGCCCGCCGGAGTGACGCGGCCCCTGTCGAACCTGCGCTACCGCGACCTGTCACAGATCTCCCACTACATCGAGCGCGCCTATCACGCATCTTCCCGATACCTGCGGACAGGAGGACGATGAAGACCTGACATCCTGGAGGCCGACGTTGTTGCCCCCACGCATCCTGCGGCGGCTCATCCTCGCCCCCCTGGTCATCGTGGTGACCGTGGTCGTGCTCATCACGTTGCCGGTGTGGGCCGGGGTGACGTTCGCCGCCTCACTGCGGCTCCCGCCGCCGCAGCGCCGTGGGCTGCGCTTCATCTGGTTCGGGGTGGCCTGGCTGACGCTGGAGTCGGCGGTGCTCATCGCCTGCCTCGGGCTCTGGGTGGCGGGGGCGTTCGGCCGCGACCGGGATCAGGAGCGGCACTATGCGCTGATCAAGTGGTTCCTGACCAAGGTGTACGGTGCCGCCGTACGGATCTTCCGGCTCACCGTCGACATCCACGAACCGCCGCGCACCGAAGAGGAGCAGGCCGCCCGCCTGACCCGCCCGGTGATCGTCCTGGCCCGTCACGCGGGTCCCGGCGACTCCTTCCTGCTGATCTACCATCTGCTCTCCCTGTACGGCCGGCGGCCCCGGATCGTGATGAAGGCCGCGCTGCAGTTCGACCCGTCGCTGGACGTGGTGATCAACCGGCTGCCGAACGCCTTCGTGCCCCGCCGCACCGCCGAGAGCGGCATCATCGAAGAGATCAGGCGGCTGTCCGCGCCCATGGACGAGAACGACGCCCTGGTGATCTTCCCTGAGGGCGGCAACTTCACCCCGCGCCGCCGCCGGCTGGCGATCCGGCGGCTGGAGGAGAAAGGACTGAAAGAGGAGGCGTCGCGGGCCCGTGGCATGGACCACCTGCTGCCGCCCCGCCCCGGCGGCGCCATCGCGGCCATCGAGTCCTGCCCGGCGGCCGACGTCATCTTCGTCGCGCACACCGGCCTGGACGACCTCGTCACGATCGGCGACGTGTGGCACAAACTGCCGGTCAGCGCGCACATCACCGCCAAGTGGTGGCGGGTGCCCGCCTCGCGGATCCCCGTGGCGCGCGAGGCGCGGATCCGCTGGCTGTACGACCAGTGGGAGCTCATCGACGACTGGATCAGCGCCCAGCGGCTCACCCTGCACTAAGAGCTATCCCGTAAGTCGGGATAGTCCGGGTTGCGGGTACGTCTGTCCGGCGTGGTCCCCGGGTCGGGGGTCTCATCCGGGGTCGGCGTCCCGTACTCTCCGGCACTTCGCCGCGCAGAGGCCACCGGGGTGGTGACTGCCGCGTGGTCCGTTCCCGCCGGTGAGGCGGGCGGGGAACACGATGCGGTTGACGCGGACAGGACTTCTTGCAGCCCTGGAATGGTGTAGGTCTCGATGAGCTGGGCGGCCCGGCTGTAGTCGACCCGGGCCGTGGCGGGGTCACTGGGATCGGTGAGGGTGACGCAGGAGGCCAGCGCGGCTGAGATCAGGTCCCGGGGCGCCCTTAGCCCGCACTGGTCGCAGTGGTGCACCCGGACCGACAGGTTTTTGGTTACCCGGGACCCGCACAGGCAGTGCTGGGACATCGCGGTTGGGGTGGTGGCGGCGCGCAGGACGGCGCCACCGCACGCGGTGGCCTCACGGGCCAGGGCCGCGGCGAGCATGCCGGGGGTGAACCGGGCCACCGCGGCACCCCACAGGCGGGTCCAGGCCCGGATGTCGCAGTCCTCGATGACCAGGTTCGCCCCATGGGTTTCGATGATCTGGGCTGCGGCGCGGCGGGCCCGGTCCTGGCGGGCTTCGGTGAAGGCGCGGGCGGCCTGGGCGTGCCGGGCCCGGGTCTGGTGATAGCCGCCAGACAGGGTGTCGGTCCGGTAGGCGTTCTTCGCTACCCCGGCCTTGTTGGCGATCCGGGGGCCTTTGGGCAGGTTGACCTGCCGGGCGGGTAGCCCTTTGTCGGCGCGGCGTTCGGCCCGGGCCTCCTGTCGGGCGGAGAGGTGGTAGCGGCCGGGGTTGGATGCCCGACGGGACCGTTCCAGCGCCCGGGCCCGCCCTTGGGCTTTGCGTTGTTCCCGTGCCAGGCGGGCGGTTTCCCGCTCGGTGAGGGTGAGCAGGGTCGCCGCGACCTGCTCACCACCAACGCGCGTCCCACCGTCCATCCCACCGTCCGCCCCAGCCTCCCCGCTGGTGTCCGCGCCGGTTGCGGTGTCCGGCCTGCCCGATGGCGGGGAGTCGGGCGGCGGCGTGGGCAGGTGGGCGGGCGCGGATACGACGGCGAGGTTGGAGACGTTACCGTCGACCCCGGCCCGCCGCTCCAGCTGCGCTGCTCGGGTGCGGCGGGCGCGGGTGGCCGGGCAGGCGTACCCGGCGTCCAGGATCAGCAGATGCGCCTCATAGGTCCACCCGCCCGGAGCCGAGGCCTTCCGCCGCCGCACCAGATCGATCTTGTGCCACAGGTGCGGCCGGTCCAGGAAATACGCCACATACGGCCAACGGCCTGATCCCTGCGGCAGCCGGACCGGCAGCACCAGATCCGGGGCGCCCGCGCTCGTGTAAACGACCGACAGGGGGCCGGTGTGCTCCCACCACGAGACCCGCCGCCCCGACGACGCGGAATCGGACGGGCCGACAGGGGCGGGCAGACGGCGGGGCTGGGCCAGCACCGCCGAACCCGCCCCCATCGCCAGCGCATCGGCGACGGTGAGCTGCGACGCCGTACCCTCCAGGCTGGCTGCCGAGGCCGCCGCCGCGACCACTGTGGCCTGCACGCTGGTCCGCGTGGTCATTGCAGGGCAGCCGTAGGCGGCCAGATGCCCGGCCAGGGTCCCGGCCAGCCGGAACGTCTCCCACTTGCGCTCCCGGGTGTGCGAACGGGCCCTGCCCGGGATCCGGGTGAACCCCCACCACGACCCCACCTGTGGCCGCCCAGCCCGTTTCCCGGCCGCGTCCGCAAACAGGTGCCGGTCCACCCCCGCCCACACCTCATCGCCCAGATGCATGCCCAGCGCCTTGGACAGATGATGCGTCAAATGCCCGGAGGACTCCAGGTGGGCGTAGGCGGCATGCTCCAGCCCCGCACGGGTCAGCCCAAGTTCGGACCGCCAGGCCCTCGCATCCGCCGCCCGTCGATGCGAACCCGCCCAATAGGCCTCCACCCGGGCCCGTGCATCGTGTTGCAGCGCTCGCTTCAGCGACCAAGCCGCGCAGAACAGTTTCTCCACCCGGGCCCGGACCGCCGGATCCGACACATCCACCGGCAGCCGGATCACCGAAACCGGGGCCTCCTCGGCCCGCCGCCACGCCGGTTTCTTGTTCTTCCCCCGAAACCGCCGCCCCGCAGCACCACCGCCGCTACCCTTGGCATCGGGAGAAACCCGGACATCAGCCGCACCGGCTGTCCCGCTATTCTCCCTGGTCACGGTCATGACACCACCATGCCCGAGCCCACCGACAATTCTCCAACGATTCTCTCCACTCTTCGCTCTCCAATCTCCGCGACGGTGATGGAGAGGCCACCCCCGGGCGTCACGATCTTCGAATGCGTCTGCGCCTTGCCACCGGCTCCACCACCGATTTGCGGGCCTGGACCCGGCCTGACCTGCCCACAGCGCAGCTGCTGATCACCCACCTGTGGGAGGTCCGGCCGACGGTGGGCGGGGGCGGCCCTGAGGCCCGGCCTATACCGACCGGATGCTTTGCGACCGGGTGCTTTTGATCGTGCTCGCCTACCGCACCAACCTGACCATGCTCCAGCTCGCCGCACTGTTTGGGATCTCCGACTCGGCCATACACCAGGGCATCACCGGCTTCGCCCCACACCTGGCCGCCCTGCTCGGCCCGCCGCCGGCCGACAAACACGAACTGCGGGATGATCGACGAGACACTGATCTCGGTCCACGACAAGACCCGCACCGCCAAGTCCAAGAACTACCGGCGCAGCGTGAACACCCAGATCGTGGTCCGCGCCCGGGACCGGCGGATCATCGCCACCGGGACGGCCTGGCCCGGCAACAGCAACGACATCGTGGTCTTCCGTTAAACCGTCGGCAAACGCTACCCGCGCATCCCCAACTGTCCGGGGACGGCGGTTACCAGGGCAGCGACCGGGTCCATACCCCGCGCCTCGGACCCGACCGGAAGATCATCACAGATGCGGCTGACAAACGGTTCCGCAAACGCGCCGTCGCCGAGCACGCCATCGCCCGCCTCAAAGACCACCAGATCCTGCGTCAGTGCCGCTGCCGCGGCGCTGGAGTCGACCATGCCATCGCTGAGGTAGCCGCGCTCCACAACCTCAAACTCGACCTGGCCGCATGACCCCGGGAAACCGGAGCCCCTCGGTAGAGAAAACACGCTCTGACGCGTATTAAGGGATATCTCTTAGGCCCCCGGCGGCAGCGGCGGGACGGCGGGCGGGCCGTTCTCGATCAGGTCGAGCAGGGCGTCGGTGTCGAGGTGCTGCTCGACCAGGTCCCCGAGCGCGTCCAGGCGGCTCTCGCGCAGCAGGGCGAAGTCGGTGTCCGGCGCCGGGACGAAGGCGCGCCCGGCCCGCTCGGCCACCTCGGTGAGGAAGGCGCGGCGGAAGCCGTCGTTCTCCAGCGCGCCGTGCCAGGTGGTGCCCCACACGTCGGCCACGCGGCAGCCGTCGAGGAACGGCTCGCCGCCTTCGACGGTCGCGACCCCGTGGTGGATCTCGTACGCGCTCACCGGATGCCCGTAGGCGTGACCGGCCGGGCGGCCGAGCGTCTTGCCCGCGGCGAACCGGACCCGGACCGGAAGCAGGCCCAGGCCGTCGACCCGTCCGGCGCCCGACTCGACGTCGTCATGGATCTCGCGGGCGAGCATCTGGTAGCCGCCGCAGATGCCGAGAACGGGCCCGGTACGCCGCTGGACGGCCGCGGCCAGCCCTGTGTCGCGGAGCCAGGCCAGATCGTCCACCGTCGCGCGCGAGCCGGGCAGGACCACCAGGTCGGCGTCGTCGAGCTCCGCCGGGTCGGTCACGAAGCGGACGAGGACTCCCGGCTCGGCGGCCAGGGCGTCGAGGTCGGTGAAGTTGGAGATCCTCGGCAGCTTGACCACCGCCACGCGGAGTGTCTGGTCGCCGTGGGGCCGCTGCGGGGCGATCGAGCGGCTGCCGAGGGCCAGGGAGTCCTCGACGTCCATCCAGAGGCCGTCCAGCCAGGGCAGCACCCCGTAGACGCGGCGGCCGGTGAGGTCTCTGAGCTGGTCCAGGCCGGGTTCGAGCAGCTCGGCAGCGCCTCGGAACTTGTTCACGACAAATCCGGAAATGAGGGCTTGGTCGGCGGCGTCCAGCAGGCCGACCGTGCCGTAGAAGGCGGCGAAGACGCCGCCGCGGTCGATGTCGCCCACCACGATCACGGGCAGGTTGGCCGCCCTGGCCAGGCCCATGTTGGCGATGTCGCCCCGGCGCAGGTTGATCTCCGCGGGGCTGCCGGCGCCCTCGCAGATGACCACGTCGTACGAGCTTCGCAGCCGATCGAGCGAGGCCAGCGCGCTCTCGCGGAGCAGGTCCTTGAGCCGGCCGTACTCCATCGCGTCGACGTCGGCCACCGGCTGCCCCATGAGGACCACCTGGCTGCGGCGGTCGCTGCCCGGCTTGAGCAGGATCGGGTTCATGTCGGCGACGGGTTCGAGGCCCGCGGCCCGCGCCTGCACGGCCTGGGCCCGGCCGATCTCGGCGCCGTCGGCGGTGACGTACGAGTTCAGCGACATGTTCTGGGCCTTGAACGGCGCCACGCGGACACCCTTGCGGGCCAGCCAGCGGCAGATCCCGGCGGTGACGACGCTCTTGCCCGCGTCCGACGTGGTGCCCGCGACCAGCAGCGCTCCGCTCTTCATGGCTGACATCGTAGGGCGGTGCTCCTTTTGCGCACATCGCGCGTGCTCACATCACGCGCCAAGGCCGCTCACATCGTGAGCCGGTGCTCCTTCTCGCCGCGCCACTCCACGCTCAGCACCGTGGCGTCGTCCTGGAGCCGGCCGTGCTGGTGCGCGAGGATCGACTGGATCAGCCGGCGCAGCGTCTCCGGCGCCGAGACCCCGTCGGTTTCGCGGCGCACGACGAAGTCGGTGAACCGCTCAAGCCCGAACATCTCCCCCTCCGGGCTCTGCGCCTCCACGATGCCGTCGGTGTAGAAGAGCAGGCGGTCGCCGGGTTCGAGCTGGTAGTGCTCCAGACCGGCGGACAGGCCCAGCCGGAAGCCCATCGGCGGCGACGGCACCGTCTCCAGGATGGCGACCCGGCGGCCCCGCCGGATCACCAGCGGCGGATAGTGCCCGCGATTGACCCAGGTCAGCTCGCCGGTCTTGAGGTTCAGGTCGGCGAGGATGCCCGTGGCGAAGCGGGTCATGCCGAACTGGTCGGCGATCGCCTCGTCAATGGCCTCGCTCGCCGCCAGCAGGCCGGTCCCCCGTCGCCGGTTGTTGCGGCAGGCGCCGACGGCGATCGTCGCGGTCAGCCCCGCGGAGATGTCGTGCCCCATGGCGTCGAAGATCGACAGGTGCAGCGTGTCTCCGGCGATGGCGAAGTCGAACGCGTCGCCGCCCACGTCGTAGGCGGGCTCCAGGGCGGCGCTGACCACCACCTTGTCGTTGGCGAAGTTGCTGTTGGGCATCAGGTTCCACAGCACCTCGGCCGACAGGGTCATCGACTCCGCGCGCACCAGTGAGGCGTAGGTGTCGCTGATGGAGCGCTTGCTGATCACCATCAGGGAGACCAGGCCCGCCAGCTGCTTCACCAGCAGGTCGGCGGCCTCATCGCCGGCGGAGACGGTCACCGCCAGCATGCCGATCCGTTCGGTGCCGTCGAGCAGCGGCACCCACAGCCGCCGCCGGTCCTCGTCGGGCGGCGGCTCCGGCTCCCCTTCGACGGCGTGCTTGGCCTGAACGATCTCCACATTGCGATAGGCCCGCCCGGCGAGCGTGGAGTCGATGCGGATCGCCTGCAGCGACTCCCCCGCCGCATCGCGCTGGCCGGGCAGCGGGACGAGATACTGCTGCTGCAGGTCGACCACGTAGATCGTGGCGTGGGAGAACCCGGCCGGCTCGGCGTGCAGGGCGAGCAGGGCCGGCAGGTCCTCGATCGCGGCCAGGTGGCTCGCGTCCAGCAGGGCGCCCAGCATGGCCTCTCCCTTACCTCGCATGGGCGCGCCTCCTACGTCTCCCTGAGGCTTCATACCCCGATGAGAGCCCCTAGACCTGCTGGTTCCCCGCAACGGAGAAGAGTTGGCGGCCGCCGCGTACTACGCTGCCAGGCATGCCCCGCGACGCCCTCATGGACTGGCTCACCTCGCGCGCTCCCGAGCAGTTGGCGCTCGTGGCCGATCGCGGCGCGCTGCGCGTTCGCGGTCGTGAGCCGTCGCTGGAGGACTACGCCCGCCTGCTCGACCAGGATCTTGTGGTGTCCCGGCTGGTGAGCTTCTGCACGCTCCCTGAGCTCCAGGTCCTGCGTGCGATCGCCTGGCTGGCCACCCAGCGCTACGGCCCCTTCCCCGGCGACTACTGGCGCACCCCCGACCCACGCCCGGTTCCCCGGGCCGAGCTGCTGACCCTCCTGGCGGGACAGGACCAGGACCTGCGGGCGGAGGCGAACGCCGCCGTGGAACGGCTGGCCGACCAGGCCCTGCTTCAGCCGCCGCATGGCGAGCAGTGCTCGGTGGCGCCCTACGTCCACCGGAACCTGGCGGACGGCATGGGGCTGGGCCGCTCCGTCGCCTACCTCGTCGCCCGCTATTTCAACGCGCCCGAGGTCCATCGGCTGGCCACCGCGCTGGGGCTGGAAAAGGCGCCGAGCCGGGAAGCCGCCGAACGCGACGTCGTGGCGTACCTGACGGATCCGGCCCTCCTGCGCGCCCTGCTGGACAAGGCGCCCGCCTCGGCCACGGAGCTGCTGGAGCGGCTCACGTACGAGGGGCCCATGGTCGAGGCCCACTGTTTCCACCAGGCGGGGTCGTACGGCAGCAACAAGTACGTCTTCGCCGGCGGTTCGGGACACGCCGGCGCGGACTGGCTGGCGGCGCGCGGGCTGCTGCTCCCGGCAGGCGTGCCCCATATAGCCGAGCTGCCGGCCGAGGTCGCGATCGCGGTCCGGGGCGAGCTGCGGGCGACGTTCACCCCGTACCCTCCCGAGCCGCACGATCTGGAACGGGCCGAGGGCGTCGAGCCCGCGGCCGCGGCGGCGTTGGGCACGCTCACCTGGCAGCTCGAACGGCTGCTCGCCGGCTGCGCCGAACAGCCGCTCACCGTACGCAAATCCGGCGGGGTCGCGGTGCGCGACACCAAACGCCTGGCCAAGGACATCGCCGACCCGGAGACCGTCCGTTTCCTGCTGGAGCTCTGCTTCCGCGCCGGCCTGCTGGGCCTCCTGGCCGAGCCCACCGAGCCGCCCGCGAACCGCCGCGCCAAGGTGCCGCCTCCCGCCCAGGTCGTCCTGCCCACCACGGCCTATGACCGCTGGCTGGCGCGCACTCCCGCCCAGCGGCTGGTGCCGATCATCGCCGCCTGGACCGTGTGCCGCGACATCCCGCTCTGGTGGCCCGACCCCGACCAGACACCCGTCGCCCTGGCCGGCCTGGACGACCCGGACGCCGTCAGCCTGCGTTACGCGCTGCTGGAGGCCCTGGGCGCCGCCCCTTCGCTGCGCGCGGCCGACGCGCTGCCGTACCTGGTGCCCGCGACCACCTGGCACCGCCCCGCACGAATTCCGCAGGGCCCGGCCGGTGCCCAGCGCATCGAGTCCACGCTCCGCGAGGCCGCGCTCCTCGGCGTCATCGGCCAGGGCGCCTTGACCCGGCTCGGCCACACCGTGCTCGACCTGCTCCGCACCGGCGAGGCATGGAAGAGCGCGGACGCCGCGCTCGCCCCGGTACTGACCGAAATACTGCCCGCGCCCCGGACCACGGCCCGCTTCCAGACCGACCTGACCGCCGTGGTGAGCGGCGCCCCTGAGGCGAAACTGGCCGCCCTGCTCAACGCGGTCGGCGTCCGCGAATCGGAAGGCCACGCGGTGGTGTGGCGCATCAGCCACGCCTCGGTACGCCACGCCCTCGACTCCGGCCACCAGCCGGACACCCTGCTCGACCAGCTCCGAGCCGTGGCGGAGGGCGAGCTGCCGCAGCCGCTGGAGTACCTGATCAAGGATGTCGGACGGACCCATGGGCGGATGCGGGTGGTGCGATCCGGCTGCTGCATCCGCTCCGACGACGAGGCGCTGCTGGCCGAACTCGTCCACGCCAAGCCGCTGCGCGCGCTCGGCCTGCGGTTGATCGCCCCGACCGTACTGATCAGCGCCAGCCCGGAGCGAGAGACGGTGACCGCCCTGCGAGCGGCGGGCTACGCCCCCGCCGTGGAGGCGGAGACGGGCGCCACACTGGTGGAACAGCCCGCCACGCGGCGCGCCCCTGATCCACGTACGCGTCGCCGTTAGGACCCGCTAGCAGCGGACGCCGCGCCGGCCGCTCGCGCTTCGGCAGGTCGTCGTCAGTCCGAGCTACTCCGGTGGCTGCTGCGGCTGACCGGGCTGTGTCGGTGGCTGGCCTGGCTGCGTCGGCGGCTGCTGGCCCTGCGGTTCGCCTCCTCCGTAACGGCGCCGGACCGTGTCCGCGCCCTTTTCGACCTGGTCGTCGTACTTGTGGCCGGTCCGCTCCTTGGCGAACCGCTCGGCGCGATCCAGCACCTGGTCAGCCTGCTTGGAGTGCCCTCTGGCCAGGTCCTCGGCCTTCTTCAGCCATTCTCCGATGCGGCTCATAAGTGTTCCCCTCCTCGTGCCTTACAGTCGCCCCCTACCCAGAGGCGGCGCGAGGTCACACCGGGGTCCGCGATATGAGACCTCTCAGGAACTAGGGCATGATTCCGCCGTGCCGGTAGTAGTCGGCTTCGCGTCCGGTGTCGAGACGGACCTTCACCTCGAAGGTGATGTCATCGGCCGTGACGGTCAGCGTGGGCGGGACGAGGCCGTCGCCGATCGGTCCGAGGCCGCGGATCGTCATGGTCTCCCGCAGTTCGTGATCGCGGGCGACGCCGACAGCGCCGCCGCCGTCATGCGCGAGCACATCGACACCAGCCTCGGCGCCCAGGCCGCCTGGCGCCTGCGCAAGCATCCGCCGGACGACCAGGACGAGATCGACGCCTGACTCCCCGCCGGCATGCTCTGAGTCCCGGCCGGCCCGCTCGGGCTCCTACGATACGGCGCATGACCACGCACGGATTCACGCTCACCGCCGAGGGCCCGTTCGACTTCGGTGCCTCGCTGCGCTTCGTCGAGGACTGGCCGGCCACCAGCGCGCTGCCCTCCGACGGGCGGGCGCTGCGCTTCGCTTACTGCGCGGAGTCCGACTGGCTGCCGATCGGCGTGAGCGTGACGGCCGCGCCGGGCGGGGTCGCCGTCGCCACGACGCGGGCCGCGGGGCCGGGCATCCGTGGCGAGGTGGCGCGGATCCTGTCCCTCGACGTGGACGGCGCCGGTTTCGCCCGGCTCGGTGAGGCCGACCCGGTGCTCGGCGACCTCCAGCGGGCCCGGCCCGGCCTGCGGCCGGTGTGCTTCTGGAGCCCGTGGGAGGCGGCGTGCTGGGCGGTGATCGTACAGCGCTCGTCGATGCTCATCGCCGCCCGCCTCAAGCAGCGCATCGCGGAGCGGTACGGCGCGAAGGTCACCCTGGACGGACAGGTGTACCCGGCCTTTCCCCCGCCCGTGACCTTGCTGGAGGCCGGTGGCCTGGGCCTGCCCGCGCAGAAGGAGGAGTGGGTGCGCGGGCTGGCCCGCGCGGCGCTCGACGGCCTGCTCACCACCGAGCACCTGCGCGCGCTCGCCCCGGAGGAGGCCCTGTCCGAGCTGCGGGCCCTGCCCGGCGTGGGACCGTTCTCCGCCGGACTCATCCTCATCCGCGGCGCGGGCGCGCCGGACGCGTTCCCGGGCGACGAGCCGCGCCTGTTCGCGATCCTGCGTGAGGCGTACGGCCTGCCGGAGGACGCGCCGCCGGCCGCGTACCGGAAGCTGGCCGAGGCGTGGCGGCCCTATCGCTCCTGGGCCTCCTTCCTGTTCCGGGCCTCCACCTACGGCGTCATGGACGATCGGGATTGAGCGCCGTCCCTGGTCTGCTCGGGTGAAGGTCTAGAGCGCGGAATCCGGGGCAGTCCGAGAGTCTTTGACGACTCTCGGGAGAATCCATGAGCGAAGCTGAGGCGATGGCACGCCGGGCGGCAGACAGCCCGGCTATGGACAAGCTCGCGCGGGTTGGGCTGGTTTGTCGTGGCGTGCTCTACGGGCTGATCGGGGTGCTGGCGATCCAGATCGCGTTCGGCAGTGGAGGGAAGCAGGCCGACAAGAACGGGGCGATCAGTACGGTGGCCGCGCTGCCATTCGGGGCCGTGCTCTTATGGATCATGGTCGTCGGGTTCGCCGCGCTGGCCCTGTGGCAGGCGTCCGAGGCGATCTTCGGCGCCCACAAGCTCAAGGACCGGGTCGAGCCGGCCAGCCGGACCGTGGTCTACGTGATCATCTGCGCCGCGCTGCTGACCATGCTGCTGACCGGCAAGACCGGGTCCGATGACAAGCGGTCCCAGGACCTGACGGGCAAGCTGCTCGCGCTGCCGGCCGGGCAGGTCATCGTGGGCCTGATCGGGCTCGGCATCGTCGCGCTCGGCGTCTACTGGGTGCGGTACGGCATCAAGAAGGAGTTCCGCAAACAGCTCAGGCCGATGCCGCCGCGAGCCGGCGCGGTGATGGACCGGCTGGGACTCGCCGGGTACATCGCGCGCGGCCTGATCGCCGGCTTGGCCGGGGTCTTCGTGATCCAGGCGGCCATCACCTTCGACCCCGACAAGGCCGGGGGCATCGACGCGACGCTCAGGGCGTTCGCCGACACCCCGGCGGGGCCCTGGCTGCTGGCGGTGGTGGCGCTGGGGCTGCTGCTGTTCGCCCTGTACTGCTTGGGAGAGGCCCGGTGGCGGCGTACCTGAGCTCGTCGCTGCTTGGGAGATCCCCGCCGGCGACGTACCTGAGTCGGGCGTAAGCCGATCCGCCACGACGGCGTGCCCTGTGATTGGCTGATCGGCATGGAAGCACCTTCTCTGACCACGTCCACCGACTCGTTGCGGCGCGTCACCGAGCTGCTGCGCGAGCACCCGCTGATCGACGGGCACAACGATCTTCCCTGGGCGGCGCGCCAGCTCACCGGCTACGACTTCGACCGGCTCGAGATCAGTGGTGACACCTCCGACCGGACCCATACCGACCTGCCCCGGCTGGCGGCCGGGATGGTCGGCGGGCAGTTCTGGTCGGTTTTCGTGCCGTGCGGGCTGCCCGGCGGGCAGGCGGTCACCGCGACCTTGGAGCAGATCGACTGCGTACGGGCCATGGTCCGGCGCTACCCCGACCAGCTGGCCCTGGCGACCACTGCCGACGAGGTGGAGCGCGTCTTCGCCGGTGGGCGGATCGCGTCGCTGATGGGCGCCGAGGGCGGTCACTCGATCGACTGCTCGCTGGGCGCGCTGCGGATGCTGTACGAGCTCGGCGTCCGCTACATGACGCTGACCCATAACGACAACACCCCCTGGGCCGACTCCGCGACCGACGAGCCGGTGCACCACGGGCTGTCCGCGTTCGGGGAGGAGGTCGTGCGGGAGATGAACCGGCTGGGCATGCTGGTCGACCTGTCCCACGTGTCGGCCGACACGATGCGCCACGCCCTGCGCGTGACTCGGGCGCCGGTGATCTTCTCCCATTCGTCGGCGCGCGCGATCTGTTCCGCGCCGCGCAACGTACCGGATGACGTGCTGGAGACGCTGGCGGGCAACGGCGGGGTGTGCATGGCCGTGTTCGTGCCCTCCTTCGTGTCGCAGGCCAACTGGGAGTGGCGGCAGGCGGGCACCGACGCCGCCCGCTCGGCCGGGGTCAACACCCATGACTACGAGGCGACCCACGAGTTCCTGGCCACCTGGGAGAAGTCACACCCCAAGCCCGCTGTCACGCTCGACGACGTGGTGGCGCACCTGGAGCACATACGCGAAGTGGCCGGCATCGACCATCTCGGCATCGGCGGCGACTACGACGGGTGCGACGGGCTGCCCGTCGGCCTGGAAGACGTGCGCGGCTACCCTCGGCTGTTCGCGGCCCTGGCCGACCGGGGCTGGTCCGACGACGACCTGGTGAAGGTGGCCGGGCGCAACGTGCTGCGGGCGCTGCGCGGCGCCGAGGCCACCGCCGCCGACCTGCGGGATCGCGAGGAGCCGAGCACGGTGCGGTTCACCGCGGCCGCCGGCTCATAACGACTACCCGTCCCAGCTCTCGTCTGAGCGCCCGTCCGGTGGCAGGCAGACCGTGAGGGCGCCCGGGACGGCCTTCGCCTTGAGGCGGGTGGTGGCCTCGCGGTCGCCGCCGTCGAGCTCGTACGTCAGCGGAGCGCCGAACCGGGCGGACACCTTCCTGGCGCGGGTGATCCGGACGAACGGCGAGTCGTCTGAGCGTCCCGTGGCCATCCTGCCGATCACCCGGGCCCACTGGACCGGCCCCTGGGCGGTGGAGACCCCGACGTCCAGCCAGCCGTCGTCCGGCTGGGCGTCGTCGAACGCCTCGATGCCGCCGGCGATCGTGCTCACGTTGCCCAGCAGCAGGCAGCTCGCCTCCCCGTCGAACCAGGTCGTCCCATCAATCTTGATCTCCATCGGCACCAGCGGCCCGCCGACGTGCCGGACGGCCGCCTTGACGTAGCTGAGCTTGCCGAGCCGCTCCTTGGCCTGCCTGTCAGCGTCGGCGATCATCTCGGCCTCGAACCCGGCCCCCGCCATCACCGCGAAGTGCTCGCCGTTCAGCACTCCCAGGTCCAGCTTCTCCCGCCGACCGTGGAAGCCGATGCGTACCGCCTCTTCGAGGTCGATGGGGATGCCGACGTTGTTGGCGAACAGGTTCCCGGTCCCCGCCGGGAGGACCGCCATCGGCACGCCGGAGCCGGCCATCACGTCGGCGCACCGTTGCACCATGCCGTCGCCGCCCCAGACGAACACCAGATCGGCGCCCTGCTTGAGCGCCTCCCGGACCTTCTTACGCGCCTTCTTGCTCTTGGGCACCTCGTACCAGAGGAGCTCGCCGACGTCCTCTTCGGTGATGAGCACGCGCAGCCTGTCCAGGCCTGCGCCGAGAGTCTTCTTGCGGTGCGCGACGACCGCCACGGTGGGGGACATGGTCACCGGACTACCCTCGGCGCCGGTTTTCAGGCAGGAATCAATGGCCGCTGTCTGGGTAGCCGAGCGCGAATGCCGAACGAGGGAGGATCAGGACAGTGAGCCGCCAATGGGTCAAAGCTCGCGTCGATCCTGACCGCAGTCTGGGACTGCGGCTGACGATCGCCAGCCTCGCAGTGGCGCTCATCATGGTTCCGTTCAGCCTGCTGCTCGTCGTGGCCAAGATGCCGGTCAACGGACTGGACAAGCAGGTCGCCGATGATCTGCACGCGTACGCGATCACCCATCCAGGCGTGACCAGAGTGCTCATCGTGTGGACGGATCTGTTCGGCCCGTGGCCGTGGCGGATCGCGGTCATCGTGTTCGCCGCCTGGCTGTGGCACAAGGGCGCGCGACGGCTGGCCGTCTGGGCGATCGTCACCATCACCGTGGGCGGGCTGCTCGGCCTGGCGCTCAAGATCATCACTGCCCGCGCCAGACCTCACCTGCCAGATCCCGTCGCACTCGCGCCCGGCGACTCCTTCCCGTCGGGCCACGCGGTCAACGTGACGCTCGGCGCGGGAGTGGTCGTCCTGCTCCTCCTGCCCATGCTGCCCCAGTGGGGGCGGCGCGTGACCTGGGCAATCGCCTGCTTCCTGGTGCTGTCGGTCGGTTACACCCGCATCGCGCTCGGCGTCCACTGGGTGAGCGACGTGATCGCCGGGATCATCCTGGGCGTGGCCGTGGTCGCCGCCACCGCGGCGGGATTCGAGACGTGGCGGCGCGAGCAGGGCCGCAGGCCCAACTCTCCGCTGGCCGAAGGAGTGGAACCCGAGTCAGAGAAGGTGACCCATGACCAAAACTGAGCACGCGAAGTATTACGCGCTGACGATCTTATTGCCGATGGTCCTGATGGCCGCGGTGACGTTCGGCGTGGGCAAGCTGATCGTCGCCTGGCCCACCGGTGAGGCAGAGGTGAGCCGGGGCCTGGCCGCCGGACGCACCCCGCTGTGGAACACGCTCACCGACTTCGGCACCAGCCTCTCGGACACTCCTTACATCGTGGCGCTCACCGCGATAGCCGCGATCGTCTTCAGGCTGGTGTACAAGCGCTGGCGGGAATCGATCTTCCTGATCGCGGCCGTCTGGAGCCAGTCGCTCATCTTCCTGGCCACCACCACGCCCGTCGGCCGGCACCGGCCGCCGGTGCAGCACATCGACCCGGCCCCGCCCACCTCCAGCTTCCCGTCGGGGCACGTCAGTGCCGCCGTCGGGTTCTACTGCTCGGTCGCGCTCATCCTGAGCATGCACGTCCGCAACCGGGCGCTTCAGGTGGTGATCTGGGTGCTCGGCATCGCCGCGCCGCTCATCGTCGCCTTCTCCCGCCTGTACCGGGGCATGCACTTCCTCACCGACGTCACCTGGGGCCTGCTGCTCGGCATCGGCTGCGTGGTGATGGCCGCTCGGGCGATCTTGTACCGGCGCGAGAGGCGCTCTGGGCATCAGGTCTCGGAACTCGTCCGACCGGCGTAGCCGGCTCCTACTTGAGCACGTGGCCGACGAGCTTCCCGCCGTTCCCGGCGACGGCCAGGCAGTACGCCGTCCTGTTCCTCGGCCAGTCCTGCTCCAGCGGGATGAGTTGCATGAGGCCGACCTCCTCCCTCCTCGACGCCACGTACCGCAACCTGGGCGCGCAGCCATTCTCGGACAGGCGTCGCATTTCGGCCATGCCCGGCCATGGGCCGTCGGCGATGACGTACATGGCCCCGTACTCCGCCGAGTGCGGCACCGTGCAAGGCACCACGGTCACCATGAAGCTCTCGGGTATGGGCTCGATGCAGTCGCCGGGGCGTAGTTCGGTGGCGTGATACTGCACCCCGGCTACCGGGCTCGCCGCCCCGCTGGAAGATTCGGCGGACGGGGCGGGCTGCGCCGATACGGCTGGAGGCGTCGCTACGGCGGGGGGCGTGGCGCTGCAGCCCAGAAGTGCGGCCAGCAGGCACACGCCCGCGAGTAAGGGACGGGTCATGGACCGGATGATGACAGCTGAAGATCACGCGGCAGTTTCGCGGCACGTTTGCGAGCCGGCCTCGGGGTAGCGAGTTGAATTCATGAGCGACCTGGAGACTGGCACCATCACCACCAAGGTGCCCGCGAGACTCGATCGGCTGCACTGGTCACGCTGGCACTGGATGATCGTCATCGGCCTCGGCACCGTCTGGATCCTGGACGGGCTCGAAGTGACCATCGTGGGCAACCTCTCGGCCCAGCTCGCCAAACCCGGCAGTGGCCTCGACATCACGCAGGCGCAGGTCGCCGGCCTGGCCGCCGCTCTGTATGTCGCGGGCGCCTGCTCGGGGGCGCTGTTCTTCGGCTGGCTGACCGACCGGTTCGGCAGGAAGAAGCTGTTCCTGATCACGCTGGTCGTCTATCTGGTCGCGACCCTGATGACCGCGTTGTCGTTCGACGCGTGGTGGTTCTTCCTGTTCAGGTTCATGACGGGTTTCGGCATAGGCGGCGAGTACGCGGCGATCAACTCGGCCATCGACGAGCTGATCCCGAGCGCCCACCGGGGGCGGATCGACATCATCATCAACGGCAGCTACTGGCTCGGGGCGGCGGGCGGCGCCCTGCTGACCGTGCCGCTGCTGAACGACCTGCCGGTCAACATCGGCTGGCGCGTCGCCTTCGGGCTGGGCGTGGTGCTTGGTCTGGCCATTCTCCTCGTACGGCGGCACGTACCGGAAAGCCCGCGCTGGCTGTTCATCCACGGCCGTGGCCAGGAGGCCGAGGAGATCGTCGACGACATCGAGCGCCAGGTGGGCGGGGACCTGCCGGAGCCGGCGCAGTCGATGACGATTCATCAGCGCAAGTCGATCGGGTTCGTCCGGATCGCGCACACCATGGTGGCGCTCTATCCCAAGCGGACGGTGCTCGGCCTGTCGCTCTTCATCGGCCAGGCGTTCCTGTACAACGCGATCACCTTCGGGTACGCGCAGATCCTGTCCACGTTCTTCAAGATCGACACGCACACCGGCTACTACTTCGCGGTCATCGCGGTCGGCAACTTCCTGGGCCCGCTGCTGCTCGGGCGGCTCTTCGACACGGTCGGCCGGATCCCGATGATCTCCGCCACATACATCGGATCAGGACTGTTGCTGCTCGGCACGGCCTGGCTCTTCAACCAGGAGATGCTCACAGCGGTGACGCTGACGGCCTGCTGGTCGGTGGTGCTGTTCGTGGCCTCTGCGGGAGCCAGTTCGGCGTATCTGACGGTCAGCGAGATCTTCCCGATGGAGACGCGGGCGATGGCCATCGCGTTCTTCTTCGCCATCGGCACGGCGGCTGGAGGCATCGCGGGCCCGCTCGTCTTCGCCCACCTGGTCGAGACGGGTGTACCGGGCGACACGGCACTGGCCTTCTCGATCGGGGCCATCATCATGATCGCGGCGGGTCTGGTGGAGCTCTTCCTGGGCGTCAAGGCCGAACGCAAGGGCCTGGAGGAGATCGCCACTCCCCTGACGGCCGCCGAGGCCGGCCAGGCGGCATGACGACTGGCCATCGGCAGCGGACGGGCTAGGGCCGGAGATCGTTGGAGAGGTTGATCCGGATCTCCGTGTTGCGGTATCCGGCGCGCCCGAACGCGGCCGCCATCGGCGCGTTGCCCACGTCGGTGGTAGCGGTGACGCGTAGCTCTCCGTTGGCTGCGTGGATGCGAGTGATCTCGGCGAGTACTTCGTCCACGTAGCCGCGCCCCCGGAGCTCCGGGACCACCCCCAGATATCCGACGTTCACGTTGTACGGCGTCGCCGAAGGGATCGCCATTCCCGCCACCTCGCCCTCGTGCGTATAGGCCATCCGCCACCACTCCCGCTTGCCCGGCGCCCTGAGATAGAAGTCCAGCTCTTCGCGCGCGGTCGCGTCCACGCCCTTGGCTGCCAGGTTCGCTCGGGTCTGGGCGTCCAGGCTGCCCTCGGCGATTCTCGTGAACACCGTCAGGAACTCCTCATCGGACGCCTCGGCGAACCGCAGCACGCCGGTCGCCGGGGGCACCCCGTCGGCGGGTGTCCACTCGAATTGCAGCCGCTCCACTTCCCGGGTGAGGCCGGCCGCGTGTGCTGCCGCCCGCCGCCATTCCACCGCCATCGAGGTGGCCGGATCGTCGCGCCAGCCGCCGGCCGCCTTGATCGCGTACTGCACCGGCTGTGGGAATCCGGCCAGCGCGGCCCTGATCAGCTCGGCGGCGACAGCGGTGCGGTCACCCACTGCGGGGTCCACGTCGAGGCAGTCGAGCGCGACCGGGTGCGCGCTGTCCCCCGGCCCCCACCACAGTGCCCGTCCCACGACCTGGTGGTCGATCTCGGCGATCCATGTCCATCCCGGCCGGTACATGTTCTCGGCCAGATCTGCGAGGTAACGGTCGGCGGGGATCCAGCCGACGGGCTCGGTCACGCTCCACGCGGTCACGCGGTCGAGGTCGGCGGGGACGGTAGGGCGGTAGGAGACCATCTGAAGAAAGTACCTAACTTTTGTCATCATCTGAGCTAAATGTCCGGTCATCCCTTGAAGCCCGCCCTTGTGCGGCCGGAAGCGCGATGGCGGACCCAGGCCATCCGGCCGTGACGGCGTGACATTGGCAGGAGCGCAGGTGCGGCATGCCTGTAGGCCCCACTCACCTGCCACAAGAGCAGCGACAGCTCACCGGCAACGGCCGCTTCACCGATCGCTGTCTCCTGCGGCGGCTTGGCCCGAGCCGGAACACGCCTCACTCGGCCGTGTGCGCGAGGATGGCGGCGGCCAGTTCCTCGTGCACCTCGGGCGGCAGCGTGTGCCCCATGCCCGCCACGATCATCAGCCGCGCCCCCGGGATCTGTTCGGCGATGATCGCGCTGTGGCCCGGTTTGGCCGGCTCGTGGCTGCCCTCGATGACCAGGGTGGGTGCCTTGACCTGATGGAGTACGCCCACCGGCTCGAAGTCGGGCTTGGCCATGGCGGCCAGCCGATGGTTGGCCACCGCCGACAGGTCGCGGGCCCGGTCGTAGATCCGTTCCTGCAGCCGCCGCGCCGCGTCCTCCTCGAACGGCAACCCGGTGCCGTGCAGCAGCCGCTGCTCGGCGATCATGCCGTCGATCCGCGCGCGCCGGTCCGCCGCTGGCGGCGCGGCCATCAATTTACGGTAGAAGTCCACGAACTCCGGTGCCGGCTCCGGCAGGCTCCCCTCCGGCTGCGGCTGCCCCATCAGAGCCCGCATGATCACCTGGCCCTCGCCGCCGCCCAGAGGGGAGGAGCCGATGACGGTCAGCGACCGCACCCGCTCCGGCCGCTCCACCGCGACGAACTGGCCGAGCAGCCCGCCCGCCGAGTGACAGACCAGATGCGCGCTGGCCAGGCCGTGGTGATCCATCACCCGGTAAACGTCGTTCTTGATGTCATCCCATGTGTACGGGTCCGCCGCGAAGTCGACGGTGCCCGACATGCCGGTGTCGCGGTGGTCGTACCGGATCACCCGGCGGCCCCCAGCGGTCAGCCGGCCGACGAACTCGTCCGGCCACAGGACGCCCTGCGACATCGAACCCATGATCAACAGGATCGGCGCATCCGTCTCGGCGCCGAACTCTTCGCTCCAGATGTTCACGTTTTGCATGCCTCACAGCATGCCGTCGCCGGCTACGGGCGCCTTCCGTAGAACTACTAGTCGCGCCACATCCGTACGGGGAGGAAGAACGGCCGCGGCTCTGGACAATGTGCTGCCGACGTGATCTGACGGAGTAAGAGCGTCAACGATCACGAACAGGAGTACCTGGACATGAGCGACACGCTGCGACTCCACACAGCCGGCCCCACCCTGCTGGAGCGAGCCCGTGACCTGCGCCCACTGATCGAGCGCGAGGCGCCCGCCGCCGAGGCGCAGGGCAGGCTCACCACACCCGTTGTGGATGCCCTCCATGAGGCGGGACTTTTCGGCATATGGGTGCCTACGCCGCTCGGCGGCGCCGAGTCGTCCCCCAGAGAATTGCTCGCCGTCTTCGAGGAACTGTCGTACGCCGACCCCTCGACCGGCTGGGTGGTCATGGCCACCACCCTGGAGAACGGTACGGCCGGCGCCTACCTGGGCGACGAGGCCGTCGCACGGATCTTCACGGGCCCGCGGATGCCGGTCATCGCGGGCCAGGGCACCCGGCCGGGCACCGCCGTACGCGAAGACGGCGGTTTCCGCCTCAGCGGCCAGTGGGGTTTCGCCTCGGGCATGCCGCACGCCCAGTACGCCCACTGCCTGGGCGCCGTCGAGGGCACCGACGAGGCCCGGATCTTCATCACCCCGATCGAAGACGTCAAGATGCTCGGCAACTGGGACGTCCTGGGCCTGCGCGCCACAGGCAGCATCGACTACTCCATCGACGGCGCCTTCGTACCGGAGTCGCAGACCCACGTCTTCACGCACAACGAACCGCTGCGCGGCGGCGCGATCTTCCGGCTCGGCGTCCTCGACCAGGCGCTGATCTGTCACTCCGGCTGGGCGCTCGGTGTCGGCCGCCGGCTGCTCGACGAGCTGAGCCGTCATGCCGGGGCGCGGGCCGGGCGGCCCGGCCAGATCGCCGCGAGCGATGCCTTCCACGCCGACTTCGCCCGCGCCGAGGCGGCGTTCCGTGCGGCCAAGGCCCTGGTGCACGAGACCTGGGACGACACCGAACGCACCCTGGACTCGGGCCGGACCCTCGACGTACGCCAGGAGACCATGGTGCGGCTCGCGCTCAACCACATCACGTCGACGATCGCCGAGGTGGCCCGGTTCGTCTACGCGTCGGGCGGCACCTCGGCGCTGCGGGACGGGTTGATCCAGCGGCTGTTCAGGGACGTCCACGCCGGCACCGCGCACATCACCTCGGGCCCGCAGGTGCTTCAGGAGTGCGGCCGGGAACTGGCCGGCCTGGCACCGGGCCAGTCCTGGATGCTCTTCGCCCTGGAGGGATGAGGGGTAGAGGCCCCTCAGGGTTTGGGATGGGCCAGGTGGGTGAGCAGGGTGATCGCGTCGTCGACGGCGACCGGCTGGAAGAAGTCCGCGTCGACCTGCTCAACAACGGCGATCGCGTGGGGCGCCAGCTCGGCGCCCGCGGCGGTGACGCGGAGTCGCTTGGCGCGGGTGTCGGCCGGGTCGACCTCGCGTTCGGTCAGTCCCTTCGTCTCCAGGGCGCGCAGGGCCTGCGACGTCATTTTCACGTCGGTCCCGGCCTGGCGGGCGAGAGCCAGGCGCAGGGCCATTGGTCGAGACGCTGTGGGCGGAGGGCCTCATCGACGGCCTGGTGGCTTACAGCGGCTGGAACACCGCGGGCAACACGATCGGCTCCGTGGTGGCCGCCGCCGTGGCGACCGTCGTCGGCACCAGGGAGGAGACCCTGGACCGGACGGCCGCCCGGCGTCACCTTTCCCTGGCAGCGCTCGTTCGAGATCGACTTCACGCTGACCCGGCAGGACTCCTAGATGCGGTGCGTGGTCCAGAACGACGACAGGTCGACCGTCGTCGCGGCCTGGGCGGCGGCCTTGAAGTCGGCCACCGTGGAGATGCCGTACCAGTGTGAAGCGGCGTAGTCGTGCAGGAGCGTCTGCATGGCCGTGGTGCCGATCAGGCGGCGCAGGTCGTGCAGGGCGCACTTGCCGTAGGTGTAGACGACCGTGCCGTAGCGGCTGGAGTGGGCGTCCCAGTAGGCCATCGAGTTGCTGATCTTCTCGGCCGACGACTGCCAGGAGACGCTGTTCCAGCAGTTGGTGCCGCTGATGCCCTGGTACAGGTCGGTGGCGTAGTCGGCGAAGGACTCGTCCAGCCACGGGGTGTTGTACTCGTCGTCGCCGACGATGCCGTACCACCACTGGTGGGCCAGCTCATGGGCGAGCGCGGTGGAGCTGACCAGGTCGAGCACGAACCCCGGATACTCCATGCCGCCGAACCAGAAGTTGTTGTCCAGGACGACGTCCACCTCGCCGTAGGGGTAGGCGCCGAAGCGGCCGGCGTGGGCGACGAGCGAGTTCTTGGCGGTGTTCATCATCGAGGTGGCGCTGGCGGCGCTGATGCCGCTGACGCGGTAGACGTTAACGGTGACGCCCGTGGTGGTCGTGCCGGTGGTCTTGGTGAACGCGCCGGCCCCCCAGGCGAACTCGCGGACGTGGCTCGCGGTCGCGGTGGTGATCGTCCGGCCGGAGCCGCCGGGGGTGTCCACGGAGGTGCCGGTCGCCGGGACGAGCAGCGAGCTGGGGTGGTCCAGGGTGACCCGGTAGTCGCTGGCGAGCTGGTAGAAGGACTCGCCGTTGTTGGTGTACGGGTCCAGGTGCCACCCGGCGCCGTCGCGTACGGCCAGGACGGGGAGGGCGTTGCCGATGAAGTTGTACGCGCCGTCGTGGCCGAACCGGTCGGCGCCGCTGGGCACGACGATGCTCAGGTCGAAGCCGACCGAGCCGTTCTGACCCTGGGCCAGTGGCGCGGGGAGGGTGATCTTCAGCGCCGTGCAGGCGACGGTCAGCGAGCCGGCCGTACCGCCGGTGACGTTCGTGACCGTGATCGGGGTGGACGGGCAGCTGCCGTGGTAGTTGTCCCACAGGCGCAGGTAGACCTCGGTGAGGGGGTCGGCCGACAGGTTCGTGAAGCTGACGCTCTCGTGGCCGGTCCAGGTGGTGCCCGAGGCGTTGCTGGTGAGGTTCACGGTGTAGGAGGCCGAGCCCGGTGTACGGGTCGCGTCGACCGCCCAGGCCGGAGCGGGGAGTCCGGCGGCTAACGCGATGGCGATCGTGCAGAATGTCAGCATTCTTCGGATCATGGGCTGGCTCCTTGTGTGACGCTCGGGCCCCCGATCTGCCGACGAAACGTAACTTCCTGCGTCAGGACCGTCAATATCCCGGACGGGAAGCGTTGTGCGCTTCCCGGTACGGCGACGCCGTACCGGGAAACCGGGTCAGGCGACGAGCTGCTTGTCGGCCGCCCGCTGGATCAGGTCCTTGTCGGTGATGACCACCGCGTCGGGGATCGCGTCGGGCAGGTCGTCCTCCAGGAAGCGGACCGGCCGGTAGCGGTAGGCCGCCAGGCCGATCAGCACGGTCACCGCGCCCGCGACGAGGGTGAGCAGGGCGATCCCCCTGCCGTGCGGGGCGCCGGCGATCGGGTCGAAGACCCGCTCGACCAGCGGCCCGGCCAGCAGGAACCCGACCGGGACCATGGCCCAGCTGAGCATCAGGTTCGTGGCGATGACCCGGCCCTGGAGGTCGAGCCCGACCTTCTGCTGCACGATGGCGAACCAGTGCGCGTTCAGCAGCGCGGTGAACAGCCCGATGAAGAACAGCCCGATCGCGGGCAGCGCCGGATGGGGCGCGATCCCGATGACGGCGAAGGAGACGCCCAGGGCCATGAAGCAGCCGAGGATGCCGTACGTGCGGCGGGCCAGGCCCCCGGTCACCGTCATGATCACGCTGCCCACCAGGAGCCCGATGCCGGTCATCGAGAGCGCTATGCCCAGGCCGCGGGTGTCGGTGAGGCTGAGCAGCAGCGGCGTGGACAGGACCTCGACCATGGCGAAGGGGAAGTTCAGGAACGAGGTGAACAGGATGATCGCCAGGAGCCCGTGCCTGCGGGTGATGTAGCGCCAGCCGCCCGTCATCTCCTGCCAGAACGACTCCTCCCGCTTCTTGAACAGCGTGTTCGGGAAGCGGACCGCCAGGGTCACGGTGACCGCGAAGGCGAAGGTGGACAGGTCGATCACGACGATGCCGTGCAGCCCGATGGCGGCCACGAGCGCGCCGCCCAGCAGCGGCGCCAGTACGGTCCCCGCGGCCTGCCCCAGCTGGGCCAGGCCGCTGGCTTTGCCGTAATATCGTTTGGGCACCAGCTGGGCCACGGCCGCCATGTACGCGGGCTGGTGGAAGGCCGTCGACACCGCGCCGA
The DNA here is from genome assembly GCF_040680095.1 of Nonomuraea sp. NPDC052129. Taxonomy (NCBI): domain Bacteria; kingdom Bacillati; phylum Actinomycetota; class Actinomycetes; order Streptosporangiales; family Streptosporangiaceae; genus Nonomuraea; species Nonomuraea sp. NPDC052129. Next base: position 83,191 of record NZ_JBFAVX010000017.1, on the reverse strand, counting down.
CGGCGACGATGAGGTAGACGTGCCAGAGCTGGAGCCCGCCCGTCCACAGCAGGGCGGCCAGCGATGCGGAGGAGACCCCGGCCGCCGAGTCGGCGGTGATCATGACGAGCCGGCGGTTCCAGCGGTCCGCCACCGCTCCGGCGACCGGCGCCAGCACGACGGCGGGCAGCAGCGCCATGACCGAGACGATGGCGAACATCGAGATCGACCGCGTCTGCTGATAGACCCACAGACCCAGGCCAAACGTGGTCAGCCCGGTGCCGATCAGCGACACCAGCTGGCCGAAGGCCACCAGGAAGAACGTCTTCAGGCTGGCCTGTTGGTAGCGGGGCGGCAGCGGCGCCGGTGACCGGTCCCCGGCATCGAGGATCTCGGCCAGCTCGGGCGCCTGGTGCTTCTGGAAGTAGTGCCCGGCCTTGGGGATCACCACCAGCGACACCTCGTCGGAGAAGGACTCCCACTCGCGGAAGCGCTCCTCGTACAGCTCGGTGGCGCGGTCGCTCTCGCCGACCACGCAGACCAGCGGCGCGGACAGCTTCTTGATGGGCGCCTGGTAGAGCTCGGTGTAGTAGTCCTCGCCCTCCTGGGTGTCGTGGAGGAAGACGCCCATGATGAAGTCGCGCTCGGCGGGGTCCAGCGCTTCGGTGAAGAAGCCCATGGCCCGCAGGAACTCCAGCGCCTGCCGCTTGGAGGTCCACCGCTCCATCGGGAAGACCTTGCGGAACCAGGCGAAGGTCTTGCCCGGCAGGCGGGGCGCGGGCAGGTGCCCGCCGATGACCACCTTCTCCAGGGCGACGCCTTCCTCCTCCAGTCTGCGCGCCAGCTCGACGGTGAGCGCGCCGCCCATGCAGTGGCCGTACAGGGCGAGGGGGCCGTCGACCTTCTCCTTGATCTCCTTGACGCAGCCCTCGACGAGCTCGTGGAAGGGCAGCACGGGCTCGCCGGGGTTGCCGGTCTCGTGGCCCGGCGGCTGCAGCGCGAGCATGGTGATGTGCTCGGGCAGCGCCGAGGCCAGCGGCTGGTACGTAATCGCGCCGCCGCCCGCGAACGGCACGCAGACCAGGGTCAGCGAGGCCGCGGATCGTGGCGGCGTCAGTTCATGCAATAACCCGATATTTCGGGATGATCCGTCGAGTGTGGCGAATGTGCGGATGGTGGGGTTCTTGAAGAGGTCCAGCACGGTCGCCTGGATCCCCGAGTCCCGTACGGCGCGTACGGCCTTGAAGGAGTCGCCGCCCAGCGCGAAGAAGTCGTCGTCGATCCCGATCCCCTTCACGCCCAGGATCGCCGTCCAGAGCTCGACCAGCTTGACCTCGGCCGGGGTCCGCGGCGCCGCGCCCTCAGCGCGTACCTGGGCGACCGGCTCGGGCAGGGCCTTGCGGTCCACCTTGCCGTTCGGGGTGAGCGGCAGGGCGTCCAGCAGCACGAACGCCGAGGGGATCATGTAGTCGGGCAGCTTGCGCCGCAGGTATTCGCGCCAGTCGTGCTCGGCGTCGGCGGCCAGGTAGGCGGCGATGCTCTTGTCATCGTCCGAACCACGCACCACCACGGCCCCCTCGCGGACCGCGGGATGCGCCAGCAGCAGCGACTCGATCTCGCCCAGCTCGATCCGGTAGCCGCGCACCTTCACCTGACCGTCGGCCCGGCCGAGGAACTCGATCGAGCCGTCGGCCCGGCGGCGGGCCTGGTCACCGGTCCGGTAGAGCCGGCGCCCGTCGCGCCAGGTGATGAAGCGTTCGGCCGTCAGTTCGGGCTGGCCAAGGTAGTCGCGGGCCAGGCCCGCCCCGCCGATGTAGAGCTCGCCGACCACGCCGGTGGGCACCAACTGCATCGCGGCGTCGAGCAGGTGGATCTGCGTGTTGGCGATCGGGTGGCCGATGGTGATCGGCCCGTCGGTGACCCGGGTGAGGGTGGACCAGATGGTGGTCTCGGTCGGGCCGTACATGTTCCACAGCTCGGCCACCCGGCCACGCAGGTCGGCGGCCAGGTCGGCGGGCAGCGCCTCGCCGCCGCACAGGGCCTTCAGGTCCGGCTTGCCCGCCCAGCCCGACGACAGCAGCAGCCGCCAGGTCGCCGGAGTGGCCTGCATGACCGTCGCGCCGTCCAGCAGGGCGGCCAGTTGTAGCGGATCGTAGGCCGCCTCGCGGCTCGCGATCAGCACATGGCCGCCGACCGTGAGCGGCAGGAACAACTCCAGCACCGAGATGTCGAAGGCGGTCGTCGTGACGGCCAGGAGCGTGTCCTGGCCGGTCAGGCCGGGCTCGCGGCTCATGGAGGTGAGGAAGTTGACCACCGAGGAGTGCTGAACGCGCACGCCCTTGGGCCGCCCGGTGGAGCCGGAGGTGTACAGGACGTAGCAGGGGTTCTCGTGGGTGGCCAGGGCGGGCGGCCGTTCCGGGCTCTCGCCGGAGAAACCCTCATCTGTCAGGATGAGCTCCCCCTGGTAACCGGTGTAACGCCCGGCGAGCTCGCGCTCGGTGACCAGGACGCCGATGCCGGAGTGGTCCAGGATGTAGTCTTGGCGGTCCTGCGGGTACATCGGGTCGAGCGGCACGTACGCGCCGCCCGCCTTCAACACGCCGAGCAGGGTGACCAGCATCGTGGCCGAGCGCTCCATCGCGACACCCACCAGCGTCTCGGGCCCCACCCCCGCCGCGCGCAACCGCCCGGCGACCTGGTTGGCCTGCCCGTCCAGCTCCCGGTACGTAAGCGAGGCGCCCTCGAAGCTGACGGCCACGGCGTCGGGCGTCCGGTCGGCCTGGGCCTCCACCAGCTCGTGGACGCACAGGTCGGGCACCTCGACGTCCTGGCTGTCCAGCTGCTCGGCCAGCTCCTCGCCGGTGAGGAAGTCCAGCTCGGACAGCGTGGTCTCGGGCGCCGCGACGATCGCGGACAGCAGGGCCTCGTAGTGCCGGAGCAGCCGCTGGACGGTGCCGGGGTCATAGAGCGCGGTGTTGTACTCCAGCCTGCACTCCAGCTCGTCGCCCTGCTCATTGACGTAGAGCTCATTGACGTAGAGCACCAGGTCCACCTGGGCGGTGCCGACCTCCACGGCCAGCTCCCCGACGGCCAGCCCGGCCATGTCCAGGTCACTCTTGGGCAGGTTGAGCAGGTTGAACAGCACCTGGAAGAGTGGGTTGCGCGACAGGTCCCTGGGCGGGTTGAGCTCCTCCACCAGCCGTTCGAACGGCACGTCCTGATGGGCGTACGCGCCCAGCGCGTATTCGCGTACCTGCGCCAGGAGGTCGGTGTACCGCAGGCCGCCGTCCATCTGGGCCCGCATGACCAGGGTGTTGATGAAGCAGCCCGCGATGCCTTCGAGCTCGGGGCGGGTGCGCCCGGCCACCGGCGAGCCGACGCAGATGTCCTCCTGGCCGCTGTAGCGGTACAGCAGCGTGTGGAGCGCGGTCAGCAGGGCCATGTAGAGCGTGGCGCCGCGTTCCTGGCTCAGCTTCCGCAGCCCTTGGGCCAGCTCCGCGGGCAGCACGTGGGTGGCGACCGCCCCCTCGAAGGTCTGCATCGGCGGGCGCGGCCGGTCCGTGGGCAGGTCCAGGCTGTGCGGGATGCCGCGCAGCCGCTCCTTCCAGAAGCCGAGGTCGGCGACCTGCTCCCGCTGCCAGCGCGCGTAGTCGCGGTATCTGACCTGCGGTTCGGGAAGGGTCTCACCGTTGTACAGCGCGACCAGCTCGCTCCTCAGCAAGGTGATCGACCAGCCGTCCACGACGATGTGGTGGAAGTTGAGCGACAGAACATGGTGATCCGGGGCAAGCCGCAGCAGCCGGGCGCGGAACAGGGGCCCGTGCGCCAGGTCGAACGGCTCGGTCGCGGCCTCGCTCAGCGCCCGCTCGGCGTCGTCGCAGTCCTCGACCGGCAGCGGCGTCTCCCCCGCGGGCAGCACCACCGGCACCGGCTCGCCGTCCGGGGCGCGGAAGACGGTCCGCAGCGACTCGTGCCGCCGCACCAGCTCGCGCAGGGCTTCGTGCAGCCGCGCCACGTCCAGCTCGCCCCGCAGGTCCAGCGCCGTGGCCACGGCGTAGGCGGCCGAGCCGTGCACCTGGTCGATGAACCACATGCGCCGCTGGATGAACGAGACGGGCGCGGGCTCCTCGCCTACCGGGATCACCTCACGGAGGCCCGCCGAGACGGCGACCGGCGTCACCTCAGGTTGGCCCGCCGAGGCAAGGACCTTTCGGTGGTCCGCCGAGGCGACGGCCGGGATCGCTTCGCGGGAGGCCGCCGAGGCGACGAGCGCCCGCTGGCCGCCCAGCGTGGGGTGGTCGAAGACCGCCTCGATGGACAGGCCGAGGCGCGAGGCGAGCTGGGTGGCCACGAGGGAATCACCGCCCAGGTCGAAGAAGTCGTCCTGGGGGCCGGTGGGCGCGATGCCGAGCACGTCCCGCCAGACGGCGGCGACCACGTCGAGCTCCTGGACCGCCTCCGCCACCGGCGCGGCCGCGACCTCGAAGCGCCGGGTACGCGGCCCGATCCAGTAGCGGCGCCGCTCGAACGGATACGTGGGCAGCGGCACCCGCCTGCCCGGTGGGCCGAACGCCGTCCAGTCGACGTCGGCGCCGTGCACCCACAGCCGCCCGACGGCCTCCAGCAGGGCGGTCCGCCCGCTTTCCGGCTCGGCGAGGGCGGAGGAGAGGGTGGCGACCGTCGTCTGGCCGCCCTGTCGGCGTACCAGGGTGGTCAGGGTACGGCCCGGCCCCGCCTCCACCACCGCGGCGTCGGCCGCCACGAGGGCGCGGGCGCAGTCGGCGAACCGCACGGTCTCCCGCAGATGGCGCACCCAGTAGGCGGGGTCCTTGGTCTCTGCGCCGGAGGCCCAGCCGCCGGTGACGTTGGAGAGGTACGGCAGCTCGGGCGTGCCCAGCTGCACCGAGGCGACCTCGGTGGCGAAGGCGTCGAGCACCGGGTCCAGCATGGCGGAGTGGAAGGCGTGGGAGGTGCGCAGCGTGCGGCCGGCGACACTCTGCCGTTCCAGCCGCCGCGCCACCTCCGCGATGGCCTCCTCCGGCCCGGCCAGGACACACATTTCGGGGGTGTTGACCGCCGCCAGTGAGACGTCCGCGCCGAGCAGGTCACCCAGCTCGGACTCGGGCAGCGGCACGGCCAGCATCGAGCCGGGGGGCAGGCTCTGCACCAGGCGACCGCGCGCGGCGACCAGGCGCAGGGCGTCCTCCAGGGTGAAGACCCCGGCCAGGCAGGCGGCGACGTACTCGCCGATGCTGTGCCCGGCCATCATCGCCGGGCGGACACCGCGCTCGATCAGCGCGCGGGCGAAGGCGTACTCCGTGACGAAGAGCGCGGGCTGGGTGAGCCAGGTCTGGTCGAGGTCGCCGACCTCGCCGTACAGGACTTCGCGCAGGTCGAGGCCGAGGTACGGCTCAAGGATGCCGGAGCAGGCATCGACGGTGGCGCGGAAGACACTCTCCGATTGGTACAGGCCCGCGCCCATCCCCCGGCGCTGTGCGCCCTGGCCGGGAAAGACGAAGGCGACCTCGCGGGGGCGTGACTCGCCCGTGACGAGCTCGGCGTCCAGCGCCGACTCGTGGTCCTCGGCGACCAGGATGCCGCGGTGCCGCAGCTGACGGCGGCCGTGCCGGAGCGTGGCGGCGACGTCGCCCAGATCCGTGTCCGGACGCGCGCGCAGGTGGGCGCGGAGCCGCGTGGCCGCCTCCCCCAGCGCCGAGTCACTGGCCGCCGACAGGATGAGCAGGTTCGGGCCGGTCGCCGACGGGGCGAGGGGCTCCAGCGGGGCGAGGGACTGTGCGGCGGGGAGCTGTGCGGGTGCGGGTGCTTCCTCCAGCACGACGTGGGCGTTGGTGCCGCCCATCCCGAAGGCGCTGACGCCCGCCCTGCGCGGCCCCGGCTCCTGCGGCCACTCCGCGCTGGCGGTGGGCACGTAGAACGGGCTGAAGTCGATGCGCGGATTGGGCGTCGCGAAGTTGACCGTGGGCGGCAGCGTGCGGTGCTTGAGCGCCAGTACGGTCTTGATCAGCCCGGCCATCCCGGCGGCGGCGTCGGCGTGGCCGATGTTGGACTTGATCGAGCCCAGGGCGATCCGCCGATCGCCGGTGAAGACCTGGGAGAGCGCCGCGACCTCGATGGGGTCGCCGAGCGCGGTGCCGGTGCCGTGCGCCTCGATGTAGCCGATCGTGCCGGGGTCGACGCCGGCCGAGGCGAGCGCCGCGGTGATGACCTCGGCCTGGCCGTCCACGGCCGGCGCGGTGTAGCCGACCTTCCTGGTGCCGTCGTTGTTGACCGCGGAGCCGCGTACGACGGCGTGGATGGTGTCGCCCGCGGCGATGGCGTCTTCCAGCCGCTTGAGCACGATCACGCCCACGCCACTGGCGCCGATCGTGCCCCGGGCCTCGGCGTCGAAGGGACGGCAGTGGCCGTCCGGCGACCCGATCCCGCCGCTCTGGTAGACGTAGCCGCGCCGGGTCCAGGCGTTGACCCGCACCGCCCCGGCCAGCGCGATGTCGCAGTCCCCCGCGATCAGGCTCTGCCTGGCCAGGTGGAGCGCGACCAGCGAGGTGGAGCAGGCGGTGTTGACGCTGATGCTCGGCCCGCGCAGGTCGAGCTTGTAGGAGGTCCGGGTGGGCAGCGAGTCCTTGTCGTTGCCGAGCATGACCTGGTAGTCGCCGACCGCTTTGAGCACGTCCGGCGCGGCCAGCAGGTTCTCGATGAGATAGCTGCTCATCGCCGAGCCGGCGAAGACGCCGATCTGCCCCGGGTGGCGGGCGGGGTCGCAGCCCGCGTCCTCCAGCGCTTCCCAGGCACTCTCCAGGAACAGCCGCTGCTGCGGGTCGAGGATCTCGGCCTCGCGTGGGGTGAACTCGAACAGCGTGGCGTCGAACAGGTCGATACCGTCCAGCACCGTACCCGACCTGACGTAGGCGGGGTCCGAAAGCCGGTCGGGGTCCTCGCCGTCGGCGAGCAGTTCCTCGTCGGTGAAGTCCTGGACGGCTTCCACGCCGTCGCGGATCGCCGCCCATAACTCCTCGGGCCCCGTGGCGCCGGGGAAACGGCAGGCCATGCCGACGATGGCGAGCGCGCCGTCGGCGGCGGGCGCGGTGGTCGAGACCGCCGCCGGGGCCGGGCCGTCGTCGCTCAGGTAGGCCGTCAGTGAGGCGATCGTCGGGTACCTGAACAGGTCGGTGACCGTCAGGCTGAACCGCTTGCGCAGTCGCTCGTGCACTTCGAGGACCAGCAGCGAATGGCCGCCCACCTCGAAGAAGTTGGTGTCGGGGCCGAAGGCGTCGGTGCCCAGCGCCTCGCGCCAGGCCCGGGTGACGAGCTGGGAGATCTCGCGGCGCGGCAGCTCCCTCGGCCTCTCCTCCCCGCTCATCGCCCCGTCCAGCACTTGCTGGAGGTCGGCGACCAGGCCGCGGATCGTGCCGGCGTGGAACAGGTCCGTGTTGTACTCCACGAGCCCGTCCAGCGTCTCGCGGACGCCCACGGTCAGGTCGAACTTGGCCGTGTGCTCGGGGATCTCGACGGAGGTGACCGTCAGGCCGGCCAGGTCCAGCGCCGCCGTGGCCTCGGGCAGCATGTTGAACATCGTCTGGAACACCGGGGTACGGTCCAGGCGGCGCTCCGGATTGAGCTCCTCCACCAGCCGCTCGAACGGCATCCCCTGGTGGTCGTGGGCGTCGAGCACCGCCTCCTTGACCCGCTCGACCACCTCGGCGAACGACGGCTCGCCCGACAGGTCGGCGCGGATGGCCAGGGTGTTGGTGAAGAACCCGATCAGGCCCTCGTACTCGATCCGGTCCCGGTTGGCGATGGGCGTGCCCACCACCAGGTCCAGCCGGCCGGAGCGGCGCGAGAGCACCACCAGGTAGGCGGCGAACAGCACCATGTACGGCGTGGCGCCCAGGCCGCGGCAGTAGGCCGCGAACTCCTCGCGCGGAAGGTCGAGGGAGAAGGGCAGCTCGGCGCCCGCGTACGTCTGGACGGCCGGCCGCGGCAGGTCCGTCCGTAACTCGGTGAACGGCGGCGCACCCGCCAGCCGCTCGCGCCAGTAGGCCAGATCCCCGCTGTAGTCCTTCTCCCGCTGCCAGATCGCGTAGTCGGGGTACTGCCGCGACAGCGCCGGCGGCTCCTGGCCGTTGTAGAGCGCGCTCAGCTCCCGGCGCAGCACGTCCAGCGACCACGCGTCGGCGACGATGTGGTGCAGCAACAGGTGCAGGACGTGCCGCTCCGCGCCCTCGCGCACCAGGTGGGCGCGGATGAGCGGGCCGGTGGTCAGGTCCATCGGCGTGCTGTCTTCGACGTCCGCCAGGTCGACCGTGAGGGAGTCGGCCACGATCTGGTACGGGCCGTCCTCGTCCATGGCGAACGTGGTGCGCAGGCTCTCGTGCCTGGCCACCAGGGCGTTCAGCGCGCGGTGCAGCGCTTCGCGGTCGAGCGGGCCCTCGACGCGGAAGGCGAGCGGGATGAGATAGTGCGCGGCGCCGGGCGCCATCTTGTCCAGATACCAGGCGCGCAGCTGGGTGAAGGACATCGGCAGCCGGTCGGGCCTGGGCCGTTCGGTCTGTTGCTGCTGCTTCTTCTTGCGTAACGCTTCCAGGAGCTGGCGCTGCTGGGCTGACAGGCTCATTGATTACCTTCCATCGAGCGCAGCAGGGCCTCGGCCTCTTCGTCCGAATACGCGGCGACCATCAGATAGAGCTCCGCGGCCGCCTCCACGTCCGGCGACGTGAGCTGCGCCCCCAGCTCGGCGACGGTCGGGTGGGCGAAGAGCGTCCGCAGCGGCACCTGCACTTCCAGCGCCTCGCGCACCCGGGAGGCGATCTGGGTGGCGTTGAGCGAATTGCCGCCCAGCTCGAACAGGTTGTCGTGCCGCCCGACCTGCCCGCCCAGCACCTCCTGCCAGATGGCGGCGATGGCCTGCTCCACCGGGGTGGCCGGGGCCGTGACGACCCGCGCGCTGCGGCCCGGCTCCGGCAGGGCCTGCCGGTCCACCTTGCCCGCGGGACTCACCGGCAAGGAGTCGAGTGTGACGAATGTGCTCGGCACCATGTACTCGGGCAGCCGTTCGGCCAGGTAAGGGCGTAGCTCGGGGCTGCCGTCGGCGACCACGTAGGCCACCAGGGCGCTGTCCCGGACCATGACGAACGCCTCACGGATGGCGGGGTGCCCGGCCAGCACCGCGGCGATCTCGCCGGGCTCGACCCGGTAACCGCGGATCTTGACCTGGTCGTCCGCGCGCCCCAGGAACTCGATCTCGCCCGCCTCGTCGCGACGGGCCAGGTCCCCGGTCCGATAGAGCCGGCGCCCGTCCCGCCAGGTGATGAACCGCTCCTGGGTCAGCTCGGGCTGGTTGTAGTAGCCCCTGGCCAGGCAGGCGCCGCCGAGGTGCAGCTCACCGGGGACGCCGTCGGGCGCCTCGTGACCCAGGCGGTTCAGGATCGGTGTCTGGATGCCGGTGACCGGCCTGCCGATGGGCGGCAGCCGCGGCCAGCTCTCCGGCGGGCCGGTGAGCGTGTGGGCGATGTCGATGATCGCGCCCTCGGTGGGGCCGTACTGGTTGTGCAGCGTCATCCACGGCCTGATGAACCGTTCTAGTTGCGGGGTGACCTGGAGCTGCTCGCCGGCGGTGATCACCTCGCGCAGCGTGGCGGGCGGCTCGATCCCGGCGCCGGCCAGCGACTGCAGCGCCACGAAGGGCAGGAAGATCCGCTCCACTCGGGTCCTGGCTATGTGGTCGAGCAGGGCGGCCGGGTCGCGCCGCACCTCGTCGCTGACCATGACCAGCGTCCCGCCGTACGCCCAGGTGCTGAAGATCTCCTGCACCGAGACGTCGAAGCCGAGCGCGGTGAACTGCAGGCTCCGGTAGGTACCGCTGTGCCAGGCCATGAGGTTGGCGACGGGGCGGTGCGGCATCGCCACGCCCTTGGGCTGACCGGTCGAGCCCGAGGTGAACAGGATGTAGGCCAGGTCGTCGGGCGTGACGCCGCTGTCCGGCCGGTGCTCGGGCTGGCCGTCGAGGTCGGTGTCGACGTGGACGGGCCGCTCGTGCGGCAGTGCGCCGGCCAGCGCCTGGTGCGTCACCAGGACCGGGGTGTCGACCCGGCCGAGCACCTGGGTGAGGCGTCCCTCGGGGTAGGAGGGGTCGAGCGGTACGTACGCGCCGCCGGACTTCAGGATGCCGAGGATCGCCACGGGCAGGTCGAGCGAGCGCCGTACGTGCAGGGCGACCGGCACCTCCGGGCCCACCCCCATCCCGCGCAGCAGGTGGGCCAGCTGGTTGGCCCGCCGATCGAGCTCGGCGTAGGTGAGGGCGGCGCCGTCGAACTCGACGGCGACCGCGTCGGGCGTCCTGTCCGCCTGCTGTTCGAAGAGCCGGTGCAGGCACTGGTCGGGACCGCGACCGGCGAGCTCGTGCTCCCGGGCGAGCAGCGTGGAGATCGGCGCGGCCGGGTCGGCCGCCACTTGCTCCAGGACCCGCAGGTAATGTCCCAGCAGACGCTCCGCGGTGGCGCGCTCGAACAGGTCGGCGGCGAACTCCAGGCTCATCTCCCGCCCTTCGGCGTAGAGCACCAGGTCGGCCTTGGCGCCGCCGTTCTCCACCTCCTCGAGCATCCGGAAGGTCACTCCGTCGCCCCGCTTGACGTCCGGCGGCTCCTGCATCGCGAACATCACGTCGAAGGGCGGCCGGCCGTCGGGGCAGAGCTCCCGGACGATGTCCTCAAGCGGCACATCCGTGGGCGTGGCCAGGACCGTCGCCCGCACCTGTGCCAGCAGGCGCTCGAAGGAGGGGTCGTCCGACAGGCCGGTCCTGATCGGCAACGTCTCCACGAAAAAGCCGATCACGGAGTGCGCGCCCGGCGCCTCCCTGCCGGAGAACGGCACGCCCGTCACGATGTCGTCCTGGCCGCTGTAGCGGTACAGCAACGCCTGGAAGGCCGCGAACAGCACCATGAACGGGCTGGCCCCGGCGCTCCTGCCGAGCGACTCCACCTCGGCGAGCAGCCCGTCCGGCAGCGTGGCCCGGACCCGGCCGCCGGGCCGGAGCGGCCCCGTCGATCCCGGGCGATCGGCGGGCAGCCCCAGCCGCTCGGGCGCCGACTCCAGGACCTTCCGCCAGTACGGCAGGCCGTCGAGACCCTGCCTGCGCCCGTACGGCGCGATCGGCGCGGGCAGGCTCTCCCCCGTGTAGAGGCGGGCCAGCTCGTCCAGGAGGACCCCGGCCGACCAGCCGTCGAAGGCGATGTGGTGCACGGTCACCAGCAGCCGGTGCCGGTCATCGGCGAGCCGGAGCAGCAGCGCCCGCAGCACGGGACCGTTGCGCAGGTCGAAGGGGTCGCGGGCGGCGTGCTGGGCCAGCGCCTTCGCGCCACGCGGGGTGGCGTCCATGACCTTCATCGTGATGAGCGCGTCGGCCGGCTCGACGACGATGGGCACCGGCTCGCTGTCGCGCTCTTCGTAACGGGTGCGCAGGGATGGGTGCCGGCGCACGATCTCGTTGATCGCGTTCTGCAGGCGGCCGGTGTCGAGGGGGCCGTCCAGGGCGTACAGGATGGGCACGTTGTACTGCGCGCCGGGCGCCACCTGGTCGATGTACCAGAGCCGGCGCTGTGCGGGCGTGAGCCCGCCCTCGGCGGCGGTCACCGACGTCATCCGCGGGAGGTCGTCGATCGCGCGGGCCAGCGCGGCGAGCGTGGGATGTTCGAAGAGCATCCGGGGCTCGACCGGCTTGTTCAGCCTGCCGCAGGCGCGGGCGGCGATGCGCATCGCCAGCAGCGACTGGCCGCCCAGCGCCAGGAAGTCGTCGTCGGCACCGATCGGCCCGGCGTCGAGGACGTCCTGCCAGAGCTCGGCGAGCAGCTGTTCGGTGGCGGTGCTGGGCGGCGTGATGGAGCGGGGCTCGCGGACGGGGTCGGGCAGCGCGGCGCGATCCACCTTGCCGTTATGGGTCAGTGGAAGCTCGTCCAGGAAGACCCAGGCGGTGGGGATCATGTAGTCGGGCAGGTACCTGCGCAGGTGGGCGCGCGCCTCCTGCTCGCTCGCCGTGCCCACGAGATAGGCGACCAGTTCGTGGCCGCGGACGGCGGTGGTGGCGGCCCGGACCCCTTGGTGCCGGCCGAGCACGGTCTCGATCTCGCCGAGCTCCACCCGGTTGCCGCGGATCTTGACCTGGTCGTCCGCGCGGCCCAGGAACTCGATCCGGCCGGCCTGGTCACGGCGGGCCAGGTCTCCGGTGCGGTAGAGGAGCCGTCCGTCCTGGTCGTGGACGAAGCGCTCGGCCGTGAGGTCGGGCCGGTCGAGGTAGCCCAGGCCGACGCAGACGCCGCCGAGGTAGATCTCGCCCTCCTCGACCGCCCGCATCGCCTCGTCCAGCAGATGGACGGTGACGCCGGGCAGCGGTGAGCCGAGCGCGGGCGGGCGGGTCTGGCCGTCGGCGACCGGCACCTCGCCGGCGATCGCGTTGACGGCGCACTCCGCCGGGCCGTAGAGGTTGATCAGCCGGAAGGGCAGCTCGGGTCTCGGATACGTGGTGAGCCGGTCGCCGCCGGTGCTCAGCGTCGCCAGCGTGGTCTTCTCCGGCCAGGACAGGCCGAGCAGCCCTTCAGCGATGGGCGTGGGCGCGTAGCAGGTGGTCAGCTCCTGATCCACGATCCAGTCGCGTAACGCGGGCAGGGAGAGCCTGGTCCGCTCGCTGGGGATGACCATCGTGGTGCCTGCGGTCAGGTACGTCCAGATCTCCCAGACCGACGGGTCGAAGTTGGGGCTGGTGAGCAGCGGGGCCCGGCCGCCGGTCCCGAAGGTCTCGTGCGACCAGCTGATCAGGTTGGCCAGCGCGCGGTGCGGGACGAGCACGCCCTTGGGAGTCCCCGTGGAGCCGGAGGTGTGGATGACGTAGGCGAGATCGCCGGGCTTGACGTCCGGCAGGGGTGAGGCGTCCGCCACGTCGGACGTGTCGATCACCGGGATGCCGTCGGGGACCAGAGCTCTCCACTCCGGCGCCGTGACCACGGCCGCGGCTCCCGCCAGCATGGCGCGGATCCGCTCGGCGGGCGTGGCGGGGTCGATCGGCGCGAAGGCGAGGCCCGCCTTCATCGCACCGAGCTGGCCCGCGACCAGCCGGATCGAGCGGCTCGCGAGCACGGCCACCCAGGGCTGCCCGGTCATCGTGAGACGAAGCAGCCGAGCGGCGATGCCGTTCGCGAGGCGATCTAACTCTCGGTAGGTGAGATGTTCTTGACCGGCCGAAACAGCGACCCTTTCTGGGGCCCTGGACAGCTGGTCCTGATAAAGCTGCAGAACAGATGCTAAGGATGATGCATCTGACGTCATTGTCGCGCCTGCCGATTGTTGAGTTTTGCGAGTTTCTGGGCACGCCGCGGATCAGGATGACCTGGTCGCCAGATTCGTGTCAACCCTAATTGGATCATGCAGCTGAGGAGCGGTGGAGACCGGGGCTCACGGCCGGACGGCTGCCGCCCCACCGGTCAGCAGCCGTCTGGCCTCCGCCCGGTGACCGGCGAGTTCGAGGAGGGTGTCCCCGACCGCCCGGACGATGGCGGGTCGTGCGCCGGCGCCGCTCCGGAGCGCGCGGGTGGTCGCCTTGAGCAGGCCGGGCAGGGCGAGCGTCTCGCGCAGGTCGCGGATCCGGGAGTAGACGTCGAGGACGCGTCGGACGCCGCCCGGCCGGCCGGTCAGCGCGCGGAGCAGCTCGAACTGTACGTGCGCCAGGCCGTCACCGCGGCCGAGCAGGTTCGTCCAGTGGTAGGTGTCCACGCACTGCGCGTCGCGGGTGCGCTCCCACGCGCGGGTGGCCCGGTCGAGCGCGGCGGGGTCGTCCAGCAGGGGCGCGACGCCCTCGCCCAGCAGCCGCCCGAACCGTACGGCATCGCGGATGCCCTGGGCTGTGACGGGATCCTTGAAGTGTCCCGCGTCGCCGGCCAGGACCCAGCCGGGGCCCGCCGAGCGGCGGAAGTACGGCGGGTGTTCGGCGGAGCTGACGATCCTCGTGCTCCGGCGGCAACCCGCCAGGCGCGCGGCCAGCCCCGGGATGAGACCCACGGTCCGATCGAACGTAGTCGATCCCGTCGATCGGCGTGTATGAGCCGTCGGCCGCGTGGCCGGGGCCGCCGATGAAGGCGCGCGAGAGTCGCGGCGCGCCGATCTTCTCGACCCGTTCCAGCGCGCCGATGCGGGCCAGCTCCGCGACGCCCCCGGCGAAGAGCAGGTGAGTGGAGACCGTCGTGGCGGGGAACCGGACCGGGTCCACCACGATCACCCGGCGCCCCGCCCGGGCGAGGGCGGTGGCCACGGCCGAGCCCGCGCAGCGTGCCCCGGCGATGACGACGTCGGCCTGCTCGGCCATCGGGCCTCCTCGCGGACAGTCCGCTAACCGACTTGAGTGTCGGTTAATTGGACGGTAAGCGGCCCGAAGTCCGGATCAACTGCCGGTCGGACGGTAGTGTGCACGGCATGGCGAGCAAGGAGCTGAGGAAGCGCATGCCGGGCTCGGCCCGCCGGGCCCGCATCGTCGAGGCGGCTCTGGAGGTCTTCGCCACCCGGGGTTACCACGCCACGGCGATGGAGGAGATCGCCATCGCGGCGGGGGTGACACGGTCGGTCCTGTACGACCATTTCCCGTCCAAGCGGGTGCTGCTGATCACGGTGCTGCAGGAGCAGAACGCCCTGCTCGTCGAGCATGTCGGCGCCCGGATCACCGGCTCGGGCTCGCCCAACCGGCGGTTGCGGGCCACGCTGAACGCCTACTTCAGCTTCGCCGAGGCCAACTCCGCCGCGCGCCGCCTGCTGTTCGACCACACCGACGAGGACGATCCCGAGATCAAGGCCGTGCGCTGGGGCATCAGGGAGACCCGCACGCGTTCGGTGGCCGTGATGCTCGGGCGTGACCTGCGCCGTCTCGGCCTCGACCCCGAGACCGAGGCCGCCCAGGCGGTGGTGGAGTTGCTGATCTCGGGCACCGACGGCCTGGCCCAGTGGTGGGCGCGGCACCCCTCGGTCTCACGGGACGAACTCGTGGACGCCGCCATGCTCGTGGTGTGGAACGGGCTGTCACAACTCCCCGGCACCGACACTCGCTGAGTCTTCACGTTCCCCGTACCGAAGCACTCGCTGAGCCTTCACGTTCCCCGGCAGTGACGCTCACGTTCACGTATTGACAGATGTGAGCCACGCGTTCATCGTTCGCCTAACTCAACCAACAGGTGTGTCGGTTAAGCGGAAGTTCCGTCGTGGGCGAGCAAGAGAAACCGAACAAGATCGGGCGCCCGGAGCTTCGTCACGGGCGCCATGGCCGCGGCGACCAGACCCCTGTGGGGCACCTCAGCGGCCAAGGCGGCGGCTCGACCGGTGGGAGAACATGGGCTTCGCCGACTTCATCAAGGCGAGCATCATGTCGCAGGAGTATCGGGATCTGCTGGTCAGGCTGTTCACCGCGTCGCTGGTCGCGGCCCAGCCGAACAAGGCCAACACCCGCACCATGGGCCTGATGTTCGAGGCGCTGGTCTACAGCGGGCCCGGCCTCGGCCCGTACGGCCCGCCCGACCGGGTGCTCGGCGGTCCGTCCAACGATGTCTGGCTCACCCCCTGGATCGGCTGCCTCACCAGCCTCGGCGTGCAGTTCAAGGTCGGCTGGAGCGCCACCGGCTTCGACTACTCCGGCGGCCGGATCACCGGCGCGCGGGTGAGTGATCCCAGCGGGGCCGCCGGCACCGTCACCGCCGACCACTACGTGGCCGCCCTCCCCGTCGAGCGCCTGCGCCCCCTGCTGACCTCCGCCATGAAGGCGGCCGACCCCGCCCTGGCCCGGCTGGACCATCTGGCGACGGACTGGATGAACAGGGTCATGATCTACCTCAAGGAGCCCCGCCCGATCGCCAACGGCCACCTCATCTACGCGGGCACCCCCTGGGCGCTCACCTCGATCAGCCAGGCACAGTTCTGGCGCGGCGACTTCGCGACCAGCTACGGGGACGGCACGGTCACCGACTGCCTGTCCCTCGACCTCTCGGACTGGAGCACTCCCGGTGTCCTGTTCGGCAAGACCGCCCGGCAGTGCACCCGGCCGGAGATCGTCCAGGAGGTCCTGGCCCAGGTCCGCGCGGCCCTGCCCGGTGGTGCGGCGCTGCTGCCCGACTCGATCGTACGGTCCTGGTTCGTGGATCCGGCGATCACCGGCGAGGCCACCTCGGCGGTGGCCAACGACGAGCCGCTGCTCATCAACACGCCCGCGTCCTGGACCAACCGCCCCACGGCCACGACGCAGATCCCCAACCTGTTCCTGGCCGCCGACTTCGTCCGCAACAGCATCAACGAAGATAGCGGTCATTTCCCCACTACTGCTCAGAGCCATCGAGCCCGATGAGCCGGGCCAGGACGGCGACCTGGTCGGCGAAGTGCGCGATGAACTCCGGCGAGGTCGGATCGGTGCCGCAGACGCCTTCGATGACATGCGGCAGCGTGGTGGTCGCCATGGCGGCGGCCATCAGCATGACCAGCAGGCTCGCCGGGTCCACCTCGGCCGGCAGCCGGCCGGCAGCCTGCAGTACGCGCAGCTCGTCGACGCTCTCGGCGAGCAACCGGGTGCGCGGCGCGTGGTCGGGGTCGTCGTCCGGACCGGTGTACTGCAGGCCGTTCCAGGCGAGCAGCCGGGTGCCCTCCGGGTTGTGCAACGCCTCCATCGCGTATCGACGCAGTTGCTCGGGCAGCGGCGTGCCCGGTGGTGCCAGCTCGCGGCGCCGCTGCTGCCACTGCTGCGACACGGCCTCGTACAGGCCCTCTTTGCCGTCGAAATAGTACGAGATCAGCTGCACGTTGACACCCGCCCTGGCGGCGATCGCGCTGATCCGGGCGCCCGCGTAGCCGTGCGCGCCGAACTCCGCCGATGCCGCGTCCAGGATCCGCTTGCGGGTGCGTTCGGGATCGCGCTGCCGCTCCTGCGGCTTGGGCGACCTACGAGGACTCGACGACGGAGACACACGCAGGACTATACATACGCCTGGCAATATCAAGCACTCTTATGACCTAATCAAATGAACGCTTGACAGAGTCCTTCGAACGTTTGACGATGGCGAGGACACGTTGGACAACAAAGGACAATGACATGCCAGATTCACCACGGATCCTCATCGCGGGCGCCGGCGTCGGCGGGCTGGCGCTCGCGCAGGCGTTGCGTCACGGCGGCCTGGACGTCGCCGTGTACGAGCGGGACTCCACACCGAAGATCCGCAGCCAGGGCTACCGCATCCACATCGACCCGGATGGCAACGCCGCGCTGCGGACCTGCCTGCCTGCGCGGACACTCGACCTGGTCCGCCGCACCAGCGGGGTCAACGACGACGTAGTGGCCGGCTACACCCACCAGTTGCGGCAGGTGACGACGCGGACCTTCCCGGGAATCACCGACGACCTGATCACCAACGTGGACCGCGAGACCTTCCGAGAGGGCCTGCTCACCGGACTGGCCGACACCGTCCGCTTCGGGCGGACGCTGACCGGCTACCGGATCACCGATTCCGGCCGGATACGGGTGGAGTTCGCCGAGGGCGGCGACGACGAGGGCGACCTGCTGGTCGGCGCGGAGGGCGTCGGTTCGCCGGTACGCCGCCAGTTGCTTCCGAACGCCACCGTGAAAGACCTCGGCCTCCGATGCGTCTACGGCCGGATGACGATCAACGAGACCACCGAGGCCCTCATCCCGGAGGCCATCAGCCGCGGTTTCTCCTGGGTCTCCGACGAGAGCGGGTGCGGCGCCGGGTTCGCGCCGGTGCGGTTCCGCTCCCGGCCGGAGGGCGCGTCGGACTACCTGATGACCACCCTGCTCGCCACTCCCGAGCGGCTCGGCTCACCGGACGAGGAGCTGTTCGAGCTCTCGCCGGAGGCCCTGTGGAAGCTCGCTCTTGAGGTGACCGCCGACTGGCATCCGGCGCTCCGGGAGCTGTTCGCGTACGCCGACTCGGACAGGTTCTTCTCGATCACGATCCGGGCCGGTGAGCGGGTCGACGCGTGGACGTCCGGCCCGGTCACGCTCCTCGGCGACGCCATCCACACCATGCCGCCGACCGGCGGCGTCGGCGCGAACACCGCGCTGCGGGACGCCGCGACACTGGCCGGCGAACTGCTCGCCGCCGCACGCGGCGACAAGTCACTCATCGACGCGGTCACCGCGTACGAACGCGTCATGCTCCCGCGCGGTTTCGACACCGTCGACGCCTCGCTCCGGATGGCCGCCCAGATGTTCGGCACTGCCGGCTGACGCGCGCCGAAATTGTCCTTGCCCTCCGCCATGATGGCCCCGCTCGTGTCCACGTACGTGATCTCGAAGGGGCTGTCATGACCGCCAAGGAAACCGCAGATTGGTCAGATTTCGGGTGGAATTCCTGGGAGGACCTCGCTCTGGTCCGCGCCAAACTTGACGCGGGCGCCGACCCGCTCGACGGGGCTTACCCCTTCGGGCGGCCGCTGCACGCCGCGGCGGAGCGCGGTTCGCCTGAGGTGGTCGCCGAGCTGGCCGACCGGGTCGATGACGTTGACACGGAGTGCAAGGGCCGCACCGCGCTCTGGGACGCGGTCTTCAGCGACCGGCCCGAGAACGCCCTCGCCCTGGTCGCCGCCGGAGCAGACCCGTGGCGGCCCATGATGGCCGGCTGGTCGCCCGGCCGGCTCAGCCTGGCGGGCCCCACGCCTGGCCTGTTCTTCCCGTTCCCGCCCGGTCATCCCAGGCTGACCGAGGCCGAGTCCGCCGCCGTGACGGAGGCCGACCGCCTGATCGGCGCGCTGGACGGCATCGTGAACGACGGTTTCAGCCTGGCGTGTGTACGCGGCATCAGCGCCGCCGAGGCGGCACAGCGCTTAGCCGCCACACCCGTCGACGAGGAAGAGCTGGAAGAGGCCATGGAAGACCCGTTCGAGGAGGAGGCCATGCAGTTCATCGGCTTCACCGACGTACCCGGCGGCTGCCTCGTCAGCCAGCAATGGGGCTACATGGCCTCGACTCCCGTCGTCATGCAGGTGCTGTCGGCGGGCACGGTCGCCTATGGCATGTATGCCAACCCCAAGAGCGGCAACCAGGGCTGCGTCTACCGCGACGGCGAGGTCGTGGACTGGGACACCCATCCGGGCGGCGGCGACGTGTCCGAGGATCACTCTGCCGAGGAGGTCCTGCTCAAATACCTGTACGTGGGCCATGCCGAGGCCTACTGCTTCGCCGGCGCGGGCCTGCGCCCGGCCGACGCCCGCGCGATCACCGGTCCGGACACATACCTGCGACTGCCCGAACGGGACTACTGACCGAGGCGGGTCAGGCGGTGTCGCCGCCGTCGGCGAGCAGTGTGCTGCCCGTCATGAAGGTCGACAGGTCCGACGCGCAGAACAGGACGACGCGCGCGATGTCATCAGGTACGCCGACCCGCCCGATCGGACCGTTCAACATGAGGTCGGTCGGTGGGATCTCGGTCGGCGGGAGGTCACTCGGTGGGATGTCGTCGGTCATCACGGCCGCGGCGGCCAGCATGTTGCCTTCGGTGGGGACGAAGCTCGGTGCGACTCCGAGCACGCGAATGCCGAGCGGGGCGAGTTCGAGGGCCAGCTCGCGCGTGACGCCGCGCACGGCGTGCTTCGACCCGACATAGGCGGCCAGGCCAGGCGCGCTGCCGCGGAAACCGGCGGTCGAGACGATGTTCACGATGACACCGCCCGTGCCCGCGGCCGCCATCCGCCGGGCCGCCTCACGCGCGCCGACGAAGACGCCGCGCGCGTTCACCGCGAACACCTTGTCCCATGTCTCCTCGGTCATCTCCAGCAGGGGGACTGCCGGGAAGATACCGGCGTTGTTCACCCAGATGTCCAGGCCGCCGAGATCGGCGACCGCGCGGTCGGCCGTAGCGGCGACGGACGCCGCGTCGGTGACGTCCATGGCGGCCCCGATCACGCGTACACCGTGGCGCCGCGCGAGCTGCCCGGCGGCGGTCAGGGCGAGCTCTTCGTCGATGTCGCCGATCAGCAGGTCGGCGCCCGCTTCGGCCAGGCGTGACGCGATCGCCTTGCCCAGTCCGCGACCGCCTCCGGTCACGACCGCGCGGCGGCCCGTCAGGGAAACGAGCTCGGCCAGGGACCTGCTCGACACATCAGCGGTGGACATGGTGCTCTCCTTCAGGGGAAAAGTGCGCGTGTAAGACCTGAGCGGTCCAGAGGCTGACGGATCCGTCGGCCTCATCTCGTAAGCCCTCAGCGGTCCAGAGGCCGACGGATCCGTCGGCCTCATCTCCATCCGCCCTCGTTGATGCGGTAGTGCGCGTTCAAGAGCGGCCAGATCACCTCGGCCATCTCGGCAGGGGTGCGGGCACATCCGCCCTCAAGCCAATCGACGGCCACACCGAGGAGCGCCCCGGCGGTGAACGCGGCCGTGACGTCATGCGGAACGAGTTCCGGCCACTGCCCGGCGTCGGCCGCGACCAAATGATCACGGATGACCGTGGCCATGCGGTGGCGAATGTGGCCGACGACGCGCGCACTGCCCTCCAGCCCCAGCAGCGCGCGATACAGCCCCGCGTGCTCGGCGAGACTGGCGAAGAACGCCGCCAGCGACCGGATCGCCTCTTGCACCAGGTCCGGCGAATCGAGCTCTGGAGCGGGCAAGGACTCGATCAAGCCGTCGATCATCGCGGTGCAGGCGTCCTCGGCCAGCTCGTGGACGTCCCGGTAGTGGTCGTAGAAGGCCGAGCGGCTCACGCCGGCGCCTTCGGCGACGTCGGAGACGCTGATCCGGGACAGGTCCTGCTCCTCGACCAGCTGGATCAGCGCGCGTGCCAGCGCTGTCCGGGTACGGCGCACGCGCCGGTCACCTGATGAGGCCTTGCTCTCTCTGGCGGTGTCCACAGTCGCCATCCTATCGAACGCCTACAGGTGCAAGTTTCCTTGCACCTGTAGGCTAATGTGTGACCGGGACGACGAAGGGATCTCGACTTATGTGCATAAGTGCAGCTCAGGCCCTCGCCCCGGGCAGCGCCTCGTGACCTCGCCCGGACACGTACTGATCGTCGGCGCGTCCGCCGCCGGGCTCAGCACCGCGGAGGCACTGCGGCGGCTCGGCCATGAGGGCCGGCTGACCCTGGTGGACGCCGAGCCCCACCTCCCCTACGATCGGCCGCCGCTGTCGAAGCAGATCCTGGCCGGCGCCTGGGAACCGGCCCGCGCCCAGCTCCGTACCGCGGCCCAGCTCGACGCCCTGGCCGCCGAGTTCATCCGGGGTGAGCCCGCCGTCGCGCTGGACGCGGCGGAGCGAGCGGTCACCACTACCTCCGGCCGCGTGCTGCGGGCCGACGCCGTGGTCGTGGCCACCGGCCTGACGCCGTACCGGCTGCCTGGCCAGGACGGGCTGGCGGGCGTGCACGTGCTGCGCGGCCTGGACGACGCGCTCACGCTGCGCGCTCGTCTGACCGCCGGCACCCGGCTCGTGGTCGTCGGCGAGGGCGTACTGGGTGCCGAACTCTCCGCCACCACCCGCGCCATGGGCCTGGAGGTCACCCTGGTCGGCATGGGTCAAACGCTGCTGCGCGAACAGCTCGGCGACATGGTCGGCGGCCTCCTCGCCCGTACCCACACCGAGCGCGGGGTCCGGCTGCGGCTCGGCGTCGCGGTCTCCGAACTGACCGGCACCCACGACCAGCCCGACGTCGCGGTCGACGAGCTGACTGGCAAGCTTGGTGTCGCGGTCGACGAGCCGACCGGCGCCGGTGGCCGGGTCACCGGTGTGCGGCTGGCCACCGGCGAGCTGCTGCCCGCCGACGCGGTCGTGGTCGCCATCGGTTCCCGCCCGTCGACCGGCTGGCTGACCGGCAGTGGCCTCACCTTGGGCGACGGGGTGGAGTGCGACGCGCGCTGCCGCGCCGCCGAGGGCGTGTACGCCGTCGGCGACGTGGCCTCCTTCGAGCACGCCGGGCTCGGCAGGCGCCTCCGGCTGGAGAACCGCACCAACGCCACCGAGCAGGCCCAGGTGGTGGCGGCCAACCTCCTCGGCGCCGACCGCCCGTACACGCCGATCCCGTACTTCTGGACCGACCAGTACGACATCAAGATCCAGGCCCACGGTCTGCCCTCACCGGCGGCCGAGGTCACCATCGCCGAGGGCGACCCGGAACAGCACCGTTTCGCCGCCGTCTACCGCGAGGGCGGCCAGATCACCGGCGTACTCGGCTGGAACATGCCCAAGCAGGCCCGCCTCCTACGGCAGCAACTCTTGGGCACCTGGCAGGCCACCCCACCACTCACGCCCGCGTGAGAACCCGCACGACCACCCGCATTTCCCACCCCGCATGACCACCCGC
Organism: Nonomuraea sp. NPDC052129; assembly: GCF_040680095.1. Lineage (NCBI taxonomy): Bacteria > Bacillati > Actinomycetota > Actinomycetes > Streptosporangiales > Streptosporangiaceae > Nonomuraea > Nonomuraea sp. NPDC052129. Next base: position 60,872 of record NZ_JBFAVX010000017.1, on the reverse strand, counting down.
GCGACCAGAAGACCACCATCCATCCGTTCGTTCACGAGGAGATGCCCGATGAGCGTCAACGAGCAGGTTCTGAGCTATCCGATCCCCAACGACGCGGCGCTGGACCCGCCCGCGGAGTGGGCCGAGCTACGCGGCAAGTGCCCGGTGGCGCACGTGAAGCTGCCCAGCGGCGACCAGGCGACGCTGCTGACCCGCTATGAGGACGTCAAGGAAGTGCTGGCCGACCCGCGCTTCACCCGGCTGCTGAACGCCCCCGACGCGGCCCGGCTGTCGGCCACGGACGACGGCGGGCTGTTCAACAGCGACATGGCGGCGATCATCCCCGACAGCGGGGAGGAGCACCTGCACTGGCGGCGCCTGGTCGGCAAGTGGTTCACCGCCAAGCGCATGAACGCCCTGCGGCCCCAGATGGCGCGGATCGCCGAGGGCCTGATCGACGACATGGTCGAGCACGGCGCCCCCGGCGACCTCAGGGCGGGCCTGGGGTTTCCGCTGCCGGTGTACGTCATCTGCGACATGCTCGGCGTGCCCGCCGAGGACCGGGACCGGTTCTCGTACTGGTCCGACACGCTGCTCAACCTCACCCGCTACAGCAAGGAGGAGATCGAGGCCGCCCAGGCCGAGTTCTTCCAGTACATGTCCGACCATCTCGCCGCCAAGCGCATCGAGCCGGGCGATGACCTGCTGAGCGAGCTGATCGCGGCCGGCGGCCCCGAAGACGGCGGGCTGGCCGAGATCCAGATCCTGGTCACCGGCATGGCGCTGCTGGTCGCCGGCCACGAGACCACCGCCAACATGATCGGCAAGATGGTCTCCATGCTGCTGGCCGACCGCACCCGGTGGGAGCGCCTGCTGGCCGAGCCCTCGCTGATCCGCTCCACGGTGGAGGAGACGCTGCGCCTCGACGCCAACTCCGGCTTCGGCCTGCCGCGCTACCTCAAGGAGGAGACCGAGGTCAGCGGCACCGTACTGCCCAAGGGCACCACCGTGATCTGCAGCATGGCCGCCGCCAACCGGGACGAGAGCGCCTTCGAGGCCGCCGACCAGATGGACCTGACCCGCAGCCCCAACCCCCACCTGGCCTTCGGCTCCGGGGCGCACTCCTGCCTCGGTCAGGCGCTGGCCCGTACTGAGCTGCAGGTCGTGCTGGAGGTGCTGCTGCGCAAGCTGCCCACGCTGGAGCTGGCGGTGCCGGTGGAGGAGCTGGAGCGCGTGGAAGGGCTGGCGGTCGGCGGCCTGCGTACGGTGCCGGTCCGCTGGTGATCTCGATCGACAAGGAGGGGAACCCAAGATGAAGGTCATCGTGGACGAGGTCAAGTGCTGCGGCGCCGGGCAGTGCGTACTGATCGCGCCGGAGGTGTTCGACCAGCGCGACGAGGACGGCATCGTCATCCTGCTCGAACCCGAGCCCGCGGCCGACCAGCGCAGCGCGGTCCGAGAGGCCGCCGCCGTCTGCCCCGGCGCCGCCATCGAGGTAACCGAGCAGGCGTAAGCACGAAACGCTCCATACTCCCCGTCACTGTGCATTACGCGATGGAATGCCGGGGTAACCCCCACATGAACGTCCCCGGAATGAGATCCGGGGGCGTTCAATGAAATGGCGCAATTCGCGAAGTCCTGTCGTCCATTCGGCGCCTCGGCGAGTCGCGGCTATGAACTCCAGCGGCAGACGCTTCATTCCTGCCGACTCCAATGGCTGACCATCAGCAAAATACGGCGCAAGCCTTTTGCTTGTTGGATCGCGCCATTACGATCTTGTAGGCGCATCGCACGGGGTCTATACGGGGATGGAATCGCTCTGCGGCGGCACGGCCAAACCCGGTCCGTCGCGGAGGGGTTCGACATGTCCAACCCATACGAGCAGCAGCAATGGGCTAGGCGTCGCCGCGCTGGTCATCGGCATCATCGGGGCACTGGTCGGCTTGATCCCGGTGCTGTTCTTCATCGCCGGCACTCTCGGCCTGCTGGCGGTGATCTTCGGCTTCGTCGGCCGTGCCCGCGCGGGCCGTGGCGCCGCCGCCAACGGCGGGACGGCACTCTCGGGAGCCATACTCGGCCTGATCTCCATGGCACTCGCCACCTGGGGGCTGGTCATCACGGTGAACGCCGTGGGCGATGCGGCGACGAAGATCGACCAGATCGTCGCCTCCGCCACCGCGTCCGCAGAGGCGGGCGATCCCAGCCCGTCGAAGAGCCAGGCGCCCAAACCCCTCGCGCTTGGCGCCGTCGCCAAAGAGCCGCCATTCTCGTTGAAGGTCCCGTCCGTCAGCCGCGAGCAGACCGTGAGCAGCTCGATCGACAGCCATAAGGCCCAGGGTTCCTACGTGGTCGTGCGGGTCCTTCGGATGGGACGTTCATGTATCTGGTCAAGGACAGTGAGCTGGCGTCCCCGGCCTGACGATCGGCACCGGATCGACCGTCGTCACACCAGCACCGAGCTCGGCCATCTCGATTATCACGTAGTCAATCGAGCCCGTCGGCTTTGAAGGATGCTCATTCTTTTCACTTCACGTTGCCTGCTCGCCGTGGAGATCGTGTCAGCGGATGGGGCAGCCCCCGGAGCGGTTGTCTCGGGGGCCGCGATGACAGATGCCGTCCGGGGCTATGGCGCCGGGATTTCGCGCACGAGCTGGGAACTCCAGGGGCACCAGACAAGGCCCGGCAGGAACGGCCCGCCGGCCTCGTCCAGGTGATCCTCGACGTACGGGATGGTCGCGTCGCAGACCTCGATGGCGAAGTCGAAGAAGTCGACCGTTTCGGGCCTCAGATGGTAACTCCAGCGCCAGTTGTAGGGAGCGGGTCTCTTGTCGATGCGTCCGATGACGTGTGGTTCGCTCGCGGTGGCGCCGCTGAGCAGGTCGCGGGCGTGCTGGATCTTGCCGGGGTCGGTGAGTTTGACGACGAACTCCGCGCGGGTGACGTCGGTCATCACGAAGTAGGCCGAGTCGGCCGCCTGGGCGGGTGCAGGGGCGACGACACCGATCGTCGCGATGGTGGTGCCAACCGTGAGGATCTTGGTCAGGATGCGGCGCATGGAGACCCTTTCACTACGCGTGATTACTTTGAGTTGCTGTCGCATACGCTAAGTAATCACGCGAGGATGAGAACGACCCCTAACGTCACGGTGATAACGCAGTCACCGCCTGCACCCAGGCTTCCCTGAGGCGCCCCCTTTCAGCGTCGGCGGTGCAGCGGGGTGACGTTCGGGTCGGCAAACTCCAGCCGCGCGCGCCCAGTTCATGCTGGCGGTCGACTTCTCGGTACTCAACATCGCCGTACCCACCATCGGATCCGACCTCGGCTTCGAGCTGAGCGACCTGCAGTGGATCGTCACCGGATTCATGCTGCCGGCGGCGGGCTTCACGCTGCTGTTCGGCCGCATCGCCGATCTCTTCGCCGGCGCAACCTCTTCCTGTGGGCATCCTCGTCCTCGGCGTGGCGTCGCTGGTCGGCGGTCTCGCCCAGTCACCCAGCATGCTCCTGGCGGGCCGCATCGGGCAGGGGCTCGCGTGATGACCGCCCGCTGGTCCCGGTCGGCGCCGCGCTCCGGCCCTTGGAGCGCGGCCCGTCCGGCCGCGTGCTTCACAATGGGAGTGATGTCAGCTCATCTCTTCGCGCGGAGCACCGCCTCTCTCCTTGGCTTGGCTCTCGGCGACGCCTTCGGCTCCCAATTCTTCGTTCCAGACAATCGGCACGCCCTCTCCTCCCGCCTCCTTCCACCCGGCCCTTGGCAGTGGACGGATGACACCGAGATGGCCTGCTCCATCTATCGCGTCCTGGCCGACCACGGCACCATCGACCAGGACGAGCTCGCCGCGAGTTTCGCCGCCCGTCATGACTTCGACCGCGGCTACGGCCCCGCGACGAACCGGATGCTCCGGTTGGTGCGTGAGGGCGGCGACTGGCGGACGCTTTCGACGGAGCTTTTCGACGGCATGGGCTCGTGGGGCAACGGTGCCGCGATGCGCGTGGCTCCGCTCGGCGCCTGGCTCGCCGACGACCTGACCGACGTCGTACGACAGGCCGCCCTGTCGGCACAGGTGACCCACACCCATCCCGAAGCGGTGGCCGGCGCCATAGCCGTCGCCGTGGCCACCGCCGTCACCGTAAAAGAGCCCGACTTGTCCGCCGGGCATTTCCTCGATCGGGTCAGAGGACACGTGCCCGCGAGCATGGTCCACGACGGCATCGCCGAGGCTCGGCAGCTCCTCACCATCAGCGACCCCACGCTGGCCGCCCGGATGCTCGGCAACGGCCGGCAGGTCAGCGCGCACGACACGGTCCCGTTCACCCTCTGGGTGGCGGCTCGCGAACGCCATGACTTCGCAACGGCCATGTGGACCACGGCGGCGGCCGGCGGGGATGTCGACACCACGTGCGCCATCGTCGGCGGGATCATCGCGGCCGCCGGGAACACTCAACTGCCGCCGCAGTGGAGAAGCAGCTGCGAACCGCTGCCGAACTGGTCAGGCGCCCCACGTGAGTCCGCGCGTTAGGCTGATTCCCGGACGACTCGGACGGAGGCGCGAACGCAGATGAGCGAGGCCGATCCGCACATCCACGTCGAGCAGAAGGTGATGCAGGCCGGTGCCGCCTACCGCAATGCGATCGTGTCGATGCTGGGCCGCGTGCCCGACGCACCGAGCGTCGTCACCACCGGTTGCGGACTCCAGGTGCCCTATGCGATGACCTCGCCGCGTCCGGAGAGCGTCACCTGCCTCACCTGCCGCGAGCACGCTCATCAGGAGCACCTGCGCTACGCCGAGCAGGTGGAGCGCCTGGGCCGGATGCCCGGCGCGCCCTTCACCGGCGACCAGGCGGCCGAGGCCGCGCAATGGGCGCGGGACGTCGCGCAGAGGTTCGCCGGCTGAAGCGACACGTGAGGGCGGTTGACCAAGCGGCCGGGCTCATACGGCGACGGGCAGATCGGTCCGCCGGTGCAGGGATTCGGCGGCGCTGATCAGCATGCTCGTCGCGTGGCTGAGCAGCGGGTTCGGGTCGGTGGCGCGGCACACGGTGAAGACCCGGCGAATGTGGGAGGTGTCGCCGAGCCGGAACACGCACACGTCGTGCGACTCGATCATCGCCAACTCCGGCACGATCGCCACCCCCAGCCCTTTGCGTACGAGCTCGAAGGGCAGGTTGTAGTCGTTGGTCCGGAACAGCACGTCGGGGTCGAAGCCGCTGGCCGCGCAGATGTGCGACAGGTTGAGCGAGGCGTCCATCCCCTCGGTGTAGGAGATCCATCGTTCGGCTGACAGCTCGCCGAACTGGATGCGCTTGCGGGCGGCCAGCCGATGACCGGTCGGCACGAGCACGTAGAGCGGCTCCTCCATGATCAATGTCATGTTCAGGTCCTTCGGCCAGCTGTGCGGCACCATGCCGTACTCGAAGACCACGGCCAGGTCGAGCCGCCCCTCGTTCACGGCGGGGATGGTCCGGTGCGGATCGCCTTCCTCGTAGCGGATGTCCACGTTGGGGTGGTCGCGGAGGAACTCGGCCAGTACGGCGGGCGCCAGCCGGAACCCGGCGGACCAGAAGCTGCCGAGCCGCAGTCTGCCCCGGTGGGCGGCGGCGAAGGACCGCATCTCCTCCTCCGCAGCTTCAAGATCGGCCAGCAGCCTGGCGGCCTTGCGGGCCAGCTCGGCCCCCGCCGCTGTGGGCCGGATGCTGCGCGGCAGGCGCTCGAACAGCTGGACCCCCAGGCTCCGCTCCAGCGAGGAGACCTGCTGTGAGATGGCCGACGGGGTGAATCCGAGGCGTTTGGCGGCAGTCCTGAGCGAACCGGTGGCGACCACTTCACGGATCGCCTGCAACTGGCCCGGGGTAAGCATCGGGCCAACTTAACAGTCCGGCGACTAGCATCACCAGACCGCGAGCCGACAAGAGGCGATGCGACCGACCGCCTGGGTCGGCTGGCTGGTGGAGCCGGGTAAAAGGATAAGCACGGCTGAACAGCCTGTGCACCAATGCGAATGCTCGCTCACCTTGTCGTTTCCAAACGGACCCCCAATATTGGTGTTTACGGAACGTCGTACTACGCCTGAGAGGGGGTGTCCTGCTCCATGCGGTTCACCCGAACAGCCGCCGCATTCGGCCTGGTGGGACTCCTGTCCCTGACAGCTTGTTCTGGAAGCGGCACGTCCCAGGCGGCCGCGCCAGCGCAGCAGAAGAATCAGGAGCTCCACGAGCTTCTGCCCGACAAGATCAAGAAGAGTGGCACGCTCAACGTCGCGGCGGGCCACAACTACCCGCCCCTGGTCTACCTCGACACCGACAACAAGACGGTCATCGGCCTCGAACCCGAGCTGATGAAGGCCATCGGCCAGGTGCTCGGCGTCGAGGTCACCTTCAACCAGGCCAGCTTCGACAGCCTCATCGCCGGCGTGCAGGCCCGCCGCTATGACCTGGCCGTCCAGGCGATGCTCGACAAGCCGGAACGCCGCGAGAAGGTCACCTTCGTCGACTACTTCAAGACCAGCAGTTCGCTCCTGGTCCAGGAGAAGGACGCTCAGGCGATCAAGTCCCTCGAAGATCTCTGCGGGAAGACGGCCGCCGTCGAGCAGGGCACCGCCCAGGCCGACGACGCCGAACAGCAGAACACGAAGTGCACGGGAGCGGGCAAGCCCGCGGTCAAGGTGCTGGTGTTCCCCGACACGGCCGGCTGTCTGCAGGCCGTCTCCACCGGCCGGGCCAACGCCTTCATCGGCGGCACCCCCACCATCACCTACCAGGCCGCCCAGTCCAGTGGCCGGATGAAGCAGGTGGGGCAGCCTTACCGCTTCCTCCCGTACGGGATCCTCGTCAACAAAGAGGACCAGAACCTGTCCAAGGCCGTACAGCAGGCGCTGCAGAAGCTGATGGACAACGGCTCCTACGCCAAGATCCTCGCCAAGTGGGAGATGGCGTCGGGCGCCCTCGACAAAGCGGTGATCAACGGCGGCGAGTCGTGACCACGACCCGGCAGACGGCGGGCCCGGATTCGCAAGTGCGGATCCAGGCCGTCCCGCTCCGTCATCCGGGGCGTTGGGTGGGCGCGGGCGTCCTCGGCTTCCTGGCGATCTTCCTGCTGCAGGGGTGGGTGGCCAACCCGCGCATGGAATGGAAGGTCGTCGGGGAGTACCTCTTCTCCCCCGCGGTACTGACCGGGCTCGGCACCACGCTGCTGCTCACGGTGCTCGCCATGGTCGTCGGCGTCGCGGGCGGCATCGTCCTCGCGGTGCTGCGCATGTCGCCCAACCCCTTGTTGTCGGCGCTGAGCGGGTTCTACATCTGGATCTTCCGCGGCGTGCCACTGCTGGTGCAGCTGTTGTTCTGGTACTTCCTGTCCGCGGTGGTGCCGACGATCGGGCTCGGCGTGCCCTGGGGACCGACGTTCGTCGAGTTCGACACCAACATGATCATCACCCAGCTCACCGCGGCGGTGCTGGGCCTCGGCCTGCACGAGGCGGCCTACATGGGCGAGATCGTCCGAGCCGGCATCACCTCCGTCGACCCCGGTCAGACGGAGGCGGCCCACGCCCTGGGGCTGACCCGCTTCCAGACCCTGCGCAAGATCATTCTTCCGCAGGCCATGCGGGTCATCATCCCGCCGACGGGCAACCAGGTGGTCTCCATGCTCAAGACCACCTCACTCGTCTTCGCCATCGCCGTACCAGAGCTCCTGACCTCGATCCAGGGCATCTACTCCAGGAACTTCCAGCAGGTGGCCCTGCTCACGGTGGCGTGCTTCTGGTACCTCGTGGCCACGACCGTCCTGAACGCCGGGCAGCACTACATCGAACGCAGGTTCAGCCGATGAAGACCCTGGTCCGCGCGGAAGGCGTGTACAAGCGTTACGGAACGGTCGACGTGCTCAAAGGCATCGACCTGGAGGTCGCGGAGGGAGAGGTGCTGGCCGTGATCGGCCCCTCGGGGTCCGGCAAGTCCACCTTCCTGCGCTGCGTCAACCACCTCGAACGCATCGACGCCGGCCGCCTCTACTTCCGCGAGCGCCTGATCGGCTACGAGGAGCGCGAGGGCAAGGTCTACGAGCTGCCCGACAAGGCGATCGCCGCCCAGCGGGTGGACATCGGGATGGTCTTCCAGCGCTTCAACCTCTTCCCGCACATGACCGCGCTGGAGAACATCATGACGGCGCCGATCATGGTCAAGAAGGAGCCGAAAGCCGAGGTACGCGAGCGCGCCCACGCCCTGCTGACCAGGGTGGGACTGGCCGACAAAGCGCACAGCCGCCCCGACCAGCTGTCCGGCGGCCAGCAGCAGCGCGTCGCCATCGCCCGCGCCCTGGCGATGCGGCCCGGTCTCATGCTGTTCGACGAGCCGACCTCGGCCCTCGACCCCGAGCTCGTGGGCGAGGTCCTGGACGTCATGCGCGACCTGGTGAAAGAGGACGGCATGACGATGATCATCGTCACCCACGAGATGGGATTCGCCCGCGAGGTGTGCGACACCATCGTCTTCATGGACGACGGGGTCGTCGTCGAATCCGGGCCACCCGGCGCCGTGCTCGGCGAGCCCCGGCACGAGCGCACCCGGGCATTCCTCAGCAAGGTCCTCTGACCCCGAAGACCTCGAAGAGACCCTGAAGCCCCCGAAGACTCCGAAGGAAAGATATCCACGTGTCCCGCGTCATCGTTCTCGGTGCCGGAGTGCTCGGTGCCTCCGTCGCCTACCATCTGGCCGTCGCAGGGGCCCAGGTCGTCGTCATCGAGGCCGGCGGCCCAGCCGCGGGCACCTCCAGCGCGACCTTCTCCATGGACGTCACCCATCTGAAGACCCCGCGCACCTACTACGACCTGAACCGCGCCAGCTCCGTCCTGCACACCACGCTGGCCGAGGAGCTCGGGGGCCCGTCGTGGCGGCACCCCATGCCCGCCATCCAGTGGGGTGACAGCGAGGAGAGCCGGCGGAGCCTCAGGGAGCGGGCCGTCCGCCTCAAGTCCTGGGGGCATGCCTGCCGCATCGCCGACCCGTCCGAGCTGCGCGAACTCGCCCCCGACGTCGATCCCGCGGCGTGCACGGCGAGTGAGCTCGTCGTGCACGACCAGAGCGCTTGGTATGACGCCCCGCTCTTCGTCCAGCGCCTGCTGGATCGCGCCGCCACGCTCGGTGCCGACATCAGGTACGGCCTGCGGGCAGAGGCGCTGATCCGCAGCGGCGACACCGTCACCGGCGTCGAGACCGGCACGCGACGCTGGGAGGCCGACTGGGTGGTCAACTGCACCGGCCCGGACGCCGACCGCGTCGCGGCGCTCGCCGGCACCGACCTCCCCATGACCCGGATCCCCGGGCTGGTGGGAGAGAGCACTCCCATCCCCGGTCTCCGACTCGGCGCGATCCTGGCCACGCCCCAGGTGGACCTGCGCCCCGCCCCCGGAGACCGGATCTGCTCCATCTCCTGGCCTGTCGACGCGCTCCTGCCCGGCCAGGGCGACGACGCCCTGGCGGAACGGCTGCACGCCAGCGGCCAGCGCGTCCTTCCCGCGCTGCGCGGCGCCCGCCTGGCCGGGGTCCGTCTCGGCGTCCGGCCGGTGCCGACGGACGGCCTCCCGCTGGCGGGCACCCACCCCGACGCCCCCGGTCTCTATCACCTGGTCACTCACAGCGGCGTCAACCTGGCGCCCGAGCTCGGCCGCCTCGTGGCTCAGGAGATCACCAACGGCGACGGCCCCGACCTGGACCGATACCGCGTCACCCGTGACATCGCGGCTTCCGTGGAGGACGAAAGCCTGACCCTCATGACCACTTCCTGACCGCCAAGTCATCCGATGGATTGCCGCGTTCCATTGGCCACTGCGGCTTGACCGCGACTATTGCTGATGTAATCCTCCGATGTGTGCCTGAGCCTTTCACGCTGAGCCGCCGAGCATTGATCGGCGGCGTCGCCGCCGTACCGGCGCTCCCCCTGTCCCCCGCCAAGGCGGAGACCCGAGCCCGCCAGGGCGACACGTCGGCGGCGCTGCTGGAGGAGTGGGCGGCGACGGAAGGCGGGCACCCGCTGGTGCCCGACATCGCGCGGGCCGGCTACCGGCACGGGGCTCGGCCGCCGCGCCCCCGGGTGGTGGCGAAGGTGACCGACTTCGGCGCCCGCGCGGACGGGACGACCGACTGCGCCGCCGCCTTCAACGCGGCCGTCCGCGCCGCCGGTGAACGGGGCGGCGGCGCGGTGCTGGTGCCGGGCGGGACCTACCTTCTCTCATCGCCGGTGTTCATGCACTGGTCGAACGTGGTTCTGCGCGGCGCCGGGCGCGACTCCACCATCCTGCGCTTCACCCGTACGCTGGACGACGGCTACCGGCCGGCCAGGCAGTCCAACGGCAACAGCCGCTGGTCGTGGACCGGCGGCCAGGTCTGGTTCATCGCGGCCGAGCGGCGCGCCCGCTCCGAGTCCGAGGACTACGCGGGCACCGAGGGCTGGCTGCTCGGCGACACGCTCGCCGAGGTCGGCGCGGCCTCGCGGGGCCAGCGGACCTTGATGGTGTCCGACACGAGCAAGCTCCGCGCGGGCGACCTGGTCGTGCTCGAATGCGACAACCCGCCGGACGCGACGTTGCTGAAGCACCTGGCGGGCGACATTCCGGGCACTCGGTCGTACGACTGGCCGAGCCGCGCGCCCCAGCTCGTCACCGGATCGGGCGGTCAGTACATCCAGTACGCGCTCCTCCAATGGCCGGTGCGGATCGAGGCCGTTCTGGGCACCCGCCTCGTCAGGCTGGCCCAGCCGATCAGGTACGACCTGCGCCCCGGCTGGCCCGCCCGGCTGCGTGCCCTCGGCCCCACCGTGCACGACAGCGGCGTCGAGGACCTGACGATCCGCAACGAGCTGGTCCCGATGACCGCCCACAACAAGCACCCCGGCTCGAACGGCGTGTGCTTCCAGGCCGTCCACGACTGCTGGGCCAGGGACGTACGCGTGGAGAACTGCGACCTCGGCTTCGGCTTCACCACCGCCAAGTCCAACACTCTGACCCGCGTCACGGTCGGCGGCCGTTCCGCGCACCACAGCTTCGCCTGCCGGATGCAGTCGCACGACAACCTCGTGGACGACTTCGAGATCGAGGCGTTCACCGTGCCCGTCCCCGCTGGAGCCGTCCACCACGGCCTCAACCTGGAGGGACTGTCATCCGGGAACGTCTGGCGGCGGGGCGCGATGGCGGAGGGTACGTTCGACTCGCACCGGGCGCTGCCGTTCGAGAACGCGCGGACGAACATCACCCTGGTCAACAACGGCCGGGTCGGCGGCTCGGCGGCCTCGGGCCCGCTGTTCGGGGCGCGGATCGCGCACTGGAACATCCGGATCACCGGCGACAGCCCGTACGCGATCACGATCGCGGACGTCGCGCCGCGCAGCCTCACCGTCGGGGTGCAGGGCACCACGGGGACGGCCAGCGAGCTGGCTCCCGACTTCACCGGGGACCTGGAGAACCTGCTCGCCGACCACGGCACCCGCCCCCGGGTGACCGACCTGTACACGGCCCAGCGCGACCGCCTCAACCTGGGCTGAGAGCGGCCGGCTGCGGCTTTTTAAGGCCTCAGCAGGGGGTCTCGTTGAACACCGGGTACGACCCGCGCCTGCCCACCCACTCCTCATCCCCGACGCAGTTCTCGTACTTGACCCCCACCAGCGTGGTGCGGGTGGAGTCGCTGTAGTAGTACGTCTCGCAGTGGTAGTCGATCATGCAGGCGCGGGCGTGCGCGGGCGAGCTGATGACGGTGAGGGCGCCGAGGGCGACCAGGACGGCCAGCGATGCGCGGCGAATCATGAAGATCCTTCCTGAGGTGCGGAAGCGCTACTGCCCTCGATGATCGTTCGTCGAAGTGAATAGATCAATAAGGTCAATCCCAGTACTCAAAGGGTCAAAACGACTGTCAGAGTGAGAGTGCCGTCTCGGCGCCTTGACGGGTGCGACGAGATCGCTAACACTCCCACCGAGCACGCATTCACCAGGGTGCTCGGCCAGAAATGTTAGCGCTACCATTCGCCGCCCCCGAGCATGGACAGGACAGTGAGATGTCGAACATGATGCCCAGGCGAGAGGCCCTCCGGCTGGCGGTGCTGGCCGCCGTCACCCCCTCCGCACTCGCCTCGCTTCAGGTCGGCACGGCCCAGGCGGCTCGTACGGCGCCGGCCCCGCCGCCGCAACACGACCCGCCGGTGCCGGGCGCCTGGATCGTGCGGCCGTTCGCCAACAGCCAGGTCACTTTGGGTGAGAGCCTGTTCAGCGTCAACCGTGACCGGATCCTGAACTTCCTGAGGGCCTATCCCGCCGACCGGATGCTGGCCAACTTCCGGACCAACGCGGGGCTGGACCCATTGGGCGCTCAGCCGCCCGGCGGCTGGGACGACGCCACGGGCAACCTGCGCGGCCACTACAGCGGGCACTTCCTCAGCGCATTGGCCCTGGCCTACGCGGGCTCCGGCGACACCTTCTACAAGGACAAGGTCGACTACATGGTCAAGGCGCTCGGCGAGTGCCAGGACGCGCTGGCCGCCCGGGTCGGGCAACCCGCGCCCGCTCCGGACCCGGTCGCCAGGGTGGCGGGGAAGTTCGGCAAGGCGGCGAAACTCGACGGCCCCCAGTACGTGTCGCTGCCCGCCGACATCGTGAGCGGCCTCGACGACTTCACCATCGCCTTGTGGCTGAACCCGGCCGCGATCACCACCTGGTCGCGGATCTTCGATTTCGGCACCGGCACGAGCCGCACGATGTTCCTGACCGTGAGCGCGGGCTCCGCGCCGAGATTCGCCATCACCACCAGCGGCGGCAGCGGCGAGCAGCGCATCAACGGAACCGCCCAGTTACCCACCGGCCAATGGACCCACCTGGCGGTAACCCTGTCCGGCGGCACCGGGACCCTCTACGTGAACGGCGCACCGGTCGGCACCAACACCGCCATGACCCTCAAACCATCCAGCCTCGGCCCGACCGGAAACAACTGGATCGGAAAGTCGCAGTACGGCGACGCATACCTGAAGGGCTCGGTGGACGAGTTCCAGATCTACGGCCGCGCGCTGACCGAGGCGGAGATCGCGGCCTTGACGACCAGCGCGGACGGCGGGCTGGGCGGCGGCGACGTCGCGTGGTACCGCTTCGACGAGGAGAGCGGCGAGAGCGCGGGCGACTCCTCGGGCAAGGGGAAGGACGCCCGGCTGGTCGCCGAGCCCACCGGGAGTCCCGGGCCGAGCCATCCCGGCTTCCTGGCCGCCTACCCCGAGACGCAGTTCATCCTGCTGGAGCAGTACGCCACCTATCCGACCATCTGGGCGCCCTACTACACCTGCCACATGATCATGCGTGGGCTGCTCGACGCCTACCAGTACGCGGGCAACGAGCAGGCGCGCACCATCGTGATGAAGATGGGCGACTGGGTGCACAGCCGACTGGGCCCGCTTCCCCGGGAGCAACTCAACCGCATGTGGAGCATCTACATCGCGGGCGAATACAACGGCATGAACACCGTGATGGCCGACCTCTACGCCCTCGGCGGCAAGGAGGAGCACCTGACGACGGCCAAGTGCTTCGACAACACCGCGCTCCTCACGGCCACGGTCAACAACGAGGACACGCTGAACAGGAAGCACGCCAACCAGCACATCCCCCAGTTCATCGGCTACCTGTCCATTTTCGAGCGCGACCAGGAACGCCACTACTTCGACGCCGCCGTGAACTTCTGGGACATGGTCGTACCCCATCGCACCTTCACCGACGGCGGCACGGCCGGACCGACCGACAACGGCGAGCTCTTCGGCGCGCGCGACGTCATCGTCGGCACCCTGGGCACCAACAACGCCGAGACCTGTCCCGTCTACAACATGCTGAAGCTGAGCAGGGGCCTGTTCTTCCACACGGCGAACCCGAAGTACATGCAGTACTACGAGCGGGCCCTCTACGGCCAGATCCTCGCCTCGCGCCGGAACATCGACAGCACCACGGATCCGCTGCTGACCTACTTCATACCCATGCGTCCGGGCGCTTCCCGGAGTTACGGCAACCTCGGCACCTGCTGCGGCGGCACCGGGCTGGAGAGCCACACCAAGTTCCAGGACTCGATCTACTTCCGGTCGGCGGACGACTCGGCGCTCTACGTGAACCTCTACCTGGCCTCGGAGCTGCGCTGGCCGGAGAAGGGCTTCACGATCAAGCAGGCCACGAACTACCCGACCGACCCGGCGGGGGTGACGACACTCATGGTGGAGGGCACGGGCCGCCTGGCCATGAAGCTACGCGTGCCCTATTGGGTGGAGAAGGGCTTCACGGTCCGGATCAACGGTGCCGACCAGAAGGTCAACGCCAAGCCCGGCGAATACGTGACGCTCAACCGGAACTGGCGGCGCGGCGACAAGATCAGGGTGTCGATGCCGTTCTCCCTGCGGGTGGAGAAGGCGCTGGACGTCCCGACCACCCAGAGCATCGCGTACGGCCCGGTGCCGATGGTCGCCAAGAGCGACGAGACCACCTTCCGCGACTTCTCCTTCTTCAAGGACTTCACGCTGTCCGGCGACCTCGCGCAGACCATGACGTCCACCGCCCCGATGACCTTCACTACGCACGGCCTGCCACTGGTGCCGTTCTACAGCGGCGACACCGACCGCTACCACGCCTACTTCCACCGCGTCGAGCCGAAGATCGTCTTCGGCAAGGTGGACTCCGGCGTGCCGAACTACGCGCGGGCGGATTCGGTGACGTTCCTGGACGCACTCTGGGCCATGGCCCCCTTCGACAACCAGGGGCGCTTCGTGGCTGCGGTTGCCCGCACCGCTGACGACTGGGTCCGGGCCGGGCTGATGACCACCGCCGAGAAGAACGCGGTGGTCTCCGCTGCCACCAAGGCCAGGCTCCGCAGATAGCTCCCCGACCTAGGAGCAGGTGATGTTGGTCGGGCCGGGTGTCGATGGGCCGTTGGCCTGGAAGCCGAAGGTGGCCGACGCGCCCGGCGCCAGGGTCGTGGCCCAGCTCGGGGCCTTGATCGTCCAGGTGGAACCCGACGGCGTGATGGTGGAGTTCCAGGCGCTGGTCAGGGTCACGCCGGACGGCATGGTCCACGTGACCGTCCAGTTGTTCCAGGTCGTGGTGCCCGTGTTCCGCACCGTGACGTTGGCCGTGAAGCCGCCCTGCCAGGCATTGGGGACCTGGTAGTCCACGCCGCACGAGACACCGGTGCCGCCCGTGGGAGTTGGAGTGGGAGTGGGGGTGGGGGTCGGGGTGGGTGTGGAGGTCGAGCCGGTCGAGGTGGTGTAGCTGACCTTGGTGTACGGCGTGCCGCACGGGTTGCAGGTGGACGGAAGCGTGAAACTGTACACGCGCCCGCCGTTGATCAGCGTGTCCGTGACGTCGCGCACCCGGATCTGGTACTGGTTACCACCCGAGGTGGTCCCGCCGATGATGTACGACTGGCCCATGTCGCCGTTCATCTGGGCCGTCTGCCACGCGCCGTTGGCGAAGTACTCGACGCCGTGAATGCCGTTGGCCAGGTGCGAGACGGAGATGGCGGGCCACCAGACCTGGGCGGACTGCAGGAACCCGATGTTGATGTCGCCGCTGTAGTTGGGCGCGGGGACGAACGACCAGGTGACGTGGCGGTTGTTCCAATGGCTGGGATACATGTCGCCGATCGGGGCGCCGTTCTTCACGAACCGGTTGAGCGAGTCCTTGGACAGGTCCAGATGGTACGGATCGTCGCGGCACCAGGCGTTGGAGTCGCCGCAGCTGTCGGCGACCAGCATGGTCAGCTTCGCGCCCTTGTACGCGTCGGCGACCCAGGAGCCGTTGCGGCAGAACGCCTGGTTCTGCGCGCCGTCGTTGGTGCCCGTACAGTAATCGCCGATCTCTACCTGCATGTAGCGGCCGCAGTTCAGGCCGTTGTTCCACAGCCCGGCCTTGCTGAGGTTGGCCCCGGTCAGCGGCCGGGGGTAGAAGGAGTAGTCGCCAGGCGTGTTGTAGACGTTGAGCGCGACGAAGTCCGGTGAGTCGATGTTCGCCTGGGGCAGGCCGCAGCCGCCGTACGGCATGCCGAGTCCATCGAAGTAGGTGGCGTTGCCCGTCACCGGGCCGGGCGGGTCGCTGACCGCGCTGGCGGACTGTTCCGTCAGGGGCGCCAAGGCGCCCAGCGCGACCAGGAAAGCGGAGAGCAGAATGGCGAGCAACCGGCGACGGGGGTGACTCATCGGACTCCCAACTCAGAAGGTTCGACACGAACGTCCTCGCAGAGCGGCGGCCGGTCAAGCAGGGATGCGCCTGAGCTGGGGAAACACGCCAAAAATGGTGAAACTTTCATCGAGTCCCCGAAAATGGCGGCGGAGAAGCGACTGCTGCCGACACCTTGATCGACAGCGCTTATCGTGATCTCATTCAGGCAAATAGCTTCGGCGTTCGCTCTGGCCCGAAACTCGGCTGATCTGGAGGAACCTGCATGAAAATGAAGCGCGGCGTTTTAGTGGTGGCGCTGGCTCTCAGCGCCCTCGCCCTCGGCTCCACCCCGGCCCAGGCGATTCCCCCTCCCCCGCCGGGGGGCGACCTCCTCCTCGTCATCAGCTACTTCGTGGGGGACCAGATCGTCGGACAGCGCTGGTCCGGATGCTCTCAGCCGCCCGGCCAGTGGGGGACGACGGACGGCCAGGCGAAGTACTACTTCACCCCCTGCTGAGCGCGACCCCTGCCCCCTGCTGAGCCGGCGTTCCCGGACCCGGCTTGAGCTCGGCGAAGAGACGTTCCTCCGCGACATCGAGTGCGCAACGCACGGCGCCGATCGCGGAGGAATGGTCGCCCAGCACCGAGCAGACCACCTCGGGCGGGAAGTCCGTCTCGCGTTCGACGCGGACGCGTACCGGCTCGCGAATGGCCTCGCCGGCGGCCGAGATGCCGCCCCCGATGATCACCAGCTCGGGGTCGATCGTCACCATCACCGGCGCCAAACCCTCCACCAGCAGGTCGGCGAACCCGTCTATGCCCGCCTGGGCGGCGGCGTCGCCCGCCTTGGCCGCCTCGAAGATGGCCTGGATCGCGTCCTCGTGGTCCGTACTTCGCCCCGGTGCCAGATCCAGCAGCCGTTCGTACGCGTGCGCCCACGGCAGCCCGCGCCACATACCGATCTCGGCCGCCGCGCCGTGCCGTCCGGCGTGCGGCCTGCCGGCGACCAGCAGGCCGGTGCCCATGCGGCGGCCGACGTGGACGTACACCACGTCGGAGGCGTCACGGGCTACGCCCTTCCAGTGTTCGGCCAGCGCGGCCATCCGCATGTCGTTGAAGACCTGGGTCGGAATGCCGAACCGGTTCTGTACGTGCCCGCCCAGGTCGACGCCGGCCCATTCGGGGATGGCCGGGGCGTGCGCGACCTTGCCGTCCGGGCCGACGACGCCGGGGGTGGCGATCGCCGCGCACGAGATGTCGGCGGCGGACAGGCCCGCCGCGTCCAGGGCCTCGTTGATCGCCTCGTTCATGATCGTCAGCCGCCTGGACCGTGGGGAGGTCGGGCGCAGGCTCTCGCGGCGTTCGGCGACGATCTCCCCGGACAGGTCGCTGACCAGCACCAGCACCTTGTGGCCGCCGATGTCGACCCCGAGCACGTGGCCCGCGCCCGGACGGAACTCGAAGCGCTGTGCCGGCCGTCCCCGCCCGTCCTTCTTCTCGACCTTGTCGATGACCTGGTCGGCGGTCTGGATCCAGCCCGCGGCGAGCAGGTCGGAGATCGCCTGGGTCGTGGTCGGGCGCGAGATGCCGGCCGCCGCCGCGATCGAGGCGATCGTGTGGCTGCCGCCGCCGTAGAGCACGCGCAGCACAGAGCGCAGGTTGAGCGTCCGCAGCGCGGAGGTGTCACCGCCGAGCTGCGTGCTCGTGCTCGGCCGAACCCTGGAGGAGGTCATCCGTTCGCTTTCTGCTCTGTGTCCCACTCGGCGTTGCCTACAGCTTGCCCGTCAAGCGCCGGTTGTGCCGCGATCTCGATGAGCATGGCGGTCTCGGGCCGTAGCGTGGGCAGCCGTACCCCGACCGTGCCGAGCGTCGCGCCGCTGAGCCGGCCCGGCGCGTCCAGCCAGCCGGGCCGGGGGCCGAGGTCGTCCCGGTTCGGGCCGACGAGTCGCACCGCGTACCGCAGGGCCGGATCGAGTCCGGGGAAGGTCATCCGCCCCGCGGGCTCCTCGTCGGAGCGGCGCACCGCCGCCACCGAGTACAGCGCCAGCCGCGGCGTCACCACGCCGGTCAGCCAGCGGCCCGTGCTCGGGTACTCGTCGCGGACCAGTGTGCCGGAGTGCAGCAGCGCCCGGTAGCGCTTGTAGATCCCGATCCACTCGGCCAGCTCCGCGGTCTCAGCGTCGTCCAGCCTGGTCAGGTCGAGTTCCAGCCCGAAGTGCGCGAACAGCGAGGTGATCGCCCGGAAGGCGAGGTCGTGCCGGCGGCCGGTGGTGTGCGAGACGGTGGAGGCGACGTGGCCGCCGATGAGTTCGAGCGGGATGAGCTGGCTGGTCCAGCGCTGGATGGTCTGCCGTTCGAGCGGGTCGATGCAGTCGGAGGCCCACACCCGGTCGGTGTGCTCCAGGACGCCGAGGTCGACGCGGGCGCCCCCGGACGAACACGACTCGATCTCCAGGCCGGGGAAGGTGGCGCGCAACTCGTCCATCAGCCGGTAGGCGGCCAGCGTCTGCCGATGAACGTGGGGCGCTTCGATCAGGTCGCGGTTGTGGTCCCATTTGAGGTAGCCGACGCCGTACTCCGCGATGACCTCGGACATGCGGGTGAGCACGTGCTCGTACGCCTCCGGGTGCGCCAGGTCGAGCACCTGCTGCCAGCGCGAGGCCGGCGGCAGCTGGGGACGGGCCCGCATGATCCATTCCGGGTGTTTGACGGCGAGCTCCGAGAGCGGGCTGACCATCTCCGGCTCGAACCACAGCCCGAACGTCATGCCGAGCTCCTTGACCCGGTCGACCAGCGGATGCAGCCCGTCCGGCCAGGTCTGGTCGTCCACGAACCAGTCGCCCAGCCCCCGGTCGGAGGCGTTCCTGCGGTGGAACCAGCCGTCGTCCAGCACGAACCGCTCCACCCCGATCCCGGCTCCCCGCTCGGCCAGGGCGAGGAGTTTGCCGAGGTCATGGTCGAAGTACACGGCCTCCCACACGTTGAGATTGACCGGCCGGGGAGAGCCGGGATGGTGCGGCCGTTCCCTGAGGTGCCGGTGGAAGCGGGCGGCCAGCTCGTCGAGCCCGTCGGCGTACCCGAAGAACAGCTCGGGCGACTCATAGCTCTCCCCCGGCCGCAGCACGATCTCACCGGGCAGCAGTGACTCGCCACCGCCCAGCGTCCTGAAGCCCTCGCCCGTGCGCTCGGCCCAGGTGCGGTGGTTGCCGCTCCAGGCCGTGTGCACCGCCCATACCTCCCCCGACCGGAACCCGAACCCAGGCACCCCGGCCACCAGCACGGTCGCGGCGTCGGCCCCGGTCCGGCCGCGCCGCCCTTCCCGAAGGTGCACGCCCACGTTGAACGCCCCCCGCTGCGGCTGCCGCTCCCGCGACCAGCGCCCGGCCAGATCGAGCAGGTCCGCCGCCCGCTCGGGCACCGGCAGGACGGCCGAGACCGCGTCCACCCGGTAGTCGTCATCGCCGTCATTGCGTACGGAGGTGCGCAACCGGACCAGTCCGCTGCCGGTCAGCTCGATGACGAGGCACAGCCCGAGCGCGGTGCCCGGATCGGCCGCCTCGACGGTGAGCCGCCCCTCCTCCTGGACGGCCTTGCTCACGGTGAAGCGGGACGCCCACGCCGCACCCGAGCGGGAGCCGGACAGACCGGGAATGCCGAACCACCCGGTGTGGCCTTCGGGCAGTACCGAGTGCGAGACGGGTCCGTCGATGAGGTTGATGACGTGCGGCGGGACGGCGGCCTCGGCCATCGCGTCCAGCTCGGCCTGGTCGCACGGGCCCGGATCGGCACCCCAGTGAACGACGGTGGGCAGCCCGGCGGACCGGAGGTCGAGGATCAGGGCCACGCCGGCGGCTCGGAGCTGAACAACGTGCCGTGCGACGTCGGAGGTCTTCGTCATCCTGACCTTTCTTCGTTATGTCATCGGATGTCTCAGGTGAAGATCATCGCACTCGCGAGGAGCGAACTCACTGGCACCAGTCTCAGGATGTGAGACCTTTCACCTTGCTGGAGTCCAGGCATTGTGCCTAGAGTCACCCCATCTTAATATGCAGAAGCCTTGCATAAATAGAGGCAGGCTCACAGAAACATCGGATGGGTGCGCGAACGAATGAACGTGACCGTGTGGAACGAGTTCTATGAGGAGCGGACGTATCCCAGCGTCTCGTCGGTGTATCCCGACGGGCTGCACGTCGTGCTCGGGCAGGCGCTGGCCGAACACCTCGGCCCCGAGGCACATGTACGCGTCGCGCTCCAGGAGGAGCCCGAGCACGGTCTGACCCAGGCCGTACTGGACGAGACCGACGTCCTGCTCTGGTGGGGCCACCTCAAGCACGACGAGGTCGGTGACGAGGTCGTCGAGCGGGTCAGGCGGCGGGTGCTCGACGGCATGGGCCTGCTCATCCTGCACTCCGCCATCGAGTCGAAGGTCGCCCAGGCCCTGCTGGGCACCTCCTGCAAGATCGCCAGCTGGCGGCACGACGACAGTGAGCTGCTCTGGACGATCCTGCCCGGCCACGACATCGTTCGCGGCGTCCCCAACCCGGTCGTCATCCCCAAGGGCGAGATGTACGGCGAGCCGCTCGACATCCCCGAGCCGGACGAGCTCGTCTTCATCAGCTCGTACGAGGGCGGCGAGGTGCTGCGCAGCGGCTGCGCGTGGCAGCGGGGCAAGGGCCGGATCTTCTTCTTCGCACCCGGCCACGAGGAGTCCCCGATCTACTTCCAGCCCGAGATCAGGCGCGTGCTGGCCAACGCGGTCCAGTGGGCGACGCCGCCCGCCCAGCCCCAGCCGAAAATCACCAGGAAGGGCGAATGGCCGCGGAACTGGTGGGCCGAGGCATGACCGACCTGATCCAGATCGGCCTCGGCCCCTGGGGGCTCGACTGGGCCGCGAACATCCTCCCGCGGCTCCCCGACGTCCGGGTGACCGGCTGGGTGGACGCCTCCCCCGAGGCACGGGCCGCGTTCACCGCCAAGACCGGCGACGACAACGTGTTCGCCACCGTTGAGGAGGCGCTGGCGGCCACCGGTGCCGTGGCCGCCATCGCGCCGGTCGCGATCGGCGCGCACGCGGCCGTCGCCCGGCAGGTCCTGGAGGCCGGCGCGCATCTGCTGCTGGAGAAGCCGTTCACCCTGGACGCCGCGACCGCCAGGGAGCTCGCCGGCCTCGCGGAACGGAAGGGCCTGGTCTTCGGCATCGACCAGAACTACCGGATCTTCCCCGGCGCCCCGGTCGTCCGCGACCTGCTCGAGCGGCGAGCCGTCGGCGCCGTCCGCCGGGTCTCGCTGGAATGGCACCGCGACCACGCCGGGGTCCGGGACGCCAACTCACTGATCGAGCTGGCCATTCACCACTTCGACCTGATGCGGTACCTGTTCGGGCGGGAGGGGATGGCGATCACCTGCGTACCGGTCACGCCCATACG
Source organism: Nonomuraea sp. NPDC052129 (assembly GCF_040680095.1). Classification (NCBI taxonomy): domain Bacteria; kingdom Bacillati; phylum Actinomycetota; class Actinomycetes; order Streptosporangiales; family Streptosporangiaceae; genus Nonomuraea; species Nonomuraea sp. NPDC052129. Next base: position 39,316 of record NZ_JBFAVX010000017.1, on the reverse strand, counting down.
CTCGGCCCAGGATCACACCCCCGGAGCCAGCCTCATCGTCGAGCTGGACGGCGGGCTAACGATCGACTACGTCCTGTCCAGCCAGGGAGTCGGCCCGCAGACGCCGTGGCCCGGCGTGTGGCGGATCTCCGGTGACGAAGGGCTGCTGACGTGGGGGGCAGCGCCGGACGACCACCGGGCCGTGTCGATCACCGACGCGGCCGGGAACGTGCGCGCGGTCGAGGTGCCCGAGCTGCCGCTGTTCGAGCGGGCCGGGGTGCTGCGGGCGTTCGTCGACGCCGTGGCGGGCACCGGTGAGCCGACCTCGCCCGCCGCCGACAACGCGCACAGCGTCGCGATGCTGGAGGCCGCGCTGACCTCCGCCCGTACCGGGGAGCGGACGAGGGTCGAGCGATGGTGACCTCCGCTCGTGTTGGACAGCGGACGAGGACCGGGCGATGGTGACGGCCGCCGCCGACCGGGTCGCGACGCGCCGAGCGCGGCAGCGGGCGGGCAGCACGCTGTTCGGCCCCAAGACGATGCTGTTCCTGCTGCCGGGCGCGATCTATCTCGCGGTGCTGTCGGTCTACCCGCTCATCGACCTGTTCCGTACGGCGTTCTCCGACGTGACCGCCGAGAACCTGCTGGGCGAGCGGCCGTTCAACGGACTGGACAACATGTGGCGGGTGATCGAGGACCCGTCGTTCGGTCATGTGGTGCTCCAGACGCTGGCCATCGTCGTGATCGTGCTGGTCGTCGGGCTGGCCGGCGGGTTCGCCGCCGCGCTGATCCTGCGTCCGCGTACCCGGCTGAGCGGCGTGACCCTGGGCGCGATGGTGTTCGTGTGGACGCTGCCCGCGGTGGTCGCCGGAAATCTGTGGAAATTTCTGCTTGAGTCGGGCGGGCCGGTCAACTCAGTGCTGCTCTGGCTGCACCTGATCCAGCAGCCGGTCCCCTGGCTGGCCAACGGCACGCTGGCGATCGTCGTGCTCGGGCTGGTCAACGCCTGGATGGTGGTGCCGTTCTGCGCGCTCGTGCTGCGCGCGGCGCTGCTCGACGTCTCCCAGGAGTTGCTGGAGGCCGCCGCGCTCGACGGCGCGGCCGGCTGGAAGGTGACCAGGCACATCGTGCTGCCGCTGCTGCGCCCGGTCATCTCCATCCTCGGCGTGCTCGTCGTGATCAACGCCTTCCGCTCGTTCGACCTCATCTTCGTGATGACCAGCGGCGGGCCCGGCACCTCCACGACCACGCTGCCGTACCTGGGCTATCAGCAGGCGTTCAAGTTCTACGAGTTCGGCCAGGGGTCGTTCACCGCGACGTTGTCGCTGGTCATCGTGCTCTTCCTGAGCGCCGTCTACCTGCGGATGAACCGGCGGGAGCAGGCATGACCGACGCCAAGCGCAACACGCCGGTCACCGTGCTCGGCTGCGTCGTCCTGCTGGCGATCTACGCGCTGCCGCTGTACTGGCTGCTGGCCACCTCGTTCAAGAGCCTCAAGGACGTGTTCGCCGGATCGGCGGCGGTCATCTTCAAGCCCACGCTCCAGGCCTACATCGACGTGTGGAACGGCGGCTTCGCCACCTCCGCCGTCAACTCCGTGATCATCGCCGTGTCCACCACGGTCATCGTGCTCGTCGTCGCCGTGCCCACCTCGTACGGACTGGCCCGGCTCAACGGCGCCATCGTGACCGGCGGGCTGGCCGCGCTGATCATCCTGCAGATGGTGCCGGCCACCTCCACCCTCATCCCCCTGAACCGGCTGCTGGCCCAGTGGGGTCTGACCGGCAACCTGTACGGCGTCGCGCTCGCCATCGCCGCGACCAACCTGCCCTTCAGCATGCTGCTGCTGCGGCCGTTCTTCACCGGCGTGCCGATCGCCATCGAGGAGGCCGCCGCCAGCGACGGCGCGAGCAGGTGGCAGCGGTTCGTCAAGATCGTGCTGCCGATCACCCGCAACGGCATCGCCACCGTGGCCACCCTCACCTTCATCGGCGCGTGGGGCGAGTTCCTGTACGCGATCACCTTTCTCAACGACCCGGGCCAGTACCCGGTGAGCGCGCTGCTGGCGCAGCAAATGTCCTCCTACGGGGTGAACTGGCCGGGTCTCATGGCGGTCTCCGTCCTGGTCTCGGTCCCGACTGTATTGATCTATCTGTTCGGGCAGCGCCTGCTGGTCGGCGGTATCACGATGGGAAGCGTCCGTTGATCTCTGCAAGACTCCGCGTCGTCGCCGCCGCGGCGGCCCTGTGCGCCCTCGCCGCGTGCGGCACCTCCGGCTCCGGCGGCTCGGGCGACGCCAACAAGGTCACGTTCTGGCACTACTACGCCCAGGGCATCCCCGCCACCGCGAAGTTCACCAAGGACCTGGGCGACGTCTACGCCAAGGCCAAGCCGGCCAAGCCGCTGAACAGCGTGTACGTGCCCGGCGAGCAGCTCACCCAGAAGGTGATCGCCACGGCGGCCACCAAGCAGGGCCCCGACGTCTTCGTCCAGGGCGGCGCCGACCTGCTCCAGCTCATCAAGGCCGGCGCGATCGCCGACATCACCGCCCAGTTCGACAAATTCCCGGACAAGGCGCAGATCCCCGACGCGAACGTCATCAAGAAGGACGGCAAGGTCTACGGCGTCCAGGGCTTCAACAACACGACCGCCCTCTGGTACAACAAGACGATCCTCGACGAGCTGGGCATCACACCGCCCACCACGATGGACGAGCTGACCGCCGCCCTGGAGAAGATCGGCAAGAAGTACGTCGGCATCGGCCTGCCCGGCCAGGGCGACCAGGATGTCAACGCCTTCTCCTTCATCACCGCGTACGGCTTCGACTACGCCAAGCCCGACGCCGCCGCCCTGGAGACCTCGCTCAAGCTGGTCGGCGGCTGGGCCGAGAAGGGCTACGTGCCCAGGGACGCCGCCACCTGGACCCCCGATGTCGCCTTCCAGAAGTTCACCGCCGGCGGCATGGCCTTCGTGCTCGGCGGCAACTGGCAGTACGGCAACGCCAAGAAGGCCGCCTCCTTCAAGTACGGGGTCGTGCCCGTGCCCAACGGGAGCGCCCCGGCCAAGGTCTACCAGTTCGGCGACAACGTGCACGTCAGCGCGTTCACCAAGGACAAGGACGCCGCCTTCGACGCCATCGCCGCCATGTTCCTCAGCAAGGAGGGCGAGCTCGCCGCTCTGGACGCGGGCAGCATGCCGGTGCGCAAGGACCTGGCCGGCACCGAGGGCATGAAGGACCCGATCTACACCCAGTTCAACAAGGCACTGGAGAACGGCGTGCCGTACCTGCTGCCCGGGTTCGGCACCGAGCTGACGCAGATGCGCAAGCCGGTGGCCGAGGCGTGGAGCGCCGTGCTCGCCGGACAGTCCTCCCCGGGCGAGGCCGCCACCACCGCGGTCGCCGCCATCCAGCGCGTCGCCAAATAGCGCGTCGCCAATTAGCGCCAAGTAGCGTCAAGTAGGAAGAGATCCGTATGCGCCTGCGCGCCATCCTCGCCCTCGCGATGCTGGTCGGTCTGCTCACCGCCGTACCGGCCCACGCCGAAGCCGTCCATCCTCGCCAGCAGTGGTTACGCGACTCCACCGCGGGCCTGTTCCTGCACTGGGGCATGTTCACCGCGCCCCGGCACCTGGACTGCGCCGCGTGGGAACGCGACGTCACCGACGGCGGCTGGACCCCTGACTATTGGATCGACCAGGCCCGCGACCTCGGCGCCTCGTACATCGTCCTGGCCACCTTCCACAGCGCGCTGGGCTACGCCCGCCCCTGGCCGTCCGCGATCCCGGGCAGCTGCGCCACCCGCCGCGACTTCCTCGGCGAACTGGTGAACGCCGGGAAGGCGAAGGGTGTGCGGGTCATGCTCTACATGACCGACGACCCGCAATGGCACAACAACACGGGCGTCGAGATGCTCGACTCGGCCGCCTACTCCGCCTACAAGGGCCGGCAGGTCGACATCACCACGCGACCCGGCTTCGGGATGTTCAGCCAGGATCTTTTCCTGGAGGTCATGGAGAAATATCCGGACCTGGCGGGGTTCTGGATCGACAACGAGAACGAGTACTGGCAGCAGAACGGCCTGTACGACAAGGTCCGTGAACGGCGCCCGGACTGGCTGCTGAGCAACAACAACACCGACACCCCGATCATGGACACGGTCAGCAACGAGCAGAAGACCGGCATGACCCCCGCCTACGACTACCCGCAGGCGGCGTGGACCCCGATGCCGCGCCTGGTCGAGGCGGACTACAAGCTGCCCACGGTCGGCGACTGGTGGTACGACGGCGCCGACCACCCCGTTGACGCCCGCCTGTCCACCGGCCGGTACATCACCAACGCCGGCTCGTCGATGAAGTCGCTGATGGCGGAGACCGCGATGGTGAACGGCAAGTTCCCACCGCAGCAGGAGGCCTTCAACTCCTTCATGTCCACGTGGGTCCCGCCGATCAAGGAGTCGCTGCACGCCACCGAGGGCGGCGGCTACATGTACGGCGGCCTGCAGCCCGGCTTCTGGAACGACGGCGCGCACGGCGTGATCACCGTCCGGCGCGACGACGGCGGGAAGGTCCAGTACGTCCACGTGCTCACCAAGCCCAGCACCGACAGCGTACGGCTGCGCGACAACGGCTATCGCGTCACTGGGGTGAGCGACCTGCGTACGGGCGAGCGGATGCGGTTCACGCAGTCCGGCGGCTCCCTGACGATCCTCGGCATCACGCGGTGGGATGACTACGACACGGTGTTCAAGGTCGAGACGGCCGGCCGCCAGGGCTTCCTCACCGTGGTCAAGGCCACCGCGTCTGCCGAGCAGGCCGAGCATCCCGCCGCCGCGCTGGTAGACGACGATTTCACGAAATATTGGGACTCAGACGGCAACCTTCCGGTGTCGGTGACGCTGGATCTCGGCAAGCGGAAGAAGGTGGCCTATCTGGCGGTCAACCAGCGCGAATGGTCGCCTGTCCTGGCCAGGGTGACCTTCGGGCGGCCCGAGGACTCCGCCCGGATCAAGGACTACCGCGTCTATGTCAGCGACGACGGCCGCCGCTGGGACAAGCCGGTGCGCGCCGGCGCGATGCGCAGCGCCCGCGGCATGCAGGTCCTCGACCTGGGCGAGCAGCACGGCCGCTACGTGAAGCTGGAGGTGCTCAACACCTGGGCGGGCGCGCAGGCGCCACGCTTCCACCGCAAGCTCCGGATCGACGAGATCCAGGTCGCGGACTCATACCCGGTCTCGCGCGACAGCCTGCCGCTAGAGGCGGAGCGGCAGCAGCGGACGGGTCGGGCCCGCGTCGAGTCCTGCGCCGCCTGCTCGGGCGGGGCCCAGGTGGTCGGGCTGCGGGACGGCACGCTCATCTACGGCGACGTGAGCGTCCCGGCGGCGGGCGAGTACCGCCTGCAGATCGACCACACCTCCGCCACGCCCGCGACGCTGTCGGTCGCCGTCAACGGCGCGGCGCCGGTCCAGGTGCGGGTGCCGGGCGACAACAAGGGCGTCCCCGCCTCCAGTGCCCTGCCCGTCACCCTGAAGGCGGGCACCAACACGATCACCCTGTCCGGGGACGCGGGGGTGGATCGCCTGGCCGTCGCCCCGATGCCGCCCGCCTCGTACACCCCCAAGACCACCCTGACCGTCGACCCGGCCGGGCTGCAATGGGTCAGCCCCGGCCGGCAGACGCTGCGCGTCTCGGCCACGCTGCGCCTGGACAGCGAGGACGTGCTCGACCAGGTCGCGTTCGCCCCGGCCGTCCCGGCGGGCTGGACCGTCGAGGGCGAGACGATCAAGGCGTCGGCCCTACGGCTCGGGCAGACGCTGGCGGGCTCGTGGACGCTCACCTCACCCCCCGGAAAGGACGTGACCGCGACGGACATCCCGATCACCGCCACCTTCCAGTCGCTCGGCCGCCCCTACACGGTCACGAGCCAGGTCGGAGTGCGTCCGCGTCCCGCCGACCGGGTGTTCATGCGGGAGGCCGAGGACTCACGCAACAAGATCGGCGAAGCCGGGATCACCGCCTGCGCGGCGTGCTCGGGCGGCCAGAAGGTACGCAACATCGGCGGCGGACCGGACCAGGGCAGCGAGCCGAACGCCTATGTGCTGTTCGAGGACGTCACGGTCCCCGAGGCACGGGCGTACACGCTGTACATCGACTTCACGGTGAACGGCCCCAAGTCGTACTTCGTGACGGTCAACGGCGGCACGCCGATCGAGGTGAAGGTGAACGGGACGACCAACAACACCCTCTACACCGTCAGCGTCCCCGTCACGCTGAAGGCCGGCCCGAACACCATCAAGCTCCACAACGACACGACCCCGGCCCCGGACCTGGACCGCATCTCTCTCGGGTGATCTCGGGTGACCTCGGGTGATCTCTGGCGAGAAGGCGTGACCCCGGCCGGATCTTCCGCGCCGGGGTCCATGCCCGGAAGCAACGGCGGCCAGTGACGCGGCTAGCCGTATGACTTGCCGACGCTGTCGAGCAGGTGCTCAAGGGTGTCGTAAGAGGGGATGTCCACGACGTCGATGAGGTCGGTCGCGACGCGTACCTGGTGATCCGCGGCGACCTTGGCGAAGTCGTCGACGTCCGCCGACCGGAACCCGTGCTCGGCGGCGAGCCGCTGCAACTGCGCGTCGGTGCTGAGCAGGCGTCCGACACGGTCACCGGACGCGTTGAGCGGCACCAGCGTGTGCTTGGACATCACCGTCGGCGATGGGTACATCAGCACCATCCCCGGCTTGATCTGCCCTCGCGTGGCCGCGTCGACGAACTGCGCCTCGTAGATCCAGACCATCGGCGACGGACCCATGCCCACCGTGAGGTATTCGTTGAACGGACCCTCGGAGGTGTTGTCGGTGTAGCCCTGGCTGGTGAAGAGCTGGGTCACCAGGGGCAGCACGTTCTTCTCGGCGGTGGCGCCGTGCACGACCTTGCCGCCGTTCGCGACGTAGCTGGTGATCGCCAGGTACATGGCCGCAGAGTTCGAGGTGCGAGGGTCCGTCGTGGAGATCAGGATGTTCTTGTCGACGCGGTAGTCGGAGTTGCCCGTGAGCTGGTCCCACTTCGTGTCCGTGGTGACCAGTTCGAGGTAGCGGCCGATGTTGAAGGTCGGCACGGGGCCCTGCTTCACGACGCCCGCCTTGGTGAGCAGGTCCGCGATCGGCTGGAACGTCGCGATCGCCATGGGCGAGGAGAACGGCGTGTACTTCGTACTGACCTTGCGCTTTCGCTGGATGAACTCACCCGCCGGCGCACTCGACGGGAACGCGAAGTCGAAGCGGCTGAGATCTACCGAGGTGGCGATCTGACGGGAACCGGCCGATTCGATCTCGACCTTCACGCCCTTGTCGGCGAAGGCCCGCACCACCTGCAGATCCTCGAAGAACGCCTTCTTCTCGGAGCCGATCACGCCCCGCACGATCGTGAGCGGCGGAGCCGGGGGCGGGGCTTCCGTCTTACCGAGGTTCACGACCACCACGGCGGCGACCACGACGACCGCGACGCCCAGGCCGATCGGCAGCAGCACCTTGCGGCTGGGCATTCTCGCCGGCACCGCGGCCAGTTGGGCGACTGCGGTGGTCGTCTCAGGCCGAACGTCCGCAGGCTTGTCTGACGGCGCCGCAGTTTGGGTGGGCGCGGTTTGGGTGGGCGCGGGCTCGGCGGGCGCGGGCTCGGCGGGCGCGGGCGCCGCCACCCGTGCCGTCAGCTCACCGCGAGCGATACGTTCGACCATGACGGGGACGAAGTCACGGACGGGAAGGCCGTCGAAGCGGCGATAGGCCGCCTGCATCACACTCTCGACGTGCTCGGCGGAATGGGTGCCGGCGAAGACCTGCACCAGGTGGTCGGTGGTCCGGCGAATCGCCTGTTCCTCGCGGAGGGTGTCGCCGCTCACCAATAACTCCCCGACCTATCAATTATCAGTTATCGCGACAGGCCGCCATGCCCGCCCGATCATGCGAGACCCCACCATATAGGGGTTTTCGGCCGCGTTGATAACCACGTCGGCTGTTATTTAAAACCCGCAGGTTAGGACGATATGACCGCACCCCCGGAAATCATCTGTTCATATTCGCCGAGCTCATTCGTTAAGTGAAATACACAAATGTTTTATGTCCGTTCATCACCGAGCGGGAGCGGTGGCGCCGAGAAGGGCCAGGCAGTTCGTCCACAGAGCGTCGAGGCGTTGGGTGTTGTTGTAGAGCTTGGCGAAGAAGGCTACGGCGTCGTCGCCACCTCGCGTACGATCGCCCCCGCCGACGACGCCGACGTCGTGACCGTCCAGGGCGACATCGCCGACCCCGCCACCGCCGAGCGCGTCATCGCCGCCGGCATCGAGCGCTTCGGCCGTATCGACACGCTGGTCAACAACGCGGGGATCTTCATCGCCAAGCCCTTCACCGACTACACGGCCGCCGACTACGCCGCCGTGAGCGGTGTGAACCTGACCGGGTTCTTCCAGATCACCCAGCTGGCCATCCCGCACATGCTCGCCCAAGGCGGCGGCCACATCGTCAACATCACCACCAGCCTGGTCGACAACGCCGACTCCAACGTCCCCTCCGTGCTGGCCTCGCTGACGAAGGGCGGCCTGCAGTCCGCCACCAAGTCCCTGGCCATCGAGTACGCGACTCGCGGCGTCCGCGTCAACGCCGTCTCACCGGGCACGATCAAGACCCCGATGCACCCGGACGAGATCCACCAGACCCTCGCCGCGCTGCACCCGGTCGGGCGGATGGGCGAGGTGAGCGACATCGCCGACGCGGTGGTCTACCTCGAGACGGCCCCGTTCGTCACCGGGGAGATCATGCACGTAGACGGAGGCATGAGCGCCGGCCACTGACAGCCGCGCAGAAGCGGCATCGCGACGGTCCTCGCCGCGTCAGTCGTCCTCCTCGTCCGCATCATCCTGCTCATCCGAATCGTCCTCGGCGTCATCCTCATCGTCCGAATCGTCCTCGGTGCCGTCCTCGTCGTCCCAGTCGTCCTCGGCGTCGTCCTCATCGTCCCAGTCGTCCTCCTCGTCGTCCCACAGGTCGCTCGCCGACAGCGGGTGCTCGTCATCGATGAGGGAACTGTCCACCGAGCGGCGCCAGGCGCCCCTCTCGTCTGGGTCGGCCCAATCCTCGTCGGTGATCCTCGGGATGGGGATGGTGGCCCGCCGGTGGTCGACCATCCAGGAGTTTCGGAAGAAGTCGAACTTGAGGTGGTAGCAGCCGGCGGACTCGGTGTACATGATGGGCGGGACGAGGAACTTCGCTACCCCGACCTTGGCCGCGACGATCACGTAGTCCTCAGGAATGGATTCGTCGTTCCAGCAGGCGGCGAAGTTCACCGGCTTGAGCGCGCCCTCGCCGAGCACGTGGATGAGGGTGTCCTGGATGACGAACCGGTCTGGGTCAAGGGCCACGTCCTCGCCGAGCATGAGGATCGGCGCGGGCAGGATGTGCGCTTTGGCGAAGGACTGCGCGTCGGTGTAGAGCTCGATGATCTCGTCGTGGCGCGTGGGGTCGTAGCCTCCGGAGGAGTGGAACGGGCAGCAGATCTGGCCGTTGGGCCGCTCCGGCTCGGGGAAGAACGCGGATTTGTCGACCCGTGTCATGGCCGACCCGCTATGCCGGGCCCGCAGGAACTCCGGGATCCAGCCGGCATTGTCGGACTCGATCACCTCTGTCCGGCAGAGCGCCCGGAACGCGGTGTCGCCGAGCTTGCAGTTGAAGTAGTCGAGAAGGGTGAGCGCGGCGCACTCCGCCAGCGACAATGCCTCGGTCTTGGGGAACCAGAAGTCGTAGCCGTTGGCCACGAAGTGCACGCCACGGAATTCCTTGTGCACGAAGGTCTCGCGGCTGCGGCCTTCCCCCAAGCCGCTCCAGTGGGCGGCCGCCACCTGGTTGTAGTACGCGTCGGCGGACCGGGCCAACTCTGGCGCGAACACACTCTCACCGGTCAGGTAGCACGCCTTGCTGAACAGCTCACCGATCTCCGGCGCCTCGGTGACCTCGTCGGCGGTGAAGATGAGTTCGGTACGCAGGAACACCTTGCGGCCGTCGCGGTAGGGGGCGCCTTCGTGCTCGTACCGCTGATCGAAGATCACACACGTGAAGTCGCCGATCTCGCTGAGCGCGGCACCGCCGACCAGGTCAAGCGCCGGCGATCCCGTACCGCCGGTCAGGTACAGCAGCACCGTGTGCCGGGAGATGTGCCGCCGCGCCGCGTCGAAGTACGGCGTGTCCCGATGCCGGTGGAAGTTCGCGTCACCCGGCTCGAACCGGTTGCACCTGAACACCGGGTTCACGTGCGAGAACCCCTCCGCCGTCGCCGGAGGCAACGCGTCGGCCACCGCCGCGGTCAACGCCTCGGCCAGCAGCGCCGAGTGGAAGATGAACCGTTCACCGCCCCGGGAGGCGGCATTCAGCGGCGGCACGTACAGGTTCAACTCATCCAGCTGTGCCAGCCGGGCCTGGGCCTGCGCCGGCAACCGCAGCGAGAACGAGAACACCCCCTCCGTGTGCTCCACCCGCCCGGCCAGTTCCGCCTCCAACGGCACGTCCTCGAACAGGCGGTCCAGCGGGATGATGTTTTCGAACGTGCGAAACGACAACTCGTGCGGATCCACGAACACCGCCGCCAGGTACGGCGCGTCCGCGCTGGGACGGGCGAACAGATCCCGCACCCGCTCGTCGATTCGCTCGGCATCAATGAACCGCACCGCCTTGAACCGCGCCGACGGATGCCACGAGATGTCCAATCCATCGACCGTCGCGGCCGGCTCGGCATCGGTCGCGTCCACCTCCGCCCGATATCGAGCGGCCTCATCGGGGGCCACATCCCTGGTCGACAGGACGAAGAACCGATCCCGAAGTTCGATGCTCACACGCACCTCCACAAGCTGCGCAGCCCCGACGGAAGGTTCGCGGCGTGCGCCAGTTTCCGCACGCCGGCCTGGCCCACATCGGAGCCGTACAGCCACAGCCGCGCGAGGGACCCGACGAACGGGGCGGCGAGCAGGGCTTCCGCGCCCGCCTCGCCGATGTCGTTGTACCGCAGGTCGAGCTCGGTCAGCTCCGGAAACCGATGCAGGGAACGCACGCCCTCGGCGGTCACCCTGTTGCGCTGCAGGCGCAGGCGGCGCAGTCCGCCCAGGTGCGGGGACGCCCCGAGGGCCGCCAGACCGGCGTCGCCGATACGGCAATACCGCAGTTCCAGCGCCCGTAACCGGTCGGTGCGGAGCGAGGCGGCGAGAATCTCGGCGCCGTCGGGGCCGAGATCCAGATAGGAGAGGTCAAGCTCGACGAGTCGCCCGACATCCAGTCCGTCGAGAAGCCGCATGTCCAAGGTGCCAGGGCGCAGCTCGGCCGCCGGGCCGCCTTCCCCCTCGTCGTCGTCCCCCTCGTCGTCGTCCCAGTCGTCGTCGTCCCAGTCGTCGTCCTCGCCGGCCGCCGCGTTCGGCGCGATCCTCAGCGTGGTGACGAACCGCCCGTGCAGCACCTGCTCCACGGCCTCGCGGACGTCGTCCGACCACTGGACGGCCACTTCCGCGGCGAACCCGTACCGGCGCGCCAGCACACGCGCCGTCGCCGGCAACCCGTCGTCCCATCCGTCCTCGTGCTCCGCGACGAGGTCGGCGATCTCGCGCTCCACGGCCGGGCGATCAGCGGGGCGGGTGCGCGCCAGGCGCTGCTCGAGGCGGATCAGCGTGCCTCTGGCGTCGCCGTGCTCCAGCAGCCAGTCGCTGTAGGCACGCCACGAGGCCAGGTCATCGGGATGAGCCCGTAACGCGTCTTCGACGGCGGTCACTTGCATTCGTCCGAATGTACGGAGATCGGCGGATGTGTCAAGGCGACCCACGCCGTCGGCAAACGGACCCCGAGTGACCTCGCGGGCAGGTATTCTGCTGCGCCGAGTACATGATCGCTGGGGTGGGCGGCCCCAACCGGCACGAGTACATTCTGGCGTCCTCGGACGGGGTCAGAGGCTCGCCTCAGTTGGAGGTCTCCACCGTGAATCCACCGGGTTCAGCCCCTTCGGCAGCCGATGATCGGGATGCGGAGCGCATGCCCCGGGCCGAGTGCGGCCGCGACGACACCGCCGCCGAGAGGCGGGCGTGGGAGTCCGCGGCCCGTGCCTGCTACCAGAAGATCGGGCTCCCGTTCCCCGAACGGGTCGTGTGGGTGTCCTCACCGCTCGTCGGCGCGTTCGCCGCACCGATCGCCGCCTGTCTGAGCACCGGCCACCGCAACAACCGCGTCCTGGACTCCGTCTACCGCGCGGTGGACGATACCGCCGGTGAGGCCGTCGGTCACGCGGTGCGCGCCGCGGTCCGGGTCGCGGCCGACGGCGCGGTGAGCGATCCGGTGCACGGCGCGGCGGCCACCGCCCTGCACGCCGAGATCGCCGAGACGATGGGCTCCGCGATGGCCTCGGCGGTGCGGGAAAGGGCGCGCGTCACACCTGCCCGCAAGGAGCCGGCACCACCGACGAGCCGGAATGTGCCCACCGGCGCATTGGCCACGCTTGCCACGGCGTCGCAAGCGGCCGTGGGGGCGGCGGTGGACGCGGCGGTGGGCGGCCCGCGGCAGGATACGATCCGCGGCGAGGTGCGCCGGCTGTGGCGGGCCCATCTGGCGGGCCAGCGGTCCGACACCTGGCTGACCCTGGTCGGCCTCTTCGGGCAGGATGCGGTCCCGCCGCTCGACGAGCACCGGTCGTGGCCAACCGTCGCGGAGCAGGCCGCGGCGCAATCCGCACCCGCCGGCTGGTGGTGGTGGCCTTTCCGGGACTTTGTCATGCTCTGTCCGCGCCCGGCCGAGCTGTACCTCGAGCAAGTCGGCGAAGGCGCCGGAGTCACGCACCGGCCGCACCGCGCCGACGGCCCCACGGCCGTCTGGCCCGACGGGTTCGGGCTGTACTTCTGGCACGGTACCCACGTCACCCGAGCCGTCATCGACGACACCCTCACCGCCGACGAGATCCTCCGCGAAACCAACGTCGAGATCCGCCGCTGTGCCATCGAACGTCGCGGCTGGGACCGCTTCATCACCGAGGCCCGCCTTGCCCAGGTCGGCCCCGCCGTACCCGACCCCGGCAACCCAGGGCAGACCCTCACCCTGCACGAGGTCCCCGCGGACATCTACCCCACACGCGTGCGGGTCCTGCTGTGCACCAACGGCACCGTCGAACGGGACGGCACCCGCCGCCGCTTCGGCCTCACCGTCCCCGCGGACTGCACCGACCCCCTCCAAGCCGCCGCCTGGACCTACGGCCTCACCTCCGCGCAGTACATCACGGCGCAACGACGATCCTGACCCTCCGCCCACCGGCAAAGGAGCCCGAGAAGATGCCCACCATCGAACAGGCCATCGCCACCTTCGGCGTCACCATCGACGAGCACCTCGACCGGCACGCCGAGATCCCCGTCCTGTCCGGCCTGCAGTTCCAGGGCGATGTCGCCGTCGTACCGGCCGACCGGGATCCGGCTCGCACCCCCGTCCCCGAGATCGGCGTCCCGATCGTCCGCGGCCAGGCCGAGGCCAACACCCACCTCCTGCTCGCCACCGGCAAGGCGTTCTTCAGCCCGGAGCGCTTCGGCGGCGGACTGGTGCTCGGTGTGCTGACCGTCGCAGAGGGGGCGTCCGCCTACCTCGCGCATCCCGAACACGCCTTCACCGGCATCGCACCGGGCACTTACGAGCTGCGGCGCCAGCGCGAGCAGGCCGGCGAAGCCCGGCTCGTCGCCGATTGAGGGTGCCGCCGGTCCGGGTGAAGGCAGTCTGAACGGCCTCTGGACACGTGTGGTGCGTCTCAGGTCACCAAGCCCCTGCGGTAGGCGTAGACCACGGCCTGCACGCGGTCACGCAGGTCGAGCTTGGTGAGGATACGCGACACGTACGTCTTGACGGTCTCCTGGCTGATCACCAAGGTCGCGGCGATCTCGCTGTTGGACAGGCCATCGGCGATGAGGCGCAGTACCTCCAGTTCGCGCGGGGTCAGCGCGATGCCGTCAGGGGTGTCCTCGGCGGGACGGATCCTCGACGCGTACCTGCCGACGAGCCGCCGCGTCACCTCGGGTGCCAGTAGCGCGGCACCCGTCGCGACGGTGCGGATGCCGTTCAGCAGCTGCGCCGGTGGGGCGTCCTTCAGCAGGAACCCGCTCGCGCCCGCGCGCAGCGCCTCGTACACGTACTCGTCCAGGTTGAACGTCGTCACCACGAGCACCTTGATCGGATCCGCCACCCCGGCACCGGCCAGCAGGCGGGTCGCCTCGATCCCGTCGAGCACCGGCATCCGCACATCCATCACCACCATGTCCGGCTTCAGCCGGCGGGCGAGGTCGACCGCGGCGCGCCCGTCCCCGCACTCCCCCACCACCTCGAGGTCGGGCTGCGCACCGATGATCGTCGCGAACCCGGTACGGATCAGCGCTTGGTCGTCGCAGATCAGGACCCGGACAACCGGAGCGCTCACGACGGGCTCCCCGCGGGGACGCGTGCCCGCACGACGAAGCCGCCGCCCGTGGGCCGGTCCGCGCTGAACTCGCCGCCCAGGGCGTCGACCCGTTCCTGGAGCCCGGCGAGGCCCCGCCCGCTTCCACCAGGGGAGCCCCTCCGTGAGCCGGAACCATCGGTGCTGACCTCCACGCTGATCTCCTTCCGGCCATAGCGCACACGGACCACGGTGCGGCTCCCGTGGGCGTACTTGAGGGCGTTCGTCAGAGCCTCCTGCACGACCCGGTAGGTCACGAACTCGGCGCTGCCGGCCGACTCCGCCGGCCGGCCCTCCTCGGTGAACTCCACCGGCTGCCCGGCCTGACGCGTCTGCTCCACGAGCGTGTGCAGCTCGCCAACGGACGGCGTTCTGACGTCGGTGTCGTGGCCGGGGTTGAGCAGGTCGAGCAGGTGCCGCAGGTCGGCGATGGCCCGCCGGCCGGTGTCGGTGACGGCGCTCAGCGTCTCGTCGAGGCGATCGGGTACGGCGGTCAGGTAGCGGGCCGCCTCGGCCTGTACGACCATCGCCGTCACGTGGTGAGTAACGACGTCGTGGAGCTCGCGGGCGATGCGGGTGCGCTCGGCGGTGCGAGTGGCCTCGGCTACGTGGCGGCGGAGTTCGGCCTCGGCGGCCCGGGTGGAGCGCAGCCAAGCCCCCATGCCCCAAGCGAGCACCAGCGCCAGGTAGAACAGCACGAATCCTTCCGGCCTCTCGGGCCCGCCGGGCCGGTCCAGCGCGACCGCCAGCGGCACGTACGCCACGGAGAGGAGGACCACGATGACGCGACGGTGACGCTCCAGATGGGCGCCCGCGCTCATCAGCGCGATGGGCAGCCCGGTGCCCGCCAACGCGTGGTAGCCGCGCAGCTGGTCGAGCGCGAAGCCGAGCGACACCAGGACGAGACAGACGGCCGGCCACCGCCGGCGCACGGCGAGCGGGAGGCTCTGGAGGGCGACCGCCACGACGGCCAGCGCGTCGTAGGGGCGGAGCGGCATGTCGCCCACCTGCGTCCCGGCACTCTGCAACCCCGGCAGGAACGACGCGACGGCCAACAACAGCGCGAGCGGAGAATCCCGGACCGTGACGTCACACCGCCGCCACAGATCCGGGACCCGATGGAGACCGATCACTGGGAGAGCGTAGCGGTCGTGCCGGGCCGGGCGCCGCGCCGGCGAGGAACCAGGTTGCCGCGACGGCGGGCCAGCCACATGAACGCGATCGTCGCCAGCACGCAGAAGACGACCGAGTACGGGCTTCCCTCCGGCCCGAAGTCGCCACCGGTGAGCAGGGCCGGACCTGACGTCACCCCGTGCAGCAGCCCTTCCGTCGCGCCGTTGCCGGAGACCTCGGTGCTGAAGATGCCGGCCGCGGCGAAGTTCCAGCCGAAGTGCAGGCCGATCGGCACCCACAGGGTGCGGGTGGCGACGTACGCCGCGGCGAGCATGCCACCACCCTCGATCGCGATGGCGAGCGCGCCCCACAGGCTGGCGTGCTGGTTGAACAGGTGCGCCATGCCGAACACCAGACCCGTAAGCGTCAGCGCTATCCACGTACCGGTGCGTTCCTCGACGATCCTGAACAGAACACCGCGAAAGAGCAGCTCCTCCGTCACAGCGGCGGCGGCCATGAATCCGACCAGCCCGATAGCGCCCGCCAGCGAGCCGCCGCCGTCGACCCGGTAGCCGCCCATGAAGGCGATGTTCACGATGACAGCCGTGAACAACCCGATACCGACCAGAATCCCTCGACCGACGGCGGTGGCGGCACCTTTCGCGGCCACCTCCACCGGTTCGCGGCGTTCGGACCACCGCACCACCCGGGCGTACACGAACACCGCGAGCACGGCCGTCGCGACACCGAGAACCAGGGTGAGAAACGCGTTCCCCTGAACCGCGCCCACACCCAGGCTGCCGACGAAGGCGACCGCCGCGACGGCCACGAGCTGCTTCAACAGCCGCATGACGACTCCTCTGAAAGGTTCCCTGAGTTCCGCGACCGGAGCGCCGCGGCTACGTCGAGAACGCTAGGGATCCGACGACCGGGAATCGTCACCGCGCAGTGGACACTCGCGAGTAGCTCGCACGGGGGACAAACCCGCCGCCTCCCCCCGATCTGCGTGGACTGCGGCACGAGCGCCGGCGTATGTCAGTTGGTGACCCGCGTCTGATTCCGCCACGCTTGGCGGATGGTGTACGGAAAGAGGGGCAGGCTCAGGCTTCCCGTGGTGGAGCTGACCGACCGCCGTGCCCTGGAGCGCTGGCGGCCGGCCGACGAGGAGACGGTGGCACGGGCGCGGCGGCTGAAGGAGCAGGCACTGCTCGATCTCGGCATGACGCACAGCACGATCGCGTCCTGGATCTACAGCAAGTGCGCACACCAGATCCCGACCAGGGCCGTCGACACCGCGGCCGTGCTCGCCTCCGGCGACGGGGCCTGCCTGCTCCTCTACAACCCTGACTTCTTCGTCGCCCTGGGGCTGGAGGGCGTGCGCTTCGTCCTGTTCCATGAGGCCCGACACCTGGTGCAGCGGCACCTCTTCGCCGATCCCGATCTGCGCGACGACCAGGTCTTCACGCTGGCCTGCGAGGTGACGATCAATCACGTCGCCATGGTGCGGCTGCGCCAGGCGGGGTTGCCGGAGATCGGCGGCGAGCCTGTCGGCGTCGATCCCGGCGTGATCCACCGCGCCTACCGCGAGGACCTGGAGGCGCAGGGCCTCGACTGGCTCGACTACGACCAGTTCGTGGCCACGGACATGGATGTCTACCGGGAGCTGCGCCGCATGCGGAACCCGCCCGTGCCCGGACCGCTGTGCGTGCACCTCCTCCTGGACGGCGACGGACTCGACCAGGAGACCGTGGACAGGATCGGCTCCGACGTGCTGCGCAGCGTGCTGATCGCGGCCAGGCGCGGCAGCGCGCTCGCCCACGGGGAACTGCTCGACCTGCTCGACCGCACCCATGGCGCCGGCGAACGCGTGGACCGGCTCTGGGACGATCTCGGCGCGCACGCCCTGCGCGGTCGTACCGTCGCCATCCGCCGGGTGCACTGGTGGCAGCAGTGGCTGGTGGACGTGCTGGCCGCCAAGCTCCGTCCCGGCGAGCGGCTGATCTATCCGAAGAAGCGCGGAGCGCTGCTGGCCGCGCTCGGGCACGACCCCGTGCTGGCCCGGCGCGGTCCGGAGCGAGTGAAGAGGCTGGTGATCGCCCTGGACACCTCGGGATCGATGCCGGACTCGGTGGTGCGATGGGTGACCGAGCTGGTCGGGCAGGTGGACGGGGTAGAGGCGCACTGGCTGAGCTTCGACGGCGCGGTCATGCCGTTCCGTCCGGGTGAGCGCGTGCACGGCGGCGGAGGGACGAACTTCGGCCTGGTCCGCGACTATGTCGAAGGTCGGCACCCGGTGAACGGTGAGCGGTTCGAAGAGCATCCGGACGCGGTGATCGTGCTCACCGACGGCCATGCCCCTCCGATCACGCCGGCCGAGCCCGACAAGTGGATCTGGCTGATCACGCCGACCGGCGACGACTGGCCGGACCGGCACCGACCGCAGATGGCCTGCCACCGCGTACACCCGGTGGCGCCGGATGATCTCAGCCCTTACGGTGTCGAACCGTGAATGCCCCAACCGCCACCTTCGTCAGGGCTCGCGACATCCACGCGTGCACCGCTGGTCTGCTGCGCTTCGCCGCCCCGGGCGAGGTGGACATGCTCCTCGGTGATCCGCTCACCCAAGGCGCTTCCATCAGCTACGGCATGCTCAACCGGACCGTCGCCGAGGCCCTGCTGCGCCGTCCGGGCAAGAAGCGCCTCCCACACGCGAAGGCGCTCCTCGATCCTGAGACGTCCCTGCTCGGCCAGTTACTCGATCTGGACGACCCCCAGGTCAACGGCCAGTTGTTCCTCTCTGGCGAGATGCCGCGCAACCTGCTCAGGCAGCTCGCGCACCAGACCTCCCGCCACGACGGCGTCACACCAGTGCTCCTTCCCTGGGACGTGCGGAACAAGGCGGTCACGCAGCGGCACCAGTCCCTGCTGCTCTACGCGGCCGACCCCGGCACGGCGGCCCAAGCCCTCCGGAGTCTCGGCAGGGGCGCGGATCCGCACGGTGCGGTCCGGGCATGCCGGACGCTGCTGGACGCAGGGCGTGCCGCTGAGCTCGCCGAACTGGTGGGGCACGGCGTGCTGCCCGAGGTCCGCTGGGGTCCTGACGAGTCGGAGCCGAGCGTGAGCGCGTACGTGCGGGCGGCCCTGACCGGTGAGGAAGGCGCGGCGCGGCTGCGTGAGCTCAGCAAGCGCGTACGACGCCCCGAATGGCTGCGCTCGGCCGCTGAGCTGGCAGACGTCGCCGGCTGCGCGCCGTTCGGCAACGGTATGCTGGCCCGCTCGCTCGTCCACCGGCGGCACCCGTCGATTCCCCGGGTGGACTGGCGCGCCTTGCTGGATGGCGAGCCGGAGCGACGACGGCGCGAAGGACCGTTGCCCTACCGGGCGGCCAGGCTGATGGCCCAGCGCACGGACATCCCCGACGAGCTACTCCTCCTGGCCATCGCCGATCATCCCGAGCTCGCGCCACTCGTTCCCAGCCCGTCGCCCGCGCTGCTCGCGCTGGTCCGCGACCGCCTTCCGATCATCGGCGCGGGTGCGTTGGTGAAGGTCGCGGGAAACGGTTATGTCGCGGCCACGCTCACCGCCGAGCAGATAGTCGCTGCTCTGCCGCCTGAGGCGCTCGACCTGTACACGGAGTCACTGTGGCTGCCGGGCCTGCGTGGCACGGCTGCGGTACGCACGCTGCTCGGCCGGGACGGCGACGTGCCTCTGCGCCCGTTCGTCACCGACGAGACCGGTCTTGGACCGCGCCGCCGCCTACGGGCTCCAGGCGAGCGGTCCCATTGGGACGCCGAAGCGCTCTACAACCCGGTTGTGGCATCCGCGCTGCGGCAGCGCGGCGAACTCACCACTGACGAAGTACTGTCCATGGTCTCGCCCGACACCGTGCTCGCGCCCCCGACCGGCGCCCTGCCGGATCTCCGAGTGCTGCGCCGGCTGGCCGAACTGGTCCACCGGCATCTCAGCGGGCGTCCCGAGGCGTGGATGGTGGCACTGCGGCTGCTCCAGGAGGGCTTCGTCGGGACCCTGCCCGAGCTGCTCGCCACGGCGGGCGCGGTCGCCGTCTGAACCTCACCAGGGGGCGACGCGGTAGTCCTTCAGCAGGCATCCGTACAGCGGATCGCCGGCCTCACCACGCACAATCGGGTCATACACGCGGGCGGCGGCGTCCACCACGTCCAGCGGCGGCTGGAACCCGGCGGCGGCCCTGCGCCGCCGATCCGGGTCCGGCTGCTGGTCGGAGAACCATCCCGGGTCCACGCTGGTGAGATAGACCCCTGCGGCGGTCAGTTCGGCGGCGCTGGTGAGGGTCAGCATGTTGAGCGCGGCCTTGGCCATGTTGGTGTGCGGGTGCTCGGCCCCCTTGTACGCCCGGCCGAACTGGCCTTCGGCGGCCGAGACGTTCACCACGTACCTGCGCGGGCGCGGCGAGCGCACGAGCAGCGGGCGCAGCCTGCCGATCAGCAGGAACGGCGCGGTCACGTTGATGAGCTGCACCTCAAGCAGCTCCAGCGGGTCGATCTCGTGCACCAGCCGGGTCCAGGAGTTGTCCGGCGAGGGGTCGGGGAGCAGGCCCGCGACGTCCACCGTGCCCTCCGGCAGGGACACCTGCCCCGTGGTCAGCTCGGCCGTGTTCTCACCCGCGAGCAGCGCCTCGTAGGAGGAGGCGGGCGGGCGCACGGTCTGGGCGGCCAGATTCACCAGGATGTCCAGCGGCTCGCCCGCGGCCACCTGCTCGTCGCACCACCGCACCACCGAGGGGATGTCACGCAGATCCATGCCCGTGACGGTGAGCCGGTCGCACCACTCACCGAAGTCGGGCACGGCGGCGAAGCGGCGGCGCGCATCCTGCGGGAACCGGGTCAGCGCGGTCACCGCGGCTCCGTCCCGCACCATCTTCAGCACCAGCTCGAAGCCGGCCTTCACCCGGCCGCCGGTGACGATGGCACGTCTGCCGGTGAGGTCGGTGCGGGCCGTGCGCCGCCGCCTGTTCTCCTCGGCACACACCGGACAGAGCCGGTCGTAGAGCTCATCGACCTCACGAAAGTGGGCCTTACAGGCGTAACACCTGGTCAGTCTGTCGATGCGGCGCGACAGGGCGGCCCGCGGGGCAGGCGGCCAGGCGCCGACCTTTTCGACCGGGCCAGGAGCGCCGGTCGTGATGACCGGAGCGGCCCCGGCGGCCAGCGCGGCCGCGTCCTCCTCCGCGCGCTGCCGCCGTTTCCTGGCCAGCTCGTTCCGGCGCGTCCTCTTGATGAAGGCGCTGACCGCGTGCTGGACACGTACGAGATCGGGATCGCCGTCAGGCGCCTCGGCCAGCTCAGAGAGCACCCTCAGGCACACCTGCAGATCATCCTCGCGCACAAATCAGATGATATTGCTGGCTCTACCCCGCTCTACTGGGATCCATGGGAGGAACACAGGTGACGTCCAAGCTGGCTGACTTCATCGACGCGATGATCGACCTGGGCATCACCGGCCAGATCTTCGGCGGGCACGGCATCGGCAAGACCTCGACGTTCTTCTCCCACCTCAGGGACAGGTACCGACTGGTGTACGTGCCCGCCGCCAACCTGGCCCCTGACGACCTCCTCGTCAACGCCCCGGTACGACAGGACGGCGAGTTCGTCCTGCGCCAGCTCATCACGCGCCAGCTCAAGCCCGGCCGCCCCTTCGTCCTGCTCATCGACGACTCGCTGCAGGCCGGAGATACCGTCCAGTCGCAGCTCATGCAGATCGCCTGCTCGTGGACGCTGGGCGAGCACGACCTGCGCGCGCTCGGCTGCGCGGGCGTCTTCCTCACCGACAACGAGTCGCTCGCCGAGACAGCCGCACGCCGCTCCGACCTCGCGATCCTGGACCGTATGGCCACCCTGCGCATCACGGCCGCCGACACGGCGTGGCGGCGGGCGCTCTCGCACAAGTTCCGCGACATGGACTTGTCCGGGGTCTTCCGCGTCTGGGCCGCGCTGCCGACCGAGCTACGCCGCCTGTTGTCACCGCGCACGCTGGAGCACGTCCTCGACTGCGCGCTGGCCGGGCTGCCGCCGCGGTGGGGGCTGCCCCTGGTCAACGGCGAGCGGCTGTGCCTGGCCGTACCCCGTGCCGACGGCACGCCGGGCCAGGACGAGGCGCCGCGGATCCTGGAGCAGATCGTCGCGGAGTTGCGCCGCGCGGGCGCGGACGTGCCCGCGCCCGGACACCTGCCCGACGCGGTGCGGAGGGTGGTCCGCGAGGCGCTGCGGCGGCGTTGGGCCGTGCTGATCCAGGGTCCGCCAGGCTGCGGCAAGACCGAGGTGGTCAAGGAGGTGGTCCGGGACGAACTGGGCCGCGACCCGATCTACTTCTCGCTGCCCGTCACCAACGTCGAGGATCTCTGCGTGCCCCTCCCCACCGCCGACGGCACGCTCGACAACCTGCTCGCCGGGATCTTCATCGGTCCAGAGCCGAAGGCGATCGTGTGGGACGAGTACAACCGGCCCAAGGACAGGTCGGCCTTCGCCAGGCTCATGGAGATCACCCAGGAGTGGTCGCTGGCCGGGCGGCGCATCGAAGGGCTCAAGGGCCAGGTAGCGCTGCAGAACCCGCCGTACCATCTGGGCCGGAAGCTGCTGGTCGCGCGCAACACGATCGCGCAGGCCTCCCGCTTCACGGTCTCCCTGGACATCGGCCCGGACGACATCCCGGCGAACGAGTGGCTGATCGAGCGGTACGGCGCGGTCGCGGAGACCGTGCTGGAGTGGTGGAAGCACGACATCGACGACGAAGGGCGCGCCTGGATCACCAAGCGCACCCTGGAGCGGCTGATCAGGCTGCACGGGCGCGGACTGCCGCTGGAGATGGCGAAGATCTACCTGGGCGACGGGGAGTACGCACCGGTCCCCCTCGCCGACCTGGAGGCCAGGCTCGCCGACCGTCAGGTGACCGGGCTCCGCGAGCTGGCCGCCGACCTGGACGGCTGGGCGGAGCGGCTGCGCCGGGCGGCGGACGAGGGCACGGAGGGCACGGACGCGAGCGACGTCGTGCACCGCATCCTGGCCAACGCCGAGCTCCCGCAGCTTCGCACCCATCGGAGCACGGCCGCTCGCCTGGCTCCGCTGCTTCCGCCCAAGCTCAAGGCCACCTATCTGGTGGGAGTGGACGGCGAGCGCCAGCGCTTCTGGATCGAGGTCTTCACCGGCGGCTGAGGAAGAAACCATCTCTCAGCCGGGGCGCGATCCGGGCCGCGATGGCGTCCAGCAGTGCGGCCACGCCGAACTCGAGCTCCTCGCGACTGCCCGGCTAATCGCTTGGACCGTGGCGAGGCGTTCGCGTTGCCTGCCTCCCTCCTCGGCGCGGGTCACGATGACCGTGCGTTCGCCCCCCGGATTGCGGGTACGTGAGCCCGGGGGGGCTCGAGCATCCATGACGACCAGGGGGACGTCTCATGACTGAGCACATTCTGGAGCCGGCGGCGCAGGAGATCGCGGACGCGACCTCGAAGCCCCCGTTCCTGTACGAACTGGGCCCCGAGGGCGCCCGGAAGGTCCTGGACGACATCCAGGCCGCCCCGATCGACAAGCTCGACGTCGAGGAGAAGTGGATCACCGTACCGGCCGAGGTCGGGGACGTACGGGTCCGCATCATCAAGCCCCCGGGCGCCACCCGCGCGCTGCCCGTCATCCTGTACGTCCACGGCGGCGGCTGGATCCTCGGCAACGCCGGCACGCACGACCGGCTCGTCCGCGAGCTGGCCGTCGGGGCGAAGGCCGCCGTGGTCTTCGTCGAGTACGACCGCTCGCCGGAGGCGCGGTACCCGGTGGCGATCGAGCAGGCGTACGCCACGGCCCGCTGGATCACCCGGGACGGTGCCGCCGAGGGGCTCGACGCCGCCCGCCTCGCGGTCGCGGGCGACTCCGTCGGCGGCAACATGACGGCCGCCCTGGCCATCCTGGCCAAGCAGCGCGGCGACGTGAGGTTCGTCCACCAGTCGCTCTACTACCCGGTCACGGACGCCGCCCAGGACACCGGCAGCTACCGGGAGTTCGCCAACGGGCCCTTCCTGACCGCGAAGGCCATGGCCTGGTTCTGGGACGCGTACCTGCCGGACCACGACCGGCGCGCGGAGATCACCGCCTCGCCGCTGCGGGCGAGCCTGGAGGACCTCACCGGGTTGCCCGAGGCGTTCGTGATCGTGGACGAGAACGACGTGCTGCGGGATGAGGGCGAGGCGTACGCGCGCAAGCTCCTGGCGGCCGGAGTGCGTACGACGAGCTTGCGCTACAACGGCATCCTGCACGACTTCATGATGCTCAACCCGCTCCGGCAGACCGCCGCCACCACCGGCGCCGTCGAACAGGCCATCCAGGTCCTGCGCAAGGCCCTCGGCACGACCTGACACCCGCACCCGGGCCGCTCCCCCCGAGCTGCGGACGCTATGGTGACGCATGATCACCAAGCCGCCCGGATGGTTGTTCCTCACCGTGCTCTCGGCCATGGCGTGCGTCATTCTGTACTTTGTCGGCGGTAATGTAAACCCATATTCGCATTGAGTGTGAATGCAGGTTCACAGTCGTCAACGACTCAGCGGGAGCTCAGCAGGTAGGCCGTGACGGCTCGCCGCAACTGGTCGACCAGCTCCGGCCAGGGCAGGGGGCGGCGCGACTCCAGGTATTCACCGTGGATGATCCGGTGGGCGCAGGTCGCGTAGATCATCCGATAGGCGAAGTCGATCGCCGCCTCGACGTCCAGGTGATGCCGCAGGGCCGGCGCCGCCAGCAGGATCGTGTCGCGAAAGACCTGATTGCCCCGGACACTGACGGCCGAACCGTGTTCGAAGACCGCCGGGTTCTGGGTGCCCAGCAGCATGAACACCCGCATCAAGGTGGCATGGGAGTGCAGCGACCCGGCCGCGCCCTCCACCGCCGCGGCGATCACCGCGTCGGGAGGCGTACGCGTCGATACTACTCACCGCGAAAGTGTAGCGAGATGGTTGACAACCTCAAGCGTCTAACCGGAATAGCAGTTCACATCATCATGTGAGGATCAAACCGACATGACCGCACTTGCGGCGCACTTCAGCGAGGAGCACTCCGCCGAGATCGTCGCCGCGACCTTCGCCGACACCCCGGACCCGCGCCTGCGCGCCATCATGACCTCGCTCGTACGGCACCTGCACGCGTTCGTCAAGAACGTCGAGCCCACGATCGAGGAGTGGACGGCCGCGATCGGCTTCCTCACCGAGGTGGGCGCGACCTGTACGCCGCTCCGGCAGGAGTTCATCCTGCTGTCCGACGTTCTCGGCGTGTCCATGCTGGTGGAGACCATGAACAACCGTGCGGGCGAGGCCACGGAGTCGACCGTGGAGGGGCCGTTCCACGTGGTCGAGTCGCCACCACGTGAGCTCGGCGCCGACATCGCGCTGGACGGGAAGGGCGAGCCGTGCCTGGTCACCGGCACGGTCAGGGCAACTGATGGCACTCCCGTGCCCGGCGCCGCCGTGGACGTGTGGCAGGCCAACGCGGACGGTTTCTACGACGTACAGCAGCCCGAGCGGCAACCCGAGCGCAACCTGCGCGGGCTGTTCACCACCGACGACGAGGGACGCTTCTGGTTCCGGTCGATCGTGCCCCGGTACTACCCGATCCCTTCCGACGGGCCCGTCGGCCGGCTGCTCCAGGCGACCGGGCGCCACCCGAACCGGCCCGCCCATGTGCACTTCGACGTCCGGGCCACCGGTTTCCGGCCCCTGGTCACCCACCTGTTCGTCGCGGACACGCCTTACGTCGACTCCGACGCGGTCTTCGGTGTGAAGGACAGCCTCGTACGCGAGTTTCCCACCATCGACGACCCCGTCCGGGCGGCCGAGGCCGGCCTGCCCAACCCGTTCCGCACCGTCCACTTCGACGTGGTGCTCCGTCCTGAGGAGCGGGCGTCCGCGCCCTCACCACTGCCCTGCCCGCCCTCGTACGCGACACCGGTGACCTCGAAGCCCGCGAGCAGGCCCAGTACGAAGCCTGGCTGAGCGGCGCCTGCCTCGGCGCCACCACGATGTCGCTGCATCACAAGCTGTGCCACAGCCTCGGCGGGACGCTGGACCTTCCCCACGCCCCCACGCACTCGGTCGTCCTCCCCCACGTTCTCGCCTACAACCAGCCGGGCGCGCCACAGGCCGTGGCCGCGCTGCGCCGCGCGCTCGGCGACACCCCGGACCCGGCGCGCCGCTTGTGGGAACTCGCCGGCGCGCGATCCCGTCTCACCGGCTCCTCTTGACCAATTCTGTTGACCGACGTATGTACATTCCTATGCACGCACTCTGGTCAACCAGGTCCCACTGCCCTCACTGAACGCGTCAGCCCGCCTCTGCTCGACGGCCACCTGACCATGCGTGAATAGTGGAGTGGAAATCCCCCCATGTCTCACTCGCCGGTTTCTCCCGACGCGTTCACCTCCGCCTCCGGATCGATGTCACGCCCGTCCCGCCGGGCCGTCTTGGCGGGCGCCGGTGCCGCCCTCGCCACCGTCCTCACCCCGGCCGCACCGGCGAGGGCAGGCGTAGCGGCGAACGCCGGTAAGACAGCCGTCGTCTCCGGCACCGACTACGCCGTCGCGCCCTCCCCCGACGGCCGCCTGCTCGCTCTCGACCTGCTCGGCGTCCTGTGGGTCTGCTCCGTCTCCGGGGGCACCGCCCGCAGGCTCACCAGCGATCTGTACGACATCGCCCAGCCCGACTGGTCCCCGGACGGCGGCACCATCGTGTTCCAGTCGTACCGCGACGGCGTCTTCAACCTGTGGACGATTCGGCCCGACGGGTCCGCGATCACGCAGTTGACCACCGGCCCGTACGATCACCGCGAGCCCCGCTACAGCCCGGACGGGCGCACCGTCGCCTACTCCTCCGACGCCGGGGGCAGCTACGGGATCCACCTGCTCGACGTCGCCACCGGAGCGACCCGCGTCCTGACCGACACCTCCGCCGAGGAGTACGAGCCGGCCTGGTCACCCGACGGCAGCAAGGTCGCGTTCGTCGTCGCCGACACCAGGATCGACGTCATCGAGGTCGCCACCGGCACGCGCAGCACCGCGGTCACGGTCCCGGCCGGTCAGGTCATTCACCAGCCGTCCTGGCTGCCGAACGGCACCGACCTCGCCTACCACCTCTTCCACTCGGGCGCCAATGATCTGGCCGGCACCGCGGGCACCCTCGTCACCGGCGAGGAGGTCTTCCCGTTCCGTGCCCGGTTCGCCCCGGACGGACGCTATTACTACACCTCAGCGGGCACCATCAAGGTCCGCCGCCTCAACTCCGCGTCCGTCGGCACCATCGGCTTCACCGCCGCGCTGACGACGACGACTCCGAAGTACAAGAAGAAGGTCCGCGTATTCGACGAGCCCGGGTCATTCCCCGTCGTCGGAATCGGCAGCCCGGCCGTGTCCCCGGACGGGTCCGCCATCGCCTTCCGCGCGCTCAACGACATCTATCTGATGCGCGGCGGTGGCACGCCGGAACCGCTTTTCCGCGACCACTGGTGGAAAGCCGACCCGGATTTCTCCCCGGACGGGCGGCAACTGGCATTCGTCACCGACCGCACCGGCACCCTCAACATCTGGGTCCGCGACCTGAGCACCGGCGCCGACCGGCAGATCACCCATCTGACCGACTCGGCCGCCCTGTCGGTCCGGTGGTCACCCGGCGGGAGGGAGATCGCCTACCTGGACCAGGACGGCGCCCTGTGGGTGGTGGACGTCTCCACCGGCGACATCCAGAAGATCTTCGACGCCACCTTCGAACCAGGCCGCCCGACCTGGTCACCCGATGGCAAGACTCTCGCGCTGGCCGCGGTGGTGCCGTACTCACGACGCTACCGTGAGGGACTGTCCAAGATCCTGCTCGTCGACCGGGCCACGGGTGCCGGCACGTACATCGACCCCGCGCCACACCGGTCCTTGCAGACCCGTGGCGACGACGGACCCGTCTGGTCACCTGACGGCACCATGCTCGCCTTCGCCATGGAATCGCTCCTGTGGGTCCTGCCCGTCGACAAGACCGGACGGCCCACCGGCAGCGCCCGTCAGGTCACCCGGGAGGTCTCCGACGCCCCTGTCTGGGCAGGCGGCTCGGCCACCCTCCTCTACCTGAACGAGGGACGTCTCAAGAGCGTGCGCCTCGACGGCAAGCCCGCCCGGTCGATTCCGATGAAGCTGACCTGGCGCAACGACACCGGCCCCGATCAGGTCGTCATTCACGCCGGGCGCATGTGGGACGGCGTCTCCAAGAGCGTCGTCCGCGACGTCGACATCATCGTACGAGGCCAGCGCATCGCCGCGATCGAGCCGCACCGGGACGGCAGGCCCGGCACCCGGATCGACGCCCGCGACAGGTTCGTCATGCCCGGCCTGATCGACATCCACCATCACCGCGAGATGCAGGGCTACGCGTACGGATCGCGCCAGGGTCCGCTGTGGCTCGCCCTGGGCGTCACCACGACACGCTCACCTGGCTCACCGGCGTACCACATGGTCGAGGAGCGCGAGTCGGTGCAGTCCGGCGCCCGGCTGGCACCGCGCTACCTGGGCACGGGCGAGGCCATCGACGGGCCGCGCATCTACTACAACTTCATGCGCCCGACGTACTCCCACGACCAACTGCTGCTCGAACTGCGGCGGGCCGCCGCCCTCGACTACGACATGATGAAGTGCTACGTACGGCTACCCGTCGTCTGGCACAGGGAGGTCATCGACTGGGCCCACCGCCAGGGCAAGCCGGTCAGCTCGCACTACCACTATCCGGCGATCGCCATGGGCGGCGACCAGACCGAGCACGTCGGCGCCACCAACCGGTTCGGCTACTCACGCACCGTCACGAACGTCGGCTCCGCCTACTCGGACGTCATCTCCATGTTCAACGCCTCGAAGATGGCCAGAACCCCCACCCTGTTCAACTCCTCGACCCTCTACCGGGACGACACCTCGCTGGTCACCGACGAACGAGTCCGCCGGCTCTACCCGAACTGGCGGATGGCCGCGCTGCGGGCGACGGTCACCACGGCCCAGACCGCCGACCCGACGGCGGTCCAGGTGATCCGGACGAACCTCGCCAACCAGGTCGCGCAGCTCACGGCGATGATCCGCGGCGGCGGCGTGGTCACCGCAGGCACCGACGCGCCGATCGATCACCTCGGGATCAGCCTGCACATGAACCTGCGCGCCATGGTCAAGTACGGCCTGACCCCGCGGGAAACGCTCACCTCCGCGACCAGCACGTCCGGGGCCTACCTCGGCCTCCCGCTGGGCAGGATCGCCAAGGGCATGTACGCCGACCTGGCCATCATCGACGGCGATCCGCTGTCCCGCATCGAGGACGCCGCCAAC
This sequence comes from Nonomuraea sp. NPDC052129, assembly GCF_040680095.1. Lineage (NCBI taxonomy): Bacteria > Bacillati > Actinomycetota > Actinomycetes > Streptosporangiales > Streptosporangiaceae > Nonomuraea > Nonomuraea sp. NPDC052129. Next base: position 10,396 of record NZ_JBFAVX010000017.1, on the reverse strand, counting down.
GTCACCGCCGTCGTCGTCGGCGGGAGACACCACACCGTCGAGCAGCTCCTCGCGCCTTACCCGTCCTCCTCCACCACCGACCAGGCGACACCCGCGGCCTCGGCGCCTTCCGGCAAGGTCAAGGACCGCGTCCCCGTCCACCAGAGCGCGGCGAGCCACTGGTGGAACGACCCCGCCGAGCTCGAGGGAGCCCGAGTCGCCTGCTGCCACGACCACTGAAATTTTCATCGGGTACGCCCCGCGTGGGCGAGGCAATGCCCGGTAAGAAGACCTTCGCGCTCGACAGTGGCCGGAGAGCTGACACCGCCATTGACATGCCTCGGCGGCGTCATATTTGCTCTGTGCCATCACCGCTATCCCTCAATGGCGCGCACGAAGTTGAATGTTAGCGCTCACAATAGCTGACGCGGTCCTTTCGCCATTTGGGTGACAGGAGAAACCATGCGTAAGGTCCTCTTATCCATCGCCTCTGCCCTGGTTGCTTCCCTGTCGCTGGCCGCCCCGAGCCCCGCCTCGGCCACGGTGACCAGCGCGACCGGGTGCGACGCCCGGGTCGCCAACGCGGCCGCGACCGCCGCCGCGGCGACGACCACCGTCTGGATGGCCGGCGACTCGACCATGGCCAACCCCAGCTCCACCTGCCCCGTGGGCTGGGCCACCGAATTCGACTCGCTGTTCCACACCAACATCGTGGTCGACAACCTCGCCGTCGCCGGGCGCAGCATCCAGACCTGGCTCTACGAGGGGAACGTGACCTCCACGATCGGCTCGAACGGCGAGTGCGTCCTCAGCTCCACCACCTACTCCTCCCGGTGGCAGCAGATGCTCACCGGCATGAAGGCCGGCGACTACCTGTTCATCCAGTTCGGCATCAACGACAGCTCGACGACCTGCCCGCGCCACGTCGGCACCGCGCGGTACCAGGCGCTGATGACGATGATGGCGCAGGCGGCGAAGGACCGCGGCGCCCACCCGATCCTGCTCACCGCCGTCGCGGCCATCACCTGCTCGGGCAGCACCGCGGTCAAGAACCGCGGCTTCGTCTCCCAGACCACCGCCGCCGGCGCCGCCACCGGCTCACCGATCATCGACCTGCAGACCCTCAGCGTCGACTACTACAACTCGCTGGGCCTGTGCCCCAACAACGGCGACTACACCTCCGGGCCGGTCGGACAGTTCTTCTGCAACGACCACACCCATTTCGAGGCGTACGGCGCCCGTCGGATCGCCCGGCTGGTCACCGGCGCCCTGCGGACACAGAACATCCCACTCGCCGGATCCCTGCTGTAACACCTGCCGATACCCTGCCGCGCCGGCAAGCGAGCATGGGCGGCCGGGACAACGCACGGGCGATGTCCGCGGCCCTTGCCTCGGACATCGGTCAGCTTGATCTTCTTCGGCAGGCGCAGCTCTTACCTGGGCGCGCTCAGGACGCCGAGCTCATAACGCTGGGCGAACACGCCACGGTCTGGGATTTCCGGTTACCGGACAGAGTTCAGGGTCGAGGCCCTGTATTTTGCATTTGACCAGTTCGCCCCACTCCTCCCGACAACTTCTTTCCGTCTGCCCAAGTTGCCGCATGCATTCAAGAAAAACTATGCCCACCTCTTGACACGACACGGGGGACAAGTCTCGCTCGACGCAGCTCAGGTAATCAGAGCTGAGGGCCGCACAGGTTGACGCTCCCGCACCCTTGACATCCAGGCGCACACACCGGTCGACGACGCGGAGAGCGCCTTCACAGACGACATCTCCCCAATATTCAGATCCCTGCCGGCATTCGGAAACTGTCGCGCTTGCTTGCCTGCATTCGAGGGATGCAGCCTGCACGCCTCCACACCTCTCGAACACTGGCCGCTTGGCCGCCTCAGATCCGGCCAGCGCCGCCATCAACAGGATGGCGACACTCAGCGCGGCCAAGAGCGGTCGCATACCATTCCTGGGTTCACTTGTTGATCGCACCGGAATCAATGACAATCCGGCTTGAAGATCGGATTCACCAACCCCGTATCCTCTTGCCGAGGAACAAACGTGTAGTGAACCCAGCCGCCACAGCCCGGGAATTTTTCACGGAAATCGGTCCATTTATTATTGTACCATTCTATGCCCTTCTGAACGATAGCGTCTCCAACCAGTCCGACGATGGCACAGATGGATTCTGCCTTCTCATTCTGAGTGACAATGCTACTGAATTCACAAGGAGAACCCAATCCTCCCTCCCAGTCATTCAGCTTGTTCTGCATCAGCCACATTTCGGGCGCATAGTAGTAATCCTTGCAGCTCATTATGCCAGTCAGCTTCTGCGACTCACACTTGCTGTCCGGCTTGCCATCACAGTACTTGTGCGCTGGATTCGCCAGACACCAGGCGAACTTTTCGGCGAGGCCGTTGCATTGCTTCTCGGTCCCCTTTTCTTTTGCGAGGCACTCGGACTGGATCAGGCCGATATACGCGCAGTCAGGTGCCGCGTGGCCATCTTTTACACAGTCCATGTACTGGTCGGCGACGCTTCCGCACTCATCGGCGGTTTGCCCGAACCTCTTCTCCTTCTTCTTCGCGTTTCCGATTCCGCCCGTCGATCTGCAGCGCACATAGGTGTCCCGAAGTTTGTGGCAGATGGGTTCGGCGTCCTCTCCTTGCTGCCGGCAATCCTGGTACTCGCGGGTCGCCTCAGCACAGACTCCCTTGTTGGGGCCGGTGTCATCAGTTGTCCCTCTGCAGACTCCATACTCATGCGTGCCTTCTATGCAGATCGTCCGATCTATGTCCGTGTTCCGGCATGCTTTATAGCCGGGCATGGCTTCATGACAGGCTCTTTCCCCCTTGAGCGGGCGTTCGCCGCAGGCCGTCTCAACCGCCTTGTTCTCACACGCCTTATATTTCCCGCTCTTGAAATAGCAACTGCTGAGCTGGTCGGACGCTGATTTACAGGCATCAACTGCATCACCGTATCCCGAATACCCATTTTTGCAATCCCTATTGAAAGTAGCGAGATCCGCCTCGTCCTCGCAGTTGATTCCGTTCTTGTTCGCGAATTTCTGCTTCTTGCAGGCGGCGTATTCCTGCTTAGGCGTCAGATCCTTCTTGCTGCTCGTCTTCTTCGCGCTGGTCTTCTTATTCTGGGGCTTCTTCGCGAGACCAGTCGGGTCGGTGTTGGTGAGGGGGTTGTCGTTGGTGTAGGTGTAGCGGTTGAGCTGGACGCTGGGGTCGGGGTTCTGGGTGAGGGTGTCGCGGCTGATGAAGCTGCCTGTGGTGGGCTGGTACCAGCGGGCAGCCATGTTGATCTTGCCGGTGCTGGGGTCGGTGTAGCCGCCCTGATAGCCGAGGGTGTGGGCGGCTCCGGTGCGAGTTGTGACCTCCCCGAACGGGTTGTAGGCGACCGAGTCGATCAGTGAGGTTCCGGTGGCGGAAAAGGCCCCGATGAGGTCGCCGCGCAGGTCACAGAACGCGAGCTGGGCGCCGGCACCATCCGACAGGCCGAGGGTGCGGCCAAGAGCGTCCCGGCCGAACATCGCGGTCTTGTTGCCCGTGGCGGTGTCGGTGACGGTGACGAGGTTGTTGCCGACGCCGTCGTAGGCCATGCGCTGGGTCTTGCCGCTGTAGGTGCGAGTTTCGACCCGGTCGAGGGCGTCGTAGTCATACTGCACGCCGTCATCGCTGACCATGCGGTCGAAGGCGTCGAACTTGGTGATGCGCACCATGCCGCCGCCTTCTTCGGCCAGAGTGCCGCGGGCGGTGTAGGTGTAGGTCCGCCCGTCACCGGAGGTGAGGCGGTTGCGTTCGTCGTAGGTGTAGGTCTTGTCGCCGACCTTGACGCGGTTGCCGGCAGCGTCCCAGCCGTAGTCGGTCTTCGTCCCGTCCGGGCCGGTCCAGGAGGTGAGCCGGTTGGCCCAGTCGTAGGCGTAGGTGTTCTTGCCCGCGCCTGCCGTACCTGTGGTGGTCTTGGATGTCATGTTGTCGTCCACGTCGTAGCCGTACTCGATGGACGCAATCGGCGTCGCGGCCGAGGTGGTGAGCGTGTCCTTGGTGAGCCGGTTCAACCCGTCATAGTCATACGTACGGCGAGCACCATTGGCTCCGTATGACATCCCGACCAGGCGGCTCGCCTTGTCGTAGCTGTAGCCGATGGTCACGGCCGACACCGGGTCCACCGACTGAGTGAGCCGGTCAGCGTCATCCCAGGTGAAGGCGGAAGTGCCAGTGGCATCGACGCGCTCGACCAGCCGCTTGTTGGCGTCGTAGGCGTAGGTGCTCAGGTCGCCGCTGACCGCACTGCTGGTCTTCAGCAGTAAACCGCGGTCGTTCAACGTGAAGGTCAGGTCGTTGGCGGCGATCACGCGTCCGGCCAGGTCATACCCGAACGTCTTGGTCTCGGTCTCCGCCTCCGCACCGGATCCGGTCTGTTTGATGAGCCTGTTCAGCTCGTCAAAGGTCCGCTCCGCCTTCACCCCGCCGGGCGCGAGGGTGGCGACGGGGTTTCCGCTCGCGTCGTAGGTCGTGGTCCAGGTGCGGTCCTTGGCGTCCGGGTACTGGGCAGTGGGCGGTTCGATCATCGATTCCACCAGGCCCAGGCTGTTGTAGCTGGTGTAGGTGGAGTGGCCGCGGCCGTTGGTTGCGCGGGTCTGCGCTCCTGCGGCGTCATAGCCGAACGAACTGGTGATCGTCCCAGTTTCCGAGACCGGCTCCACCAGCGACGTGACACGGTTGGCCGCGTCGAAGGTCCTGGTCACCGTGTGCCCGGACGCGGAGGTCGAGGTGACCGGGTTTCCGGCCAGGTCGTAGCCGATCTTCCGAGTACGTAACAGAGTTTCACCCGCGTCCAGTTCCCGTGTCTCGGTCTTCCGCCCGGCCAGGTCATAGACGACCTGTGACGTCAGCCCGAGCGGGTTGGTCGTCGACACGGGCCTGCCGGCCAAGTCGAAACCGAACGTGGTCGTGTTCCCGAGCGCGTCAGTGTGCTTGACCATCGCATCGGTTGCGTCGTAAGCACGAGTCGACACATCCCCGGTGGGCCGGGTGGTCTTCACCAAGCGTCCCGCGTCGTCGTACTCCTGCTTGGTGACATAGATACCCGGTGCCGGCTTGCGCTCGATCGTGGTCAGCGTGATCTGCCGCCCCAGATCGTCGTATGTCGACTCCGACCGCGCCCCCGTCGGGTCGGTCGTCCACAACGCCTCGCCGAGCAGGTCGAAGCCGTAGCTCCAGGAGGTGCCCGCCTGGGACTGGTTCATCTGAACCTTGCGGCCCAGCCCGTCATAGACAGCGGTGGTGACCTGTCCACGCGGGTCCGTTGCCTTGACCAACTGCCCGGCGGCGTCGTACTCGCTCGTCGTGGTAGGTGTGATCGGCTGCCCACCCGGCGGCGTGTATGTGGGGGCGGTCTGCGTGATCACCCGCCCGGCCCGGTCATAGGCCGTCGTCATGGCGCGGCCCTCCGCGTCCAGCTGGTGGGTTCGCTCACCGAAGGTGTTGTAGCCCAGCTTCGAGGTGGGCCGCTGGCTGGCCGCAGCCCCGCCGTTCCGCTCCACCTGGACGGCGGGCATCTGCAGCAGCGTCGCCAGGCCGAGCTCGTTGTAGGTCAACGTCGAGGTGAAGTCCGCTGCCGTGGCGCCCGAGGCGTTACCCCGCGGGTCGGTCGTTTCGGTTACCAGGCCGCGGTCGTCCACGGTCAGCGTGGTGACGAGATCAGCGCCCTCGTTGCGAACTGTCTGCCGGACCGGCTGGTTGAGCACGTCGTAGGCGTACTCTGTCGTCTCCGCCCGGTCAGTGCCCGCCGCAGTCCGCGTCACCTTCACCACGTTGTTGTTCGCGTCGTAGGTGAAAACAGTCTTGCGCGCCAGCTTCTCCGGGTCTACCACCTGCGAGGTGTTCCGCCCGGCCTCGTCAAACGTCGCGTCGATGCGAAGAGTGCCGCCCCCGGTGGTCTGCCGTACCAGCTGCCCTGCCGCGTCGTACACCCTCGAGTCCAGCACGACGTCCCGGCCTGTGGGAGAGCCGTTCAGCTTCGCACCCTTGGCAATCTGCTCCAGCGGCAGGCTGTCCGCGTAATAGGTGTAGGTCGTGGTGCGGCCCATCGCATCCGTCTTGGAGGCCATCCGCCCCGCCGGGTCGTAGGCGATGGACTCCAACACCACGTCCGTGGCCGGCTTCGGATCCAGCGGGCTGCTGGTCCACCCCTTCAGCACCGTCGTGGCTGACTCGCCACGCGGGGTGTAGGTGTAGGCCAGCGTGGTGCCCCGTGCATCGGTGGAGGAGGTCTTCTGCCCCCTTTGGTCGTAGGTGTACTTCTCCACGCCACCCTCGGGCCCGGTGATCGTCGCCTGTCTGCCGTACGCGTCGTAGGTGTAGACCGTCTTGCGCGGCGCATCCCCGCCGGTCATGTCCTCGCTGGTCTCCGTGACCGGTAGCCCGTCCTCGTTGTAGGCAGTCGACAAACGCAACGTGTGCGTTTTGCCGTCGATGCCGTTCTTGACGCCAGGCCCGGTCTTGGTCAGCACCCGTCCCAGCCCGTCGTAGGTGACCGTGGTCGTGACTCCCTCGGGAAATGCCTTGGAGATCTCCGTCGTGGCGGTCACCCGGCCCAGTGCGTCATACCTGTACTTCTTCACCAGCCCGGACGGCAACGTCTCGCTGACCAGGTCACCGGCGGCGGAGTGGGCGTATGTGGTCTCGTTGCCCTTGAAATCCTTGGCCGACTTCACCAGGCCCGCCGGCGTCATACCACCGCCGACCGCCGACTCGGTGCCGTCGGTGTAGGTCTTGCTCATGCTACGGCCGGCCGGGAAGCCATCCGTCGCCGGAGTGGTGGCCTTGTTCTCCTCACCGAAGGCGCTGTACGTCCACGAGGTCTTGTATGTCTCGTCCGTGGCCGAGCCCGACCGGGCGTCGCGCTGGCCGACCTTCGCGTCGTTACGCGGGTCGAACGGCTTGTCCACGTTCACGAAATAGTCGTAGTACTCCGTGTGGCACTTGTCCGTGGTCCGGCACGTCTTCTTCGACAGCAGGTTCCCGCGCTCGTTGAACGCAACCTCCACCGCGTTGCCGTTGGCGTCGATCACCTTGGCCGGGAACCCTCCCACGTCATACGCCCACCTGGTGGTCGCGCCGACCTGATCGGTCTCTAACACCGGCCGGTACCCGCGCTGCGCGTCCGCCACATAGGTGACCACGCCGCTGTTCGGGTCGGTCACCTTTACCGTCATGAACGTCGACAGCGTCGTCTGCTTCTGATACACCGGCTCCGCAAGGGTCCACTGGCCGCCGTTGGCATCGATCTGCGTGACCAATCGGCCCCCGTCGGGGTTGTAGGTGTTGACCACCCAGGCTCGGCCGGACGGCAACGTCACCTGCGTCAACTGCGGCTGCGGCTTCCCGGCCGCGAAGTGCCGGGCCACCGCTGCGATGCCGAGCGGCTTGCCGTACACCGCCACCTCATCGATGTCGCCGTTGAACGGGAAGACCGCGGCCGTACTGACCGTGAACGGCCAGGCCGAAGAGGCATGACCGGACCCGATCCGGGTCTCCCACATGTCGCCGTGCTGGATTTCCCCAGCCAGCGTGCCCACGGCCACGCCATCCAGGTAAAGGGTCTGTGTGTGCTCCGCCGGTGTCGAGCTCGTGGCCGACTTGGTCTCCGTCGCCGACAGCACCACATGGTGCCAGGATGCGTCGTTCACCACTCTGGAGGAGGTGATCGGGGTGTGCGCGATGGTGGAGAGACCGGTGAAGAACTGGCCGCGCAACTTACCGTCGGTGCCTACATACACCACCGGCATGGACGCCGACGGCGTGTTGTCCGCGGTGTTCTGCATGCCGATGATCGTGCCGGAGGCGGTGGTCTTGAACCACGCTTCGACTGCCAGTTCCCCGCCCTGGCCGCTTACGGTGTTCCGCGGCAGCTGCACGAAGGTCGAAGTCGCCGCCCCCTTGAAGCGCATCGCGGTGTCCGGCGAACCGGCCAGCGCACCCGGTACCTGGGTGCCGAGGTCGGCCGGCGTCTGCCCGTTCAGCTTGGCCTGCTCCTCGGTGGCGTTCCAGCCTGCCGCGCTCGCGATGGTGGTGCCGGTGCGGCTCTCGGCCTCGTTCAGCCGGTAGTAGTACTCCGGCCGCGAGTCGGTGATCACGCTCTTGTACCGCGAGCCCTCTCCGTAGGTGTAGCTGTTGCAGGCGGTCGCCGAGGTCGGCGGGCACACCTTGACCAACTGATCACCCTCGTAGGTGTAAGTCCAGGTCAGCGGGTTGCCGTCCACTGGGTCGGTGGACACGCTCGCAACGTGGTTCCCCGCCCAGGTGAACGTCAGCGACCTCCCGCCCGTCGCGGTCACCTTGGTCAGCTTGCCATCGGTGCCGCGGGTCAGCTCCTGCGCCCGTCCCCGATGATCAGTGATCTTGGTGAGGAGGCCGGACGCGTTGAACCAGTAGGAGGTGGCCGACTTGTCCATCAATCGCCAGCCGCCCGCTTGCTCGGCGGCCAGCGTCGCGAATGTCCCCTGCGGCGGAGCGTAGGTGCCATTACCTAGGGACGCGAACCGCAACTGCTCGCCGCCCGGGTAGGTCACCAGCAGGCTGCCAGTCGGCTCCACCTCGATCCGCATGTCATAACGGGTCGTCCATCCGGCGCCGAAGATCCCGTCGGTGCGCGGGTCCAGGCTGTTATAGGTACGGCTCACCGACAGCGGCGGCCCTACCGCCGCCACTGCGGCGTCGGTCGCGGTGTGCGCGAAGTTACCCGAGGTGTGGTTGAACTCGCGGCCCTGCGTGCCGGCGGCCAGCAACCCGTTGATGTTGCCCTGCTCCGGCACCGGGGTGAAGGTCCGCCACGAGGAGGTCACCGTGGTGTAGGTCGTGGCCGCCTTGGCCATCCACGAGTACGTCTCGCCCCACTTCAACCGCTCGTCGACAACCTGCCAAGCGCCTTGCGTGGTCCAATCCTTGGTCTCCGCCGCGGAGTCCTTGCACCAGCGCCAGTTCGGTGCGCTGCCCGCGCAGATCTGGAACCAGTACTTGACCTCGCCCTTGTTGTAGGGCCGCGCGTTCGCCGACAGCACTGGCGCCAGGGTGCCGACCTGGCTGTTGTGCGCCGGGGAGAACGACTCGAACGGCAGCGCCGCCACGGTCGCGTACACCCAGTCCGACCACGGCCCCGACACGCCGGAGGTGGTCGTGGCCCGTGCCCGCCAGCGGATGTGCCAGCCGTCGGTCAGCTTGTCGGCCGGTATGACCGCCCACGCGTTGGTCCCGGACGCGTATTCCTTGTCAGAGGTGCCCGACCAGATCAGGCCTGTGCCCTCGTCACCGGTGGCCGGGTCGTGCTCCATCTCGACATTGAGCTTGCTGGGCCGGTTTTCCGGGTCGGTCACCTTGGCGTACATCCACGGCGTCAACGACTCTGCGGTCCACGACGTCGTGCCCCGAATCGCGGGACTCATCGCCAAGCCGTCAATGCTGGGCTTGCGGAGGTCTACGGTGGCGTTTTGCCAGGGTGACCATTCGCCTTCCGCGCCCGCGGTGGTGACGCCGCGCACTCGCCAGCGGACCTTCATCCCGTCGGTCAGCTTCCCGGTCGGCACCTGCACCCAGGCGTTGCCACCGGAGGCGTACGCGGTGGTGCCCTTGCCGGACCAGATCAGCCCCGAGCCCTGCACTGTCGCGGCCGGATCGTGCTCGATCTCCGCGCCCAGCACCAGCTTCGATCCGCCGGCGTCGGTCACCTTCGCATACAGCCATGGCGTGGTCGAGGCCAACGTCCACGCGTCGGTGCCACGCGTGGCCGGTACCGCGCCCAGGCCATTGCCCGCCGTTCCGCTCACCGCAACCGTGGCCGCCTGCCACTCCGACCACGACCCCGCCACCCCGCCAGCGGTGGACACTCGTACCCGCCAGCGGATCAGCCAGCCGTCCTTCAACTTGCCCGACGCCACCACCGGCGTCTGCAAAGAACACCCAAAGGAGGTGCCACACCCACCAGAGGACACGGCACCAGCATCAGACCAGATCAGCCCCGAACCCTGACCAGCAGCCGACGGATCATGCTCGACCTGCGCCTCCAACCGCAACGCCCGCGACTCCGGATCCGCCCCCTGACCCGTGAACATCGGCTGTGTCGACGGTAACGTCCACAACCCCGACACCTGCTGACCCGGATACGCCGACAGCCCCGACACCACCGGCTTGGAGGTGTCCACCCGACCGGCCTGCCACTCCGACCACGAACCCGCCACCCCGCCAGCGGTGGACACTCGTACCCGCCAGCGGATCAGCCACCCATCCTTCAACTTGCCCGACGCCACCACCGGCGTCTGCAAAGAACACCCAAAGGAGGTGCCACACCCACCAGAGGACACGGCACCAGCATCAGACCAGATCAGCCCCGAACCCTGACCAGCAGCCGACGGAT
>NZ_JBFAVX010000016.1:0-254208 GCF_040680095.1 Nonomuraea sp. NPDC052129 | reverse complement strand
GGTGGGGCCAAAACTCACCAGAACGCAATCAACCGATCACGCAGTGGGGCCAACACTCACCCGTAGATGGGGCCAGCTCTCACCCTTGAAACCAGACTGGCTCCCGCATCGCCGGGGTCGTCGGCCTGTCCAAGTACGCATCCCGCTACAGCACCTGGTGCGAGATGGCGGGCCTCGTTGAGCCCGACCCGCAGAACGATGACCAGGCCCGCGGCCACTTCCTCGAAGGTGGGGTCGCGGACTGGTACGCCGCCGAGCATCCAGAGTTCAAGCTCGTCGAGGCCGGAACGTGGATCCACACCGACCCTGAACGGGACTGGCAGCTCGCCAACCCCGACCGGCTGCTCCTGCAGCACGGTCGCGTGGTCGGCGGACTGGAAATCAAGACCGACGAGAGCGGCCGAGAGTGGGGATCACCCGGCACCAACGAGATCCCCGTCTACTACGCCGCCCAGGTCCAGTGGTACATGGACACGCTGGGCCTCAACTGGTGGAAGGTCGCCGTCCTCATCGGTCGTGGCTTCCAGTTCCGCGAGTTCCACATCGACTACAACCCGGACGACGCCGAGTGGATGCGCGAGCAGGCCGAGAAGTTCATGGTGAGCATCGCCTGGGACGAGATGCCCCCGGTCGATGGCCACAAGGCCACTGTCCGCACCATCCGCAAGCGGCATCCGGCCATCGACCCCAACCTCGTCTACGACATCTCGCCTGAGCTGGCCGATCGTTGGCTCCCCGCCCTGGCGGAGGAGAAGACGGCTCTCGCTGACGCCAAGGCGGCCAAGGCCCGCGCGGAGCGGGCCCGCGCGGAGCTGCTCGACGCGATGGGTCTGGCCGGCCGAGCCCGGTACGGCCTTGACAACGTCGCCCGCCGCCAGTCCAAGAGCGGCGGCATTCCCTACCTGGTCGTCGAATCCGACCTTCCCGCCTCTGAACTGCAAGGAGCCGCAGCAGCATGACCACCTCGGACAACCTTCCCGCCATCGCCGCCTGGTCGGTCCCCGACCGGCTCAAGTACGCGCACGAGCTGGCCAACTCCGGCCTGCTGCCTGATTCCTTCCGTAAGCAGCCCGCCAACGTGCTGTACGCGATCGAGTACGGCATCGCGCTTCGCGTGGATCCGGTCGTCGCCATCACCGAGATCCATGTCATCAAGGGAAAGCCGTGCCCGTCCTCGGCCTTCATGTCCGCTCTCGTCCGCCGCGCTGGGCACAAGCTGAGGATCAAGGTCGAGCGGGACGACCAGGGCAACCCGGTGAAGGCCGTCGCCACTCTCATCCGGGCCGATGACCCGGACTTCGAGTTCATCTCCGAGTGGACTGTAGCCCGCGCACAGCGGGCGGGCCTGTTCAAGCAGAACGACAACTACGCGAAGTACACCGAGCAGATGCTCAAGGCCCGCGCCCAAGGCGAGGTGTGCCGGGACGGTGCGAAGGAAGCGTTGCTTGGGCTGTCCCACCTCCCCGAGGAGATGGGCGTCGTCGTCAACGAGGACGGTTCGTACGTCATCACCGATGCCACGGTGGAGGCGGGCGCATCGGTGCGTGAGGCCGCCGCGGCTGCGCAGGAGGCGACCGGCGTGGTCATCGTCAGTCCGAAGAAGCTGAAGGACCTGGCCGACCTGATGGACGCCAAGGGCGTGCAGGACAAGCTCGGTTACCTCCGAGACCTGTTCCCCGACCACGAGTTCAAGTCGGCCCACGACCTGACCGCTGCACAGGTCGACCAGGCGATGAACGCGCTCGGGCGGGGAGTGAACCTGCCCAAGCCACAGGACTCGGATGGAGCGCAGTCGAGCACCGCGCCCGCCAGCGAGCAGACCAGCCCGGCCCTGGACGATGAGAAGCCCGCCGGCGGCGGCGAGCAGCCCTCAGCCTCCAAGGAGGAGCCGGTGGAGGGCGACGTCGTCGAGGACGGGCCCGCCGACCCTGCAGACCTTCGCGTGCTCGGCATCCTGATGACGGACCTGGGCATCACCCCGCACAGCGGCACAGGTTCCAAAAAGCTGAACGACGATGCCCGGTTCACCTGGCTGTCGAACTTCCTGGGAGTCAAGGTCGAGGGCTCCACGAAGAACCTCAACTACGACCAGGCACAGCGTGCCGTGGCCGAGCTGAAGCGGCTCCAGGTCGAGCGCGCTAAGCAGCGGGTCAGCCTGTACAAGCAGATCGGCGAGTCGTTCGACCGAGTCGGCGTCGCGGGCGAGGAGCGTTTCCACGACCTGTCCGACCTGCTGGGTCGGACCGTGATGAAGGCCGACGCCCTGACTCACGATGAGGTTGTCGCAGTGGCCGAACTGCTGGAGCAGGCGCTCGGCAGCGAGCAGCCCCGCAAATCCTGGGACACGATGATCCACGCCGCTAAGGCCGCGCTCGCGGCCGAGGCCCAGAGCGAGCAGCAGGGCGGCGACTTCTGATGGCCTCCACGGAGCTGGCCGTACGTCACGTGGTCAGGTTCAACCGAGCCACCTGGCGCAGCCCGCGCGCTGAGATCTCCCTGATCCTGCCGCTACCGAAGAACACCATGGACCCTCGCTGGCTGGCCTGCACGAACCACCACACTGCGTGCGACTGCCGAGAGGCGGAACTGGCCGAGGAGCTCAACGAGGTCCGGGTGGAGCTGCGCCACATTCTGACGGTGCTACAGGAGGAACTGGCCGATCACGCGACGTGGGCCTACACCGCCGACAACCGGGACGACCCGATCGCGCAGTGCAAGTGCTTCGGCTGCAAGATCGCTCGGCGCATCTACCACTCCATCGGCGGTGAGGTCATCACCAACGGATCCCGCCGAGGCACCACCAGATGAACCCCGTCCGGGCGTCCGCGCACACGCCAGGGCGCCCGGACGGCACCAACCTCACCCCGCCCTCGAAAGGACCGTTGGCATGACCAGCGACAACACCGCGAACGAGAGTAACCCGCCCGGTATCAACCCCATCGACCCGCTCGGGCAGTACTTCACCGACGACACCATCCAGATGCTCGTGGGCCAGCGCAACTCCCTTGTGGGCCAGGCCGAGCAGATCCGGCAGCGTGCCGACCACGAGATCGGCACCCTGAAGCGGCAGGCACGCCAGATCGAGACGCTGATCCGGTACGCCGACCAGAACCGCGACCCCAGCAGCGGCGGGCAGACCCCGGAGACCATCGAGTGCGCGGGGTGCGGCCGAGCCGCGCACTGGGTCCCCAGCTTCGGCTGGTACCACACGGTCGACGGCCAGTCCGTCCCTGCGGGTGAGCAGTGCAAAAGTGAACCGCTCCCCAGCGCCGCCGAGCCGGCCCGCCTCGCCGAGGTCGGGCGCGCGTGACGATCAAGCTCCTTCCGGACGGTTCGATCGACCCGTCCGGGATCGACTACCAGCAGGAGACTGGCCCGTACTGGGTGGTCTTCGTGAACAACTCGGCGGTCAACCCAGACCGGCCGCTCCCCCACGCATACGCCGCACACGAGTGGACTCGACTGGCCAGCCACGCACTCGAGACCGGCGGACGCGATCGCGTCGAGCTCGTGCAATGCACGCCCGAGGAACTCGACTGGGCGCCCGCTGGCGGTACCCAGTGAATCGCCGCAACGACCGCCCCGACCTGTGGGCGCTGGTGGGGCTGCTGCTCCTCGCCGTCACGGTCGCCATCGTCGTCCTCACCTCGTCCCCCTCCATCCTGGAAAGCGAGATCATCAAATGACCACCCTCACCGCTGTCCCCGGCAAGACCGACATCCGCGTCGGAGCCGCCGACCTGCTCAAGACCGGCGGCTGGATCAAAGGCAAGTACTACTCGACCAACCCCAAGAAGGCCGGCGTGTGCCTCGTCGCGGCGATCAGCCTCGCTGCGGGCCTGCCCGCCGTCGCGCTGGCCAGCCTCAAGCCGCACTCCAAGGACATGGGCTACCTCGCCCGCTGGGAGATGGCGCAGGACCTGTGCTTCGAGATCGCCGCCACGCTCGGCCGACCCGCGCACGAGATGCCGCCGACGCGGTGGCTGTCGTACTGGAACGACAAGCCCCACACCACCCTCGACCACGTGCTCGGCGTGCTCGAAGGGCAGGCTGCCTGATGACCACGCTCGACACCGCTGAGATCCGGCGCAAGACGGCCGAACTCCTGCGTCAGCGCGGATGGGTCAAGGACGAGCACCTCGCCGACTCCGCACACCCGACGGAGTGCCGCCTGTGCCTTGTAGAGGCTATCGGTCAGGCTGCGGGCCTTCCGCCCCTCAGCCTGAGCACCGCAAACAAGCGGGCGGCCCTGCTGGAACCGGCTTACCGTGGCCAGTACCGGGCGGTGCGCCACACCATCGCTGAGCTGGCTGTCGCGCTGGGGTGGCTGGAGACGAGCACCCAAGGCCCGATGTACTGGCTGCTGAACTGGAACGACGCCGCTGACCGTTCCGTGGACGACGTCCTCTCCGTGCTCGAAGGGCAGGCCGTCTGATGGAAGAGTGGTGGTACCGGCTGACCCGCCGCCAGCGGCGGATCGTCCTCGCGGGCGTGGTGGCGTACTCCGCGCTCAGCTTCGTGAGCGCGGGCATCTGGGCGTTCGCCACGGTCATACTGGTGCTCGCGGTCTGCTGCCCGCTCAGCTATGCCTTCGGTCACGAGTCCGCGCGGCGTGAGCTCGAACGCCGCATGGACCTGACCGAGACCCAGTACTCGAACGCCGTCGAAGCGACAACGCGGGCCATCCAGGACCAGGCGGAGATCGCCAGCGAACTCCATGAGCTGCGCAGAGACCTGGCCGCCTCTCATCTACGTCAGGCCACCCTCCGCGCCCGCCTCAACGAGGCCGGGATCAGCGTGGCTAACGACGACACCGAGGAGATCGACCGCGTCCCGGAGGCCCAGCCTCACCCGTGAGAGACCTCCTGCTCTACCTCCTGGCTGCGGTCGGCGCGATCACCGTGTCGGCCGCAGCCGCATTGGTGCTGTTCGGAGTGCGGCTGCACCGAAAGCACCAGCGGGCCAGCCGTGCGCGGCGCGACCAGCGGGCCCGCACCCTGAGACCGGAGCACGTGAACGGCCAGGAGGGCCTGGCGGCCTGGCACGACTACATCACTGATCACGACCTGCACAACATCGACATCCCGAAGGAATGGAAATGACGACTCCCCGCGTGGCGGGCTGCGACATATCGCTCACCAGCACCGGCCTAGCCTTCAACACCGGCTGGTGCGCCACGGCCGGACGCGACGGAATCACCGCGCTGGCGATCGAGCAGCGCACCATGACGATCCGCGAGCAAGCCGACAAGCTGCTGCTTCACCTGCAGACCGCCGACCTCGTGCTCATCGAGAAGTTCGTGCTCGCCCGGGGCAAGGCCGGCTCGGGCGGCGCGGGCGAGCGGGCCTACCTCTACTACCTGGTCGTGGACGCCCTCATCCACCAGATCGGCGTCCCGATCGTCGAGGTGCCGCAAGCCACGCTCAAGATCTACGCGACCGGCAGCGGCAACGTGAAGAAGGACGAAGTCAAGGACGCGGTTGCACGCCGCCTGCCCATGTTCGTGACCAAGGGCAACGACGACATGTGCGACGCCGCCGTGCTCGCCGCGATGGGCTCCGACCGCCTCGGCCACCCTCTCGCCGCCATGCCGAAAGCGCACCGCAGAGCACTCGACACGGTGACGTGGCCGCAGGTGATGGCCGCATGATCCGCCTCATGGCGTTCCTCGCCGTGCTCGCCGCCACCTCGGGCGCCTCCTGGGTCATCTACCAGGACAGCAAGCCGGGCGGCATCCTCATCTTCCTCGCCTGCATGGTCGTCTTCGTCGCTCCCACGTACTACCGGCTGATGGACCTCACCCCCAAACGCGACGACACGACCCCGAGGATCGGATGAGTCCCCGCAAGCGCGAGGAGCGCGGCGAGCCCGTCGTCGTTGACGGCCAGGTCGTCGGCTTCCAACTTCCCCTGCCCGACCCCGACAAGGAGCCCAAACGTGCCAGCACCCGAAAGCGCACCGCTCGACACCAAGCGACAGCGGAACCGAAGGCGCAAAAAGCCTGCCCATAGCCGGACGGCGATCTGGTCCCACGACGGCGCCACGCTGCTCGCCGTCGTCGAGGGCCACGTCACCCCGGATGACATCGCAGCCGCGCGGCAGCTCGCTCTCCGCGCGACACCAGCACCACCGCAGTAGGAGAACCATGCCCAGCACAGCCGAGAAGACCATCGCCCGAGTCCTCCGAAGGAAGACGCCCACCGCTGAAGCCGTCCTTGACGAACTCGCCCGGGCGGGCTGCACGATCACTGACCCGGAGCCCATCGAGCCGCCCGTGTGGCTGCCCAAGGACAACATCAGCCGGGCCAACGTGCAGCAGGTCGCCGACCTGGTGCGCGAAGGCAAAACCGTCGAGGAGATCGTCGCTGAGACCGGTAAGTCGAAGCGGATGGTTGACCGCTACGTCTCCGCCGCGATCCACCTCGGGTGGGTGCGCCGCCGGCCGCAGCGGAAGCCATCGACACGGAAGGCGCCGTCGTGACGGCGGCCGAGGTGCTGCGCCGCGCCATCAGTGACGCTGCCAGAGCGTTAGCGCACCGCATGTACGAGCGTGACCAGCTCCCGGAGGACGAACGGCCCGACCCATACGCGTTCGCGCTCGACTATCTCAACGCGCAGGTCGGCCACGGCTGGAGGCCGACAAACGCGCAGAAGAACTCGTGGACGTCAGCGCCGCCGCGCGACCACACCGAGACCTACAACCGCGGCGCTGCACTGGCGCGCCGCCTGCTCAACCGCGAATCCGCCACCGATGACGACACCGACAAGGGGAGCTATCACGATGCAGGTCCCGTTTGATCCGAGCGGCAGCCTGATCCGCCACCCACACCGATATCCGAGCCCGGACGAGATCGACTGGCAGGACGCCAAGCCCTTCCAGGCTCGCCTCATCCTTACCGACGTCAGGAACGCCCAGGGCTACGGCAAGTACGTCATCTGGGCAGAAGCCCACGGCATCCGCCGCTTCCCGATGGACACCGAGCACGCCTTCGCCGTCGTCAAGAACACGTTGATGGACCACGGCGCCATCATCACGGACACCAACCCGGAGTGGACGTTCACCAAGACCCACGCCCGCGGTGGAGACGCCTACGGGATCAAGCTCGTCCGCAAGCGGTTCCTGGATCAAGAAGGCGGCGACACCGAGCCGGAAGAGAACGAGGAGTAACCCATGACCGCCCCTCAGCCACTCAAGCGCGCCTCGATCGCCCTGCTGAGGCAGATCGCCGCCCACGACCTAGGAAATGGCGTGCTGTTCCAGCCTGCACCACGCGGATGCCGCAAGATCGACGGCACGGACTTCTCCACCCGGGACGAGACGTTCCGCCTCCCCGCACAGCTCCAGCTCATCACCATCGAACACCCCCGGCTCGGCGTCTGGAAGATTCAGTTGACCCACGCCGGCCACGACTACCTGGCCAAGGCCGACGAACGCCGCGCCAAGCACGGCCCGATCAAAGGCGCGCGGGCAAGCCTGATCGTGGTCGACGAGGCCGTTCGAGGCCACCATGCCTAAGCAGAACCCCGACCAGCCCGGCGACGGGTTCAAGCTCATCGAAGGCAAGTCCAACAGCTACCGGCACCGCAACACATGGCTACGGCGCTGGCGCGACAGCGACGATCCCCTCTGCGCCGTCACCCGAAAGGCCCGCGGGGTGGAATGCGGCCCTCCCGTCGCGGTCGTCCTCGTCCAGTACTCCTCGAACTCCTTCGCCCGCCCCGACGTCGGTCGGCTGCGCTCGGTGTGCGCCTTGCACCTGCCATTCGCGGACGGCGTGGCACGCCTGGCCAAGGAGGCGGAGGTGGCCGCGCACGTCCGCCTCGTGGATGCGCACGCGGAGGAGTTCGCTGAGTACTTCGAGGATGAGGTGACACGGCGGTGCAAGAACGCGGCCGAGGTGGCGATGCAGGGGCTGGCCCACTTCCTCAAGGATGGCACGGAAGGAACCCGATGACCGAGCAGCCGCCGATGACGCTCAATGCGCGGAGGGTTCGGGGGCCGGGGAACCGAAGGCGGCGGATGACCCGCACACCCCGCTCGGCCAAGGGCCTGCCTTCGGGCGAGGTGGTGCGTGTTCTCACAGACTGACCTGGCCCAGTGCCGGAAACATGGGTGCGGCAAGTCGATCCGGTGGACGACCACCGAGCTCGGCAAGATGCTCGCCGTCGACGCATACCCGGACCCGGACGGTAATACGGCCGTGTGGAAGGACGTGTTCGGCGTCCTCTGCTCCCGCAGGGTGACGAAGGCTCGGCCGCTCGCCCCGCACGAGAAGCTGATGCGACCGCACACGTCCACCTGCCTGCGGGGCCAGCGGCGGACGGCGACCGATGGCCCGCCTCGGCAGCCGCCGCCCAGGCCGGCACCGGCTGAGGGCGAACTGTACGGCCGGCTCGGCGTCGACCAGAGGGCTACTGCGCTGGACATCAAGAAGGCGTACCGCCGGCTGGCCCGTCAGCTCCACCCGGACCTTCACCCGGGCGACGCCGCGGCGGCCGAGCGATTCAAGAAGGTGACGGAGGCGTACGACGTGCTGTCCGACCCACGTAGGCGAGCCACGTACGACGTGACCGGGCGACGGCCGACACCGAGATAAAGGGAGGGGTGAACTGGCCGGACCCGAGTAGGAGGAATTTGCCACAGATGCTCCTGATTACTCCTGATTACTCCTGCTGTTCATCCTTTCCGCGAAGAGCTGTAGGGGGGCAGGATCAAAGGCGCGAACCCTGGCCAGGAGCGCAGGTCACATACCACGCATATACGGTGGGGGCTCGACCACTTCCCTCGGTGGGCGGGTCCCCGCTTCACGTTCATGGAAGGGAAGGCGGCACGCAGTATGCCGTGGGTTCGCGTCGATGATCAGTTTCCTACGCATCGGAAGGTGCGGCACCTGTCTGACCGGGCGTTTCGGCTGTTCGTGTCGGCGTTGTGCTGGTGCAACGACAACTTGACCGACGGGCACATCCAGGAGCGTGAGCTGAGGTTCGTCAGCGATATTCGCGCTCCGAAGCGGTACGCAGATGAGCTGATTTCGGTCGGATTGTGGGAGAGAACGGACTCAGGTTGGCGTGTGCATGACTACCTGATTTATCAGCCTTCCGCAGAGAAGATCAGGGAGGGTCGTGACGCTAAACGAGCACGTCAGGAGCGGTGGCTAGACCGCAAGCGCGAGGAAGGAAGATCACGCGGAGACGCGTCTCAAGACGCGACCGCAGGCCTGTCTGAAGACGCCCCCCCAATCCCATCCCAATCCCACTCCCAAGACAACTTCTCTAGTCAGTCATCTAACCCGCCGTACCCCGCGCGCGACCACGACGACAACCAGACAGACGGACAGGACTTTTCCCAGGTAGACGAGATGGTCAAGCGCGAACTCGCTCCGCTCGCCGCGCACGACCTCACAGACCAGCAAGCCGCCCACATCAGGCGGACCATCCTCGGACGAGCCCGAAGCAAGGTGAAGAACCCGTACCGGTACGTGCAACGAGCGCTCCGCGCCAACCCCGGCGAACACCTGCCCAAGTTCGAACCCATGCCCGACGCACACCGAGGCGTCGGTCGCATGTGCCCCCACCACCCGTTCATGGCCGAACCCTGCAGAGCATGCGCAGCCGACCGCCTCGCCGCCGACTAGCAGGAAGCACCACCCGAGACCCGTCACCGACCCCACCAGGCCAGCAACCCCTGGTCGTCGATGACGGGTTTTCGCATAAACAGGACACCGCACAGACCACAACCAAGAACACAGACAGGAGACCAGCAAAAGACCTGACGACGTCCACACACGCGCGCTAACAGGGGCACACCAGCACAGAGAGACCCTGACACACGCAGAAGCGCTCACAAGCGACAACAGCACACAAACCGCGACCAGCCCCAAGCACCACAACACCACCCGAAGCTGACGATGCCGACGGCTCGGCGCGGGGCAATGGATCACGGTTCGGGTAAGCCCGGAACTTAGTATGGCTTTCAAACTAAAGCGTTAGCACTGGCCGGATAGGGGGTGGGGGTATAACTGGGACTCCCGCTTCGCAACGAGTTGATAACAAAAGATTGACAACTCTTGCTACCTCATTTTCTAGAAAACACAGTGATCACTGTGAGAAACACATCAACGGCCACGGCAGCGAGCGCAGCGCTTCTCAGCGCTGCGACCATCGCCGCCGCCCTGGCCATCGCCGCACAGGCCGCGCCCAGCAGCGCGACCACCACGGCGCACGTAGCAGTGCCAACGTGCGTCACCGTGACGCCTACGGCGGAGATCACCGTCCCCGGTGAACCTCCCCAGGTGATCAAGACCGTCATGCCGTTTCCCCTGTGCATGGACGTGGTGACCCTCACCGGTCCGCAGGGTTCGCCCGGTCCGAACGGTGCCACCGGCCCGCAGGGTTCGCCCGGCCCCCAGGGGTCGCAGGGTGAGACCGGACAGACCGGCCCTCAAGGTCCGGAAGGTCCGGCAGGCCCCCAAGGTCCGAAGGGCGAGCAGGGCCCCGCAGGCGTCCAGGGCCCGAAGGGCGACCAGGGCGAAACCGGTCCGACCGGTCCCGCAGGCACGCCCGGAACAGTCGGCCCCACAGGCAATCAGGGCAACCCCGGCACGCCCGGACGTGACGGCAAGGACGGCAGGAACGGCACGCCTGGACCTACCGCCACGACCACGCCCCGCGCGTCCAGCACACGCCGTGCGACCCCCACGCCCAAGCCCGTATCCACGGAAACCCCGTGGCTGGACGGGTGGCAGGTACCGGCCGTCTTCGCCTTACTGGCGCTACTGGCCGCCGCGTACCTTCTGTGGCTCAAGCGTCGCGACCGGAATGCTGAAAGCGACAGCGGTACCGCTGACGGCGACGTCTAGCAACTCCCGCCCCCGCCCACACGGGCGGGGGCACCCACAACATCGAAAGGCAAGATCCAAAGTGGCACCTACCAAGCCGACCACCGACGCCGTCAAGGCGGCACTCTCCACACTTCTGGCCTGGTTCTGCACCATGGCGGACGGGCAGTACCGGCCCGTCGTCGTGATGGAGGCAACCAAGCGCGTCAACCACGACGACAGCAGGAACAGCCCGACCCGTCTCGGGTGGCGCTGCCCCGGTACGCGCCTGCCAGTCGTGGCCATGCTCGCAGCCCTCAAGCGCGGTTGGGACGCCGCGCCGAAGTCGTGGCCGATGCTCGCCGACGTGGCCCCTGCCACGCTCGTGGAGGAGGGTTGCGCGCTCTACGGTCTCGACTCCGAGCACGTGGCAGCCGACTGGGACGCGGTCCGGGAGCAGGCAGACGGAGCGGTGATCACCGCCCTGTACCGCGCCACGCAGCCCGACGTGTCCGCCCCGTGGGACGTGATCGCGGCGGTTCTCACCCCCGCCCCCGAGTCGGAGAAGGGCAGCAAGCTCCCCGACCAGGAACGCGAGTTGGTCAACGCGATCATGAATCTCTCCGAGACCAACCCCGCACGCGCCGCCCTCATGACGGAACTCACCGACGAGGGACGCGCGGAAGTCGAGCGCCGCACCAAGGCCAAGACCGAGAAGGAAGCGCGCCGCAAGGCAGCCAAGGACCAGGCCGACGCGCAGAAGGCGCAGACCAGCGACAAGCCCGCTAAGGCGACCGCCAAGAAGTAGCCCCACCGCCCCCGCCCCGGCATGGGGCGGGGCACCCCACCAACACCCCCAACCACCACAGGAAGAGACCGGCATGAACCCGATCAGGCGCGGAGCGGCTTACGTGGCCGTCGAAGCCGTGCAGGCCGCGCGGCAGGCGTTGAACGACCACCGGATCGCCTGCGGCAAGTGCGTCAAGCAGGCCGCGTGTGACACGCTCGCGAACCTTCAGCGCGAGGTCTTCATGTCCAGCCAGACCAGCCGCGCGGCCCTGCTCACGTACGCGGCGCAGGGCAGCACCGTGGAGTACCACGGGCCCGCCGTCCACCTGCACGGCGTGTGGTACATCACGGACACATGCCGTACGTCCCTGCACACGTCGTACCTCCTGCACGCGGTCAGGAGCGGCGCGATCATCGATGACGTGCCGTTGGACCAGATCAGGCAGCCGATGGAACCGGAGCCAACCGGCGTCCTGGCAGCCGTCCAGCGCGCGGCGGCCGAGATCACGCGTCTACTCGCCGCGTGCGGCTACCTCCTGCACGTCCGCGTGTTCGCAGAAGAGGGCAGGGCTCGTGTCGAGTACGACGCGCCCATGTTCGGCCGGTACGACCATGAGGCCCGATACGCGCGCCAGCACGCGACCGGCAAAGCTCAGGAGGAAGCCGCCTACGTGGTCGAAGCGCTCATATCGCTCCGCATGATGAGCCAGTTCGCGCGGACCGGAGCACTACGCGAGATCAACGGCCACGCGCGCAGCGCAGAACTAGCGCGCGAACGCGTCGAGAAACGCACCACGCGCCGACCGACCGCCTAGCGCGCATCGCGCCCAGCGAGCCCCGCACGGCACCCAGCCGTGCGGGGCTTTCGCGCGTCCCGCCCCCTCCGGGGCGGCCCTGGGGGTCCCTATTTGGCTTGGTTGATGGCGAATGGAGTTGATCTTGTACTGTTGTGGGTCGTCTCGGAGGGGTGGTGTGTGGTGGCTGGTCAGGCGTGTGTGGGGCCGTGCAACGACAGGGCGCGTGAGGTGTGGGGCGTGTTCCTTGCCGCTCGTGATGTGCATGCGGATGCGGTGGATCGGTGGGTGCGGGAGGGTGCGGAAGGTGAGCCTCCTGCGGAGCCGGTTCAGCCTGTGCTGTCGTGGCGGCCGGGTGAACCGTTGGTGTGTGGACGGTGTCGGGCGACGACGAGGCGGGCGTTGCTGGAGGTGGATTCGCTGGCGTCGGTGGTGTCCGCGCGGGGGGATGGTCTTCGTCCGGCGTCGCGCTGGTCGCGCGTGTCGGGGTCGAGGCCGAAGCCTGCGGTGTCGCCGGATGCGGAGCTGCTGGACGAGTTGGTGGGGGAGCTGCTGTGGTTCGAGGATCAGGCGCGGGCGGTGTTGGGGTTTCCGCCGCGCCCGTCTGGTGCTCGGGGTGCGGTGGCGAGGTCGCGGGCGGTGGCGTGGCTGGTGGATCACCTGGAGTCGGTGCTCGCCGCGGCGGCGGCCGGGCCGGCCGAGCTGGTGAAGGGTGCGCTCGGCTGGGAGTCGCGGCTGCGGAGGACGGTGGAGGACGAGCCGCCGAGTTGGACGCCGGCGCGGTGCTCGTGCGGTGACCGGAATCTCCGCTGGGATGCGCGGGTCGGGTACTTCGTGTGCGGGGCGTGCGGCAATCACGTGTCGGCGGTGGAGGAGCGGGGCCTGGTCGTCGACGAGGCGGGTTAAGTGCAAGGTGTGATTGATCGGCTTATATACCGCGGCGACATATTATTGAAAGCGCCGTATCGATCGGTGGGCATGTCTCCGACGAGGAGTACATCTTGGCCGGTATCGGGATGAGACGCAATTAGCGTCGTCCCGAAGATGGCGTTTCTTGTCGAGTCTCCTCCTGGTCGATCTATCTCAACCTGGCTGCACGGTTGAAGGTATAGGGCGTACTTGTCATTTTCTTCAACATCTGTCGTGCCTAAAGGCATGAAAAAGACAGACATGGACGCCGGGCGAGCGTTGGCATTGCGTATGACTAGTGCTGTAGATGTTGTGTCATTCGGTGGCCACCATTGGATATTTCGAAAGAAGGATGCCTTCGTTTCCGCGTCAGCTTCGGCTTTCTCTCGGGCGCGATCCCGCTGATCCTGCGCTCGTTGCGCCAGGGCATCGGCGCGCTGCTGGTCGCTGATCTTGAGCGCGTTCACGGAAATTACTAGGGCTGGCACGGACATGAGGCCGGCCAGGACGGTGGCGATGGCGGCCCAGGCTTGGACGTTCCAGCGGACGTCACGGGCTCGTGTTTTGCGGCGAGGGCGTTGGGACAACGCGATGCGTCTGGTCACTCGGCCGGTCGTACGAGCAGCAGCGCCCCGTGCCTGCGAAGAGGGCGAAGGCAACACGAGGCGTTTCGTCACTCGGCCGGACGACCGAGGAGCAGCGACTCGTGACGATTGCAGCGGTTTTCGCCCCATACCCTATTGTGCCTCTTGAGACGGCAGTGGCGCGTGAGCACCTGGTTACGTGTTATAGATCAAGTTGGGACCTGGACGGCCAGAGGCGTCATCAGCGTGCGAGCAACACTGGGCGGTCGGGACGCGAATACCTGACATGGGAACAGAAGCGTTCTACACCACAGCCGCACAGGTCCTACCGACGCTGTTAATTGCCCTAGCAGTGGAGGTCGGGTTCTTGCTGCAGATCTTCTTCGGGGAGAAGAAGAAGCCAGGGCGGGCGAGAGCGGCCGCAGGAGAGATTGCTAAGTGGGGCGGGGGGTTTATGATACTTGGCCGGATATTTCTGTTTGGCGAGGTGCTGGCTCTTGCTGCGATCGCGTTCCGGTGGTTCAACGGATGGACATTTGCTGGGGTTGGATTGTGTCTGCTGATCATGCTTGGTGCAGTGGTCTACATTCCCACCAGGCGCCTCCTCCGGGCGGATCTCTCGTCGGATAAGGATGAGGATGAGGATGAGGATGAAGGCTAGCGTCTGCGTCGTTGCGCCGGGTCGGCGGGGTGTGTAACACTTCGTGTCGGCAGGTGATCTGTGCCCGTCACGCGGTTCGGTCCTGTGACCTGCGGAAACTCTGATGAGGCACTGAGAGCGTCTCTAACAAGATCACCTTTCTGCCTATCTCCCCCTATGCGAACAAGCGAGATCGCTCACGAGCGTTGACCATGACGCGCCGATCTCGCCTGATTGCATGTCCGGAATCGCCTAGTACGTCCTCGAACGCGACCAATGCGGGGGTGAGACGTGCACCCAGCGACCGCCCGCCAAGCCGCCACTCGCCTCGACCGCGAACCGGGCACGATCCGGCAGTGGGCCCGCCGCTACCAGGCGCGCGTCCTCGGCCGGGCCGGCCGTGAGGTCGTCTACGACTACGACGACGTGGCCACGATCGAGGGCTGTATCTGGCGCGGCGACCCCGTCCCCCTAACCCCTGAAGCCCGCGACGAGCTTCGCGCACAACTTGGGCGCGCCGCCTGAATAGAGAGGCCCTTCGTGAAACTCCCGAAGAACAAGCGCATCGTCGGCGCCGAGCGCGCCCAGCTTGCCGAAGCGGTCGCCCAGCAATACGCGAGCGGCGAGTCGATCCGCCTCATCGCCCTCAACATCGGGCGCTCCTACGGGTTCGTGCACCGCCTCCTCGGAGAGGCCGGCGCCGAGCTGCGTCACCGCGGCGGCAACCAGCGGTCGGCCTGCGAAACAGCGAGCGCGTGATGCCGCGCGGTCAGTGGCGGCGGGAGACGGAGCCGGTAGGCATGTCCTGGTGTGGGCCGATGACGTGCTATCGGAGTATGCCCGGGTTGGTGAACATGTACGTCACCGCGATGATTCCTGCGAGGATCATTGAGAGGAAGACGGCAAAACCCCACCTGCCAAGTCGGGCTGGGGTACCGACTGCTCTGTAGAACTTGTCGGTCGCCCAGGTGTGGTAGGCGGCACCAGCGATGACGAGATAGCCGAGCACGATGGCCATGAAACCACCGGGGACTCCATGGTTGTTGCGGGCGAAGGCTCCCATCAGCAGGAGTATCCATCCCATCGCTAGCCCGGCGAGTGTCCAGATCATCTCGCCTTGACCCTCTTTGCCTGGTTCGTTTTGGAAGGCGTAGACGGGGCGGGGGGCTGGGCGTGGGCTCACATCATGATTGGCGGGTTCCTCAGGCTCGTCCTGTGGTTGTTCTGTCCGACGATGAACGCTTTGGCGGGCATACCGGATGGTTGCAATGAGAGATGTGATTGCTACGAGGAGGCCAAGTACCGAGGCCACCTTGTCGGCGATGTCGAGACTTTCGAGCCAGGCCGGCATGAGGATTCCCTTCGGGGCGGTCAGGGGACGAGGAGATTGATCAGCACGCCGATAGGGATCGACATTGCCACTCCCAGGGCGAAGAACATCCACTGCTGGCGCCGCTCCGCGCGGATGGTCGCCTTCGTCTCGCCAACGAGGATCTGCCGAATCTTCTCAGCCTGCTCCTGATCGATCGCCAGAAGGCGCTGCTGCTCCTCGGCCTGGCTGATGAGAGCTTCGCGGGCCGCCTGCTGAGCTTCAAGATCGCGCCGTAGATCGTCCATCAGCCTGGCGGCTTCGGCGAATGCTGTGTTGACCTGTATGAGTCGGTGTCGAAGGGCCTCGCCCGGATCTTCGGCAGCATGCGTGATCTGTTGTCTGCCCGTGTGGATTTTCCATGCAATCGGGCCCATGAGAAACGTGATCATAAGGGCGAAGAGGATGGTTCTCGGGACCGGCCAGTCGCCGGACCAGCCGATGGCCACTGATGCGAAGACGATAAGCATGAGCGGCACGGACATTTCCCCGTGCAACACAAACCATGCACGCACTCTTCTCATCTGTCTATTGGACCGTAGCGCGAGGTATTAGCGCGGCGGTGAGATAGAAATGCGACCTTGAGTCTTCAGAGCTTCATGATCTCTAAGAAATGGTCATAATCGTAGTTATGTCCATAGATCATTCCTGCTAGCGTCGAGATATGACTGCCGAGCTGATCCGGGAGCCGATCGGGTCAGGTGGGATCTCCTTCCCGCCGACTCTGCTTGGCTTCGCCCAGGACGCCACGATGGCATGGCTACTGTCGTACGACTCGAAGAACACGCGCGATGCCTACCGGCTGGAGATCGAGCGGTGGTTCGCGTTCTGCGACGAGACCGGCCTCGACCCGCTCAAAGCGCGCAAGTCCCACGGCGACGTCTACAAGCGGTGGCTCGACCTCCAAGCTGGAAAGCCGATTCCCCCGAAGACCATGCAGCGACGGATCTCGGCAGTGTCGTCCTGGTACGACTACCTCGCCGACGAGGAGATCATCGACGCCAACCGGTTCAAGCGGACCCGCAGGCCGAAGGTGTCACGAGGCCACTCCGAGACGACCGCGCTCACGCGTGACGAAGCCCGCGCGCTGGTGGCCGCGGCCGACGCCGACCACGGGCCGGCCCGACTCCGTACCTCGGCGTTCATCCGGGTCCTGCTGCACACCGGAATCCGGATCGAGGAAGCGGTCTCCGCTGAGTTGAGCGCGCTCGGGTATGAGCGGGGCCTGCGGACGCTGCGGATCGTCGGCAAGGGCACGAAGCCGAAGAAGCGCCGCCTCCCGGTGGAGACCGGCTACGCGATCGACCGGTATCTGGAGGACCGGGCGCGCCGTGCTGGCGTCGAGGTGTCGCAGCTCACTGGGCGGATCTTCGTGACCGATACCGGCGGCTGCTTCTACCGGTCGTCGGCGTCGGCCCTGGTGACGCGGATCGGCCGCCAGGCCGGGATTCTCGCGAAGGTCACTGCGCATGTGCTGCGGCACACGTGGGCGTCGCTGGCTGCGGAGCTGGGCGCGGACCCGTTCGAGATCAAGGAAGCTCTTGATCACGAGTCGATGGACACGACCATGGGCTACGTGCATTCGGGGCGACAACTGGAAAGAGATCCTTCCCAATTGGTGGCGTCGGCGGTTGAGTAGGGCGCTGCCCGAAAGAGGGTTCGATCTTTCAGGTAGAGGAATGTACACCTACGGCAAACGGTTAACGCGTGGATACAGAAAGCCTCCCAGGAGTATCAAGTTCTTCCACTCGGGAGTGGAAGAACGTTGGACGTCCTGGAAGGCTGCTGCTACTTCCCGCTGGGAATCACCTTGGCGATAATCAGGGCGATGGCCAGTGGTGGAGTCATACTCGCACCAGAAACGGCGAGTATGATGCACAACCGGACGGTTCGGGTCTTGCTTTCCAGGGCTTCCCGGACCGTCCGCCCGAACTCGCTGACTGCGCTAGGCAGGAGATCGGACGGTTCTATTGGAGGGAGAGGTGCATCCTCTTCCCCATCGCGAGATGTCATGACGAGACAGTCCCGCACGCGCGCCCTGAAGTGCAACAACGTGAAAGTTATTCAATCTCCGAAGGAGTGAAGTTTCATCCGCTAAAGCGTAAATCTACGACTCCCCGGAGTAGATTTGAACACCTTCCACCTCAGGGGTGCCCGACTTGGGCCGCTATGTCGCGCTATTCCCTAAGACTGAGCGGGAATTATGTTAGCGGGCAGGCCAGCCGTGTCCCTGATGTCAGACGTCGGCGATCGTTCGGAGGCAGAAGAGTGAAATCTGGCTTCGGCAGCCGAACTGAAACGTTTCGCACATCAACGACATAAGCAACATGCGAGAGCCGGGTGAACCGATACAGGGCACCGGCTCTTTCGCGTGCTCCCTTAAGGAGAACCGCCCGTGGCGTTGCGCCCTCCGTTTCAGTACTACGGAGCCAAGGGCAGGCTCGGCCCGTTCCTGGCCAGCCTGCTCCCCAAGCACGAGGTATACGTCGAACCCTTCGCCGGATCAGCCGCCGTATTTTTCGCCAAGAACCCCGTCCCCATCGAGACGATCAACGACATCAACGGCGACCTCGTGTGCTTCATGCAGACGCTCCGAGACCGGCCCCGCGCCCTGATCAGGGCAATCGAGCTCACGCCATACGCCCGCGCCGAGCACCAGGCCGCCAAGCTCGGCGACACCACGGCGTCGGACCTGGAGCGCGCCCGCCGCTGGTGGATCCAGTGCACCCAGAGTCGAAGCGGTGAGGCGGGCGCTTCCTGGCGTCGGCCGACCTCGCGGACGCGGGTCAACAACCCGGCCGGCTCCAAGCGGGCCGCCGCGGCGCTGCGTTGGCACGCCGCCCGGCTGCGGGAGACGTTCATCGAGCAGTGCGACGCGTTCGAGCTGATCGAGCGCATGGACTCGCCGCAGACGGCGATGTACGTGGACCCGCCATACCTGCGCAGCACCCGCAACATCTTCGGGTCCGGCCATTACGTCAAGGAGATGGACCGCGAGCCCGAGCACCGCCGCCTCCTGGAGGTGCTCGCCGCCAGCAAATCAGCAATCGTCCTCAGCGGCTACAGGTCTCCGCTGTATGACGAACTGCTTGGCGGGTGGCACCGCATCGACTACCGCGTCCGCGCCAGCTCCAGCGACGAGCGGCGGCACGCTGTCGAATCAGTCTGGATCAACCGATGAGGGCTTGAAGTCGACTATTGCCGACTTGCCAATATCGCCATATTCGTAAATGACACCATTTTTGCCGCTTATTCTGATGTTTTTCCCGTCTGATCCGGTTATATACCTGACGCGAATATCGTCCGCCTTATCGACGGTATGGGAATCGGAGACCCGATAGAAAACGCTTGGCAGCAGGAGCCGAAACAGCAGAGCCTCGCGACGGATGTGTGAGCCAGTGGCCCCTGTGGCGAAGGTCAGCGCGGTGATCAGTTTGAAGAGTTTTCCTGGGCGGCTGTCGATCACGGCAGCGTATTCCTCAACGCGGATCTCGGCCCGTGCTGACTTCCCGTACCGCAGACGTGCCGACCAAGTCACGATCTTCCTGGCTGCCCATGGGGAGATGTCGCAGAACTCGTTGACGAGCAGGCCGCCGCCGATGGCGAGGATGATCTCCTGCGTGCTCACCTGCCGCCTCCGGCTAGGAGGCCGTGCATCCAGTCGAGGCGAAGGAAGCCAAAGGCGGGCTTAGGCTTAAACGGAGCGGGGCGCCGTTCGGCGAGCAGTGCACGAACTGCGGGAACAGCAGCACCAACCATCGTGTAGAAGCGACGACGTGGTCGGTTCGCGTCAGGTTCGAGTTCTTCCCACTCTCCCATGACCATGTGTGCGTCTTCGAGTCGGTCAAGGACGTTGTAGACGGTAGGGCCCGAGCGTTTGACCTGCTTCATAATCGCCCAGCCATGGACCTTCTCGCCTTCGTCGTGAGCATTAAGCAGCACCTCCAGGACGTCCAGCGTGGGCTGAGTGATGCGTTGCAAACCTTCCATGACCTTATCTTACCTACTCAAAATAAGCGGTGCGCGCCGAACAGGAGAGCTGATCATGGACATCAAGGAGTACCAACCGACGCCGGAGCTCGTCGAGGCCGTGCAGGTTGTCGGCGGCCAGGTCGAGGACGTCGTGTCATGGATCAACACGTACTCGAACCTGCGGGGGATCGTCGGGCAGACCGCGATCCGTGGTCGTTCCGGCGAGTACGTCGATGTCCAGACGCCGGAGGGTATGCGTCGCGCGGTCCTGGGCGACTACGTGTGCCACGACGGCGCGGGTGAGTTCTGGCCCGAAGCAAAGTCGATCTTCGAGCGCCGGTTCGCGGTGCTCCCTGCGGCGGTCCTCCCGAGCGCGGCGGGGAAGGGCTGATGGCGAAGATCGCGCCACAGGAGTACCGGATGGTCGCGGTCGGCGACCTGGAGCCGCACCCGGACAACCCCCACCGGGGCGACGTGGGCGTGATCGTCGCGTCGATCAAGAAGAACGGCTTCTATGGGTCCGTCGTCGCCCAGAAGTCGCGGATGCGGATCGTCGTCGGTGAGCACCGCTGGCGCGGCGCGACCAAGGCCGGGCTCAAGCATGTGCCTACGGTCATCATCGACGTAGACGATGAGGCAGCGAAGCGGATCATGCTCGCGGACAACCGATTGGCGGAGTACGGCGAGTATGACGACGCCAAGCTCGCCGAGCTGCTCCAGTCCCTCCCCGACCTGGATGGCACAGGGTGGAGGGACGACGACCTCGCGGATCTGCTCGACGACCTCGGCAGCAACATCGAGATCGTGCATGACGAGCCGACCCAGCCCAGGCCCGCACCGGCCGGGACGCCAGCCCCTGCAAGGGAAGACCTCGACGACGAACCCGAGGACGACACGGCCGATGGCAAGGACGGCGAGGAGCCAGCGGACGAGGACAGCGCGGTCCGGACGGACGCTCCCCCTCCCCCACGGCCCAAGGCGGGTTCGACGGTCGAGTTGATCGTGCCGCTCACGGCGGCGCAGCACGACGAGGTGACCGGCCTCATCGCGGACATCCGCAGCCGAGACGGTGAGGCGCCGCTCACAGAGGTGGTGATGGCTGCACTTCGAACGCACGCAGAGCGACAGCGGTAGTGCTGTCATAATGAGGGGATCCCCTTCATGGCCGACGATCCACAGGCAAAGCTGGCGCGGCACGAGCGCCGCTATCAGGCGTTGCAGATGCGGATCGCTGGGGTCAGCAATGCGGTGATCGCTCAGCGGCTGGGCTACTCCTCGCCGCAGCTCGTCTCCAAGGACGTCACGACCGCACTGAAGAGGGCCGCCAAGCAGGAGGCGATGGCAGCAGAGGAGCTGCTGCATCTGGAGATCAACCGGCTGGACCGCATGATGGCGTCCGTTTGGCCCCGGGTGATCAAGGGCGAAGTCAACGCGGTCGAGGCCGCCCTGAAGATCGTTAACAAGCGGGCAAGCCTGCTCGGTCTGGACCTGATCAACAGGAACGGCGCGGCCGACAACGACATGGCCAGCCTGCTCGGCAACATGCTCATCCAGCTCCAGCAGCGTCACAACGTGCCCGACCCGGACACCGATGTGATCCTCCAGGCCGACGTGATCCACGGCGAGATCGAGTACGACGACGGCGGGGGTGAGGCGTGAGCCTTGTTCTGGACATCGTCCTGTCACCCAAGCAGGAACGCAGCATCGCCGAATCGACGGCTCGTCTGAACATCTGGCAGGGTGCCATTCGGTCAGGCAAGACCATCGCGTCCCTGATCAGGTGGGTCACATTCGTCGCGAACGCGCCGCGCGGCGGCAGCCTGGTGATCGTCGGCAAGACCGCAGACACCATCGCCAGAAATGTCTTCGAGCCGCTCACAGATCCCGCGATCACCGGCCCGATCGCCAAGCGCATCACCTACACCCGCGGTGCCCCGACCGCGACCATCCTGGGCCGCCGCGTCGAGATCATCAGCTCGAACGACGCCCGCGCCGAGAACCGTCTGCGAGGTATGACGGCGGCCGGCGCCTATGTTGACGAGGCCACCCTGATCGAGCGGCCGTTCTGGGACATGCTCTTGTCCCGGCTGAGCGTGAAGGGTGCGAAGCTCTTCGCCAGCACAAACCCAGACGCGCCCAGCCACTGGCTCAAGAAGGACTTCCTCGACCGGGCTCACGAACTCGACCTCAAGAGCTGGCACTTCCGGCTCGACGACAACCACTCGCTCGACCCGGCTTACGTCAAGGCTCTGAAAGCCGAGTACTCCGGCTTGTGGTTCAAGAGATTCATCGAGGGCCGTTGGGTCATGGCTGAGGGAGCCATTTACGATCAGTTCGACGAGGACAAGCACGTCGTGACCTCGTTGCCGCTGATGGAGAAGTGGCTGTCGGTTGGCGTGGACTACGGCACCACGAACCCTTTCGCGGCGGTGCTCCTGGGCGTGTCCGTTCCCGACAGGGAGGGTCAGCGTCGCATCTTTGTCGCCTCCGAGATGCGCTACGACTCCCGTGCCGAGCGTCGCCAGTTGACCGACTCGGAGTACAGCACGCGGTTGACCGACTGGCTGGACCACATTTCCGGCACGTACGGGCCAGGCACGCACGGCGTCAGGCCTGAGTGGCTGGTGGTGGATCCCTCGGCGGCCAGCTTCATCCAGCAGTTGTACCGGGACCGCTACCGGCCCATGCAAGCCGATAATGCGGTCTTGGACGGCATCCGTACGGTGTCGAACCTCATCTCCGCCGACCACCTGCGGGTACACGCGAGCTGCCGCGGCCTGCTCGACGAGATGGCCGGCTACGCGTGGGATGAGCGCAAGGCCGAGCGCGGTGACGACGTGCCGGTCAAGGTGGACGACCACAGCGTGGACGCCCTGCGGTACGCCCTGCACACCACGCAAGCGGCGTGGCTGAGGCTGCTCGAACCCGTCCCCGTTCTCTAGACGCGCACCCCGGATATGCGGCCGGTTGTGGCGGCTTGGCCGCCCGGAGGTGCGTCGCTCCGCGCGGCTTCCCCGTACGCGCGTCGAGCACCAGGTGCGGTCCCCGGCCCTCGCTGTTGAGGGGCGGCGGTGGCCGGGGCCGCACTGCTGGACCTCGTGATGATCCGATTCTGATCAGGGAGTTTCCGTGACTGCTGAGAGCATGCTCATCTGCGAGTCGATCAAGTGGAAGGCCGCGTGGCGGCTGGCGAAGTTCTGGGGTGACGATATCGGCCCGGATGCGGTGCCGTATGACGTGATCGAGCGCGCGGGCAACCTGCTGATGCATGGTGGCGCCAGCATGATGTGGCAGGCGCTCATCGGCAATGGCAACGCGACCCCCGGCCAGGCGCTCACCTACTTCAACAACGCGAACGCATTCCTTGGAGTCGGTGACTCCAGCGCCGCGGCGGCGGCCACACAAACTGACCTACAGGCGGCGTCCAACAAGGTCCGCAAGGCCATGGACAGCGCCTTCCCGCAGCACACGGACGGCACCACCCCCGCCAACGCCACGGTGACGTTCCGGTCCACGTTCGCGACCGCCGACGCGAACTTTGCCTGGAACGAATGGGGCATCTTCAACGGCGCTGCAGGCGGCCGGATGCTCAACCGCAAGGTCGAGACGCTCGGCTCCAAGACGTCGGCCGCCTCGTGGGTGCTCACCGTCACGCTGACCCTGGCCTGACCTGCGGCTCTAGGGGGGCGTTCATGGCCGCACTGGTTCGGCCGCTCGCATCGGCCGCGTCCGGCACGAGCACGTCGTTCACGTGCGCCAAACCGGCTGGCACGGTCGCCGGCGACATCCTGATCGCACTCCACGCGTGCGACGCAGGTGCCATGTCCTTGATGGGCACCCCCAGCGGGGGGAGCACGTGGCAGCCGTTGCTGGCCAGGCAATGGGATGTTGGCGAAGACCCAGGCACGAAGCTGTGGTGGAAGACGGCAGGGGCGTCGGAGCCCTCGACCTATGGTTTCACGCAGGGGTCCGGTTCTGACGGGATCGCTATCATCGCCGCCATCTCCGGTGTATCGCAGGTCATCGTGTCTGCGCAGAGCGGCTACTACACGCCCGGCGTGTTCGCGACGGCCCTGCCTACGCCGGGTATCTTCCCGAACGGCGCCGACGATATCGAACTTCGTTTCGTCACGTCGCCAGCCGGTGGCGTGGAGACGCTTACGTCACCAGCCGGGATGAGCACCGGGGCCGTCAGCGTCCAGTCGCAGAAGTACACCTGCGGCAGCGCTGCGTATCGGCAGCTCACCAGCTCCTCGCCCACGGGGACGCTGAACTTCAGCGCATCGCCTGGCCTCTCGCTGGCCCAGGGCTTCACGGTGGCGATCCAGTCCGTAGCCACTCAGGTTGCCAAGAGCGGATCGGACTCGGCTGCGCTCACCGAGCAGGCCAGCGTGTCGGTGGCGCAGCTGCGCAGCGACTCAGCGGCTCTCACCGACAACGCGCAGGCGTCGCCGCTGGTGGTCGAGCAGGCCAATCTGGCTGAGACGATCGTCCTGGGTTCAGCCGCGGCCACGGCCGACACCGCAACGGCAGCGGAGACCGCCTTGACGGCCGCCGAGGTGCTGCGACCCGACACCGCCACGCTCGGTGAAGCGAACCAGCTCTCGGCCATGACCGGCCGGAACGACACCTCCAGCATGGTCGAGGCCGCCGCTATCGGCCTTTCGATCAGCGACCAGGTGACGCTCGCGGAGATCGCGTCCAAGGCAGAGTTTCTCGGCCCGGTCACAGCTGATCAGGTCGCAGTGAATGATGCCGCATCCGCGGGGGCTCTGCTTGGAACCGGCGACACAGCCGCGGTGGCCGAGCATGCGCGCGTAGACGTGCCGCGCGCCGCGACCGACTCTGCCGCGCTGAACGAGCAGGCCGCCGCAGGCCCCGGTGTCAGGGAGGCGGTAGCGCTCGCCGAGTCGGCCAACGTCACCGTCCTGCTCGACCGGTCCGATGTCGCGCTGCTGGCCGATGCGGGTTCGTCCGCCAAGCCGACCAACGCGTCGGACTCAGCCGCGCTGATTGAGACAGCGCTCGTCGCCGAGGTCGGCCGGGCGATCACAGGCGTGGAAGACCCGCGCCGACAGTGGGGCGCGAGCAGCGGCCGACGCCAGTGGAGCGTCGATACGTCCCGCCGTACCTGGTCCGCTTCGACGCACACGTAAGGAGCTGTGGTGCTTGAGCCCATGTCGTCGCTCTCGCGCGAGTGGCTGCCGTTCTTCGTGCGCGGGGCGAGCGGCACGGAGGTGGTGCAGATCGCGTTCACCGTGCCCGGTGTGGAACCGGTCGAGGACGACTGGAACGACGCCGTGTGGGATCCGGCTTCCATCACTCAGCAGGGCGCGGACGCACGCGTCCTGTTCGGCCCAGGCGGCACGGTCGAGCGGCCGGACGGCACATACCAGGCGTGGGTCCGTGTGACTGCGCCACCCCAGCTACCGGTACTGCCCGCCGGGCTGATCTACGTCATCTAGGGAGTCTTCAAGGAGAGTCCGACAACCGGCCGGATCGTTCGCTACCGGGGCAATCAGGGTCTCCAGGCGATCAGGGCGGCCATTGTGACCGCTGACGTGGACACACTCGACCCCGAGGGGGTTCGGCTCGGCACGGTGCCGCCGCTTGATTCCGCCTTCCACGTGCACCTATGGGTGTTCACGCCTGGGCAACAGGGCGGGTTCCACGAGTACAACGTCGGCCCTGGCGCCGGGCCGGGCTACTGGCATTGGCCCACGCGCACGTGACCGAATCAACTGAAGAGTAAGGGCGTGAGATGCCGCTGCCGGTGCAGGATCAGGCGTGGCCGCCGCCGCACATCAATCGTGAACTGCGGCTCTATCGACAGTGGGAGGCGTGGTACGCCGGAGATCCTGATCATCTGGCGAGCGTGTATGGCGCGAACCAGGTTCATGGGGTCGGGCTGGACCCGAAGGGGTGGGATCGGCCACAGCCGGGCGTGACAGGGTTCATCAACCGCGTCAGCCGCTGGTTCTGGGGAAGCCCGACACCGGCCGGGCAGGTTCGGAACACCAAGCTTCACGTGCCGATCGCGGGCGATATCTCGTCCACCTCGGCGGACCTGCTGTTTTCTGAACCTCCGACGCTTCGGGTGAAGGGCAAGAACGGTCAGAAGCGGCTCGACTCCCTCATGCATGAGGCGGGCATCTACGGCTCCCTTCTGGAGGCCGCAGAGGTCAGCTCGGCGTACGGCGGTGTGTTCCTCAGGGTCGGCTGGGACACCGAGATGTACGACCATCCGGTGCTGTCGGTGTTCCCACCTGATAGCGCCGTCCCGGAGTTTCGATACGGGGCGTTGGCGGCGGTCACGTTCTGGAAAGTCCTCGCCGAGGACGACAAGTGCGTGATCCGGCACCTCGAACGGCACGAGAAAGGCCGCGTCTACCACGGGCTGTTTGAGGGCACTGCGGACCGGCTCGGCAAGCCGATCCCGCTGACCGAGCACCCGGAGACCGAGATCTACGCCGACAAGGTCGACGAGACGGGCGGCTTCGACACCTACTACGCGCGCGGGCTGCTCACCAGCTACGTGCCCAATATGAGGCCCCACCGGCTGATACGGGGGACGGCGCTCGGACGCAGCGACTACCAGGGCGTCGAGCACCTGATGGACAGTCTCGACGAGGTGTGGACCTCACTCATGCGAGACATTCGGCTCGGTAAGGGCCGCATCGTGGTGCCGGACCTGTTCCTGGAAAACCACGGGCGCGGCAAGGGCGCGTCGTGGGATCCGGACAAGGAGATCTATTCCGGCCTGGGCATGCTGCCGCCGCCCGGCGC
Organism: Nonomuraea sp. NPDC052129; assembly: GCF_040680095.1. NCBI lineage: Bacteria > Bacillati > Actinomycetota > Actinomycetes > Streptosporangiales > Streptosporangiaceae > Nonomuraea > Nonomuraea sp. NPDC052129. The sequence goes on along the minus strand of NZ_JBFAVX010000016.1, from coordinate 227,549 downwards.
GGCGCCGAATGCGATGCTGACGGTCTCGCAGTTCGCGATCAGGGTCACCGAACACGTCGAGTCCGCACAGGCCCTGGTCGCTCAGATCCTTCGCGGCGCGGGCTACTCGGCGTCATCATTCGGCGAGTCGGACGGCTCCGGCCGACAACTGACCGCGACGGAAATCCACGCCCGCGAGCGTAAAAGCTTCTCGACCAGGGGCAGGAAGACGGGCTACTGGACCCCGCCGCTGCAATGGCTCGCGGAGGCGCTGCTGTCCGTGGACCTCGGCGTGTGGGGCACGAAGGTCACGCCCGAACGCGCCGAGGTGCATTGGCCGGACGGCGTCATGCCGGACCCGGAGGCGCTGGGACGCACGGTCGAACTGCTCAACCGGGCCCAGGCCATCAGTCTTGAGTCCAAGGTGCGCGTGGTGCATCCCGAGTGGGACGACCACCAGGTCACGGGCGAGGTCAAGAGGTTGCGCGACGAGCTCGGATTGACCGTCCCGGATCCGGACAGGCTCGACGACGTTCTTGTCCCGGATGCGGACGGCGAGGACTGACGTGAGCACTGCGGCGGCCGAGGCTCTGGCGCAGGAGGACCTGGAGCAGATCGAGGCCACTCTCGACCACGCCCGCGCCGTGGCAGCCATCTACTACGACGCTGAGCGGGAGCTGCTGCGCGTCGTGTCGGAAGCGCTGGTCGCACGGCTCGGCGAGCCCGAATGGGAGGGAGTCCGCTTCGCGGAGCTGCGGGAGCTGCGACGCCAGGCCGACCGGGTGGTGCGCCGCCTGGAGCGGCTGTCGCAAAAGCTCGTGACGGCTGGCGTCGACGCGGCCTGGCGCCGCGGCGTGCAGCGCGCGATGACGGACCTGACGCATCTCGGGAACGCGAAGCGGATCGGCCAAGGCCAGGGCGTGATCGAGCTGGCCAGGCAGACGGTGCAGCGCGTGCAGAGCGTCCACATGGGGGCGTTGCGTACGACGCAGGCCGTGTTCTCTCAGGTGGTTGCGCAGGTGTCGGCCCGAGCGCTGACGGGCGCGGAGAGCAGAGAGCAGGCGACGCGGCGGGCGCTGGACATGTTCGCACGCAAGGGCATCACCGGGTTCACGGACTCCCAGGGCCGGTCGTGGTCGATGGGAACGTACACCGAGATGGCCGTCCGCACGGCGATGGCACGGGCGGCCGTGGACGGTCACCTGGCCACGCTGAAGGAGAACGGCGTCGATCTCGTGATCGTGTCCAGATTGCCGTTCACCTGCCCGAAGTGCGACTTCTGGGAGGGGAAGGTCCTCGCCCAGTCAGGCCGGATCGGCTGGCGCCAGGAACTGTCGTACGCGTCGGACGAGATGGTCGATGTACTCGTGGAGGGCACCGTCGAGCAGGCCCGCACGGCCGGCTTGCTGCATCCCGGGTGCGGGCACAACCTCGGCGCGTACCTACCAGGCGCGACGAAGAGGCCCCCGGTGCGCAAGCATCCGGCCGACTACGGCGACTCGCAGAAGATGCGCCGCATGGAGCGGGATCTGCGGGCCGCGAAGCGGCAGGCGTCGGTTGCGCTGGACAAGGAAGACCGTGATCGGGCCGACCGGCGCGCAGAGTCGCTGAACGAGCAGATCAAGGAGCACGCCAAGGAGTCCGGCCTACCGATTCGCCGCGATCGGCAGCGCGCCAAGATGCTGCCGCGCAATCTGGAGAAGCGACCGGACGAGGAGCTGGCAGCGCTGCTCGGGCAGCACGCCGACGACGAGGCAGCCGTCAACCGGATCACTGAGGTTCTCGAGCAGCGCGACGACGAGCGCCAGGTCCAGCGCGAGCAGAAGGTGGCGGCCGCAGTGGCGGATCTGCCGGACGACTTCGCGCAGGCGAGCGACGAGCAGATTCTTGACCTCGTGCGCCGCTTCTCCGACGCTGGCGACGGGCCCGCGCTGGAGCGGCTGCTGGACGAGCTGGACCGGCGTGAGCGGGTGTCGGCCACAGACCCGAACTGGTCGTGGCGGGACGACGAGACCGAGGAGGATCGCCAGGTCTCCGACCTGATCGCGGACGGCGTGGACGAGTTCGACGCGTACGGGCAGGTCTACGGACTCGACCCGGATGTGGCGCGGCGCGTGGACTCCCGATCGCACGTGGAGTCGCAGCGGCTGCCCGGTGAGACGCTCGACCAGGTGGTGCGCCGCCTGTACGACGAGTGGGCCGAGGTCCAGTACATCGCTGTTGAGCGATACACCCGCGGGGTGCTGGTTAACGCCGAGGGCCGCAAGCGAGGCATCGACGGGCGGTCTCTGATGTCTGGGTTGGCCGCCCGCGCGATGCGGTACGCGAGTGACGAGCTGAAGATCTGGTGGGAGAAGCATCCGCGCATGACGTATACGGAGTTCCGGGCGCAGGCGTTGGGCCGCGACTCCGACCGCCGCGCGGCCAGACGGACCAGGGAGGACCGCAGGTGAGTCTGCCCGAGCTGGACCGTCGCGCGGCCATCACCACGGCGCGCTACGCCGCGTTGCGACGAATGCCAATCACCGACTGCCCGTACGACCCCGCAGGCGACGCCCGCAGTCGGGCGCTTGCCCTGCTGTGGGTGCGCATCTACCGCAGGACCCAGTCAGCCGGGCGCTGACCAGGGGTTCCTGCCCGTTCTGTAGGCCCGCCTGGTGCGGGCCTTTGTCATGTCCGGCTCCGGGAGGGCCAATGTTCGATCACTCGATGCTGCCGACGACGCCTGGCGCGATCATCGGCTACCGCAGGTCCGGTCGACCGATCCGCGTGATCGCGGGCGGTGCCCCGGAGGGCGAGGGAGGGGGCGAAGGCCAGCCGCAGGGCGAGCCGCAAAGCGGTGGTCCTGAGGCCGGGGTCACGCCACCCGCCCAGCAGGAGGGGACCGTGCCGGATCCGCTCGCTGCCACCCGGCAGCGGGAGGAGCAGGTCAACCCTGATGCGCTCAAGGTGGATCAGCTTCCTCCGTGGGCTCAGAAACTCATCCGGGAGACCCGAACCGAAGCTGCCGAGTTCCGCAACCAGCTCCGCGAAGCGCAGAAAGCAGCCGATGAAGCGGCCAAGGCGAAGGGGCCATCCGCTGAGGAGATCACTCAGCAGGTCCAGTCCGACCTGGCCAAACAGATCGGCAAGGCGCTCGGCCTCGTCGGTGAGGAGCAGCAGCAGCTCACACCGGAGCAGATCATCGAGCAGCTCACTGGTGAGCGAGACACGACGGCGAAGGAGAGGGACGAGGAACGCGACCGGCACCGCCGCGCGCTGGTGGAACTGGCCGTGCACCGGCAGGGCCTGAAGCTCGGCGCCGATCCCGATGCCTTGCTCGACTCGCGCTCCTTCCTGAAGAAGGTCCGTGACCTCGACACCGATGCGCAGGACTTCGCCACGAAGCTCGGCGAGGTGATCGAGCTCGCGGTCACGGAGAACCCGAAGTTCAAGGGCGGTCCCCAGGCGGGCCCGCCGTCTCGCTCGGGAGGGGAGTTCGCCGGCGGGCCTGGCGGACGTGCGCCCAACGCTGAGCCGTCCATCGACGACTTCCGCAAGCAGCGGCAGGCGAAGAGGTCGTCGCAATAAGCGCCAGCGTTACCGCTGGCTAACTTCGCTTAGAGAAGGCCCGAAATGGCAAATGAATTTCTGACGCCGACGGTTATTGCCCGGCAGGCTCTCGCCAATTTGTACGAGACGACCGTCATGTCCCAGCTCGTTTACCGGGATTATGAGGAGGAGTTCGTCTCCCGGATCGGCGACACGATCACGATCAGGAAGCCCGCCAAGTTCGTGGCGAAGAATTTCGACCGGACGACCGGAATCGAAATCCAAAATGCAGTCGAGGGCCACATTCCGATCACGCTCGACCGTTTCGCCGACGTTTCTTTCGCGGTTACTGCCGAAGATCTCACGCTCAATATCATCGATTTCAATCAGCAGCTTCTTGCCCCGGCAACCGAGGCAATCGCGCAGAAAATCGACAGGGATATCCTGTCACTGCGCCAGGACGTCGTGCAGCAAGTCGGCCTGAACACCGATACGAACGAGAAATTCCGCTATGCGAATCCCCGAGTGGCCATCGCCGCCCGCAGGGTTCTCAACCAGCGCAATGTTCCGGCCACCGACAGGTACATTGTCGTCGGCCCCGAGCAGGAAGCACTCTGGCTCTCGGACGAGCTGTTCCACAGGGCCGACGCGCGCGGCGACACCGAGGGGCTTCGCGAGGCGAATCTGGGAAGGCGGGTTTTCGGCTTCGACAGCTATCAGACGCAGAATATCAAGGAGCCGGAATTCCTGCCCACGGACCCGTCTGGGAAGACCCTTCCGAACCACGAGGTCGGCGTCGCTTTTCACAAAACAGCATTCGCTCTCGTGACCCGTCCGCTTGTTCTTCCGCAGGGTGCAGCCAATGCGCATGTCGAATCCTATAAGGGTTTTGGTTTGCGCATTGTGATGGATTACGACATCACCAAGAAGCAAGACATCGTGAGCATCGACACGCTTTACGGGGTCAAAACTCTAGACCGCGATCGTGCCGTGGTCATCACGACCGGCACCACGAAGACAAAGCCGTAAAGGGGTGACCGGAATGTGGGTGTACCACAACCGGAACACCGGGGACACGGTGGAGCTGCCCGAGCGGAACCCGATCCTAGACTGCTGGAGTAACTGGGAGATCATCTCCCGGCCAACCGAATCGGCGACTCCAGCCTCACCCCCCACGCCGGGGTCTGCCACCGCGCAGGCTCCGGCCGACCCGGTCCCGGATCTACCGCCCGGTCCGCCGCCTGAGAGCGCGAGCAAGGCCATCTGGGTCGTCTACGCGGTGTCACGCGGCATGTCGGAGAAGGACGCCAAGGCTCTGAGCAAGGCCGCCCTCTTCGAGGAGTTCGGCCAGGAGGAGGAGAACGATGGCTAGACAGAACCTCCCGGTCACCGACATGAGCCGAGCCGGCGTGAGCCTCAAGGGCGCCCTGAGCTCGGCCGTGGCCGACGGGCACGCGTTCGGCTACTCGTCCCGGCGGCAGATCCGTCTCGTCAATGCCGGGGCGTCCGCCAGGACGGTGACGGTGGTCATGCCCGGCCAGGTGGACGGCAAGGAGCTGCCCGACCAGCTATACCCGCTGGCGGCTGGCGCCGACCTGCTCGTGCCTCCTTTCCCGCCGATCTACCGCAGGGCGGAGGACGACACGGTGTGGATCAACTACGACAGCCCTGCGGACATCCAGGTCGCTGTGTACGAGCTGCCTGCTTAAGGGCGCCAGCGGTTCCGCAGGCGAGATTCGAGAGGAGGCCCGTCGTGGTGGTGTACGCGACGGCCGACGACTACGCGGCCTACACCGACAAGCCCGCGCCGGATGGCATCGATGCCGTGCTGGAGCGGGCGAGCGAGCGTATCGACGAGCTGCTCATCGGCGCGGTGTACGACACCAATGGGCAAGAGATGCCGACCGACCCGCGCGAGCGGGAGGCAATCATGCGGGCCACCTGTGCGCAGGCGGCCTGGTCGCTGGCGCTTGGTGATCCGTACGGCGTGGCCAGCGCGTTCCAGGACGTGCAGATCGGCTCAGTCCGGCTCGGTGGGCGGAACACCGAGGGTGGGCCGCCGCGGCACGCGCCGGACGCATCCCGCATCTTGCACGTCGCTGGATTGCTGCCGGGTTACGCGTTCGACACGACGGCCTGGTGATCGCATGCTTCCTGATTGGCTGCTCAGGCATCAGGCTCTGATCGAACCCTTTCTCGGAGACGGTGCGTATGGGCCGATCTTCGGCCCTGCCGTGACCGTGCGGTGCCTCGTCGATGACGAACGACGGCTCGTCAGAGATGCCCAAGGGGCCGAGACCGTCAGCGACACGACCGTGTTCTTCCCGCCTGGCACCGGCTGCCCGGAAGGGTCGCGGGTGACCGTAAACGCACGCGTCACCACCGTCATCGCGTCCTACGCGCGAGACGGCGGCGGTCTGCCGACCCCTGATCACGTAGAGGTGGTGTGCCGCTGATGGGCAAGGCGAACGTACGGATCAAGGTCGATGTGCGGCTCGACCTCAAGCTCGGACCGGACATCATCGAACACGAGCTGAACGAGGCCGCCGCACTCGGCGTATATCTGGCATCGGAGCACGTCCTGACGGAGGCGGCCCCGCGCACACCGTGGCGAACGGGTGACCTGCAGCGGTCCGGTGACCCGCGTGAGCGACCAGGCTCGATCGCCGTTGATGCAGGCAAGCTGAAGGCCGCCCTCGGCTACGACATCGCCTATGCGGCTCGCCAGCATGAGGAGATCACGTGGGAGCACCCGATCCAGGGTGAACCGAAGTGGCTGGAGAAGACGCTCCAGGCCGAAGCGGGCACCGTGCACCGCATCATCGGTACCCAGATCGAGAGGGCGCTGCGCGGATGAGTGCGGAGACCTTCTCCCGTGACCTGCTCACCGGCTTGGCGGTGCTGCTGGCTGAGGCCGGCGTGGGCCATTGGGATCCCGTGGGCGCTTATACGGCGGCACAGCGGGCGATCACACTCGGTGGGTTGCCCAGCAAACCCGACGAGGCCATTGCGCTGACGATCTATGGCACCGGCGCGGGTGGTGACGACCCTGAGCAGTCGGATTCGACAGTGCTGGTACAGGTCCGGGCCCGGACGGCGTCGGATCCGCGCGTGGCCGGCGACTACGCCGACGCGGTGTTCGCGACGCTGCATGGCCGATCGAACCTCACGTTGTCCACGGGCGTGGTCGTGCTGCTGATCCAGCGGACAATCGTGGCCGCTCTGGGCCGTGACTCCTCCGGCCGGTGGGAGCGGCCGGACAGCTATGAGCTGATGGTGGTCTGGCCTACGCCGTATCGCGACTAGCTCGCTCTTCCCATTTTCTCGCGCCGTCCCGCTGCTGCTGCAGGGCGGCGCTTTCGCATGCACTGAAGGAGAGACGATCATGCGGAGCCTTCTTGCGCGTGACTGGCGGCTGGACGTGGACACGTCTGCGCCCGGCGCGGCTGTTCCGATCTGGACCCAGGTCAAGGGCCTGACGTCGTTCGAGCGGAGTTCGGACGACAACACGGAGGAAGATGGCGACTTCGACGATGAGTCGGGTTACGGCAGCTCCGTCGTTACGGAGCGAACGTGGCAGATCGAGGCCGAGGGTCGCAGGAAGAGGACCGACGACCCGGTGTTCACGCCGGATCCTGGCCAGGAGAAGATCCGGAAGGCCGCTCAGATCGTCGGCTTCAACGCCAACATCAGGGTGCGCTGGTTCAGGCGGGATGGAGCGCCCGACGCCTACCAGGGTATTTGCACGGTCACCGAGTACACCGAGGGCGGGGAGCGCACGGATCTGGAGCCGTTTTCGTTCACTCTGTTGGGCCAAGGCGCTCCGGAGGAGATCGACAACCCGGTGGCGGGTCCCTGATGGCGGCGGCTTTCAAGGACCTCGACTCCTTCTTTGACCCCACTCTGAAGTTGCCGGTCGGCGGGAAGACGTACGTCGTCCCGCCGCCGTCAGCCGAGGTGGGCCTGCTGTGTCAGCGACTCATGCAGGCCAGCATCGCCGCCCAGGCAGGGCAGGCGGTCGACGAGGACGGCCTGAACGAACTCGCTGAGGTCGTGCTCAACGACGAGCAGGAGAAGGACCTCTATCAGACCATCCTCGGCGCTGCCTGGGATGAGCTGCTGGCCGACAAGGTGGCGTGGCCGAAGGTCCAGCACGTTGGACAGACGGCGCTGATCTGGGTCGCGGCCGGTCTTGAGGCTGCGGCCAAGCACTGGGAGTCCGGCCCCATGGGGGAAGCGGAGGCCCCGACTCGGACGGAAGCCTCGGCGGCGAAATCGACCCGATCTCGGGGCTCCGCGACTACTACGACCCGGACGACGGCCTCTCGGGGCAAGGCAGCCGGGTCACGTGGCAAGACCTCCTAAGCAGGTGGGGGCTCGTAGAGGCTGATCTCCACAGTGAGTACGGAATCGATTTGGACGAGCCTGGCCAGCTCCGGGGCCGGTCGTGGAGGTGGTTGCAGGCCCGCGTCGTGGGCCTGCTGACCGCTGACACGAGAGTCGCGCGGGCTCTGGACCCCGGCGACGACTCCGTAGGCCGCCACAAACGGCGTTGAGCGACAGCGGAAACGCCGTCGCATAGCCGTCTTTAGCCCTCGCCTCCCTTGCGATCGCGACTCTCCGAGAGGTGGCTCATGGGCCTCAACGTGGGCGAACTCTTCGCCACGATCCTCGTCAAGAACCGGTCACGGCAGCCGATCAAGCAGTTCGTCGGCGATCTTGACGAGGCGGCCAAGAGGTCCCACACCAGCCTGGGATCGGTCGCGTCGAACGCGGCCGCGATGAGCGGCCGTTTGACCGCGATGGCCCTGGCCGGATCAGTTGCCGCCGGCGGGCTGGCTGCTGCCGCGCAGGGTGGAGTCGCGTTCGTGGCCGCGCTGGCCCCCGCGGCGGGCATCGTGGCGGCTCTGCCTGGGGCGCTCGCGCTCGGCGTGGGCGCCCTGGCCACGCTGAAGGTCGCGCTGCCCGGGGTGAGCGAGGCGTTCAAAGCGGCTTTGGCGGACGACCCGGCCAAGTTCGCCGAGGCCATTGCGAAGCTGTCACCTGCGGCTCGGGCCGCCGCAGTCGAACTCCGAGCGGCCAAGCCCGCGATCGACGCGCTGAAGGGCACCGTCCAGGACGCCTTCTTCCAGCCGCTGCTCGGCCAGATCTCCTCGCTCGTCTCCGCCTTGTCGGGGCCGCTCACGGCCGGCATGTCCGGGGTGGCGCGCGAGTTCGGTCTCGCGGGGGCGACCGTTGCCCGGTTCGCGACGTCGTCGGCCTCGATGTCGGCAGTGTCGTCAATCTTCGCCTCGCTTCGGCAGGCGGTCGCAGATATCCGGCCCGCGATCGAGCCGCTGCTTACCGGGTTCCGTGACCTGTCGGTGGTGGGCGCCAGCTTCGCTTCCGGGCTCGCGCCTGGGATCGCCTCCGTAGCGCAGCGCTTCGGGGAGTTCCTGTCGAACGCCGCCGCCAGCGGCAAGGCGCTGTCGTGGATGCAGGGTGCGCTGGAGATTTTCCGCCAGCTCGGCCAGGTCGCTGGCAACGTGATCGGCATCATCCGGAGCGTCTTCGCGGCGATGTCGACGGGCGGATCGAACGCCCTTGGACTGCTCGGCCAGATCCTGTCTCAGCTCAACGCGTTCCTCGCGAGCGCCGAGGGCCAGCAGATCTTGGTCACGATCTTCCAAAGCCTGAGCCAGGTCGGCGGCGCCTTGATGCCGATCTTCAAGGCGCTAGGTGGCGCGTTGGCGCAGGTGGCGCCGCACATTGGCAAGATCGCGGTCGCGCTAGGTCCTGGCTTGGCCGCTGCCGTCTCGGCACTTGGTCCAGCACTGAGCGCACTTGGTCCGGGACTTACTGTAGTTGCCCAGATGCTCGCACAGGCGTTCGCGTCGCCGGAGCTTCAGGCGGGGCTGCTCGCGCTTGGGCAAGGACTTTCGGCGGCACTAACTGCAGTTGCACCACTACTGCCTGTAGCGGCCCAGCTTGCCGGGATCCTGGGCCAGGTTCTGGGAATCGCGCTGACCAATCTCTCGGCCGTGCTCGGCCCTGTGATCAGCGCCTTGGCTGATGCCCTACGACCTGCCCTAGAATCCGTTTCGTCTGCTTTGTCACAACTTGGGCCGATTATGGCGCCGATCTATGCGTCCTTCGGTCAGATCGCAGGCGTGGTCGTGCAGCAACTCTTGCCGCCGATCTTGAATCTCATCCCAAGCTTGCTAACTGGGCTAGTTCCTGCCTTTGTGCAGCTAGCTAAGGCAATGCTGCCAGTTCTTCCGATTTTGACCGATTTGGCAGTCATGGCGATCCAGCAGGTCCTCCCTGCCTTGATCCCCATCCTGCCCATGCTGACCAAACTCGGAGTGGGGTTCGCCCTGTTCGGAGCCAAGGTGGCCGAGATCGTTGCCCAGCTCAAGCCCATGATCGAGAAGGGCGTCGCGGTCTTCCAGTGGATGTACAACGTCTTGATCGGCCACAGCATCATCCCGGACATGGTCAACGGGATCGGCACGTGGATCGGCACGAAGCTGATCGGTTGGTTCACGGCACTCCCAGGCCGGATCAAGTCTTCGGTGTCGAACCTGGGCTCGACGATGCTCGGCATCGGTAAAGACATCGTGAACGGTGCCTGGCAGGGCATCCAGTCCATGGCGTCGTCCTTCTACAACAACGTCCGAAACTTCTTCTCCAACATCGTCAAGAACGTGAAGTCAACCCTCGGGATCCACAGCCCGAGCAAGGTCTTCGCGTGGATCGGCAGGATGCTCCCCGCTGGCATGGCCAAGGGCATCACGGCTGGCGCGGGCATGGTCACATCGTCGTTGCGGAAGGTCGCCGCCATGGCGGCCAGCACAGCGATGCCGAACCTGTCGCCAGGGATCGACGTCCCGAACGGCCTCTCCGGAGGGCTGGCCAGCGCGCAGACGGTCATCCACCAAACCAACTACTACCCGCAGGCAGAACCAACGAGCACGAGCGTCAACCGCGGGCTCCAGCTTGCGGGCGCCCTGGGGGTGATCTGACATGCCGTCGTACACGCTGGACGGTGTTGCACTCGATCACCCCGCAGGCTGCTGGCGTCTCAAGCGGGGCACGCAGCGTCGCCCGCTTCCAGGCGCCCGCGCTGTGCGGGTCTCGGTCACGGGCCGCGCCGGTGAACTGCCGATCGTCGGCCTCGATCATGAGGCGACGTCGTTCTCGCTGACGTTCGCAGTGACGGGCGCGACCCCGGCCGGAACGGACGGCGGCTATCCGCAGATGGAGATCAACCTGGAGGCGTTGACCGCACTCCTCGGGGTCCGCAACCGGCTCATGAGCCTTCGCTACCAGGCAGGGCCCGTCGTGCGGGTCGCGGACGTGACCGTCACGGCTGCGTCGGATCCGGAGATCATCGTAGGCGCGGCACGCGCCCGCCTGACGGTGGTGGTCGAGGTCCCCAAGGTGTACTGGCGAGACGAGACGATATCCACCTGGGCGGGGTCGGCGAATGCCTCCGACCAGGTGGTAACCACGCTCGCCGGAAGCACCGCACCGATCACCGACGCGCTGATCCGAGTCACCGGGCCCGCAACGAACATCACCGTGCGAGACGTGGCCAGCGGCGGCAGCGTCGGCCTTCTCACGTCAGGCTCGAACTCGCTGACGGCCGGCCAGCGACTGCTGATCGACGCAGACGCCCAGCAGGCCGCGCTGGTCACCACCGACACGTGGGACGTGGCCACGGGCACGAACCGCACAGGCGTGATCTCGGTGTTCGGGCAGGGCTCAGCGAACCGATGGATCCACCTCACCCCGGCGATGGCGGTGGGCGATCCGTTCTCGCGCGCGGTGCTCATCTCGTGCACTGCAACCGGCACCACCGCGGCGTCCGCGCTTGAAGTACGGGCCCGCCGCTCTTACTTGTGATCCGAGAGGGGACACATTGACCACCGACCAGCCGTTCGAGCAATTGGCCGAGGCCGTACCGCCTCATGAGCATCCGGAGCTGCGCCCTATCGGCCAGATGGGCGTGGCCCAGTCCGTACCCGTGTGGGCGGTCAACAGCTCGATCGACCCGTCGTCGATTCCAAAGCTGATCGCGGTTCATCTCACGATCCCGCCCGGTACCCCGCTCTCGAAAATCGTGGTCGGCGCCCTGATGGACTCGACCTCACCGGAAGGGCTCTGGTCCGCCACCGTCTACGACGGCGTGACCACGCTGCCGATCGCTACGGCGGTACGCAACCAGTTCAACGCCCGGTCGTCCAGGCATGAGCGGGCGATCACTCCGACCATTCCACCCAGCGATACCGCCCGACAGGTGTGGGTCATGCTTGCCATCACGACCACGATGGCGAGTCTTGCTGTGGTCAACACGCTGGGTAGCCAGAGATACATGGGTGGCCTGTGCTACAGCACCAACACCTATGACCGGCCGCCGGCCCGGTTCGACGACCGCCAGGGCTGGCAGGACGAGACGCGTATCCCCCTGGTCGCGCTCGCGTGATTCTCGGGCGTCAGAGGAGGGACGATGCCATTCGACCTCCGGCTCATCGTCTTCCATCCGAACGGGGACCGGCGCGGCTTGCTCGCGCATCCGCTGCACATCCAGGCAGCGTTCCCGTTCAACGACATCCCATCGCTGAAGTTCAGCTACAGCATGCACGCGCCCGGCGCCGACCTGATCACAACGCCTTGCGAGATCGGGCTGCAGTGGTCGTCGGACGGCAACACGTGGCTCGAGTTCCCTGAAGGCCGATTCCTGCTGATCCAACGGCAGGGCGACCAGATCGACCAGGGCGCGGTGTGGCAGTTCGACTGCCCCAGCTATCTGTGGACGCTGCAGAAGGCCGTCACGTTCGCCAACAGCTCGGTCGAGCCCACGAACGGGAACCGAGTGTTCAGCGCCGCAGCCACGTCCGGGTTCATCATGCAAACGTTGCTGGGAGAAGCGCAGACCCGCGGCGCTCTATCAGGGCTGACATGGACGTTCAACGCCTCCACCGACTCCTCGGCGGCCTCTTGGGGCAACCCGATGGCGATGGGCGTCCCACTCGGCACAGACTTGCTCGCGGTCCTGCTGCGGCTCGTTTCCTACGGGCTGCTCGACTTCCGTCTGACGGGCGCTCGCCAGCTCTCCGCGTGGAATGCCAACAGCGGTGCGCTGCGCGACCTCTCCACCGGCGCCTCTCCGGTCATCTTGCGTGCCGGCCGGGATGTCACGGCCGCTCCGGACGTGGTCACGTTGGAGGACATGGCATCGGCCGCCTACGTCGTCGGGGATAACAACATCCGGCAGGAGGCCGTTAACATCGGTGCCTCGCTGCCGTGGGGGCGGTGGGAGGCAGGCGTCCGCGAGGTCGGCATCACCTCGACGACCTCTGCCAACAACATCGGCACAGTGACGGTCCTACGCGGATCGCAGCAGAGCGTGCAGCGAACACGCGAAATCACCATGTACCAGGCGCGACATCTACCGCTGCGGGACTACCGGGCCGGGGACACGATCCTCGCCCCGAGTGACGGCGGAGAGCTGGCACCGATGAGGGTGCGGCAGATCACCCTCACCCGATCGGCGGGCGGTGTCGTCGCCGGGAACCTGATCCTGGCCGATCGGCGCGAGGACTACCAGTTGCGGGTGGCGCGGCAAATCGCCGCGCTGTCCGCCCGGCCCTGACGGGGGTACAGGTGCAGGTCATCATTTCTGGGCAGGCGCAGCGGTTCGCGCTGCGACTGGCCGTGTACGAGCCGAACGGCGACCGGTTGGGTTCGTTGCCGCATCACCTCGGGTTCGAGGCGGCGCTGCCCTTGAACGACACGTCGTCGCTCAAGGTCACGTATCCCGCCGCCGGAGTTGGCTCCGGCTGGCTTGAGCAACCGTGCGAGATTGCGGTCGAGTACGCGGTGAACGGCGACGTGTGGGTGGAGCCGGACGGCGGCCGGTTTCTCCGGATCAAGCGCGGCAGTGACAACACTGATCTGTCCCGGACGCGCACGTTCGAGTGTCCGGGCTGGTCGTGGCAGCTCCGCAAGGTAATCATGTACGCGGGTCCGGTCATGGCCGACGGGAAGCGGCCATTCTCCGCAGTGTCAGCGGGGGCAATCCTGCGGACCCTCATCGATGAGGGTCAGGCCCGCGGCGCTGTGCCGGGCCTCGATGTGGACTTCTCGACGACGCACGACAGCTCGGGCGCGGCCTGGGACAAGGCGCTGACGTTGGAGCTGGAACCGGGTGTTGATCTGCTCGCGTTGCTGCTCAACCTGAGTGAGCAGGGCGTCATCGATTGGACGATGTCCGGCCGCACGCTGCGTGTCTTCAACGAGGGCAGCGAGCTGGGTAACGACCTGGCCAGCGGGCCTGCGCCGGTGGACCTGCGGCTCTCGCGCGACATCGACGAGGCGCCCGACACCGCGACCCTGGAGGACTTGGCCACCGCGATCCTTATCCGGGGTGAGGCGGGCTTGAGCGTGGAGGTGACGAACCCGGCAGCGCCGCAACCGTGGGGGCGGTGGGAAACGTCGCAGTCACAGGGCGGCGTGTCTGACCAGGGCACAGCAATCCTCCTCGGAACAAATGCGCTTGAGCGAGCAGGGCGGGAGAGGGCGCAGCTCACGCGAGGTATCCGATTCGAGGTCGCGCGGTGGCTGCCGTTTGAGCACTACCAGCCAGGTGACTTCGTGCTCGCGCCCGGCGACCAGGGCGTCATGGACTCGCTTCGGTTGCGGCAGATCACGCTCGCCGTGGGCGCAGACGGCTCCATTTCGGGAAACCTCGTGCTCAACGACAGGTTCATTGAGCGAGAACTCAGGTTGGCCCGGCAGGCCGCTGGGATCCTCGCTGGCGGCGTCTCGTCGGGAGGCACGGGCGGCGAGCCTGCTCCAGAGCAGCCGGGAGGCCGCGCGGCGGCACCGCCCGCGGGCCTGATCGTGGAGCCGGCCGCGTATACCGATGAATACGGCTTCGCGCGGGGGCAGGTCACCGCGACCTGGTCACCGGTCGCCGCCGACGTGAACGGCGTCGCGATCGACCCGGATGGCTACGAGCTGTACGCGCGCGTGAACGCCGTGGGCGAGGCATGGAGGTTGATCGCCTCCACCGACGACACCACGGCGACGTACTCGCCCTTGATCGTCAATACCACGTACGGCTTTAAGGTACGGGCGACCGCGCAGGGGACGAAGGGTGAATTCTCGGCCCCGTACGTCGCGCTGATCCCCGACGACGTGACACCTCCCCCGGTGCCGAGCACGCCGGCGCTGTCCACGCGCCTGGGCGTGATCGAGGTCGGCTGGAACGGCTTGGGCCAGAACGGCGGCGGCATGTCGTCGGACTTCGAGCTGGTGCGCGTCTACATGGCGGCCGCCGAGAACGGTCCGTTCGACGTGGTAGATAGCCTGCGCGCGGCCGGGGTGGCGCTTGTGGTGGACCAGCCGTACAACACGCTGAGGTGGTTCCGCTTCACCAGCGTGGACCGGCGCGGGAACGAGTCAGCGCCGTCGAGCTCGGCGAGTATCTCGACGAAGCCGCTGGTGGACACGGACATCATCGGGAAGATCATCAGCGGTGCGAACATCCAGGCAGGAACGCTCAACGCGGCGGACGCGATGATCGCCAACACGATCACCGGAAACCTCGTCCAAGCCAACGCGATCAACGCCGGGCACCTCCAAGCTAACGCTGTCACCGTGGACAAGCTTGCGGCCGGATCGGTGAATGCCGCCGCGCTGACCGCTGACGCGATCACAGGTAAGACGATCACCGGCAGCTTGTTCCGCACTGCGGCGGCTGGTCAGCGGATCGTGATAGATCCCGCGACGCTGTCGATCCGCTTCTTCCCGGGCAGTAGCACCAATTTTTCGCAGTTGTTCACCCGGGACAATATTTTTCCTGGAGAAGCGACCTTTCAAATAACGTCAGGGCAGAACCAAGTAGGGTCGGCGCAGTCGCAATTCATGGTGGCGGCCGGATTTAACCAAATGCGTATTTACGACCCCGGCACCAACAACGACAACGGCGGTTTCGTGGAGTCCGCTGAAGACTACGCGCGCATGGGCTACTCCGATGGCGGCAGCGCCGAGCAGTCTTGGTGGTTCGATGGCTCGGCCCGGACCAGGCACTACGGCAAGTGGTGGGATCACAACGATCTCGGTCCCACGGCCGGGATCAACTCCGGCTCACTGATCACCAGCTCAGGGTTCAGCGGTCAGCAAATCTCCTACGGCTCCACCATGCAAGGAAATATGGGGCCTGTTGCCACCGTCCGCGACGGTAACACCTCCGCGAATTTCTACTGGTGCCTCACGGCAAGTAATCAGTCCGGTTTCACGATGGGCTGGGGGCCCAGCGGATCCAGCACCTTCACGGGAAAAGCGACGTACTGGTGGAGTTTCCGCCACAACGGGAGTGCATAGAAATGACAGACGTGTGGACGCTGTGGGACGCCGAGCTGGGCTACGGCCCCACCAGCTTCCTCGATCGCGACCGGGCACGCCGATCCCCGCTGGGCGCTGAACCGTCGTGGGGTGTGGTCAAGGTTGATCCGAGCGGCGCCCGGATTCTGCACGCGTTCCCGCACAGCACCCTGGAGTGGCGGGCTGCGGAGTACGGCATTGACCCCGAGGACATCGACACTCTCCTCGAAGTGATCTTGTATGAGCCGTGGATCCCTCGCGAGGATGACCTGCTGGCGATGGTTCACCCCGAAGCGAGCGCGATCCTGCGTGACACCCGAGGCATGCCCGACTGCTGGACGCCCGGCGTCAGCGACTCCGACCGATTGGCCGCCCACCTCGCCCGCATCCAGGCCGTCAAAAACTATGCTGTCTTGCAGAAGAAGGCATCAGTCGCAGACCGTCAGGCCGCGCTCGACTTCGTGGGCTCCACCCGCGTGGCGCCGCCCGATCCTCTCGACCCGATTAAGACGACGACCAGACTGGATCCGATCCGGATCGAGTCCCGGAAGATGGCCGTGAACTGGCTGCGCGCCAGCGGCGATCAGACGGCCTGGCCGGACTTCTACCACAAGCCCATGTGCACGTTCATGGGCATGCAGCCCGCAGGTGGTACCGGGTGAGCGAGGAACAGCCATCGAATCTGGCGCTGACGCTGGAGAAGCTCCGCCGTGCTGTGGAGGTCGGATTCGAGAAAGTAGGAGGTACCACGGCGCTCATCCTGCAGCGCCTGGACCAGGTGGACGATCGTCATGCAGAGCTGGTGCAGCGCGTCGAGCAGGACCGCGCGGCTGCCGACATCCGACACGCAGCACTGGAGACGCGGCTGGACGCCATCGAGCGGGAGGCTGTGACGCGTACGCAGCTCGCAGAGCGGACCAAGCAGATAATTGCCGTCGTCAGCGTTCTCGTCACGGTCGCCAGCGTCGTGATCGCGCTGATCAGCCTGGCCCGGGGCTGATCTTCACGTGACCGTGTACCCCGTCGAGGACGGCGTTCTCATTGTGCCCGCCGTACTCCCTATCCACGTGCCTGAGGGCGAGCTGAAGCTCAGCTTGGCCGACTGGCTGGCCCTTAACACCCCCAACAAGGAGGACGTGATGTCCGACGACGAACTACCGCCGAGTCCCTTCATGGACGCCGATGTGACCGAGTTCGACCCCGACCAGTCCTGGCTTCCGCAGGAGCCAGGGTCGGTTGTCGAGGACGAGGCTCTCGGGGAGGAGGTGGAAGGTGGCGAAGACGCCTGAAGATGCCATGCTCGACGTCGTCCGCTCCCAACTCGGCTACACCGAGAGCGGGACCGGGTGGACGAAGTTCGGCGCTTGGTGGGCCGAGCGGCACAACAAGTCGCAGGAGTGGGCCCGCGAGCCGTGGTGTGACATGTTCCTGGCCTGGGCGGCTGATCAGGCCGGGCTGAGCTCCGTGGTGGGAGATTCGGCCTGGACGCCTGGGCACGCGCAGTGGTTCAAGGACCGCGGCCGTTGGGGCCACACGCCCAGGCGCGGCGCCATCGTCTTCTTCGACTGGCAGGGGAGCAAGAACATCCCCGCGATCGATCACGTCGGCATCGTCGAGGCAGTCCGCTCGAACGGCACCATCGTGACGATCGAGGGCAACACCTCCAACCAGGTCAAGCGGCGCGAACGCTCCGGCCTGGTCGCCGGCTACGGCTATCCGGCGTACTCCAGCAAGCCCGCACCCATGCGTGAGCCGTCGTGGACGGAGGAGATCGTGAAGACCCTGCCTCTGCTGAAGCGCGGTGCGCGCGGCTATGACGTGAAAACGCTGTTCTACCTGCTGCACGCCCGCGGCCTCGGCCTCGGCCTCGGCGGCGGTATCGACGACACCGTGTTCGGCGGCCCGCTGGAGGACGCGCTTCGCACCTTCCAGAAGCAGGCTGGCCTGAAGGTGGACGGCGAGTGCGGGCCGAAGACGTGGACCGCGCTCCTGCGCGTGGTCTGATCGGGCCTTAGAATTTGGTGCCGTTGCCTGTTTTTGCGATCTCGCGGATCTCTTCCGGCGTTATGCCCGTGACATTTCTCAGGTCTGCCCCGGTCAGGTCCGCGCGGGTCAGGTCCGCGTCGGTCAAGTTCGCGTAGGTAAGCTTCGCGCGGGTCAGGTCCGCCTCGGTCAAGTTCGCGCGGGTCAGGTCTGCGGGGGTCAGATCCACCTCGGGCACCTCGGGCGGCACGACATCGGTCTCCTTCCCGGGCAGCTCCTCCTCGGTCCGGTTCGCCAGGTCTGCGGGGGTCAGGTCCACGCTGGTCACCTTCGCGCGGGTCAGGTCCGCCCGGGTCAGCTTCGCGCTGGTCAGCTTCGCGCGGGTCAGGTCCGCGCGGGTCAGCTTCGCGTCGGTCAGATCCACGCGGTCCAGGTCCGCGCTAGCCAGATCCGCGCTAGTCAGATCCGCGCGGGTCAGATCCGCGCTGGACAGGTTCGCGCGGGCCAGGTTCGCACGGGTCAGATCCACGCGGGTCAGATCCACGCGGGTCAGGTTTGCGTCGGTCAGGTCCGCTCCGGACAGGTGCGCGCCGAACAAGTTCGCGCCCGACAAGTCCACACCTTTCCATTCCGCACCTTCGAAGTGGGCGGCACCCAGATGTGGAGCATCTGCCGCACTGAACGGTGCGATGATGCCAAGAACCCGAAGCGCAGCTCCTACATCAGCTCCTGGCTGCCATCGGCCTTCCGCCGTGGCGGGGCGATCATGTCCCAGAATGAACCCCATAATGACGTGCGGAATGGTTGCGGCGTAGGGTGGAGAATCTTCGGCGATTCGCTCTAGCGCGAAGAGCCCGCCGATCCTCACCTCGACATTGTCCGAACCGATCTGCTCGAGGGCCTTGCTGTACCGGTCTGCGATCTGCTCCTGCTGGGTGGTTCGGAGGGTTTCCTGTCCCGTCTCCCATGTGAGTGCCGTATAGACCAGGCCGCCACCAGTAAGGATCAGTCCCAGCAGCAGGCCAATCGAGGTGACATGCTGCCACGGCCTTTGGCGGTGGGCGTCGTACAGCTCTTGCCGCTTATCAGCGGGCAAGCCGTCCAACTCTTCCTGTGTGGGCGGGGTCACCTTAGGCTTCCCGGATGCTGGCTGTGGTGCTGGTCGGGCGCGATTCCGGAACGTTCTCGTCACCCGCTGCGGCGGCGTCGGTGACCCGCTGGTCGGCTGTTGCCCAGGAGGCGGAAGCCCACCGTTCGGCTTATCGGGATTGGTCACGTTCGGGACGGTAACTGATCTCCCAAATCCGTAAGTGCAGTGCCCTGCCGAGGTGGCGGGGCCTTTCGCATGTCTAGCCCCATGGAGGAACCATGCATGGAGAGCCCGTGACCTACGACAAGCCTGTCGAGCGGAAGGTGACCGCCGCGGCAGCGGGCTCCTACCTCGGCCTGCTCGCGACCCTGACCGTCCTGCAGACGGTCAGCGCCGACCTCGATCTCATCGCATGGCTGCCCGACTGGCTGGAGTCGATGGCGATCCCGCTGCTGCCCGGCCTCATCACGTGGGTGTCCGGCTACAAGGCCAAGCACACCGCGCGGCCCGACCTGCCGCTGGACCAGAGGTAGACCATCCCCGCGATCCTTTGTCGGCCAAGCCTTCGACCTACCTGGAGCGTTAATGACGATCACGATCAACGGCGACGACATCACCGTGAACTGCTGCAGTCCTACTCCGGTGCCTGCGCAGTCCGTGCTGCGGCGCGAAGACCTGGTTAAGCTCTCATGCGCCACCGTCCTGCCTGAGCAGATCAACGGCGCCGCTGCGCTAGATCGGCAGATGGTGTGCGCGAAGGCCATCCTGCCGGCCGGTAAGACCATCACGCACCTGGGCGTGCCGGTGGCGAGCGGCCCGCGAGGTGTCCCGTCTGGTGAATCCCGCCTGGCTGTCTACAGCATCACAGGTGGTCTAATCGCCGAAACCGGCAACGACGCCAAGCTGTTCGATGGGACTGGATGGCGGTTTTCTCCGCTTGCCGCTCCGCTGCCGGCCAAGCCGGAAGACAGAGTGATCTGGCTGACCGCGCTCCTACCTGCGTACAGCGTTGCGCCGCCAGCCCTGCTGGCGGCGAAGAACCCGGTTACCGACTTCCCCAACCTCTACAACCCGAACGGCTTCCGGACGTTCACTCACCCAGATCGGACCCAGCTCCCCACTGATGTCGGAGGAGACTACCCCCCGCTGAACATGGTGGTCTGCATCGTGGGCGTCGACCTATCGGTGAACCAGCAGTAGCATCCGATCGCCACCCGCCCCTGACGATTCCGTGAGAGCGCAGACCGCGAGGCGACGCCCTACGCGGTCGGCCAGGGATAGCCGGTCGTCGCTCAACCTATGGGAAGCCCCCGCTCACCTCTTCGGAGGTGAGCGGGGGCTTTTTCGCGTGCGGGCAGAAACTCGACCTACATGTGTTCAGCTACTACGCGATCGAGGAACGCACTCGTGCCGGCGAATGCTGTCCCAGATACCAGGAGTGCCAGGTGAACAGCACCTCCGCAGACCGGAGGGACTTCCCACTCAACGCCACGCCCCATCAGCGCGTTGCACATGAGCAAAGCTGCTCTCCCCAACGCGGCGTTTGACCTCTTTCCACTCGCGGATTACTCGCCGCCTGCCGCCCGGAATGGATGGCCAGTCCGCCCGAGTTACAAGCTTCCCGTCGTAGACAGGTTCCCACGCGATGGCATGAAAGGTGCCGATATCCGGCAACAGAGTCTTAAGCATGTGAACGGTGCGGCGGTGGTACCACTTGGACACAGCGGTGATCGCGAGCCTCGATCGTAGGGCTTCCTGAAGAAAAGGTAGCGCGAGTTCGACGTTCTGCCGGGTGTTGGCAGACTGATCTTCGCACCGGATGACATCGTCGGGGACGCCACGTTCAAGAAGGAGGCGGTGGAAGGTGCGCCCTTCGTTAATCCCGTTATGGCGGTTCGTTCCTCCGGTAGCAATGATCAGGGAAGTGAGCCCAGCGTGGTATCGCTCAGCCGCGATCTCGGCCGGTTGAGGCTGGTTGGTGCCGAAGAGAAAGAGCGCAGTCGATTGGCTGTCAGGTGGGGGTGCTGCGATATCCACGAACGCGGTGATTTCGGCGACCTGTTCAGGATTGAGGTCGTTTATCGTCAAGAGTCCTCACCAGGGCCATGGTCGGAGAGTTGTAAGCGACTCTCCGACGGACGAGTAGTCGCTTCCATGTATCGGGAGTGATAGTTAGCAGTCTGGCGCGTATCGGCGAAGTCTTGGGCTAGAGCATTGTCCAGCTTGCCCGCGAGCACCATGGTGGGCCACGCGGGACGACTGCCCGACAGTGCCGCATGTCCGGCGGCTACTGACTCATCCAGGTGCCCAAGGCCGGCCTGAGCGAGGGCCAGGATCAGTAGCGAGCGAGCATAGCCCGAAGGATGCTCGCCGCGTTGCCGCGCCTCTGGTTGGTAGACGGTCTGGATCACCCGATTGGTCGCCGCCACCGCTTCCTTGAAGCGGCCCACAAACAGCAGAGACGTGGCGGTGTAGGGAGGGTCTTCTGCCAGAGCGATGGAGAAGGCGCCTGTCACCGGAGCGTCAGCGGGTAGCGCCGCAATCGCCTTGCCTGCGCGACGTCTGGCCAGGGTCATACGGTCAATTTCCCCGGCCATCGCTGCTGCACGCATCTCCTGTGACGCAAGCTTGGCATGGACAACGGTGCCCTCCGGCACAGCCTCCTGGCCCTGGGCAGACAGCGTCGCCGATTGGCGCGGTTGCCCCTGATACCAGGCCACCATGGCCTTCGTCAGGGCGGACCATGCCGCCAGTTCCGGGTGTTTCGCTTCTCTGCTGTGACGTTCGGCGTCTGAGCACCAAACGCGAGCTGCTGCATGTTCTCCCATGTCGCATGCGGCCACAGCGAGCAGTTGAGATAGCCAGCCAGTCGCGAGCACGAGGTCCTTGCGCGGCTGGCCTGGCCCCGCGCAGCCGAGTATCCCGCTGGCGTAAGACCTGACGGTGAGGAGCTCGTCGTAAACGTTCGCTGGTGGTAGAGCGCAGATCGTCAACGCATAGTGGTCGATGAGCTCACCCAAGCTGTCCACCACGTCACCGACATTGTCGTGGCCGATCA
Source organism: Nonomuraea sp. NPDC052129 (assembly GCF_040680095.1). Classification (NCBI taxonomy): domain Bacteria; kingdom Bacillati; phylum Actinomycetota; class Actinomycetes; order Streptosporangiales; family Streptosporangiaceae; genus Nonomuraea; species Nonomuraea sp. NPDC052129. The sequence goes on along the minus strand of NZ_JBFAVX010000016.1, from coordinate 205,536 downwards.
TGTCGAGGGCCTGGATGACGCGGCGATCCTGGTGCAGCCGCAACGCAGGCGTGGCGGCGGCCGCAATCCCGTGTCTGAGGAAGGTCCGGCGTAGCACCTCACTCACCTGCTCTACATCGTCGCTGAGGACAGTGTACGGAGCAGGCGGGGGTTTCCTATCAGGAGCTTTCTGCAGCGTATCCAGGTCCACCTCGAATGTTTCCGCCAGTGCTGGGAGCCAAGAAGTGGGCCGGACACGGCCTTGCTCCCACCTGCCGACCTCGTGCCGTGTGACCGTGAAGGTCCCGGTGATTGCACACAGTCTGTCTGCAACCTGCTGCTGCGTCATTTTGGCGGCCTTGCGAAGGCATTTCAGCATATCCGGAAGCGGCAGGTCGAATGCTTCCACCTGGGAAGTCCTTTTCGGTCGGCATGTGGGCACGCTGTGGGCACGTAAATCGTGCCCCTCCATCGTGCTCCTAATGGATAGATGCTGCACAGGGTGTCTACCGCAAACACCACATAACAAGAGACGTGACACGCCCAAGAGCTTCCCTCAGCCGAGCAGAGGTTCAATCTGATGAGAGTGTTGCATCAAACCGTGTCAGCACCATATGGCTGTTTCGCTACACGCGCAGGCCAGCCGCTCCAACCGCGCGACCCGCTCACGCAACTCGCCGTTCTCCTGCTCCAACGCGGTGACCCGCCCAGCCAGAGCACGCGCGAGAGCAATCAGCTCCTCGCGCGACAGCTCCTCCAGGCCAGACACCCGACGATCTCACCACGCCCGGCTGAGATGATCAAAGTCACACGATGTGACGAGACCAGAACATCTGTCACTTATTACACACAGGCTGAATGTCTACGCGCAGGCGGTGAGAGCCGAAATACCCGGATCGCCCACGGTTCGATGATCGTGGCGTGGCACTCCTCCACGAGCAGTGCATTGGCGTCAAGCGCAGGGCGTCATGTGCTGCAGGTGCCACGCCCCGTGCGGTACAGCGCGGCTACCCACTCCTCGCCGCCATACCGCACGCCTCGGCGCGGGCCGGGCCGACCTCCCGGCGGCGGCCAGCCGCCCTCCGATCCCAACTGACGACCCGAAGGGCTTGCCCTCATGATGTGGTCCCCCTTGTCCAGAGGAGACTCGCCAGCGCTTGCTGACGATCTACTCTTCGTCGTCTGGGACACCAACCATTCAGGCCGGCCTCGCTTGCTTCCCGCCATTGCCGGGCTGGTGCTGGCTGGCGGTCTGCTCGGCGAGCTCGTGCTGCATGGTCGAATCGTCATCGAGGGCGAACGGTTGCATGTCGCCGACGCCCGTCCAGTCAGGAAAGAGCTGCTCGACCGGGTGCTCGCCTCGCTGAAGCGCGCGCCGGAGTGCACTGCCGTCCGTATCTGGCTGGACGGCCTGGCCAAGTCGTCCATTGCCGATGTGGCCGAGCGGTTGAGGGCTGCCGAGTTCCTGAAGTCGGAGGGCCGGACATTTCTCCTGCGCAAGGAGCGCTACTTTCACACGGACTTCGCGCGGGCGATGTGGCCGATGACGCAGGTGCGGTCGATCCTCATCTTCGGCAGAGAAGCCCGCCAGCAGGACCTCGCGTTGATCGCGCTTGCCGATGCGGCGCAGATGAACACGGTGGTTCTGGAGGACCCGGCTGAACGATTGCAGGCCGACCTCTACCGCCGTCACCTGCTGACCACGCTGGAACCTTCCCTGGCCCACCTGACGGGGCACGTCCGCGCAGCAACAGGCGATGCCGTCCTGACCTACCGCTGAGCCTCACCACCCCCCTCTAGAAGGAATCCCCGTGACTAATAACCATGATCCGGTCGGAGTCTTGCGCGCTGGTCGGCTGGGCACCTCCAGCATCCTGGCGTTCGTGGGCGGCGCCGCCGCGCCGCTCACCGTGACCGCCGGGCTGAGCGCGGCCGCGTACGCCGCCACGGGCAGCCTCGCTCTACCTTGGGCGTTTCCCTTGGCGGGCGTCGTGCTGGGGCTGTGGAGTGTCGGCTACGTGGCGATGGCCCGGCGCAGCAAGAGCGCCGGCGCGCTGTACACCTATATCGCCCAGGGGCTGGGCCGTCCAGCAGGCGTCGCAGCGGCATGGATTGCGCTGGCCAGCTACAACCTGCTGCAGGTCGGCCTGTATGGGGCCATCGGCGCGGCAATCGCGCCCTTCCTCCAGGGCGCGACGGGTATCTCCCTGCCCTGGTGGCTGGTCGCGCTGGCCGCGTGGGCGGTCGTCGCGGTCCTGGGGGTGATGCACGTCAGCGTGAACGGCCGCGTGCTGGCCGTGCTGCTGGGCGCGGAGGTAGCGGTCATTGTCATCCTCGATGCCGCCGACGTGCTCTATTCGGCCAACGGCCTGGCCGGGACGTTGTCCCCGGCCGCGCTGACGGGCTCTGGTGTGGGCGCCAGCCTGATGATCGCGATCGTTGGGTTCATCGGTTTTGAGACAGCACCGGTCTTTATAGAGGAATCCCGTGAGCCCGCCCGGACGGTGCCCAGAGTCGTGTACATCGCCCTGGCGGGCTGCGCCATCCTGTACGGCACGTCGGCATGGGCAATGATCGTGGCCGCCGGGCCCGGTCGCATCGTGCAGACCGCGCAGCAGAACGGAGCGCAGACGTTTTTCGCGCTCGCGCAGACCCACGTGGGTGCCGTCGCCGTCACCATCGCACAGGCATTGTTCGCCACCAGCCTGCTCGCGGCCATGATCGCATACCACAATACGACCGCCCGCTACCTTTTTGCGCTCGGGCGGGAGCATGTTCTGCCCCCGGCGTTCGGGCGGGTCCGGCCCAGTAGCGGGGCTCCTGTCGTCGGCTCCATCGCGCAGACCACAGTGGGCGCGATCGTCATCATCGGCTTTGCCCTCGCAGGCGCGGACCCCCTGCTTGACCTGTTTTACACCGTGGGTACCACCGGCGGACTGGGCGTCCTGCTGCTGATCGCCAGCACGGCTCTGGCAGTCATCATCTACTTCGCGCGTCACCCTGCCAGGCAGAGCGGTGAGACCCTGTGGCACCGCTGCATTGCCCCAGCGCTGGCAGCTGTAGGGCTGGGCGTGATCTTGGTGCTGGTGCTCACGAACCTACCGACACTGTACGGCTTGCCCGCCGATCACTGGCTGGTGCGTATCCCCGTCGTCCCCTTCACCTACGTCATCGTCGCGTGCGCCGGCGTGCTGTACGGCTTCGGCCTGAAGGCAATGCTGCCCGAGCGGTATGAGCGGATAGGTATGGGCGCCAAAGCAGCCGCTCCCAGCCAACCCATCAACTGAGAAAGGAGATCATCCGTCATGCACCCACTGCACCCCCCGATCCGCCGCGCCGGTCCCGAAGACGTCCCCCAGGTCGCCAAGCTGATCGCCACCGCCTTCCATCCGCTGGATGCCGCCCGCTGGCTGGTGCCAGATGAGGCCAGCCGCGACAAAGTGATGGCCGGCCACTTTCGGATCCTCGGGGAACATGCTCTTGAGCATGGCCTGATCGACATCATCCCCGATGAGGCCATCGGCGACCGGAGCGAAGTGCGGCTCCACGGTGGCGCCGCCCCGGCCGCCGTCGCGGTCTGGTTCGACCGGACCATGCCGCTGCCAGAACCAGAAGACTATGAGCGCCGTCTGGACTGGGCCACGGGTAAGTATGCTCATCGGTTCCGGGCTTTGGACAAGCTGCTCGCGGAGCATCATCCGACCGAACCGCACTACCACCTGGCCCTACTCGCGGTGCGTCCGCGCTACCAGGGTCGCGGGCTGGGCAGCGAGTTGCTGCGCCACCATCACGAAAGGCTGGATCACACGGCCGTCTACCTGGAGGCCAGCAGCTCGCGCAGCCAGAGGCTTTATGAGCGGCGCGGCTACCAAGGCCAGGGCCGACCATTCGCGCTACCAGACGGTTCCCTCTTCTATCCCATGTGGCGCCCCGCTACCGCCCAGGAGAACGACTGGCTGCTGCCGCTGCTGTAAGCGTCAGCGCGGCCGCGGCAGCGTGCGCGAACCCGATCACACCTGCGGCTCGGGCAGGAACACCCCTCCGCCTCGCTCTGGCCACCCGATCCACAAGGACGCATTCGATGGACTCCATCATGCTCGTCGTCCTGGGCTGGCCCCTGCAACGCCTCGGAGAGCAGGACCAGCTCGACAAAGAGCAGCCCGCAGACGCCTGGCCACGAGCCGAAACGACCTTCCCCCGCTGTGAGCCTGCGACCCCCGCGCGGGCCCACAACACCGCCCCGGCTGAGCTGGGCCGGGGCGACCGGCCGTGAGACGGCGTCCCCCAACGCCGTCTCACGGCCACCCACACTCCATCGGCACGACCCATGGGCGGCGGCCATCGGCCAGCAGCCGGCTGAGTGCCCCAACTTCACCCATCTTCGTCCTCACATCCCCCTGAAGGCTCGATGACTACCTCCCCTCTGCGGTTTGGCATTTACTACGATGGCGGCTGGTTCACCCGGCTATGGCGATATATGGCTGAGCACTCCCCGTGGCGGGCTGGCCTGTATTTCGGCGGCGTACACGACCTGATGCGCTGGCACCTGCATCGCCAGTTCAACCGCCCGCTGGCCAGCGTCGTCCTGGCAGAGACGCACTATGTTCTGGGTCGCCTTCCTGGGAAGACCGACGCGCAAGCCGATGACAGCGGATGGGTCGGGACCCCGTGGGGCTCCTCACCGGTGTGGGATCGCATCCTTAAGGAAGAGGGGATCGTCCGGCACGACACCGTCATGACGGCCGCCGGGGAAGCTGGCAAGGCCCACATGCAGATAGGCACCGACGTCGAACTGGCGTTGGTCACCTACACCACCGCGACCAGCGCGAATCTGGACGTCGTCGTGCTCATCGCCCCGTACGCTCACCTCGTTCCGCTCGTCCGGCATCTGCAGACGGCCGGAATCCAGGTCGTCGTCCCCAGCATCTACGAGCGGTACTCCACCAGCACCGGCCGGGCCAAGATCAGCATCGAGCCTGCCCTGGCGCAAGCAGCTGACCACACACCCCCATGGACCGACCTGATAACCGCCGGTCTGCAAAAGGACTATCGGCTCGTCTACCCATTCGTCGCAAAAGTCGGCGGCGAGGACAACATCGGTGCCGCACGAACCGATGGGTTCCGATACGGCACCATCAACCGCTGGGATTCGGGTTCCAACTACGGATTCATTACCGAAAGTGACGGGACACGCTGGTTCGTCAAGGTCGACGAGGTTAATGGTGGCTTCCCGCTGCTCAAGGGGCAACCTGTCCGGTTCCTCGGCGACCCGCATCCTGCTCTCGGTAGGGACTACCCACGCGTCCGCATCTGCTGGACGTATGACGTGAACGCCTGAGAGCTCGCTCGCGCCCTGACAGCCGACGAGTGCATAGGAAGGCCACACAATGACATCCCAGGGATCTGCCCTCCTCATCCACGCCGGAGCCCTCCTCGCCTCCGTGTGGATGCCTAGCTGGCCGATGACGGACGAGAGGTACCTCCGCGTCATCAAGACGCTCGCACTCAAAGCCCTCTCCGTCGCGCGCACATCAGCCGCCATTTTCGCAATCTCCACCATCTTTTAGTCGAAGCCAAAAGGGATGCCAGATGACCCAGCAGTCCGGTTCCACCGTTCCTACTGACTCGCTGGCCGTGCGCGGCGGACCGGTCTTGTCGGGCACCGTGCGGGTGGACGGCTCGAAGAACGCCGCTCTGCCGCTCGTGGCCGGCGCCGCCGTCATAGACCGGCCCGTCACCTTGGTCAACCTGCCCGCCAGCGCAGACGTCGCCATCCTGGCCGACCTCATCCGCGCCGCCGGAAACCACATAACCGCGCAGGCTGGCACCCTGCACGTCGCTCCCGCGCCCGATCAGGTAAGGCAACCTGATCGGGCGCTGGCGGCCCGCATCCGAGCCTCCTACTATCTGGCACCCGCGCTGCTGGCCCACGGCCGAGCTGAACTGCCCTGGCCGGGCGGGTGCGCCGTCGGCGAGCGTGGCATGGAGCTGCACTTCATGGTCTATGAAGCGTTCGGTGACAGCGTCCACACCTGCGAGGCCGGATACCAGATCACCGCCCCCCGCAACCAAGCCCACACCCAGGTCGAGATCACCCTTCCCTTCCCAAGCCGCGGGACCACCGTGGTGGCCCTGCTGCGCGCGGTGGCAGCCCGCCGCCCCCTGGTGCTGCGCACCCCCAACACCTCGCCGGAGGTGGCGGGGCTGGTCCAGGCGCTGAACGAGTCCGGCCACCACACCGTCTACCAGCCGGACGGAACGCTGACCTTCATGCCGGGCGTGACCCAGGCGGCACGCTGGCAGGTGCCGGGCGACAAGATCGAGGCCGGGACGCTGCTGTGCGCACTCGCCATCACGGGAGGCCACGGCCGCATCCTCGGTGTCAACCCCGACCACCTGACACCGCTGATCGAGCTGCTGTCCAAGGTAGGATTCCCCGTCAACCCGATCTCCAACGGTGTCGAGCTGGGCGCGGACGTCCGGCTGACCGGAACGCCCATCGACGCAATCGCAACCCGGGACTCCCTGGCCAGGGCCGACTGGCTCGACGCGGACTTCGAGCCGCCGCTGATGGCCCTGGCCCTGACCCTTCCGGGCATCCATTCCTTCGCTGATGAGATCAACCCCGGACGGCACGCCAACCTGCTGCCGCAGCTGCGCCGTCTCGGCGCGGTCATCGCCGAAGAGTCGGCCACCGCCTGCCAGGTGAACGGTCCGCAAACGCTGGTCGGCGCCCACGTTGAGGCCGCCGACATCCGGACCGGCTCGACACTGTTGGTCGCCGGATTGGCCGCTCAGGGCACCACCGTGGTGACCCGTCTCAGCCAAGTGCGGCGCGGACACGCCGACCTGCTCGGAAAACTCCGCTCGCTCGGCGCCGATATTGCTGACGAACCGGTCACGGAGTGAGCCATGGCCAAGGTCACCGCAGAAGCGCGCCTCCCCGTGCGGCCAGTGAAGGCGATTCTCGCCACCACCGATGTGCACTCCTCGCTGGGCGACCCCCTGCCGATGCTCAGCCATCTTCACAAGGCCCGACCGAACACGTTGGTTGCCGACTGCGGCGATTTCTTCGAAGGTAGCGGCTACTACCGCCTCGGTGGCGGCGCACTCGAACGGCGACTTCTCACCCGGCTGTACGACGTGCTGGCTCCGGGCAATCACGGCTGGCACCACCACCTTGAGCCTGATCTGCGCCCGCTCACCGTGTGCGCGAACGTCACCGACGATGCCGGAGCGCCTCTGTTCCGCCCTCTGCACTGGGCTGAGATCGGCGGCCAGCTCGTCGCTGTCACCGCGGTGCTCGGCGAGCAGGCGTTTGCCTGCCTGCCCGCCAGAGACCGCGCCGGGCTCCACTTCATCGAGCCCGCCCGTGCGCTGCACGCCCTGGCAGAGGCCCATCGTGCGGATGCGTGGATCGTGCTCAGCCATGCCGGCTACCAGCACGACCTGGCGTTAGCCCAGGAGTCCCCGCACCTGGACGTGATCTTCGCCGGTCACTGCCACAGCGACCACTACGGGCCCACAGTCGTCGGCGCCACGCAGGTAGTCAAGGGCTATGAGCTGGCCGCCGGGTACGCGACCGCGACACCGCAAGGATCGGGCTGGCACGCCACCGTCCACCGATTCGCTCCCGCCAACCACGTCCCGCTCCCGCTCCCGCTGCAGGCTCTCGTCCAGGAGATCGACCACATTCGCCGTCGTCTCCAGGAACCGCTCGCGGTGTTGGCCCCGCGTTTTCGGAACCGGCCGCTGGACCTTCCTCGCCTGCTGAGCGAGGTCGCCGCGTACCTGCGGCATCGAGCCTGCGCGGAAGCGGTGGTCTTGAATCAGACCAGCCTGCGAACCCTCTACCTGCGTGAATACCTCACCGTGGGGACGCTGCTAGGGATCGAGCCGTTCGCCAACCAGCTCACCACGGTGAACCTGCCTGACCAGTTCGTCGATCGCCCGCAGGAGCTGGTGGCAGGCCTCGCCAGGTGGATGGGGCCGATCATCACCGCTCCCGACCCTTTACCTGCGCGCCTACGTCAGGTCGTGACCACCCAATACGTGGCGATGTCCTTCTTGGACACCGCCAACCCACCGGACGGCGAGCCGCTCGCCGACATCGTCAGGCACGTGTTACGGACCAGCCGCCCCTGAACCGATAGGGAGAGGGAAACGAATGATCCTCACCGGCCCAGAGATTGGGGCTGCTGTCAGAGATGGCAGAGTGCGCATCGACCCGTTCGATCCGGGCCAGGTCAACCCGAACAGCTACAACGTCCGGCTCGGCGACACCCTGCTCACCTACACCGACCCCGTCATCGACGCTCACCGGCCCAACCCCACCCGGACCGTCACAATCGACAGCGGCGGCCACGTCCTGCGGCCGGACGAGCTCTACCTTGGCCACACCGTCGAGCGAGTCGGCTCCGACGCGTTCGTGCCCCTGCTGTTCGGCCGCTCGTCGGTCGGCCGGCTCGGGCTGTTCGTGGAGATCACCGCCCCGATCGGCGACATCGGGTTCTACGGCCAGTGGACGCTGATGTTGTCTGCCATTCGACCGCTGCGCGTCTACTCGGGCATGCGGATCGGCCAGATCATGTTCTTCCTGAGCGCCGGACCCATCGACCTCTACCACGGCAAGTACCAAGCGTCAGATGGGCCGCAGCCCTCTCGGCTATGGGACGACGGCCGCCGGCGTCTTGAGGCTGCAACGTGATCCTCACAGGCCGGGAGATCGCTGCCGCGATCAGCGCTGGCGAGATCACCATTGCGCCTTTCGAGCCGTCTCGCCTGTCGCCCAATGCCTACGACTGGCGGCTCGGCGAGCGCCTGCGGGTGTGTGAAGGCGAACTCGACGCCGCCGCCACCACCGTCTTGCCTGAGATCGTCATCCCGAAGGAGGGATTCGTGCTGCGGCCGGGCACGCTCTACCTCGGCCACACCCTGGAGCGGACCGCGTCGGAGCGGTACGCCCAGTTCCTCAACGGCGATCGCACCATCGGTGGCCTGGGCATCTGGGTCCACGTCTCCGCGCCACTCGGCCACGCCGGTCACGCGATCTGCTGGACGCTGGAGATCCGCGCCGCCCGCCCGGTGCGCGTCTACCAGGGCATGACCTTCGGCAAGCTCGTCTTCCTGCAGACCTTCGGCGCCTCCTGCAGCTACCAGACCATCGGCCTCAAATACACCCGCTCGGGCGGCATCGACACCTCCCGCCTATATGAGGAGATCGGACGCTCATGAACGACCCCATCGCCAGCGCCCCCGTCCTGACCGCGCTGGACATGCCCGCAGCCAGCCCTGGAGGCTCCATCGAGCTCCTGTACGACCTGTACACCGGGCCCGCTCCACTGATCGATGCCCAGGCGTTCATGCTGGCCACCGATCGCCCACACGCTCACCCGCCAACCGGAGTCCGGCTGATGAGTGCCCGCGGCAAATGCGTCGATGGGGATCCGTTCTGGGCCTACGTCGGCCGGCTGCGCCAGGCGCTGGACGAGGCTGTCGACCCGGCGAAGGTCGAGGTGATCCACCTGCAGCACCTGGCCTTCGGCGCGAGCGCCGCCCTGACCCGGAGCCTGCCACAGCATCCGGCCCTATCGCTGGTTCACGGCACCGACCTGCTGTTCGCCGCCGCCCACCCCACCCAGCGGCAAGTTCTGGCCGAAACCGTGGCCGCCAGCCGTGCCGTCGTCGTGCCTACCACGGCCATGGCCGACCGCCTGATCGCCCTGCACGAGCCGTCCCGCAACGCCCGGATCGAGCACATCCCCTGGGGCATCCCCGACCGGCTGCTGCACACCCCGCCCCTGCCGCGACAGCCCCGCCAGGACGAGCTGAGAGTACTGTACGCAGGCCGCCTCACCCCGGAAAAGGGCCTCGACTCCGTCTTCCTCGCCCTAGCCGACACGGCCGGCCTGCAGCTGTCCGTCGCCGCCCCGCCCGAGCAGTACGCCTCTCACGCGCTCCGCTCCGACCGCCGCCACACCTACCTGGGCTGGCTGCCCCGCAAGCGGCTGTGGCAGGAATTCGCCGACCACGACCTGTTGATCGTGCCGTCCACCATCCTGGAAGCGTTCGGACTGGTCGCCCTCGAAGCGCAAGCCTGTGGCCTGCCGGTGCTCTACCAGCCGGTACCGGGTCTCACCGAGGTCCTGGGCGACTCCGCGCTGAGCGCCAACCTCGCCGACCCCGCGATCATGAACAAGATCATCAGAAATTTGCAGGCCGACCCGACGATCCTGGATGACCTGCGCGTGGCTGGCCTCGACAACGCCGCACGCTTCCCCCTCAGCGCCACAGCGAAGTTGTTGACCGATCTCACCCAGCAGATCACCTGACGCCGCGTCCTCCCGGCGGCTCTGCCGCGTGCTCACTACCCTGGCATCCTGACCCGGCCGCACAGATCGAGGGACACCCACCATGGCTGACGCCCACGACGCCATCACCCATCTGCTTGACCAGGGGGTTCGCCAGGGGGTGTTCCCGGGCGCGATCTGGGCCATCGGCGACGCGGACGCCACACTCGACTTCGGCGCCTGCGGGCTGGCCGACCCCGCCGACCCCGCCACGACGGTGCGGCCCGATACCCTCTGGGACGTCGCGAGCCTCACCAAGATCCTTGCCGTATGGACAACCATCGGTACCTTGTGGCACGACGAGCAGCTTTCGCTGGACGACCCGCTGCACGACTTCTGGCCCGAGGTGGACGGCTACCCGCTCGGCCAGGTCACCGCCCGCCATCTCCTCACACATACCGCCGGCGTGCCCCTGCGAGCCAACCTCAAGGCCCTCTACGGCGCTGATCCGCAGGCCATCCGCGAAGGCGTCCTGCACGAGAACCCACATCGGCCGCCGGGCCAGGCGGTCGAATACACCGACCGGGCCCCCCTGATCCTCGGCTTCCTCGCCGAATACCTCGCCGGAGCCCCCCTGGATCAGCTCGCCACCGAACGGGTCTGGAAGCCCCTCGACATGACGAATACCCGCTTCGGCCCCCTGCCGACCTCTGACCGGCCCCGTTGCGCCCCCACGGAGTACGACCCCGATACCGGCGCCCACCTCCAGGGCGTCGCCCACGACTACTCCGCCCGCCTGCTCGGCGGCGTGTGCGGCATCGCCGGCGTCTTTTCCACGCTCAAGGATCTGGCCCGATTCCTGCAGCATCTCCTGCCTCCCGGCCCCGACTCCGACCAGGTCGGGTTCGGGCCAGCCTGGGTCACCGAGTCGCTGGACATCCACACCGGTGACCTCACGCCAGCGCGCGGCCTTCTTTGGCACCCCGCCCCCGACAGCGGCCCCCAGGAGGACATCTACGTCCACCATGGCTTCACCGGTACGGCCATGTGGCTTTCACCGAAGCAGCAAAGATGGGCGGTCCTGCTCACCAACAAGATCTACTACAGCCGTGACCGCGACCCGCTGATGAGCATCCGCGCCGCCTTCCGCACGCTCGTCTTCAGCTGACCGGAGAGGGCGGTGAGCCCATGAGTGAGGATCAAGCTGAGCTGTGGCCGTTGTTCGGGCTACGTTCCTCGGCCGCATCGCTACAGCATGACTTGCTCGTCGACGAACCTGATCCGCGTCGGGTTCGCAACAAACCGCAGCAGCTCGACCAGGTGACCCTGCCGATCGGCAATGACCTGGTCATAGGTGAGGACGAGTGCCCGTCGCACGAGTTTCAGGGCCTTGGCCTCGGCATCGCTGGCCTGACGGTTGGCGATGACGCGTCGCACCACGGAGTGTGGCTCCAGGTCGGCGTCAGTGAGAGCCTGGTAGACGCCGCCTGGGACCTGGCCGCGCTTGGCTATCGGGGTGTCGCTGACGAGCTGGTGGGGGTAGATCGCTTCGTCGAGTCGGACCACGGTGTCGCCGATGGTTGCGCGGCGGTTGCGCGTGATCACCTCGTCGCCGCTGTCGAGGTTGAGAAGTCCGGCGACGTCGGGGGCCGCCTCGCTGGTGGTTACCTTGCCAGTGATCATGGCGCCCTCGGTGCCGGAACGCTCGCAGCACTTGGCCCAGGGCAGTGGGCCGTGTCCGTGCGGTCCGTGCAGAACAAGATCCACCACTGTGAGCGGTGGCTGCACGATCATCCCTTCGGCCGCGTGGCGGATGACGAGCTGCTCGGCCTTCAGAGTTGCGAGCGCTTGAGAGATGGTGCCGATCGAGACTCCGTGCTCGATGGCGAGGAGTTGGGAGTGGGGCAGTGGTTCGCGTGGCGGGTAAGTTCCGTCGAGGATCTTGGCTCTGAGGTCGTCGGACACTTCTTTATGGCGGACCATGGAAGCATGTTATCCGGAAAACGAGCGATCTGATCGGGCGTTCGTGATCAGTGCTGAATCAGCTCCGGGTCGGGCAGTTTGGAGGACATCTGCCACAACTGGCCTGGTCTCTTGCGTGGCCACAACGCGGGCGCGTAGACGTACAGCTCCGCGCTATCGGCCGCCGGCCGCCGCATCGCGTTCACCACGCGCAGCAGTTCGTCCCGAGCCCACAGGGCATCACGGCCAGGGCACGTTGTCGCACACATTGCGACGTTGGCACTGCTGCCGACCATGATCTGTACCTCTTCGGCGCGGTCGAGGCGCTTCGTCGGGTGCAGGCGCGGGTCGGACTCGCCAGAGACGACGATCTGCACTGACGTGATGTCGTTGATCCGCACGAGTGTCAGCCTGTCCTGAGATGCCAGCCATGCCGTCATACCGGCAAGCGTGAGGCAGCACGGTCGTCGTTCGCAAGCGATCTCGGGGGCCGACTGAGGCGGCTGTGCCGAGCTCTGGGATGCGCTGGGGTCGGAGACTTGGACGCCTTGACCAGGGACGCGAGTAACGAGGCTCGCGTCGGCGAGCAGCTTGAGGGCGTTGCGGATGGTGGACCGATTTGCCTCGTGCTCCTGCGAAAGCTCGCGTTCCGAGGGGAGCCAGCTCCCTGGCGGGTAATCGCCTCGCCTGATCTTGGCGGCGATCTGGTCCGCTATGCCTTGGGCTTTCGCGGGCGGGATCGGCATCCGGTCTCCATGTGCTCCTCGGGCGGGCTTTCCGGCCTTTGGAGCCAACTTTAGAGGCATCCATGATCCGTCCAAGAGCAGTGCTCGCGCGATCTTGGCTTGGTGGCCAGGTACGGGTTGCGGTACAGTCATGGTATGCGTACCATGGCCGTACCAACAGGATAGTCGTAGATCGCCGCTGCACCTGGTGCGCTTCCCGCAGAAACTCCCCGAGAGCGCAAAGCGGCCCCGCAAGTGATTCCGAGGCCGCCGCATCAGCACCTTCCCTTGCGACAGAAAGCAGGTGACCGATGAGCACCATCATGACTCCCGCGCCCAAGACCGCCGACCAAGAGATTGCCAAGCCGCCGCCCCCGCCGCTGGAGCACCAGCTCTGTGTCGAGGTCAGAACCTTGGCCGAGAAGGTCAATGAGGGCGGCGTCTGTGTCGGCAGCCATGACGACCGCTGGGTTCAGCAGGGTCTGACCCGGCGCAAGGCTCGCCTCCTGTGCGAGCCCTGCGACGTGCGCGACGACTGTCTGCGCATGACCGTCATTGAGGAGGCGCTGTCGATCCATGTCTACGGCGGTTCGATCCATAACCTGCACGGTGCTCGCGGCGGCGTGCTCGGATCGGGGCGGACCGAACCCGTGAAGGAACTAGTGGAAGCGCTGAAGGCCGACGCTGCCAAGCGCAAGCCTCCGGCGTGATCCTCTTGTGAATCTCTAAAAGCGACAGCGGTACCGCCACCACATTAGGAGTCCCTCTGATGTTGCTAACCAAGGCCGACCCGGAGAAGGAGAAGCGGGCTCTCGATGCCGAGCGTCTTCGGATTGAGCGCCGCCGCTTGGCCAGTGACGCCCGGCGCGCGGACGCGCGGGCAGCCGAGGCTGCCCAGCGCGACCGCGACGAGACCACCCGCGCCGAGCGTGACCGCCAGCGCGCGGAGACGCGCGACCGGTGGCGGACCCGCCTCCAGGTTGCGAGCCGACTGTCGGTCATGTCCGTGACAAACGTCGGCGTCAACGCCGTGGCGGTGGCCGGTCAGTTTCTCGTGTTCCATGCGCTGACCTGGCCTCTGATGCTGGCCGTGCTCGGCGCTGCGATCGTTGAGTCCGTCGGCGTCTATGTGTCGTGGCATGCGCATGTCGCGCGGCGCGAAGGGGATTCAGCCTGGGCGACGCGGATGATGTCGTACCTGATCGGTGCAGCGGCGGGTTACCTCAACTACACGCACGTGCCACTCGTGCCGGAGCTGTTCGCCGCCTGCTCGCTGGCCAGCCCTTGGCTATGGTCGATGCACTCGCGACACCTGCACCGCAAGGACCTGCGAGACAAGGGGCTCATCGACCCAGCGGCGCCAAAGTTCTCCCCACTGCGCTGGCTCCTGCATCTGCCGGAGACGTTCGCCGCATTCCGGTGGGCGGTCGGTGAGGGCGAGCAGTCGCCGACCGTCGCCGTCCAGGCCGTACGTGAGCGCTGCCGCGTCGAGATGACGTGGCGGTCCGTCGTCCAAGCGCAGGGTGCGGTGATCGACGCGCAGCGCTCCCAGCTCCAGCTCACCCTGACACGAATGGCGTCGCTAGCAGAGGAGACGCGCGGACTACGCCCGGACGCGGCGAAGGCCATGCACGACGCCGCCGTGTTCATCAACTCGGTCGGCACCGGTCTGCTGCCGCACTATCAGCCACCGCTCAGCCTGGCGCCCGCAGCGGACCAGCCCAGCCAGAAACCGACAGCGGAGACCCAACCGCAGCCCCGCTACCGGACCAGGCTCCGCTCCCGCTACCGGACGCCGTACCCGACCACGAAGCGGACCACGAAGCGGACCGGGCGGCGGCCGGCTGGTCCGGTAGCGGCACCGGACCGACCGGACCAGAAGCCCGCCACCGATGCTCCTGCTCCGGTCCGGCGCGAGCGGACCAAGCGGACCAGCCGCACCAAGAACCGGTCCGCCGTCAGCGGACCAGCGGACCGGGTGAACGAACTGCTCCCGCTGGGTGAGCGGATAGCTCACGAGCTCAAGCGGACCGGGCGGCGGCTCACCCGCCGCACCCTGCAGACCGCGCTGCGCGAGGCGGGCCAGACCGCCTCAACGAAGGTCGCCAACGACCTGGTCCGACTCCTCTCGGAAGCGGACCAGCCGGGACAGCGGACTGGCCGCCCGCCCCGCAAGCCCGGACCAAGAACCGGACCAGCGGACCAGCCCGGCGACCGGACCAGCGAACCGGACCACACGTCCGCCCGGACCACCGCCACGACAGGAGACGCAGCATGACCGCACTCAACGAGACCACCGTCTGCTACATGCCGATCCCCGCCTGGGACCACCTCACCGACATACCGAGTGTCGTCATCGTGGAGGCGGAGTTCCGCGCCGACAGCCCGTACCACGTCCGCCTCACGGTCGAGCGGCGGCCCGGGGTTGATGTGCCGCTGGACGTGCTCGCCGCGGGCCTGACTGGGCGCGCGGAGTGCGCGGCGCTAGCCACCTGGCCGCTGGATGAGGAGTTCGTGCGGTGGGACGTGCAGGCGGCCGGCCCGGTCGCGCTGCGAGTGCCGCGGTGGCTATTGGCGTGGCACTTGCAGAGCTTGCCGCAGATCGCTCGGGCGCCGGATTGGGACGCGTTTGCGCGGGCGTGTGTCGAGGGCGCGCCATGACTGTTCGTGACCGCGCCCATGCATGCATGCCGCTGCAGACCAGCCGGAGGCAGTTCGAGCGCGGACCTCAACGCGCGGGCGCGCCGCGCGCCGCGCGCCGCGCGCGCGAGGGGCACCGTAACACGCTCACTCATCGTGATCAAGGAGCAGCCGTGGCCGCGTCCAACCGCCGCCGGTTCGCCGAGCAGCGGATCGCCAGCGCCCGCCACACCTGGACGGAGTTCCTCAGGGCGGCCGAATGGCTGACGTCGGAGCTCAAGCAGCTCGCCGAGCATGACCCGCAGCGGGCTGCGCGCATCGCCACGGACCTGCGCACGCAGACCCGTGCGATGGCCGAGAAGTTGAACACCGAGGACGCCGAGAGGCGGCCGAGATGACGTTCGCCTTCGTCCCGCCCGAGGGCTTGCCCACCGAGCAGGTCGAGAAGACCGCCGAGCAACTTGCCCCCGCGGCCGACCCAGCACCCGCGCCGGCGCGGGCCTCCTGGCTTGAGGTCCTAGAGGACCGGGCCAAGATGCGCGGCGTGCGTACGGCGCGGCTGCCCTCGGTCGTGACGGTGCGCGCCTACCACCGCGAGCGCGAGTATGTGCCGTTCGAGGCAGGGCTGCTCGATTGGTTCGCGCGTGCGCATGGCGTCTTCGCCGTTTGCTGGTGCTTCGTGTGCACGTCGATGGCGTTCCTGGGCGCGGGCGACTACCGCCGACGCTGGCGCCGCTTCCGCGAGGAAGGACTTCCCGGCCTGTGCCACGCCCAGCTCCCAGCGCTCAAATCCTTGTCCGGGTTTCCCCGCGTGTGGATCGCTGCCTGGTCCGCCATCTGCTGGCCCGGCCTGAAGTTCTGGGGCCCGATCACGATCGGGTCCTACCTGCTGATGATCTCCCTCCCCCTCCTGCTGAACCTGCTCTGAAAGGCCATCCCTCATGATCGCTCTTGTTCTCGGTGGCGGCTTCTCGTTCGGCCTCGGCTGGGTCTTCGCAGGCATCCGCAAGAAGGACAAGCTTCCCGGCAAGCCCCTCGGCGTGATCGCCGTCCTTCTCTTGCTGCTGTTCTCGGCCAGCATGTTCCTGCTGCCAACCGGCCGCCTATTCGTCAACGCTGGTGCATTGCTCGTGGAAATGGCCACACGCGGTGCGATCGCGACCCTTGTCGGCTCAGTAGTTCTGTTCCTGCTCGCCGCCGCGTTCGCCTTCATGGCTGGCGCGGTCGTCAAGGACATCTCGAAGGACGCCAAGCCGGACATGCCGACCTTCGTGGCCTGCTCCCTTCTGTGGATCTTCGGCGGGATCGCGTTCGGCTCAGTCTGGGGACCAGTCCAGTACGACGAGTTCACCGCGGAGCTGATGCGCCAGGCCGTGGAGAACTGGTCATGAGCGACGCCCTACTCACGGTGTTCTCCGTGCTCGTGTCGTTCGCGCTGTTCGTCGTCAGCGGCTGGTTCTTCTTCCACAAGCCGGATCCGGAACACTCCGCCGAACCCCCCGAGTACAAGGTTGAACGAACCTGGACCGCGAAAACCACCCGCATCAGGATCGGCTGGTTCAAGCAGGCGCTCGGGCCGGCCGATGAGCGAGACGCTGCCCCGGGCAGCAGACCCGACGACCAAGGCGACTGCAGGCCACAGCCGGTGAAGCCCGTCGTGGTCGAGCAGATTCGGCCGCACGCCCCGCCTCCTCAGGCACCTACTGAACCTGCTCGTCCCGCTGTCGCCCCGCCCTCCCCGTCGAAGGCCGAGGTCACCGTCGAGCGGTCGCGCCCGGCTGCGCCGGTTGCGGTCGAGGCGAAGCGGCTCGACGACCAGGCCCACGACCCCGTACCCGCACCTGTGGACCTCGAAGGGATCGACATGTCGCAGGCTCCCCTCGTGCCTGCCGGTGATGGCACCGCCACCCCTCTGCCTACCGTGCCTCAGCTCCAGGAGGCGTTGGCCACGGGAGGTTTCGACAGGTTCATGGCCTGGCTGCGGGCATTCTTCAAGGCCAGCGGCCACCTCGAGAACGATGCGCGGCACGCGCACGACGACCTGATGGATGTGGCCAGGCGGGCCCGCAACAAGTACTTCCTCGCGTTGCAGGCGTTCAACGCCGTGCAGATGGACGGCCTAGACCCCCGCACGATCGGCCGCATGTGGGACGTCCTGGCCAGCGCCCAGCAGGAAGCGCACGCGGCCGCCATGGTCACGCAGTACTCGGCTGAGCTGGTGATCGCGTGCGGTGGGTCGCCGCCCGCTGTGGCATCGGCCATCCGCGCGCTCGACGACGGTCACGGCGACATCGCCCGCTCGGTGAAGGCCGCGCCCGTCCGGGTGGTGCGCAAGTTCAGCTTCTACGAGAACTAGCAAGGAGCACGACGTGGCCCGCCACACCACGCCCGAGCAGCAGGCCGACGAGCCGACCGAGCACCAGGAGGACGAGCAGGCGCAGGCCCTGGCCAAGACTGCGGCGGCCGTCGCGCGCAAGACCGCGTTCCGCTACCGCCACGCCATCGCACCACACGCCGTCGTCGCCGGTGTGTGGGGCACCGGCGTGGCCCTGTACCTCGCTGACGTGCCCGCTTGGCAAGTTCTGGCGGGCGAGGCCGCCGTGTACGCCGCGGCGGCGGCCGTGCGCGCTTTCGTACCGAAGACACGCGAGCCGCTCGCTCTGCGCTGGTGGCAGGTCGGCGCGGGGGCGTGGCTGCCTGCGGCGGCTGAGCTCGGCGCGACCGGGGTCATGCAGAGCCTGTTCTTCGCGGTCGCGGGCGCCTGGACGGTGCCGTACATGTGGCGGAACCGGTCACGCATCCTCAGGCCGGAGAAGAAGCCTCGCGAGTTGGAGGCGGCGCAGCAAGCCAAAGCTCTGGAGACGGACCCGACCGTGACGCGGTGGAACATCAAGACAGCGGGTAAGCGCGGTGCTCTGCCTGGCGCGGTGCTGGCCGGCCGCCAGGAGTTCGCGCATGGCGGCGCTGAAGGGGTGCGCTACCGCATCGGGCTGGACGGGCAGACGACTGAGGACGCCATGGCCGCGCGCAAGCGGATCTGCTCCGACTTTGGCCGCGCGATCAACTACGTGCACGTGGAGGAACCGGAGGGCGGCGAGCAGAACGCCGCCATGGTGACGTTCTTGAAGAAGCTGGCGGTCGAGGACCCGCAGCTCTGGACTGAGCCGCTGATCAACATGGAGACCGGCGTCATGCCGATCGGCCCGTTCGAGGACGGCGCGGGCGACTCGGCGTTGCAGGTGTGGGAGCCGGGGTCAGGGCCGCTGCCGTGCGGCATCTTCGGGTCGATGCGGACGGGCAAGAGCTCCATCTTGAAGATCGCCGTGGCGGAGTTCGCCCGCACCGGCGGCAAGATCGTGCTCGATTACCTGGACCCGCAGGGCGGGCAGAGCTGCCCGTCTTTGCTGCCGTACACGCCGAACGCGCGCGGCATCGACGAGATCCGCGACCGTCTGCGCGCGTATCGGGAGGAGATGCGCCGCAGGAACGAGTTCTTGGCCACCGTGGAGTGGACCGATGAGGAAGGGGAGGCCCAGCTCGGCGTCCAGTCTTACGACTATCCGGGCGCGCACGGGCTGGACATGCGGATCACCGCCATCGACGAGTTCCACAAGGTGGCCCGGCACGACGACCTCGCCGAGATCGTGTACGACATTCTCGCCGAAGGCTCCAAGTGCGGCATGACGGTGTGGATCCTCGACCAGAACGTGTACGTCAACAGCCTGGGCGGCGGCGACATCCTTGCTCTGGTCACCTCTGGCAACGTGGTGGTCACCCGAAACAGTGACGCCCGGATCGCCTCGGCCACTTTCGGGGCGCGGATGGCCGCGTACCCGCATCTGATCAAGCTGCACTTCCCCGGCACGCAGAAGCCGACGAAGGGCTGCGCCTACCTGCTCGGCGCCACGTCGCGGCCGGTGATGACGCGCGCCCGCCACATCCCGAAGATGCGTGCGGCGATGCAAGGCACGACGTCGCCCAGCTTGACCTGGATGGGCGGGAGGTCGGGCGCGCCCGCGCCGGCTCGGTCGGAGCACAACGAGGTGGCGGCCCAGGAGGTCGTCAGTCTCGACGCGCCCGTGCAACTCGCCGCGCTCGACCCGGGCGACGTCGCCGCGGCGCAGGAGGTGGTGCTGTCGCTGCTGGCCAGTGCCAGCGAGGGCTTGACGGGGCCAGAGGTGACGGTCCGGTCGGGGCTGTCGTTGCCGGTGGCGTTCCGCGTGGCTGCGTCGCTGACCGAGCAGGGCCGAGCACGCATGGCCGGTGACCGGTACGTGATCGCGGACAGAGAGCGGGTGGCGTGATGGGCGCGATGGCGCGGTTGCTGGTCATGGTGGCGTGGCTGTGCTCATCGCAGGCGGCGGCACGGGTGGTGGGGGTGAGCACTGATCTGGGCGTGGTGGTGCCTGCGGTGGTGCTGGTGTCGTCGGCCCTGGTCCCCCTGATGGAGGTCGGCGCTCGTCTCCTGCCTGTGGCGGCGACGGTCACCGCATCCTGGCTCTTGGCGGCTCTGACGTGGGGCGAGGGATGGGCATCTGCGCTGGTCGCGTCCGCGTTGGCGCTGATGCTGTGGCTGTCTCGGGAGAGCGGCGGCCAGGCATGACAGTCGCTCTGCGACAAATGCGACACATGAGCACTAACGCGCACAAGTAGATATTGACGTGATGTGACGTTACTTGCTGGACAAAGCCACTCATTGCGCTAATGTGTCCACGTCACGACTGTAACGAAAGTTACGACAGGACAGACATTAGCCTCCAGCCCACCACCTGAACACCCGAGATCGGAACGGTAGCCGCTGCTACCGAGCAAGACCGGCCCCGAGCGCACGCCTGCCAGCACATCGCCCGGGGCCGAACTCCCGCCCAATCCACACGACAAGGAAGGAGCGCTCCCATCATGGCGCGCACAAGCAGGTCCACGCGTCGTACCGCAGCCAAATCCAAGGCCCCCAGCTCGACCGGAGCCAGCGGCGACGATGAGTGGCTGACCCTCGACGAGGTCTGCACGAAGCTGAAGGTTTCTCGCCGCACCTGGGACAGGTGGCAGGAAAGAGGCCAAGCCCCCCGTTCCATCCGGCTCCCCGGCAATGGTCCCTACCGCATCCGCCCAGAGTGGCTGCAGGAATGGCTCGACACCCAGGAGCAGGCGTGAAGAGCTACAACGTTCGGTTCTGGAAGATCACGGTCCGCAAGGGCAAGCGCGCGCCGTACATGCTCCGGTGGGTCGTCGAAGGCAGGATCTTCAACGAGTCGTTCACGACTCACGGCCTGGCGGACTCTCGCCGCTCCGAGCTCATGGCAGCAGCCCGCAAGGGCGAGGCATTCGACACTGAGACGGGGCTGCCGGAGTCGATGCATCGGGAGGACCAGGACATCACCTGGTTTCAGCATGCGCTCGACTACGTTGCCAAGAAGTGGCCGAGAGCGTCCGCCAACTCCCGGCGTTCCATCGTCGAGAGCATGATTGCTGTGACGCCGGTCCTGACCCGCAACCTGCGCGGCGCGCCCGACCCCGAGACACTGCGTGACGCCCTGCGGTGGGCATTCATCCCAACCCGGCCTGAGGACGAGCGGCCGGACGATGTGCAGGCGGCGCTACGGTGGCTGCACAGGGTATCCCTGCCGCTGGCCGCCCTGACCGAGCGCAAGGTTGTCGCTAAGGCCCTCGACGCCTGCGCCACGCAACTCGACGGCAGAGAAGCCTCACCGGAGTACTACCGGCGGCGCCGCCGGATCTTCTACAACTCGCTGCGATACGCCGTCGTTGAGGAACGGCTGGGGGCGAACCCGCTCGACGACAAGGCGCTCAGGAGCGACTGGGCCCAGCCCGACGTGGACGACGCGGTGGACCCGCGCGCGGTGGGCAACCCCCGTCAGATCGCCGAAGCGTTCATCGCGTGCAGCTATGTCGGCCGCCGTCAGGGGGAGCGCTTCGTAGCCTTCTTCGGCTGCATGTACTACGCGATGATGCGCCCGGCCGAGGTGAGCCGACTGCGACGGGCCGACTGCCACTTGCCGGACTCGGGGTGGGGAAAGCTCATCCTGGAGGCGTCCAAGCCCGAGGTCGGCAAGGACTACACCGACAGCGGCGAAGTGCACGACGACCGCTCTTTGAAGGGGCGGTCGAAGAAGACCGTCCGGGTGGTGCCGATTCCGCCCGAGCTGGTGGCGTTATTACGTGGGCACATCGCCCAGTTCGGGGTGGCCGAGGACGGCCGAGTGTTCCGCTCCGAGAGCGGACGTCCGGTCCCGAAGTCCACCTACTCACGGTTATGGAAGAAGGTCCGCACGCTCGCGCTCGCGTCTGAGGAGCTCGTCACGCCGCTGATGGGCAAGCCATACGACTTGCGGCACGCGGGGGTCACCTGGCGGTTGTCCGCTGGGGTGCCTGCGGCTCAGGTGGCCGAGTGGGCGGGGCACAGCGTGGAGGTCCTGCAGCGGATCTACCACCGATGCATGGCCGGTTACGACGAGGTGTGGATCGAGCGCATGAATCGCGCCCGAGAGGACAGCTGATGATCAAGGGAACGCGTATGGCACGCGGAATTCGTCTCAACGTGCCGAACAGTGTCGCAGAATGGCATGGCCAGGCGATCAAGGAAACAAGCAAAAAGCCAGGTCAGACGGTGTCTGACCTGGCTGTCGAAATGGTGCCCCCTGTAGGATTCGAACCTACGCACCCGGCTCCGGAGGCCGGTGCTCTATCCCCTGAGCTAAGGGGGCTCAACGAGTGATAAGGCTACCAGTATCGGGCCACCACTCCGCACCACGATAAAGGTCCAGCCACACATCCAAGGAAAACCCCACGTGACCGCGCCACTACGGGTAGCTTTGCGGCCGTGGGCGAGGTTCTTGGCAGGGTACTGGTCGTGGACGATGACGAGGTCATCCGTCAGTTGATCGCGGTGAACTTGAGCCTGGAAGGGTTCGAAGTCGCCACCGCCACCGATGGGCAGGACTGTCTCGAGCGGGTGCTCGATGTCATGCCCGATGTCATCACGCTTGACGTGATGATGCCGTTTCTTGACGGCTGGGTGACAGCGGAGAGGCTGCGTACCGATGAGGCGACCAGTCACATCAAGGTCGTGTTGATCACGGCGCGGGCGCAGGACGACGACAAGCGGCGGGGGCGAGGGATCGGCGTCGACGCCTATCTCACCAAGCCGTTCGACCCGGCGGAGCTCATTGAGGTGGTCCGCGATCTTGCGGCGGGAAGCCGGGTCTGAGCCCCACTCGTTTCGTTCAACGAGTGAGTGGGGTTGAGCTCAAGCGCCTCGATGGGCGTTGAGATCGAGCGGCCTCGATGGTGATCGCCGTCAATCAGGTCGCTGTTCGGGTGAAGGATTCTGGTAGGGGTTTGGGTCGGGCGGGGTGGGCAGTTGCGGCGCAGAATGCGCGAAGTGTCCCGATGTGCCGACCTCAGGGCCCGTCGACGTCGTCGTCGGGCCACTCCCCCACCACCGAAGCGTCAGCGTCCGCCACAGCCAGGCACGCGGGGCTATCGGTCCTCGGCCCAGTGCAGGCGTGCGGGTGGCATAGAGCGATAGAGCTAGGGCAGCACGCAGGGCCACGGGCGCCCAGTGCAGCCGCGTGAGGGCACAGGGCAAGAGGAGCGCACGAAGGACGTCGGGGCTACAGCAGTGCGCGTGTCCGGGCCTCCGCCGCAGCCTGCGTACGCGTAGAGACCTCCAGCTTGCCCAAGATGTTGGACACGTGCACGCTCACCGTCTTCTGCGCGATGAACAGCCGTTCCGCGATCTCCCGGTTCGTCAACCCCTCCGCCACCAGCCTCAGCACCTCGGTCTCGCGTGCCGTCAGGCCCCCGTCGCCATGCCCGCCGCCGCCGGTGGTGAAGCGGGCTCGGCGGGCGAAGTCGCTCAACGCGGTCTCCAGCGGTGTGGCACGGAGTTTGCCGGCTGCCTCGCGGGCCAGGTCCCACTCGGCCTGGGCTTCTGTACGGGCGCCTGCTGCCAGCAAGGCCTCCGCGAGGCGCCAGCGGGCGCGGGCTGCCTCGTAGACGAAGCCGAAGTCGAAGGCCGCCACCACGCGCCGCCACAGCTCCACGTCGAGGCGGCCGTGGACGCGGTGCCATTCGGCCTCCGCTCGCAGGGCCCAGGCTTGGCCCTCCGGGCCCATGGGGCCGCGTTCGCCCACTGGGCCGGATTCGACGGCGAAGCGGACGCGGTTGAGGAGGTCGTCGGCGCCCTCTACCTGGCCTAGGTCGGCTAGTGCCCACAAACCGATGGCGGCGACGCGCAAAGTGCCCGTCTCGCCGGGTTCGAGGGTGGCCATGGCGGCCTCTACGTGTTCGAGGGCCAGGGCGGGGTCGCCGCACCAGAGGGCGTGTTCGGCGGCCATGCCTCGGGACATGTAGGCGACGAGTATGTCGGACCAGAACGGGCGCAGCCAGTTGAGGCGGGCTTCGACGGCGGGCAGCCCGCGGGCGACCTCTACGAACAGGGCGAACGATGACAGGACCGCCTCCGGCAGTGTGCCGACGCGGGCGCCGAAGCCGGCGGCGGTGGCCTCGGCTTCGTCCCATTCGCCGGCCACGTAGTGGATCAGGAAGCGGAGGAAGCGCAGATCGGTGCCGTAGGTGCTCCAGTTGAGGCCGGTTTCGACCGCCAGCTGGATGCCCGCGTCGGCGATCTCGGCCGCCTCTACGAGCAGGCCCTGCTCGTAGAGGATGCGGGCGTAGTGGAAGCGGGCACGGAGATCCATGGCCAGGTGGCCGGTGTTCGCGGCGGCGGCGGTCTGGGCGAGTGAGCGGGCCCGGGTCATGTCGCCTTCGTTCTCGGCGTGCAGGGCCAGGGTGAGAAGGGCGCCCGCTTCCGCGTCGCGGGCGCCTGCGGCTCTGGCCGTCTCGATGGCCCGGCGGGCGATGTCCTCGGCTTCGGCGTGCCAGGCGGACCAGGTGATCGTGCGGGCATGGGTGGCCAGGGCTCGGGCGAGGGTGGGCTGGTCGGCGGCGGCTTCGACGGCACGTTGGGCCGCGGCGATGGCGCCTTCCTGGTCGTCGAGCTCGACCAGGTAATAGGCCAGCCGCTCGTTGACCTCGGAGGTCGGGGGCAGGGCGCGCAACTGCTGGACGGCGCGGTGGTTGTCGCCGCTGTCGGCCGCCATCACCGCGCTCCGGAAGGCCAGCGTGGCCCGCTCCTCACCGGCGAGTTCGGCGGCGTCGGGGACTCGGTCCCACAGGCTCAGCGCCCGGTCGTAGTGGCTGTGGGCTTCGGCGGGCGCGCCCAGGCGCTCGGCCAGCCTGCCCGCCTTCGCGGAAGCGGCCAGAGCCCCCGCCAGGTCGTGGCCGGCCAGGTGGTGGTGGGCGAGCTCGGCGGGCGAGGTGAGCAGTCGTGCGAAGTCGGCGTGCAGTCTGCTGCGCTCTCCGGGCAGCAGGTCGGTGTAGGCGGCTTCCTGCAGCAGAGCGTGCCGGAAGGCGTAACCGTAGCCGTCGACGCGGAGCAGGCCGCGCGAGACGATCTCGCGTACGGCCTCCTCGAAGTCGGCCAGCGGGAGCCCGGAGACCTCGCGCAGCAGCTCGTCCTCGACGCGGCGACCGGCGACCGCGGCGGCGCGCAGCACGCGCTGGCCGGGCTCGGACAGCACCTCGACCCGGGACATCAGCAGGCTCGCCAGCCCGTCGGGCAGGGTGTCGCCCTCGGCCACGGCGGCGAACAGCTCCTCGGCATAGAACGGGTTGCCGCCCGCACGGGTGACGATCACGCCGAGCTCCTGTGCGTCCACATCACCCAAGGTCGCGACGTAGTCGGACATTTCGCCGGAGTCGAGAGGGCCAAGCTCCAGGTGGGTGACGCTGGGCAGGCGCTTCAGCTCGGCCAGCACCGGCCGCAGGGGGTGACGGCGGTGCAGGTCGTCGGTGCGGTAAGTGCCGACGACGCACACGCGCTCGCTCTGCACCATGCGGCTCAGGAACACCAGCAGGTCACGCGTCGAGCGGTCGGCCCAATGCAGGTCCTCGATCACGAACAGCACCGGCTGGACCTCGGCCAGCAGCCCCAGCAGCGAGCCGAACAGCCGCTGCTGCGTGAGCCCGGCCGGAGGCGCGCTCTCCACGCCCGGCAGCAGCTGGCCGAGCAGGGGGTGGGCGGCGGCCGCCTCGCGGACGGCGGGCTCGGCGCCGCGCAGGGCGTCGGCGAGGGGGAGGTAGGGCAGTGTGTCGCCGAGCTCGGCGCACTGCCCGACCAGCACGTTGAAGCCACGGGAACCGGCCTCGGCGACCAGCTCGGACACCAGCCGGGTCTTGCCGATGCCGGCGTCGCCGCCGACGAGCGCCACCTCGGCGGTGCCGAGTGCGGCGGATTCGAGCACGCGCGCGAGTCTCGCCAGCTCAGCAGCGCGCCCGACCAGGAGACCCTTCACGGCAGCAACTATGCCACGCCTGGCCGACATTCCGATTGGCCCAGGAACGGGGTACCCGATTGGCTCTCAACAGCGGGCCAAAGCCACTTTACGCTTATATTTCATGATCCCTTGGTCCACGTACGTGCTCTTCGTGGGCGCCTCGCTCGCGCTGGTGCTCATCCCCGGCCCGAACCACCTCTACATCACCGCCAGGGGCCTTTCTCAGGGCCGGGCGGCGGGGCTGGCCAGCGCGTTCGGTGTGGAGACCGGCACGCTGGTGCACATCGTGGCGGCCGCGGCCGGGCTCTCGTACCTGATCACCAGGTCCGCGACGCTGTTCGGGATCGTCAAGTGGGCAGGAGTCGCCTATCTCGTCTATCTGGGGGTACGCGCGCTCACCGGCAAGGAGCAGGCCGAGTCCGAGGTGTCGCAGCCGGCGCAGCCGCTCGGCAAGGTGTTCCTCGAAGGTGTCGTGGTGAATCTGCTCAATCCCAAGGTCACGCTGTTCTTTCTGGCGTTGCTGCCGCAGTTCGTGAAGCCGTCGGCGGGGTCGCCGGCGCTGCAGATCGTGGTGTTCGGTGCCACGCTTCTGGTGCTGGGGGTGCTCTCCGATCTGGTGTACGCGTTCACCGCCGGGGCGCTCGGCGCCCGCCTCGTCAGGAGGGCCAGGGGGCTGCGGCTCTTCAGCGGTGTGGTGTACCTGGGGCTGGGCGTGATCACGGCGTTCGCCGGGAGAAAATGAGCGCATGGCGCCGAGGAAGCAGCAGGAGATCTTCGACGCGACGCTGCTGCTGGTCGCGGAGAAGGGCTATGACGGTCTGACCGTCGAGGGCGTGGCCGAGCGGTCAGGCGTCAACAAGACGACGATCTACCGGTGGTGGCCGTCCAAGGCCGCGCTGCTGGGGGCGGCGTTGGTGGAGGCGGAGGCGCTGGAGTTCGAGGCGCCGGACACGGGGAGCCTGCGTGGCGATCTCGTCGCGCTCGTGGAGGGGGTCAGGCGGCTCCTCACCCAGCCGCCGGCCAGGGACATCGCGGTGGCCGCGCTCGGCGCCGCCGTACGCCATCCCGAGCTCGACGCGCGGCGGTTTTTCGCGGACCGGTTCGCGCGGGAGCGGCAGGTCTTCGAGCGTGCGGTACGGCGGGGCGAGCTGAAGCGGTCGGTCGACCCGATGCTGGTGGTCGATCTGCTGGCCGGGGCGGTGTGGATCAGGGCGGTGTTCCGGGGGTTGCCGCTCACGGACGACTTCGCGAGTCAGGCGGTGTCCATGGTGCTCGATGGTGTCATGTCCTAAGGGACGACTTCGCGAGCCAGGCAGTGTCCGTGGTGCTTGGTGGCGGTGTCATGTCTTAGTGGGATAAATCGGGACCGCCCACGCAGCCTGTCAGAGGGCCTCGGCAAGTGCGGCCGGAATGCGGTCCAGCACCGGGTACGACATCAGTCCATAGGCGTAAAAGTCCACCGCCAACGCCCCCGCCGCCTTGGCCCCCCGCGCCTTCGCGACCAGCCGGTCGGCCGAGTCGCTGTCGGGGTAACCGGGCCGCAGCACCGCGCGCACCTCCCGATCCTTGCCCACCGACCGCAGGTACGCGCCCACATCGTCGGCCACCCGGGCGGCGTCGCGCGCGTAGGCGAGCACGCCGAACGCGGGCACGAGATCGCCGAGCGCCACCAGATCCACGCCCAGCTGCCAGGCGTCATGCGCGGCCAGGCCGGGCGAGGGCAGCCCGTCGGTGTAGCCCTTGACGGCGCCGGTGGAGTCGATGAACACCAGCTTGGAGCCCTCGTCCGCCACGGCGGAGGCCACCTCGGAGACCAGCGTGGTGACGGTCTCCGACCGGGCGCGGGCGTAGGCGACCACCTCAGGCCCTGCGTACGCCGTCAGCGCCGCCCGGGTCACCTCGCCCTGCGCGGGCGGATCGCCGTCGAACACCCCGCCCACGATCCTGGCGCACTCCTCGCGGGCCACCTCGGCGTTGACGCCCAGGTCGGTGGCCCGGCGCATGCAGTAGTCGCAGAAGCACAGGCCGAACAGGTAGGCGTCCATCGGCCCGAGCGGCACGAACGAGCGCTGCGGTTTGAGCGGCCTGAAGTGCAGCGACTCGGCCACGACACTGTCGACGCCGAGCCGGGCGACCGCCCTGGACAACGCGACGGCGTACTGCCGCACATCGGGATGCGCCGGGCACAAGTCGGTGAGCGAACCTCGATCGCCGAAGCAGTCGCGTACCGTCACATCTGGATGCTGGGTGCCGATCGTGGCATTGCGCAGGAAAACCGTCCAGCCATGGAGCTTCAGCCCTCGCTCCGAACAGGCTTCGCGCAGGCCGTCGAGCGCGTTCTGGTATCCGGCCGTCGGCCTGAGCCGCAGACCGGAGAACAGGTCGGCCGGCGGGACGAAGTGGGCGCCGTCGTGGCGGAGCGTGAGCCTGGACAGTCCGTGCGGGGTGACGTCGCGGGAGGCGTGGTGTACGGCGCCGACCGTGACGCCCGCCACGCCGTACCCGCTGATCCTGTCGAGCACCCGCTCGACGCCCTCGCCGCGTAGATCTTCGACGAAGACGTACACCGAACTGTCCACGGACCGACCTTACGCGCTCTTGTGCGCGACGAAGTCGATCTCCACCAGGATGTCCATCAGGTCCGAGCCGACGGTCGTACGGACCGGGTACGGCTGGCTGAAGTACGACTTGTACACCTCGTTGTAGGCGGCGAAGTCGCGCTTGAGATGCTGCAGGTGAACCGTGGCCTTGACCACGTCGTCGAAGCCGAGGCCGTGGGCGGCGAGAATGGCGCCGAGGTTGCGCATGGTCTGGTGGGTCTGGGCGGCCACGTCGTCGCCGACGACCTCACCGGTCTGCGGGTCGAGCGGCCCCGCGCCCGAGGTGTAGACGAAGTCGCCGACGACCAGACCTTGGGAGTACGCGCCGACCGGGGCCGCGCCCTCGGTGGTCCTCAATTCCTTCTTCACAGCATCTCCCTAACCAAATTGGGTGCTTATTGTGCCGACGCGGCGGTAGTCCCGGTCGACCACCGGGAGCGTGCGCCACTTGTCGAAGGCGGTGCACGGGTGCGAGATGCCGAAGGCGAGCAGGTCGCCCGGCTTGAGCCCGTCGGCGCGGACGACCGTGTGCTGGTCCTGCATCTTCACGATCGTGACGCCGCCGCGCCTGGGAACGGGCAGGCCCTCGTCGTACGGCGCGTCGCGCTTGCCCAGGCCGACGATCGCCAGCCCCGGCTCGGGTGTGGACAGCACGTGCGCCCACACCTCCATCGCGGGCCGCAGCTCGCCGGGCACGCGGTTGAAGGGCGTGCGCTCTCGGTAGTAGCCGTCGTCGTGGGTGACGTACGCTCCGGCGCGCAGGACGATCCTGGCCTGGGTGGCGACGAGCTCGCGCCCGATCACGTCGAACCACTGGCTGCCGCCGACGGTCAGGATGGGATTCTTGACGCGGATGTGCTCGGCGGCATCCTGCAGCAGATACAGATATTTCCGGACCTCGGGCGCCGTCTTCAGCGCCCCTTCGTACCCGGCGATACCGGCCAGCTCCACCCCGTCGGTCCGCTGCACATACGCGGCCACCTCCAACAGCTGGTCCAGCGTCCGGCACCCGGCCCGCCCGCCCGCATGCCCGAGCTCGACCAGCACGCTGAACGGCCGCGACGAGGCATGCCGGGCCAGGATGTCCACCCCTGCTACGGAGTCCACGAACGACAGGAAGTCGAAGCCCGGGTCGGCGGCCAGCTCCGTCGCCGCCCACTCCAGCCCGGCCGGGTCCACCATCTGGTTGGCCACCATGACCCTGGCCGCCCCGAACTCCCGCACCGCCATCGCCTGCCGCGCCGTCGCCACGGTGAGCGCCCACGCGCCCGCTTCGAGCTGCATGGTGGCGATCTCTCGGGACATGTGCGTCTTGGCGTGCGGCGCCAGCTCCATGCCGTGATCGCGGGCGAAGGCGGCCATGGTCGCGATGTTGTGCTCCAGCGCCTCCTGATGCACGACCATCAGGGGGAGGGTGGCCCCGTCGAAGACGGACCGATTGTGTTCGTGGATTCCCTGCACAACACCCCCATTTGTCCGCGCCTGACCCTATCTCATGTTTATTTTATGATCTTGTACGGCAGGCCGGGTGGAGGTGGCTGGGCGCCGATGTTTTTATGATCTTGTACGGCAAGCCCGGTGAGCCCCACCCGCCACACGGGGCCGGGCCCTGTCCAGGGGCACGCTCCTCCGGTGGAGGTGGCTGAGCGCCGTGACGTGCGCGTTCTTGGCCCCGTCCGTGGTTCCAGGGGGCGCCGGCCGGTTACGGGCGCAGTGCTCGTCCTGGAGTCTTGCCCGTCAAGGCGCCGTTCGCCAGCACCGGCACCCCCGACACGAGCACGTCGTCCACTCCCCTCGCCGGTGTGCGCGGAGTCTCGTACGTGGCCAAGTCCGTCACCGTCGCCGGATCGATCACCACCACGTCGGCCGCGAAGCCGCGCCGGAGCAGGCCGCGGTCCGTCAGGCCGAAGCGTCGCGCCGGGTGCGACGACAGGTGGACGGCGGCCTGCCCCCACGTCCAGTCGCCCAGCTCACGCACGTGCCGTCCCAGGAACCGGGCGAACGCGCCGAAGCCGCGCGGATGCGGGTGGCCGCCCACGTAGATGCCGTCCGAGCCGCCCGTGTGCGAAGGGTGGCGCAGCACGCGGCGTACCGACTCCTCCCCCTCCGGGCCCTCGTCGGGACGGGCCGTCACGCAGCCCGCTTCCAGGCGCGTCTCGACGAGCAGGCGGCGGCAGAACTCATGCGGCGCCAAGCCCGCCCGCTCGGCCGCTTCGACCATGCCCAGACCCTCCGCCCACTCCAGGCCGGGGGCATGGGAGATGGTCAGGCGCGGCCAGGTCCGCGCCAGCTCCGGCCACCAGCCGTCGAGCTCCCCGGACGACAGCATCTCCAGGGCGCGGTCCGGCTCGGCGCCCGGGACCTCGGGCGGCAGGACGACCATCGCCAGGATGGTGTTGCCGCGCAGGTAGGGGTAGGAGTCGAAGGTCAGGTCCACGCCCCCGGACAGCGCCTGCTCCACCAGGGGGAGCAGGACGTCGGCGGGTCCGTGCAGGTGGGAGATGTGCACGGCCGTACCGGATCGCTGGGCTATCTCGACGACCTCCGACATGCCTACGTCGGCTCGCTCGCCGTAGGCCCGCATGTGGGTGACGTACGGCAGGCCCGCGAGGGGTGCGCACAGGGCGGCCAGTTCCGCTGCTGAGGCGTAGCGGCCGGGCAGGTACTCCAGGCCGCTCGACAGGCCGACCGCGCCGTCCGCCAGGCCGCGTTCGACGTGGGCGAGCAGGCGGGTCAGCTCGTCGGGTGCGGGGGTGCCTGAGGAGGGGCCCATGACGTCGTAGCGGATCGTGCCGTGCGGGATCAGGTAGGCGGTGTTGAGCGCGACCGCGCGGTCGTACCCCTGGAGCAACTCGGCGACCGACAGCCCGCCACCGGAACGCACGCCATCCGAGGCACGGGGGCCATTCACCGCTGCGAAGTAGCGTTCGGCGTACGCGACGGTGTCGGCGGAGCCAGGGGCGAAGGACAGGCCATCCTGTCCCAGTACGAAAGTGGTCACCCCCTGGCGAAGTGTCGCCAACTGTACGGCGGGGTCGAAGACGGCCGCGTCGCCGTGGGCGTGGCAGTCGATGAACCCCGGTGCGACGAACCGTCCGCTCGCGTCGATGACGGAGGCGGCCTCCGCGCCGTCGAGGCGGCCCACGGCGGCGACCCGGTCGCCGGTGATCGCCACATCGGCTCGGTACGGCGGCGCCCCCGTCCCGTCGAGCACGTGTCCGCCGCTGATGATCACATCGAAAGCCACTCAAGGATTAAACATGATCCAGCAGGTACCGCGCGGCTGCGGTCCAACCCGGGAAACCCGTCCGGCGACTGTCGCCGACTCGAACGGCCGACAAAACAGAACATGATCACTTTTGATCAAGCTTGAGATGGTTAATGCGCTACATGGCTATTTGTCCACTATATGAGCGGGAATTACCTCAAGACGCTCGTTGCTCGAGGCGGGACACATGGCCGTGCTCTTCGCCGGAGACGGAGAAGGTCATGATCGAAAGAGGCGCGCTCGTCGTCCTAGGATCGGCTCTTGTCGCCGCCCTCGCCCTGCCTCAGGGCTTCACCGCGGCGGTCCCGGCCACCCGTACGGCGGCCCTGTCGACACGGCTGAACCCGTGCGACGACAAGGGCCAGGGCTGCGCGAAGGGTTACTCCGACGGCTACGCCAACGGCGTCCGGTGTCAGCCCTCCCGCCCAGGTAAACACCCGGCCTCAGGCCAGCCGGACTACAAACTCGGCTACAAGGTCGGCTGGGCGGTGGGCCGGAAGCACGCCGGCTGTGGCGGGGGCGGTACATCCGGGCGCGCCCAGTCCAGGCACCAGGGCAAGAGACGGGGCGCCGCGGACGCGGCCAGGTTCCACCGGTGTGTGAAGGGGCACTTCAAGGGCCGGTCGAAGACGTTCAAGCACGGTTACCGGGCCGCCAATCCCCACTGCTAGGACCACCGGCCGTCAGTCGGAGATCCGGGGCTCCGGGCGGTCGCAGCCCGTGGTCGTGGTAGCGACCGGGCGCTTGGCGAGCAGTTCGCGGGCCTGCGACCTGGCCAGATTCCAGCCGTTCCACGCGTCCGGCTGGTTCAGGCCGTTGGCCTTGATCACGTCGGTCAGTACGCAGCTGCGTTGCGGTTCCGGGAGCCGGTCCAGGGCCGGTACGGCTTCCGCGCCGAGGTCGCCCAGGTAGTCCGCGTCCAGTTTGGCCGGCCCGCGTACCACCACCTGCGTCTGGGCCACCTGGAAGTCCGGGTTGACGATCGCGAACGCGCCCAGTCCGAGCCCGGTGACCAGCACGATCGTGCGGGGCAGCCAGCCGGAGCCGCGACCGGCCAGCCGAGCCGCGCCCGCCAGTATGACCAGGGCGAACAGCGCGCCCAGCCACCAGACCGTGGCCTGCACCGACAGGCGCAGCCGGGACAGGCCGTACGCCTCGGTGTAGAGGTCCATGCGATGCAGCGCGGAGGCCAGCACGACCATGGTGAGGGCGCAGAGCACGCCCAGCTGGCCGGCCAGCAGCCAGCGTTCGCGCCGCTCGGTCCGGAGCAGCCCGGCCACGACGGCGACGATGCACATCACGAACACGCTGACGACGACGAGCTGGAAGAAGCCCTGCCTGGCGTACTCGGCGTAGGTCAGGCCGGCGGTCTTCAGCACCCAGGAGTCGCCGCCGAACAGCACAGTGATCTGTACTGCCACGAACGCCGCGAACAGCAGGTTCACCGCGGTCAGCGGCACCACCCAGATGCTCCTGGACACACCGAACTTGACCTCGGGCCCGATCGGATCCACCACGGGCCGCAGCGCGACCAGCACCACGGCGGCCAGCAGCACGGCCCCGACCACGAGCAGGAAGATCCGCAGCGGCACCGACTCGGCCCAGTCCGGGGTCGCGGTCAGGCGCTCCAGGTAGGTGGCGAAGACAGGATCGGCCGAGGCGAACAGCAGCCCGAACACCACCAGCAACACCGCCGTGATGCCCAGGGCCGCGACCATGGGCAGGATGCGCCGCTTGGCGGTCAGCCGCTTGAGCGGCTTGGCCAGGAACCACGGCACCGGCCCCAGCGCGAGCAGCACCGACACGCCGCCCCTGATCACGCCCAGCCAGCCGAACCCCGCCCCGGAGACGGCCAGCGCCAGCAGCCCGCACCCGGCCAGGAACAGGATCCCGACCAGCCAGTCGGCGTCCCGCACGGCGGCCATCGCGATCAGCCAGTAGGCGGTCAGGCCGAACAGCACCGTCCACGGCGTGATCCGCCGCAACACCGCGGGCAGCGCCGCGGCGCCCAGCACCATCGTGACCAGGACGATGCCCAGGCCCACCTGCGCGTCCGGCAACGCCACGGCCGTGAACACGCCGGCCCCCGCCGCCGCCGGCAGTAGCCAGCGCGGCGTCTCGGGCAGGTCGGGGCGCGGGAAGAGCGGCGGCGGGACGTACGGCGGAGGCGGTGACTGCGGCCCGTGCCCCTGCGGCCCGTGCCCCTGCGGTCCGGGGACCTGCGGACCAGGGACTTGCGGACCAGGCACTTGCGGACCGTACACCTGCGGCCCGTGAACCTGCGGACCAGGCTGACCCGGCCCCTGGTACGGCTGGCCCGGCGGCCGACCCTGAGCGGGCTGGTACGGCAAGGCACCGGCAGCCCGTCGCCCGGTGCCCGCCCCCAGAGACACCCCGACGGCCCCGATGAGCGCGGTGACCAGCACGAGCGTGATGAGCGCGGCCGTGTCGCTGCCCGAGGCCACACTGACGAACACGGCCGCGAACAGCCCGACCAGGAACCCGAGGAGCAGCCCGACGACGCCTCCCCCGACCATCCGCCCGAGCCGCCCATCAGACACCGGCACCGCCGACATGGCCGCCTGGGCCGGTGCCGGCGAAACCCCCGACAGACCCCGCGACGGAGCCGGAGCGACCGGCTGACCCGGAGCGACCGGCTGACCCGAGGCCACCGGCTGAGCCAGCGCGACCAGTTGCGCCAAGGAGTCCGACAGAACCGAGGAGGTCGGCTGGACCGACGGGACCGGCTGAGCGGACGGGACCGGCTGAGCGGACGAGACCGGCGACTCCGGCTCCTGAGAAGACGAAGCCGCGAGCACCGCCGTCTCAGTCTCCGGCACGGCCTCCGCATCCCCAGCGCCAGAAGCCCCAGCGGCCCTCACCTCAGACAGACCCGGCTCAACCCCACCGACCGCCGCAGCGAGAACCTCCGACTCGACTAAAGGATCACCCGCCGCAACGGACGGCACCCCTTCGCCGGCCCCCGAAACAGGTTCTAATGGCGTATCCGCCATGATGGTCCTCCCTGGTAGATCGACGATCATGCGGCACCCCGCGCAGTCGTCGATGCGGATCGAACCGCCATGCAGTTCGACGATCTCCTTCACGATCGCCAACCCCAGCCCAGCACCCCCGCCGTCCGCCGTCCGTCCCGCGTCCAACCGGGAGAAGCGCTCGAACACCCGCCCGTGCGCCGAGGCGGGGATCCCCGACCCCTGGTCGGCGATGGTGATGCGGACCCCGTCCCCGTCGGGCGCGCCGGTCACGGTGACCGAGCCGCCGGGCGGGCTGTGGCGTACCGCGTTGTCGAGCAGGTTCGCCAGGACCTGGGCGAGCAGGTCGGGGTCGGCGCGTACGACGAGGTCGGCGGGGACCACCGGGGTGAGCCGGACGTCCTCCCGCGCCAGCGCGGCCTCGCGTACGGCCTGCTCCAGCAGCGGCGCGAGCTCGACCGCTTCCGGTTCCATGAGGCGTACGCCCGAGTCGAGCCGTGACAGGTCGAGCAGTTGCGCCACGAGCCGGCCGAGCCGTTCGGTCTGGGCGAGCGCGGTCTTCATGGTGACCGGGTCGGCCGCGGAGACGCCGTCCACGACGTTCTCCAGGACGGCGCGCAGGCCGGTGATGGGGGTGCGCAGCTCGTGGCTGACGTTCGCGACGAGCTCGCGCCGTTGCCGGTCGACCTCGCCGAGGTCGGCCGCCATCGCGTTGAACGCCCTGGCCAGCTCCCCGACCTCGTCGCGCGAGGTGGCGCGGACGCGCAGCGTGTAGCGGCCCTTGGCGATGGTCTGGGCGGCCCTGGCCATCTGGCGCAGCGGCTTGGTCATGCCCATGGCGAGCACCTGCACCATGATCAGGGCGAGGACCAGCGCGACGGCGATCCGGATGGGCCGGGAGAGGCCGGAGTTGATGCCGACCTCGTTGACCAGGAAGGCGGTGCCCACGGCCAGCACGATCACCAGGCCGAGCTTGACCTTGATACGGCCGAGGAAGTCGAGCGGCTGCCTCATCGGCGGACCAGCGCGTAGCCGACGCCGTGCACCGTGCGGACGACGCCGGAGCCGAGCTTGCGGCGTAACGCGCGTACGTGGCTGTCCACGGTCCTGGTCGCGGCGGCCTCGGAGAAGCCCCACACGTCCGACAGCAGCCGGTCGCGCTCGAAGACCTGGCCGGGCCGCTCGGCCAGGCGGCGCAGCAGGTCGAACTCCGTCCTGGTGAGCTGCGCCTCGGCGCCGCGGACGAACACCCGGCGGGCCGCGGTGTCGATCTCCACCTCGCCCACCCTGATCACCGTGTCCTCGGAGGCGAGCTGGACGGCCCGCTCGACCCTGCGCAGCAGCGCGTGGATCCGGGCCACCAGTTCGCGCATGCTGAACGGCTTGGCCAGGTAGTCGTCCGCGCCCACCCCGAGCCCGACCAGCACGTCGGTCTCCTCACCGAGCGCGGTCAGCATGAGCACCGGAACCGGCCGGGCCGCCTGCATCCGGCGGCACACCTCCAGCCCGTCGAGTCCCGGCAGCAGCCGGTCCAGGATCACCAGATCGGGCTCCGCCCTGCCGTACTCGGTCAGGGCCGTCTCCCCGTCCCCCGCCACCCTGACGTCGAACCCCTCGGCCGCCAGCCGGTTCCGTACGGCCAGGGCGATGGTCTCGTCGTCCTCGACCAGGAGGATGCGTCGCTGCTCTGCCACGGACGAAAGCCTAGAAGGGGGCTGTGCAGACGGCACTCCCCAATCTGTGCATATCCGGTGCAGACTTGGTCGGTGAACACGGACGGATACCTGCGCCGCCTCGGGCTTCCCGACCTGCTGACCGCCCCGCCCACGGCCGAGAACCTGCGCCGGTTACACGTCGCGCACATCGAGCGGGTCCCGTACGAGGCGCTGCAGATCTGGCTCGGCCGCCCCACCACGGTCGATCCCGTCGAGTCGGCCGGGCGGATCATCGGCGGCCGCGGCGGCTACTGCTACCACCTGAACGGCGCGTTCTCCCTGCTGCTCATGACGCTCAACTACGACGTGACCAGGCACGTGGGCGGCGTGCAGGTCCCCAACGGCGCGCCCGGCATCACCGCCAACCACCTGGTGCTCACCGTTCGCGGGCTGCCGTCCGAGGACAATCCGGGCGGCGAGTGGCTGGCCGACCTCGGGCTGGGCGACGCGCTGCACGAGCCGCTCCCGCTGGTCGCGGGCGTCTACCGGCAGGGCCCTTTCTCGTACGGCCTGCGGCGTTCCGAGGTCGCGCCGGGAGGCTGGCGGTTCGACCACGACCCGAGCGGCTCGTTCCCGGGCATGGACTTCGACCCCGCCCCGACCGACATGTCAGCTTTTACTGCGATGCATCATCACCTGTCGACGTCGCGGGAGTCGGGTTTCGTGCGGGTCGCGACGGTCGCCCGGCGGGACGCTTCCGGCGTGGACCTCCTCCGCGGGCTCGCCCTGTCGCGCGTGGGCAACGGCGCCCATTCCATCACCCTCCACACGGCTCGTGACTACTACTCCGCGTTGTCCGACGTGTTCGGATTGCACCTGGACGACGTTAGTCAAGAAGAGAAAGAAGCCCTGTTCGGGAAGGTTCACGACGCGCATGAAAAGTGGCTGTCGGGAACCAACGCCTAGCCCATGGCTTTGCCATAGAACGTGGCGATATCGTGCACCTCGGGATGGGAGAGACCAAGAAGCTCGCCGGTCGCTACCGGCTGCTGAACCCTTTGGGCACGGGTTCCGTACGACTGGCATTCGACGAGGTAGAACATCGTGACGTCGCGGTCAGGGAGCTACGTGTGCCCGCCGAGTTACGCGGATCCGCGCTGCAGGACGCGCGGCGGGCCGCCGGGCTCCGGCATGCCTCCGTCGTACCGGTTCTCGACGTGGTGGTGGAGGACGG
Source organism: Nonomuraea sp. NPDC052129 (assembly GCF_040680095.1). Lineage (NCBI taxonomy): Bacteria > Bacillati > Actinomycetota > Actinomycetes > Streptosporangiales > Streptosporangiaceae > Nonomuraea > Nonomuraea sp. NPDC052129. The sequence continues at coordinate 167,830 of NZ_JBFAVX010000016.1, read as the reverse complement.
CGAGCCGTGGCTGGTGATGGAGTTCGTCTCCGGCACCTCGCTGGAGCAGACCGTTGACTCGCGGCACCCCTTGCCCGTGCAGCAGGCCGCCCGGGTGGGCGTGTGCCTGCTGTCGGCGTTGCGGACCGCTCATGACACGGGAATCGTGCACGGGCGGGTCAATCCGGGCAACGTGCTGCTCACCTCGACGGGCCGGGCGGTGCTCACCGGGTTCGGGCTGCCGGGGCTGGGCATGCGGCCGGCCGCCGACATGTGGTCGATGGCCGCGACGCTGCACTTCGCCGTCGAGGGCCGGCCGCCGGGGCGGGCCCCCGCGGAAAGCACCGACGCCTTCCGATGGCTGGTCAGGGCCATGCTGGAGCCCTCCGGACCGCCGCCGGTCGACGTGGTGGCCGGGATGCTCGACCGGCTGGCCGTGGAGCAGACGCTCGGGCACGTCCTCGCCACGGCCGGGCCGCTGCCGCCCGCCCGGGTGGCCGAGATCGGGCTGGCCGTACTCGACCAGCTGGCCGACCTGCACGCCCGGGGATCGCATCACGGCGGCGTACAGCCGGGCAACGTCCTGATCGACACGGCCGGCCGGGCCACGCTGGCCACCACGCCCGCGCCCGCGCCGGTGTCGCACGCGCCCGTGATGCCGGCGACGATCCCGGCCTACACGGCGCCAGAACGCGTGCCAGGGCCGGCGGCGGACCTGTGGTCGCTGGGCGCCACGCTGTTCGCGGCCGTCGAGGGGCATCCGCCCGCGCCCGGCGCCCCGCTGGCCAAGGCGGGCGCGCTGGCGCCGGTACTGTTCCGCCTGCTGTCGGGGTTCCCGGCGCACCGGCCGGGGCCGGACGCGCTCCGCAAGGACCTCAAGGCCGTGGCGGACCTGTTTTGAGATACATCGCGATTGGAACCACCGGGATGGTCCACTCGTTGGACTCAAGACGCACAATGGGAGAGGCGGGGCGCGCGCTCCGCGTACGGAGGAAGTTGAGGATGTCACCAGTCCAGAAGTACGCCATCGGCGCAGGCGCCGCGGTTCTGCTCTCGCTGATCTTCTTGCCCGGCTGGCTCACCCTGCTGGTCGTCCTCGGCGTGGTCGCCGCCCCGGTGGTCGGTTACCTGATGCTCGACCCGTCGCAGCGCGAGCGGCTCAAGCGAGCCCGCAGACGCGGCATCGGCAGCTGAACCCAACCCGAGCCGGGCACGCGGCGGGGCCTCAGGCCGCCGCCGCGGCCAGGGCCGTGTGCACCCGGCTCGTCACCCGGCGTTCGATGTAGAAGGACAGGAACGGCACCGTGCCGCCGAGCATGATGCCCAGCATGTACGGCCAGCTCCAGCGCGCCTTCATCCCCAGGTTCATCACCGTGATCAGGTAGATCATGTAGAGGAAGCCGTGGATGGGCGCCACGATCTTCGACAGGCCCACGATGCCGAAGCCGTATCGGAGCACCATGGCCACGCAGAGCACGAGCAGCATCACGCCGACGATGTAGGCGAGCACCCGGAAGGGCTTCAGAGCCGATTCCACCGTTAACCTTCCAGAACCATCTCAGGGGACTTGCCACTGTCCCGATCACGATCCGCTCGCACGGCATCGCGTACGAAGTGGAACCACATGAACACGGCGAACCCCGCGAAGATCCACCAGTTGGCGGCATAAGCGAGATTACGCCAAGTCAACTCCCCGCCGACGACCGGCGGCCGGACCTTCACCGGCGTCAGCGGCCCCGAGGCGGGCTGGGCGACGACATAGCCGTTGCGCACCTTCTGCCCGCTCCACAGGTTGATCAGCTCACCGGTGGACACCGTCTGCACCTGCCCCGCGGGCAGCCCCTCGGTGCGGCGCTGCACGCTGTCGGTGCCCTGCGACGGGCGCAGCCGGCCGGTCACCGCGACCTTGCCACCGGGCACGGCCGCCGCCGGATCGCCGGCCTTGGCCACCCAGCCGCGGACGACCGGCACCAGCGTGCCGTCGTCGAGCCGGAGCGGCGTGAGGACCCAGTAGCCCTCGTCGCGCGAGACGTTGCCGCCGGGCGCGTCGACGTCGGCCGGCCGGTCGGCCACGAGCAACTGGCGCGGCGCGTCGTAGACGCCCTCCGCCGAGACCTTGCGGCCCACTGCGGGCCCGGTCAGCTGCGCGCCCACCTGGGACAGCGTGGCGACGCCGACGGCGGCGGGATCGGTGACCGCGTGCGGCTTGCCGGAATCCTGGAACACGCCGAGCTGCCAGCGCCCGAGCAGGATGAACGCGATGAGGACCCCGATCGTCAGCAGGTGCAACCCCACCACGCGTGGGGAGAACAGGGTCCGGAGCATGCTTCAAAGCTATCCGGCCACCAGGCCGGTCCCCTAATCAGCCCATGTCCACAGATCACACCAAAAGCGGCAAGCGCACCAGACGATCACGCTAAGCTGCTGGGCATGTCTGACCAGCATATCGACCCTGCCGGCAACACTCAGCAGTTCCGCGCGTTCGCGCAGCGGTCCGAGCAGGAGGCGGCGCCGAGCAAGAAGTCCCCCATTCTGCCGATCGTCGCGGTGATCGCCGTCGTCGTGATCATCGGCGTCGCGGCCTTCCTGCTCCTGCGCTAATCCCGCGCACTTCAGAGCGCCGACGGCCACCCGCTCTCGGCGCTTTTCGTGTGCCCTGAGAGCAGGTAACATACCGACCAGTCGGTGTGATATGGGTCACCCTGGACGGACCTGGACGCCTCTCATTACATTGGACAAGTCGTCTAATAATGCGGAGGAGCAGTGGACGAGCCAGGAATAGTGATCATCGGTTCGGGCTTCGCCGGGATCGGCATGGCGATCAAGCTCAAGGCCGCCGGCTACCACGACTTCGTCATCCTGGAGAAGGCCGCCGACCTGGGTGGCACCTGGCGCGACAACACCTATCCCGGCTGCGCGTGCGACGTGCCGTCGCCCATGTACTCCTACTCGTTCGATCTCAATCCCGGCTGGTCGCGGATGTTCTCCCCGCAGGAGGAGATCTGGGACTACCTGCGGGCGTGCGGCGAGAAGCATGGCATAACCCCGCATTTCCGGTACGGCAAGCGCGTCATCGCGCTGGAGTACGACGACCTCGACCGCCGGTGGGCGGTGACCACGGACGACGGCGAGACCCTGCGGACGAATGCCGTGGTGTCGGGCATCGGCGCCCTACGCATCCCATCGTTCCCCGAAATTTCGGGACGTGAGGTTTTTGCGGGGGCGGCCTTCCACTCCGCCGAGTGGGACCACTCGGTCGATCTGACCGGCAAGCGCGTCGCGGTCATCGGCACCGGGGCCTCGGCCATCCAGTTCGTGCCGCGGATCGCGGAACGCGCGGCGCGGCTCACCGTGTTCCAGCGCACGCCACCCTGGATCCACCCCAAGCCGGACTTCAGCTTCTCACCCCGGGCACAGCGGCTCATGCGGTTGCCGGGCGCCGCCAGGACGGTCCGCAACGCCATCTACTGGCTGCTGGAGACCAGGGCGCTGGGTTTCACCCTCGACCCCAAGCTGATGAAGGCGTCCGAGCAATCGGCGCTCAAGCACCTGGAGAGGCAGATCCCCGACCCGGAGCTGCGTGAGCGACTGACGCCCGACTACACGATCGGGTGCAAGCGCATCCTGCTGTCCAGCGACTACTATCCGGCGCTGACCCGGCCGAACGTCTCGCTGGTCACCGACGGGATCGCCGAAATCAGGGAGCACTCGATCGTCGACGCCGCCGGGGTCGAGCACGAGGTGGACGTGATCGTCTACGGCACCGGGTTCAAGGTGACCGAGGCGCTCCAGCGGCAGCGGATCGTGGGCCGCGACGGGCTGAAGATCCAGGACGCCTGGCAGGACGGCATCGAGACCTACTACGGCATCTCCACCGCCGGGTTCCCGAACCTGTTCTTCCTCCTCGGCCCGAACACCGGCCTCGGCCACAACTCGGTCGTCTTCATGATCGAGTCGCAGGTCCGCTACGTGATGGACTGCCTGCGGCTGCTCTCGAAAACCCAGGCCAGGGCCATCGACGTCAAGCCGGGACGGCAGCGGGCGTTCAACCGGCGGCTGCGCGAACGGCTCGACCCGCTGGTGTGGAACGCGGGCGGCTGCCGGTCCTGGTATCTGGACGAGCACGGGGTGAACCGGACGCTGTGGCCGGGCTTCACCTTCGAGTACTGGGCGCGTACCCGGAAGATGAAGCCCGGCGCGTACGAACTGATCTACTAACCCGGTCTCACTACGAGGGCGCTGCCGCCGCCCCGCCGAACCGGCTCGGCGACCGCCTGCACCTTGCCCCGGCCCAGGAACTCCAGCGCGGTGGCCGCGCCGATCTCCGTGGTCAGCGCGAGCTTGTGCCCGCGCGCCTCCAGCTCCGCCCGGTACTTGTCGAGGAAGGCCTGCTCGGCCAGCGTCTGCTCGGTGTTGCGCTGCGTGGCCCGCGGCGCGGCGACCGCGTCGGGCAGGCTCATGCCCAGCTCGAAGCGGTTGACCAGGATCTGCAGCACGGTCGTGATGATCGTCGAGCCGCCCGGCGAACCGGCCGCCAGCACCGGCCGGCCATGGGCGAAGATCAGCGTCGGCGCCATCGACGAGCGCGGGCGCTTGCCGGGGGCCGGCAGGTTCGGGTCACCGGGGGCGGGGCCGAAGGTGAAGTCCGTGAGCTCGTTGTTGAGCAGCACCCCGCGCCCCGGGACCACGATGCCGTTGCCGCCGGTGGACTCGATCGTCAGGTTGTAGGCGACCACGTTGCCCCACCGGTCGGTGATGGTCATGTGGGTCGTCTCGGGGCCTTCGTCGGTGGTCGCCGTGGCCGTGCCCGCCGGGGTGGCGCACGCCTCATAGCTGCCGTCGGGGTTGCCGGGGGGAGCGGGGTTGGCCATCGCCTTGTCGCCGATCAGGCAGGCGCGTTCCTTGGCGAAGCCGTCGGACAGCAGCTCCTTGAGCGGCACGTTCGGGATGTCGCCGACGTACTTGTTGCGGTCGGCGAAGGCCAGGCGGGAGGCCTCCAGATATTCGTGCAGGCCCACGCTCGGCAGGGCCTCCAGGATGTTGAGCGCCTCGCCCACGGTCGAGCCGCCTGAGGAGGGGGGCGCCATGCCGTACACCTGCATGCCGTTGTAGTCCACGCGCGTGGGGTCGCGCTGGAGCACCCGGTAGGCGCGCAGGTCGGACAGCTCCATCAGGCCCGGACGTACGTTGCGGGTGGCGCCGGGGGTGACGGGCGGCTGCTTGACCGTGGCGACGATCTCCTTGCCGAGCTGCCCGTCGTACAGCCAGCTGATTCCGCGTTTGCCCAGCTCGCGGTAGGTGGCGGCGAGTTCGGGGTTCTTGAAGACTGAGCCGACGGGCGGCGGGGCGCCGTTCGGGAGGTAGAGCTTGGCGGTGGAGGTGATGTCCTTGAAGCGGGCGAGGTTCGCGGCGGTCTGGTCGTAGAAGGTCTGGTCGACGACGAAGCCCTTGGACGCCACCTCGACGGCGGGCTGGAGCGCCTGCTTCAGCGAGAGCGTGCCGTACTTCCGCAGGGCCACATCCCACTGCGCGAGCGTGCCGGGGATGCCGGCCGACAGGCCGCTGGTGACGCCCTCGTCGAACGGGATGCCCTCCAGCGTGGTGGCGGTCATGGCCTTCGGGGCGGTCTCGCGGCCATCCAGTGTGACCACCCTGCGGCTGCGGGCGTCGTAGTAGACCATGAAGCCGCCCCCGGTCAGGCCCGAGGAGTAGGGCTCGGTCACGCCGAGCACGGCGCCGGCGGCGACGGCCGCGTCCATGGCGTTGCCGCCCTGCTTGAGTACGGCGATGGCGGCCTTGCTGGCGTCGAAGTCCACCGTGGCGACCGCACCGCCGTACCCCTCGGCGACGGGGGCCTTCTGCTGCGGTGTGGGAGCGGCCAGTGCTGGGGTGGAGGCCAGCGAGATGAGGATTGCTGCTGCTGCAGGAACGATCACTCGGCGCATGTGTCCACGATGGCCCAGGTACGCCCATCGTGGTAGGGCCCCCTGCGGCCGGAGGATGATGCGCAGGTCAAGCGGGTGGCCTAGCGTTGGGGGGTGCGAAAGAAGCCGGGAAACGACGTCTACGTCGCTTTGGTCGTCGCGGTGATCCAGGTGGTGCTGTCGCAGGGGGCGGCCTGGGGGCAGCGGGGGTTCAGGGCACCGCTGGATTCGCTGGCGTACGTGTTGCTGCTGGTGGGGCCGGTGGCAATTGTGGCCCGCCGGAAATTCCCCGTTCTTTCGACTGTCGTCACTCTTTTGGCGACATATGCGTATGTGGTGGTTGGCTACCCGTATGGGCCGGTTTTTCTGGCGCCGATATACATGCTCGGGTCGCTCATCGTCAGTGGGCGGCGGCTGGTCGCATGGATCCTCTCGGGGGTCACGCTCGCCGTTTTCCTGATTTATGCCTCTTTGGGGGGCAACCAGACCCTTTGGATCTTCCACACGCTGGCGATCACCGCGTTCATCTTGCTGTTCATGGTGATCGCCGAGCTGGTCAGGATCCGCAGTGAGCGGCGTGCCGAGCACCAGCGGGTCGTCGAGGAGGAGTCGAGGCGACAGGCCAGCGAGGAGCGGCTGACGATGGCGCAGGAGCTGCACGACGTACTGGCGCACAACATCTCGCTGATCCACGTCCAAGCGTCCACCGCCCTGCATCTCATGGACGATCAGCCTGAGCAGGCCCGTACCGCCCTGACCACCATCAAGTCCGCCTCCAAGGAGGTCCTCGGCGAGATGCGCTCAGTCCTCAACGTGCTGCGCGAAGGCGCCCCCCGCTCCCCCACGGCCGGGCTCGACCGCCTCGACGAACTCGTGGCGCGCTCCGGCCTGGACGTGACACTCAAACGCGTCGGCTCCCGGCCGCTGCCGCCGCAGCTCGAGCGCGCCGCGTACCGGATCATCCAGGAAGCCCTCACGAACGCCGCCCGCCACGCGCCCGGATCCCGGGTGACGGTCCGGCTCGAGTACGGCACAGGCGCGCTGGGCATCCTGGTCACGGACACGGGCGCGACGAAACCGGCCGTACTGACGGAGGCAGGCAGCGGCAACGGCATCCCCGGCATGCGCGAACGCGCCTCAGCCCTCGGCGGCACCCTGACCGCCGGCCCGGCAGGCAACGGCTTCCAGGTCGAGGCCACACTGCCCCTCCCCGAGGAGACCTCATGATCAAGCTCGTACTGGCCGACGACCAGGCTCTCGTCCGGGCGGGCTTCAAGGCCCTGCTGGATGCCCAGCCCGACATGACGGTGGTCGCGGAGGCCGCCGACGGCGCCGAGGCGGTACGCCTGTCACGCGAGCACGAGCCGGACGTGGTGCTCATGGACATCCGCATGCCCGGCACCGACGGCCTGGCCGCCACCCGCCAGATGCCACCCGGCCCGCGCGTCATCATCCTGACCACGTTCGAACTGGACGAGTACGTCTTCGAGGCCCTGCGCGGCGGCGCCAGCGGCTTCCTCGTCAAGGACACGGAGCCGGCGGAGCTCATCCAGGCGGTCCGCGTGGTCGCGGCCGGCGAAGCCCTCCTGTCCCCCAGCGTCACCCGCCGCCTGATCGCCGAGTACGCCACCCGCGCCAAGGAACCCTCGGCCACCAACCACCACCTGGACCAACTGACGGACCGCGAACGCGAGGTCCTGTCACTGGTAGGAACCGGAAAGACGAACGACGAGATCGCCGCGGACCTCTTCATGTCCCCCGCCACGGCGAAGACGCACGTCAGCCGAGCCATGATGAAACTCCACGCCCGCGACCGCGCCCAACTCGTCGTCATCGCCTACGAATCCGGCCTGGTGAAACCCGGTTGGCTATAGACAAGCACGGCCTTCGCCTGGGCTACCGCCCCTTAGCCGGGTCCAGGGCCGAAGCGTTCTCAGGGGGTGGGACAACTGCGGGCATTCGCGGGCCATCATCCCCGATCGACGTGCTCATCCACCACCTGGAGCACATCACCGTCACCGACCCCCTGACATGGTTCCGACTGGCCGGACGCGAGTGACAAGTCGATGACAGAATGTGACCATGCGGCCACCCCGAGCGAGATCTTTCAACACCACCGGCCCCTGCGACCCGCGACGCCATTACATGCTGCCCCCCACGCCACGGCTCCCCGAGGCACGGGTGCTCATAGAGATGGATCGCTATTTCGTGCTGCACGCGCCCCGGCAGACCGGCAAGACGACCGCGCTGCGCACCCTGGCGGCCGAACTGACCGCCGAAGGCGACACCGCCGCCCTGATGCTCTCCTGCGAGCGCGCCAAGGCGGCCGGCGACGACTACGCCGCAGCGGAGACGATCCTGCTGAAGTCCCTCCGCCAAGCCGCCGAGTGGTCGGGATGGCCAGAGGAGCTGCTGCCGCCGAATCCCTGGCCACAGGCCCCGGCTGGCACCAGGTTCGGTTCGGCGCTGACCGAGTGGTGCCACCGCTGCCCGCGCCGGGTGGTGCTGTTCCTCGACGAGATCGACGCCCTGCAAGGCAACAGCATGGTCAGCATCCTCAGCCAGCTCCGCGACGGTCACAACGCACGGCCGGGAGGCCAGCCGTTCCCCACATCCGTCGCGCTGTGCGGGTTGCGTGACTACAAGGTCGCCTCGGGCGGCGAACCCGGCCGGTCCAACCCGGCCAGCCCGTTCAACATCATCACCGAGTCGCTGCGCCTGGGCGACTTCACCGCCGACGAGATCGTCGAGCTGTACGACCAGCACACACAGGCGACCGGCCAGGAGTTCATCAAGGATGCGGTGGACCGGGTCTTCGAGCTGACCCAGGGACAACCGTGGCTGGTCAACGCCCTCGCCTTTGAGACCATCCTCCAGATGGGGAAGACCATTACCATCACCGCCGGTCAGGTGGAAGATGCCAAGGAGCGGTTGATCCGAAAGCGGGTCATGCATCTGGACTCGCTGGTCGCCCGGCTGCGGGAGCCGCGGGTCAAGCGGGTGATCGAGCCCATCCTGGCCGGGGACTTCCCCGACGTCGACTCCACCTTCGACGACGACCTGTCCTACGTCCGCGATCTGGGCCTGGTCAAGCAGAAAGCCCTGCTGGAGGTGGCGAACCCGATCTATCGGGAGGTCATCCTGCGGGTGCTGGGTGCCCCGTCGGAATCGTACGTGATGGCCGATCCGCACAGTTTCGTGCTGCCGGACGGCCGCTTCGACCTGCCGCGCCTGCTGCAGGAGTTCGTCGTGTTCTGGCGCGAGCACGGCGAAGTCCTCATCCGGCAGGAGGGCTACCACGAGGCCGCCTGCCAGATCATCCTCATGGCCTTCCTGCACCGCCTCGTCAACGGCGGAGGCCACCTCGACCGGGAGTACGCCGCCGGCACCAAGCGCCTGGACGTACTGGTCCGCTGGCCCTACACCGGCCCCGAAGGCGAACGGCAGGTGCAACGGGAAGCCATGGAACTGAAGGTCTGGCGAACCGGCGAAAACGACCCGATGCCCGACGGCCTCGCGCAGCTCGACCGCTACCTGGACCGCCTCACCCTCACCACCGGCGTGCTGGTGATCTTCGACCGGCGCCCCGAAGCCCCGGCTTGGAAGGAACGCGGCGGATTCGAGGAGGCGACCACCCCGTCCGGCCGCCAGGTCACCCTTCTGCGGGTTTGATGGGTGCAGCCGTAGCTCAGGCCGCCTGGTCATCGCCCAGGCCATGATCAGTCGATCACCAGAACAGCTCCCAGTCCCCGGTGGTCGTCGAACGCGCCCGCAGCATGCCGAAATCGGCGCCCGTGTAGTTCACCTCGGCGGCCACGAGTCTGTCGTTGGCGAGAGACCTCATGGAGCAATAGATGGACCCGCACTGGAGACGGAACCTCTCCCATGGTCCGATGGTGGCCGCGCGTGCCCGGAGCATGCCGGAATTAGTGCCCGTGTATTCCACCTCGGCGCTCACATACCGCTGGGCACCCACCGAATAGATGGTGTCGGACGTTCCGTCATAGCAGACTCTGAACCTCTCCCATGGACCGGAGGCGGTCGCCCGAGCACGGAGCATGCCCCAAGCGGATCCCGTGTATTCGAGTTCGGCGCTGACATAAAGGTCGTTGGCCTTGAGCCTCATCACACCCTCTCCGCATGAGGGCCGCAAGATACTTCCGCTATCGCGGGCTGCCTTGCGAGCGGCGTCGCGCTGTTTCACGTAGTCGGCTAGATTTTTGAACGTGCCGACCGCCGGAGCGGGGGTGGGGGTCGTGTCGGCGCTCGCCGCGGGTGCCGCGGTCAGCACGACCGCGCCCGCTGCCAAAGTCATGCCGAACTTGCGCAAGACGTTCCTGGCTTTCATGTTCCTGCTTTCTGCTGCGAATACCTGCCGCGGTGTGCCGGCTATCGGTGGCCGCTGATGGCCGAGATATGGAAGGCGTTGCGGACAAAGCCAGCCGATCGCCTACACGGTCTCATGCCGCAGTGAATTACCAGTTAATCGGCTACACGCTGCCCCCGGACTGCATTCAGTCGGAATCCATTTCCTTCTGACAGCGTCCACTGAACAGAGTGCGCAGAAAGGACTCGTCACCGCCGACGAGGCAGAATTCACGTGCGAAGAAGAGCGATTTGGAGGCCGGCCGCACCGGCTCCTCGACGGCCGGCGAACGTTGCCGGTTCCGTCGACTACCTGACCACGAGATACGGCATCAGCGTCGACGAAGCGATGCGCCGGCTCGAGCTCATGTTCAGGGATGTCTTTCAGCTGATGATGGGCGAGGCGATGACGACGGTGACGTCGGCCGCATCAGGGCCGGTGCGGTAGATGTGCGGGGCGTCTCCCGCGAAGGCGAGCAGGTCACCGGAGCGCAGGTCGGTGGGGGCATCGGCGGGTCCGGCGGTGAGGTGGCCGGAGGAGACGAGCAGGTGCTCGATGGTGCCGGTCGCGTGCGGCACGCCGTCCAGGTGCGTGCCGGCGGGCATGCGCAGCCGCCAGATCTCCAGGCTGTTGCCGCTGCTGATACGGCGCAGCAGCTCGCGTCCCACTTCGCCGGCGGCCAGATCGGTGCCCGGTACGTACACCGGCCCCGGATCGGTGTCGCGAGCCAGGAGGTCGGTCAGCGGGATGCGCAGGGCGATCGCGAGCGCGTCGAGGGTCTCGATGGTCGGGTTGCCCCGCCCGGCCTCCAGTTGCGACAGCGTCGCCTTGCTCAAACCCGCCCGGCGGGCCAGCTCGGCACTGCTCATGCCGCGCTGCTCACGGCGCTGGCGAATCTGCGCCCCAACCGCGATCGCCGTGCTGCTGGCGGGCCGGCGGTCGCCGGATGTGGGTGCCATCAGCGTTCCCGGTGGGCGGCGCTGTAGGAGACGCGGATCCGGCCCTTCTTGACCTTCAGCGTGGGCAGCACGACGTCGGCGAGGTCGCCGAGGCTGTGCACGTGGGTCCCCCCACACGGAGCCGAGTGCAGATGGGCCAGGTGCACGATACGGTGCCCCTCGGCGTCGTTCTCCCAGGTCACGGGCAGGTCCTGCGCGATGGCCTTGGCGACCTCCGTCCGCAGCGCCTCGGTGGCGTCCTCCCGGCCCTCCGGGGTCTCCAGGCGGGCGTCGGGCCGCGGTGCGGTGAACTCGATCCGGGCCTGGCCGGGGAAGTGGTTGTTCGCGGCCAGCACCCAGCCCTGCGCCCGTCCGGCCGCCTCGATCAGGTGGCCGGACGTGTGCAGCGCGGCATGCGCGATGCGCGACGGAAGGTCGATGCGGACCTCGACCGACTGCCCGAGCGAGAAGAGCGGCAGCGTGGCCGCGCCGGAGGCCATGGCCACGACCAGCCCGGAGTCGTGGTCCCGTACGGGGGCGATCTCGTGGCCGTCTATCCACCCGCGATCGGCGGGCTGGCCCCCGCCCTGCGGATGGAACAGACAGTGCTCGACCGCCACCCACGGCGCGCCGTCGCGCGCACCTATGGCGGTGACCTGGGTATGGGCCTGCTCTTCGTACGTGTCCGCGTAGTAGGCGGGGACTTGCATGACAACCCTCATTAGGAAAGATTGGCGAACTCTACGTTCATTATAACGAACGATGGTGAGTGTCGCGTCTGGCCGGTGCGAGCCGAATGGCCACCTCCTGGGCGCGGCGCAGGTCGTACGGTGCCGACAGGCGTTCTGCCGCCCGTACTGCCTGCTCCGCGGCCTTCGCCGCCGCCCGCCGTTCGCCCGCGGCGGCCAGGACGAGCGCGCGGGCCCAGCCGATACGGGCGGCGGCTCCCGGATGGCGGGCCTGGTACTCGGCGAGGTGCCGGTGGAGCCTCCGGGCCGTCGCGGGGTCCGGGTCCGGGGACATGTGGCAGAGCAGCTCGGCCAGCCCCGACCAGCACTCCAGCATGCCGCGCTGGGCCTTCGGCAGGCGGGCGGCCAGATCCAGCGCCCGGGCCAGCGCCTCCCGCGGATCGTCCGCCATCGAACGAGTCTCGACCAGGCGGGCCGAGGCCGTGAGCAGGCGCAGCTCCTGGATCACCGGCATGACCGCGCCGTCCCGCAGGCCGAGCCGCTGCTCGTGGGCGCGCCGGCGTTCGGTCGAGGCGCGGGCCGCCGCCAGCACCTCGGCGACCCGATCGAGGCTGGTCCCCTCGATCCGCAGCAGGGCCTCGGCCTGGCCCGTCAGGCACCAGTGGCGGCCGATGTCGCCGCCGACCCGGCTCGCCGCCTGTTCCGCCGTGGCGGCGTACAGGTTCGCGGCCTGCTCGAAGTCGCCCCGCCAGAGCGCCGTCTCCGCGAGCATGCCCGCGCAGTTCTCGGCCACCCGGGGGTCCAGTGTCCTGACCCGGCACTCGGCGAACGACCCCCGGGCCGCCTCGAACTCCCCCGCCGAGAGCTGGTCCAGGCCCCGGGCCAGGCGGGCGCGGCTCGCGGGCTCCGTGGGATGCGCGATGCCCGTCAGGGCCCTGTCGGCGAGCGCGCCGTAGCGATGGGCCAGGCGGTGGCGTCCGGCGACGCGGGCGATGGTGGCGAAGTTCGCGTACGCCTCCGCGCGCAGGTCCGGGGCGGAGGTACGGTCGGCGGCGTTGAGCTGGCGCAACGAGACCGCCAGCATCGTAGGCACGTCCTGCTGGTGATAGGCCAGCCGTGCCAGGAACGTCAGCGCCTGCGCCACCTCGGCGTCCCGTTCGGACCGGGGCACCGGCAGGACCCGATGGAGGATCTGGCGCGCGGCGGCCGTCAGGGTGGCGGCGACCAGGCCGGGCCGGGAGGCCGGCAGCGGCCTGCCTACCGTGTCGAGTGCCGCCCTGACCAGCCGGTACGCCTCCCGCTCCCGGGCAAGTTGATGCTCGCTCACGCACGCCATCCGCAACCACCGCGCCCGCAGGCGGGGAGCCTCGGGCGTACGGGCCAGATGCAGCCGTACGACGGCCCCCGACTCCTCGTACAGCCGCAGCCGCAGGCACAACACCCAATAGTTGTCCAGGAACCCGGGCTCCCCGGACACCGCCCAGGCCAGCCGGATGTTGTCCATCTCCGCCCCCAGCACGCGGGTCACCTCCGCGTCCGAGGCATCCTGCAGGGCGGCGGCGTGCCGGTCGAGCAGGTGCGAGAAGTACGCGGCGTGCCGCTCCCGCGCCGCCCGCCGCTCGCCCGGCGACAAGTGCGCGGCGGCGAACTGCTGGATGAGCGGGTGGATGACGTACCGTCCGGCGGGGGTGAGCTCGATCATGCTCTGGTCGATCAGGCGGACCAGCACGTGTGGCCCGGCCCTGGCCACCTCCAGCGCCGCGGGCAGCGTGCAGCCGCCGCCGAACACCGCCAGCGCCGCCAGCGCCTTCTGCCCGGCCGGGTCGAGGAGCCGCCAGGAGGTCTCGAACACCGTACGCATGCAGGCGTGCCGCGATCGGGCCGCCGGTCCCGCGGCCGACAGCAGGCCGGGGTCCACGCCGAGGTGGCGGCCCAGTTCGGCGGGCGGTACGGCCCGCAGCAGCCCGGCCGCCAGCTCGATGGCCAGCGGCAGACCGCCTGTGGCGGCGCAGATCGCGGCCACGGCGGCGGCGTCCCGGTCGGCGTCGAACGCCGGTTGCGCCCGCGTCGCCCTGGCCGCGAACAGGGCCTCGGCCGCCGGTCCCGGCAGGCCCGCCACCTCGTACGTCACCTGACCGGGCAGGTCGAGCCGCCGCCTGCTCGTCGCCAGGACCCGCACGCCGGGGGCCGTACGCAGGACGCGCCCGATGACCGCGTCGAAGGCGGGCAGGTGCTCGAGGTTGTCCAGCACCAGGAGGACCTCCTGCCGGGCCAGCGCCGCCAGGAGCAGGTCCAGAGCGGGGCGCTGCGGCGTGAGGTCCACGCCGAGGCGGCGGGCGAGTGTGGTGACGGCTGCCTCCGGGCGTACCCCGGCGAAGGAGACGAAACGGGCCGAGTCCAAGGCGGCGGCGATGGCCAGGCGGGTCTTGCCGACACCGCCCGGGCCCAGCAGGGTGACCAGGCGTTCGGCGGCCAGCAGTGTACGCAGCCGCCCCAGTTCCGCCTCCCGGCCGTACAGGTCCGTGCCGGGCACCGGCAGGGGCGCGCGCCGGACGGCTGTCCGCTGGGTGATCAGGCGCCGTCTGGCCGCCGCGGTCTCCGGCGCGGGCTCGACACCCAGGTCGTCGGCCAGCCGTAGCCGCAGGTCGTCGTAGCAGGCCAGGGCCGCCGCCCGGTTGCCCGCCGCGGCCAGGGCCGCCATCAGCAGGCGGTGCGCCTCCTCGTCGTACGGGTCCAGCCCGGCCACCAGGCGTGCCAGCCGTACGAGATCGGCCGGTGGCGCGGAGCCGGAGCGCAGCAGCAGCTCGCGCAGCCGCAGCCGGGCCCGCCCGCGCTCCGACTCCAGCCACCCGCCGAAGGCCGGGGCGTCGCAGAACCACACCCCGTCCATGAAGTCGCCCCGCCACAACCGCAATGCCTCTGCCACGGTCGCCGTCTCGGCCAGGCGTCCGTGGTCCACGTAGCAGCCGCCGGGGCGGAACCGTACGTGGTCGCGGGTGATGTCCAGCCACCCGCCCACCTCTTTGCGCAGCTCCGACAGCGCCAGGCGCAGACTGCCGCGGGCGTTGGCGTCCGGCCGCTCGCCCCACAGCAGCGCGGCCAGCTCGGAGCGCGGGCGCGGG
Organism: Nonomuraea sp. NPDC052129; assembly: GCF_040680095.1. Taxonomy (NCBI): domain Bacteria; kingdom Bacillati; phylum Actinomycetota; class Actinomycetes; order Streptosporangiales; family Streptosporangiaceae; genus Nonomuraea; species Nonomuraea sp. NPDC052129. The sequence continues at coordinate 152,812 of NZ_JBFAVX010000016.1, read as the reverse complement.
CCCGGCGTGGTGGCGAGATAGCAGAGCAGGGCGCGGGTCTTGGCGGAGCGGATGCCCACCGGCCGCGCTCCGACGGCCAGCTCAGGCGAGCCCAGCAACAGCAGGGTCAGCGTGTCTCCCATAACTGCAGCACGGTAGGCGCGTCCCGGCCGCGCGACTACGCAAAAGGGCGTGCACGGAACGTGCTCTACGCCACTGACCAGCGCTCTAACGATGTGCTCACGCTGCCGGCCCCACTCTGATGCCGTGTTTCGCGACAGCCGCGAGACGCGATCCTCTCCAAAGGAGAAGCAGTATGCGCTCTCAGAAGCTGATCCCCGCTCTCGCCCTGGCGGCGGGACTGGCCGTCCCGGCAGTGCTGGTCGCGGCCCCGCCCGCCGGCGCGACCACCGCGGCCGCGAACTGCTCGGTCGCGTTCTACGACCTCGACGCGTCCGCCGTGGACGAGGTCGACGGCAAGGACGAGCTCAGGCTCGAGGTCGGGTCCAGAATCTTCCCCAACTCCTGGGTCAACATGAACGCCGGCAGCGACGCCGACCCGGTGGACTTCGACTACGCGAGCGTCAACCTCAGCAGTTCCTCGTCATTGGCCTGGAACCTGCGCGAGGTCCAGCCGCCGATCGTCAAGTCCGGCTACAACCTCGGCACGATCATCGTGTACGGCTCCGACTGCGCCGGGCTGTCCACCGGCCAGTCCGTCATCGTCGGGGGCATCGTCTCCGGCACCCATGACAGCTACTACGAATACAACCTCAGGTTCAGGATGACCGGGCTGTAACCCCGCCGAACGTGAAGGCCCTGCCGTAGTCCCGAGGCAGGGCCTTCACCACGCCGACAGGCTTACTTTCTCTGCTTCTTGGTCAAGCCACCAGACGTACTGTCATTCTTGCGCTTGCTCGACGGCGTCTCGAAGATGCTGTCAGAGGATTCCTCGTCCTCCTGCTGCGCCTGCTCGGCTTCCAGGCGGGCCCGCTCGGCTTCCAGGCGGGCCCGCTCAAGAGCCTCCTGCACGTCCTTCTTCGAGGGCAGCAGTTTGTAGACGATGCCGAGCTCGTGGACGTCCCATTTCGCCAGCTCGACCGCGCCCGCAGGCGGTTTCACGCCGGTCGTGCTCTTCTTCTCCCGGTAAATCGCCCCGGCCTTTTTTTTCTGCGCATCGGTCTGCGTTCCAGCGGCTCGCTTGATCGGCTTGTACGTCTCCGAGAAATAGACGTGATCGTATTCGTCGAGCCATTCGGTGAAGCTGGTCGATACCTCTGCGTTCTCCGCGGGGACGGTCATCCCCTTCTCCTTCTTCGACTGGGTCCAGTCCGACGTGAAGAACACGCCGAGGGCCAGGCGGGCGCAGTCGGTGTGGGCCGTGTCCACCTCGTCGAGTTTGGCGATGTCGGCCTCGAAGTCGTTCTTGAAGTCCTTGAGCCGGCCGAGCGACTGGGTCTTCACCTCGACGATGACCTTGTCCGAACTGGAGCCGGCCACGGTGCCATTGAGGACGAAGTCGGCCTGCTTGGGCTTCGGCTTCTTGGTCACGTAGACGGCGCGGGTCTGTGGGGCCCCCAGATCGGCCCACGGATGCTTGCCCTCGATGTAGGTCGACAGGGCGGTTCTCAGCGAGTCCTCCCATCCCTCCCCGGGCATGGCCCAGAACTTCGCGATCGTGTCGAGATTCTCATCGGCCCACGCGAACAGCAGCGCGAGGAATCCATCGGTGGCGAGGAGTTTCGTCCCCGACCCCTGCTCCACGGTGAATGTCTGCTCGGTCATTTTTCCCGTTGCCCTCTCTCCCAGGTCTTGTCGGCATCCACAAGATGGGCGAGGGCATTCAGCAACGGATTGACGAATACTTGACGCGCTGTTCACGACTTTGCACGCGAAGCGGTGGCAATTTATTTCGCGCGGTTAATTCTCGCGAATCAAATCGCCACCGGCATGATGATCTGCGAATCAGGCTCGTAGCGGGTCACTCCGTCACAGGTCAAGCAGGGCCAGGCGAACGTCAGCACGTCCGCATCGCGGCGCGAGTCTGTTCGGTGGACATCGGCGGGGCGGGCAGGGGCCGGGCCGCGACGGCGCGCAGGCCGTCCAGGGCCAGGGCGAGGTGCCGCCGCCAGGCCCCTGGCGCCACCGTGTACGTGGCCTTGACGGTCGCCGCCACACCCCAGAGCACGAAGGCCAGGTCGGCGAGTGTGATGTCGCCCCGCAGGTCCCCGGATCGCTGGGCGCGTTCGAGGATTTCGCGCATCAGGCCGTACCCGCGATCCCCGTCCACTGCCGCCCCCCGTGCGGCGAGGTCGTTGTAGCCGAGGTCGGCGGCCTGCAGCTCGCACACGCCGGTCAGGAACGCGACGAACCCGTCCCAGGCGTCGTCCATCGCCAGCGCCTGCTCAGCCAGCTCGGCCACGGTCGCCCTTCGATCCTCGAAGACCGCCTCCACGAGGGCGCCCCGCGTGGGGAAGCGGTTGTAGAGCGTCCCGATGCTGACCTCGGCCGAACGGGCGATCTCTTCGAGCGGTACGTCGAGCCCATGGTCCGCGAACAGCTGCCGGGCCGCCCGCAGGAGGCGCTCACGGTTTTGAACGGCGTCCTTGCGCATATCCGCAAGCCTAGCTAAGTTGAGGACCATCTCAACTTGAGGAGAGCCTCAACTTATGCCCAGAACCATTGTGATCACCGGCGGCACGAACGGCATCGGCAAAGCCCTGGCCCGCCACCACACCGAACGGGGCGACCAGGTCGTGGCCGTGGGCAGCAGCGAAGAGGGCGAACGCCGCCTGCGCGAGGCGGCTCCGCAGGCCCGCTTCATCAGGTCTGACCTCAGCTCACTCCGCCAGACCCGAGACCTAGCAGAACGGCTCAACGCCGAGCACCCGGTGATCGACGCACTTGTGCTCGCCGCGTTCCGGTTCAACTCGGCACGGGTGGAGACCGAGGAGGGGTTCGAGCACACTTTCGCTCTCTATGTGCTCAACCGCTGGCTCATGGCCGAAGGACTGCGCGACTCGCTGGAGAACGCACCGACACCGGTGATCATCAACCTGTGCGGTGCCGGGCAGGGCGGCCGAATCCACTGGGACGACCTCCAACTGAAGAACAGCTACCGGGCGATCACCGCGACCATGCAGGGAGCCAAGGCCAGCGAACTGCTGGGGGCAGCCTATGCCTCTGGGCGCACGAAGTACGTGCTGTACAACCCGGTGTTCGTCGCGACCGGACTACACGAGTCCTTCAAGCAACCGCTGCGTGGCCTCGTACGGGTGACGTCGGCGGTATTCGCCCAACCAGTCGCCAAGGCCTTGCCGCCGATCACCGCGCTCATCGACCAGCCACCGAGCGAGCCGCTCACGACCTGGAAGAAGGGCAAGCCCATCGATCTTGCCGTGGACCGGAACGAGGCGCGGCGTTTGACGGAAGCCATCCGCGCCCTGGCCCCTTGAAGGAACCGCGCGGCCCCTCTCCGGCGTGCCAACGACCAACAGCGCGACGCACCCCAAAACGAACCCCCCAAAAAGCCCGCTCTACTTGACCTTGTCGAAAACGTCAGGCCGGGAGAACAGATAGACCCGAGACAGCGGCCAATACCGCACCACGGCCTTGCCGATCACCGAGGGCGGTCAAGATGAGGAACGTCGGTTCCTGCATCGCCCTGAAGCTCATGACAACGATATATACCGATGATCAGAGTCAGGCGCAACCCGCATCCGCAGCGGACGCGTCGGCGCGGGAGGACAGAATTGCCCTCATGATGGCGACGAGTGTGACGCTGCGGGTGCTGGCGCTGCTACATCAAGTGGGGTGCCAGGTATGGGTGGCCGGTGGATGGGGCATCGACGCCCTGGTCGGCAAGGTCACCCGTGAGCACCACGACCTTGACCTGTTGCACCGTGTCGAGCAGGAGCCGGTGCTGATCGAGACGCTGGCGGCCGCCGGGTTCGCCGAGCAGCCCGATGCCCAGCCGGGCCGGCCTGTTCGCTTCGTTATGAAGGACCGCCATGGTCACGAGCTGGACCTTCATCCGCTGCGGTTCGACCCGGACGGCTCCGCCGTCCAGCAAGCCGACGACCATGGAGGCGTCTTCGTCTATCCCGCGGACGCCTTCACCACCGGCATGATCGAGAACGTCCGGGTGGGGTGCCTCTCGGCCGCCCAGCAGGTCGCCTTCCATCAGGGATACCAGCCCCGCGACCGTGATCTCCATGACATGACCCGGCTGCGCGAGGCATTCGGTATCGCCACCCACTTCTAGGACTCTCAGGGAGTGTGGCGTAGGAGTGGGCGGTGGCCCCAGGTGGCCCAGCGCCAGAGCCACTCAAGGGGCCCGAAGCGGTATCGGCGCAGCCAGAGAGTAGACCACACCCACTGAGTACAGAGAATGGCAGCGGCGATCCCGACCACCATCGTCAACGACCAATTGTCCGGCGAGCCACCGATGACGCGTTGGACAGCTAGGACGAGGATCGTGGCGGTCAGATAGTTGGTCAGCGCCATCCGGCCCAGTGGCGCGTAGATGGCCTGCAGCGCCGGTCGGAGCGGCGTCCGGAGCAGGACCAGCAGCGCACATATGTAGAAACCGGCGACCAGCAGCCCACCCACGCCCATCGAGAGGCCGAAGCCGGGGTCGTCGGACCGCAGCCCGACCTGCCACCACAGGACAGGCGCCGCCACCACCGCCAGGGCCGTGCCCAAAACGACCGGCACCCGGGTGGACCGCTCGATCCGCTCGATCACCCCATACCGGGTCAGTGTCGAGCCCAGCAGGAACAGCCCGGGGACCAGACCGAAGAAGCCGCTTCCGAGGATCGGCGAGACCGCGAGGAGCGCGGCGGCCAGGCCGGCCAAGGCCCAGCGCGGCAGCCAGGTCGAGGGCAGCAGTATCGCCAGGCCGACGATGGCGTAGATGGTCAGGATGTCGCCCTGCCACAGCAGGAAGTGGTGCACCAGACCGAGCGCGAGCAGCACCAGCAGTCGGCGCAGCAGGAGCACTCGCGGGTGAGCGGTACGGCCCGCGGAGGACTCCAGCAGCAGCGAGAATCCGACGCCGAACAGCAGGGAGAAGATCGGGAAGAAGCGCTGCTCGACGAGCAGCCCCATCCACGCATCCCCCGCCGTCGGCGACCCATGGGTCACGACCGGGCCGCCGAGGCTGGCTATCGGCTGGACGTTGGCCAGCAGGATCCCGCACAGCGCGAATCCGCGGATTACGTCGAGCGCGCCGATGCGTGGGCGGCTGGAGGAGGTCATCGCCCCGCCATCGGATGGAGCCGGGCGCCCGTCCGCAGGTGATCGGCGTGCCCGGCGGCCCTCAGGCTCTGTCGGGTCCGTGGCCTTCCGCGCCGGATAGGGAGCTTGATGTGACATGAGGCTCATCCTGCGGGCTCGGTCCGGTGCCGGGCATCGGGCGAAAGCAGGGTTACGCGGTGCTTGACGGTACTTTCGGCTGGTTCGGTGCGGGGTGGTCATCTCCTAGCGTCTTGAATTCTCTGTGGTTCCCTGAAGGAATCAGGCAACTCGGACGGGCGTGGCCTGGCCTGGGCCGCCCCGGTGCTTGGCGAGCATGAGCACGGGGGTGGCTTTGGCGTGGTGGAAGCCGGTCCGATGGTGAGAATTCCTGACATGCCCTGTCCGGTACGGCTGGTGCCGTCCCGGCTGGGGTGCATGGCCCGCCGGACGCTGTCCACCGCTGGTGGGCGGTGGGGCGGGCACCGTGCGCGGGTCGGGCACACGGCTGGACGTCATCGGGTTGTTTCGTGCGGTGGCCGGGGTGCGGGTGGGCCGTTTCGGGGTGGGGCGCCTCTTGGCTCTGTCGCGTGCTGCCGGGCGGGGGTGCAGGTCTGCTCGGGTGCGGCGGGCGCGGCGGGCCGCGCGGGTGGGCCTGCGCGTTCGGCGGGCGCGGGCGACGTTGCCCTCCACGATGGCGTGGATGGTGCGCACCCCGGTGGAACGGTGGGTGCGGGTAGCATGCTGGCCGAGCAGGCCACGGGAGACGATCCGCTCGGCCGCTGCCCAGTCCCGATCACAGGACAGGCCGCAGGCCGGGCAATAAGCCCACCTCCAGCCCCGCTCGCCGAGCCGGTCCGGGGCCGGGCAATGCTGGAGCACCGACGTACCATCCCCGCACCGGGGGCAGTACCGGGAGGTCCCACGCGCCGTGACCGTGACCACCGCGATGGCGTACTTGGCCGCCAGATGCCGGATCGCCTCGACGATCCGCCCGCGCACCTGCCCCGACAGTCGCGCGTTCCAGCCCCCTCGGCGTCCGCGCGCCTCCAGGGTGGCCAGATCTTCCACATAGATGACCGTCGCCCCCGCGGCGGCGGCCTGATCGACCGCCCACCGCGCCGCCGACCAGGTCAGTGCCTTGTTCAAGTTTCGGATGCGAGCGCACAGCCGCTCATGTTCGACACCGAGGGTCTGGCAGACGGCGCTCAGCGTGGCGTAGCGGGAATCGGCGGGCGTGATCCCGGCTAGGAGCCTGTCCAGGTGCCGGTGCTTGGCGGCCAGGTGTTCACGCTCGCCGCGCAGCCGGTGCAGCTTGGCCGACACACCGCTCGCGTCGTAGATCAGCGGCCGCCCATCACTGATCACCCGGCCATCGGTCAGCTTCCCTACCACGCCGACCAGCAGCCCGTTGAGGCCCCAGTCGAAGCCGCACCCGACCCGATGACCGGTAGCGGGCGCGAAGCCGACCGGGATCTGGAACGGCAGATCGACGCGCGCCCGCCCTTTTGCCACCCGCACGGTGGGGGCGCACAACGCCGCCTGCGGCGGCACGGTCGGCGGCAGCGCGACCGGTACCACATGCCACGCCCAGTCCCGAGAAGACGCGGGCCACTCGACCAGCGGAAGCCGCACCCGCAGCCGGGCGCCGTCATCGCCGGCGCGCTCCACGGTGACCAGTTGCCGGTCGGCCGCCGCCAGCACCACCTGCGCCGCAACGTTCGGCGGCTCCTCCAGTTCGGTCAGATCTGCCGGGAAGGTGTGATGCTCGTCAAGGTAGGCGCGGGTCTGCCGGGTCCGGTTACGGATGTCCGCGGCTGTCACCCCGTCCGGCAGCAGCGCGCGCAGCGCCTGCCACTCGGCGCCGGTGCGTGCACCCGTATTCTGCGGCCAGGTGGCCACGATCGCCGCCACCAGGCGGCGCCGGTGCAGCGCCAGCCGCAACAGGCGGGCGGCCTGCTCTTGGGCGCACCGCATCACCCGATCACAGACGTACACGCCCGAGGGCGGGCTCGCGGCCCAGCCGAGCCGGCGCAGCGCCATCCAGCCCTTCGACGGCAGCACCTGCCCGTCCAGCCCCACCCCGGACCCCAAAGCGTCCAGATCAGCCGCATTCCACCGGGCCACCACCAGACGGGCGGTCACATCGCGTGCCAGAGCGGTCAGCCAGGCCACCCGCCGCACCAGCAGCGCCTGCGGGACGACCTCACCGGTCGCCTCCACCACCGCCGCGTAAGCGGTGCAGGAGGCTGTCGCGGTGAGCCTACTCACCCACCGCCCCCCATCAGGTCATGGGTGAGCAGGCGGCATCGACGCGTGTACCGCACGGCCTGGAGCCCAACCTGCACTCTGCCCACCCCCCGCCACCACGATGTGTGACCGTAACGCTACCAAGAGTTGACGTCTTTGGGTAGAACACGTGAGCGATACACGTCCGCCGGATACCGATCCATCCCGCGGATCACGTTCCACCGGCACAGCACGGGCTACGAGCCCAGAGCAGAATCCCAGGTTTTCATAGCGAATATGAAGAACGGTTCATACCCTGAGCGGTGTGAATCGTCGCGAGTGGGCCGGGTTCGCGGTCGATGCCGGGCTCGGCGTCGGGTTCGCGGCGGCGCTCGCCTTCCAGGCGTACCGGATCGCCGACAGCTGGGGTGGCGCCTACTGGCAGTTCGGCTGCGTGGCGGGGGCGGTGGTGTGCGGGCTGGCTCTGGTGCGCCGACGCGGGCGGTTGTGGGCGGCCATCGCGGGTCTGGCCGTCGCGGCGGTCGCCATCGTGGTCGCCCGGCTGGCCGGGCTGCCGAGTGAGCCGGGGCCCGCTATGGCGTTGGGCCTGTCGGTGCTGGTCGGCTCCGCGGTCAGAGTGCTGCCGGTCTGGTGGGCGGGCGCCGTCGCGGCCGGCGGTGGCGCGGTGGTCGCCGGTGGTCTGCTGGCCGCGTTCGTCTTCTCCACCGGCTCGGTGGTGGCGGTGCTGAACGGCGCGGCGTGGCTGGCCGCGCTGGTGGCCGGGCTGGGGCCGCGGCTGCTGGCCGCCCGGCGCCGGGCCATGGCCGAGCGGGTACGCCGCAACGAGCGTCTGGAGCTGGCCCGCGAGCTGCACGACGTCGTCGCCCACCACATCACCTCCATCGTGCTCCAGGCCCAGGCCGGCCAGCTCCTGGCCCGCAAGCAGCCGCACACGGCGGAAGGCTCCCTGGCCGGCATCGAGGCCGCCGGGTCCGACGCGCTGGCCGCGACCCGTCGCGTGGTCGGCCTGCTGCGCGACGCCACCGACAACGACAAAACGCACTCCGGCGAACAGCTTGGCGAGCTCGTCAAACGGTTCGACGGCCACGGCCTCGCGGTGCGTTTGAGCTTGCCCGACGGGGAGTCGGGGTGGCCGCCCGAAGTGGCCCGTACCGTCTACCGGGTCGTACAGGAGTCGCTGACCAACATCTCCCGCCACGCCCCGAACGCCCGCCACGTCACAGTCACCGTCACCCGAGACCAGGACGCCGTCAGAGTGCAGGTCGTCGACGACGCCCCGCCGGGCGTGACCTCCTACCCCCACCGGGGCGGGTACGGCCTGATCGGGATGCGCGAACGCGTCGAAGCCCTCGGCGGCACGCTCAGCGTCGGTCCGCGCCGCGGAGCCGGCTGGTCCGTACTCGCCACCCTGCCCATCTCCACAGCCGCTTCCGTGAGCAGGCTCCGATGACCATTCGGGTCCTGCTGGCCGACGACCAGGCGATGATCCGCGCCAGCCTGCGCATCATCCTGGAAGACCAGCCCGACATCAGCGTGGTCGGCGAGGCCGCCGACGGCGCCGGGGCGGTCGCCCTGGCCCGGAGACTGCGCCCGGACGTGTGCCTGGTGGACATCCAGATGCCCCGCCTGGACGGCATCGAGGTCACCCGCGAGCTGGCTGGCCCCCGCGTCCCCGACCCGCTGCGGGTGATCGTGGTGACCACCTTCGACCTGGACGAGTACGTCTACGGCGCGCTACGCGGCGGAGCGGCCGGCTTCATTCTGAAAGACGCCGGCCCGGCCCTGCTCGTCGAGGCCGTCCGGGCCGCGCACGCCGGAGACGCGCTGATCTCCCCGTCGATCACGCTGCGGCTCCTGCGCCACCTCACCGCTTCCGGCGCACCGGCCACTGGCGGAGCCGCTCCGCCGCTGTCCCAACGAGAGACCGAAGTCGTCCGGGCCATGGCCGCGGGCCGTACCAACCAGGAGATCGCCACCGAGCTGTTCATCTCGGTGAGCACGGTCAAAGGTCATGTCACCGCCATCCAGGCCAAACTCCAGATGCGCAACCGGGTCGAGGTCGTCGCCTGGGCCTGGGAGAACCGCATCGTGGGCACCGCCTGAAGGTCAGAAGACGTTCTTGAGGAACGGCAGCAGGGCTTCGGCCGTGCGCTCGGGGAACTCCGACATGGGGTAGTGGCCCGCGTCGTCGATCAACACGGCCTGCCCCCGCAGCAGTGACGCCTGGGTTCGCGCCTCCGCCGCCGGGTCGGGGAAGTCGGGGTCCTTGACGCCCATGAGGACCAGGGCCGGGCAGCGGACCTGGGGGATGACCTGTTCGGCGTCCGGCGCCCGGTCGAAGAGCATGCGGCGCATCGCCTCGTGCCGCTGCGGGTCGCGCAGCATGGCAACCAGCTTGGCGCGGTGCCCCTCCAGGTCGGTGGGCTTGGCGGTGGGATGCGCCACGCCGTAGTAGACCTTCCACAACCGGGGGGAGAAGCCGATGACCCGGACGAGCGCGCGGACGGCGATGTTGAGCGGGATGGCTCTGATGAACCCGTCGATCGGGACGATGCCGGCCACCCGCTCGGGAACCTCTGCGGCGGCGCAGACGATGCCGCCTCCGGCGTAGGAGTTGCCGAGCAGGACGGCGCCGGGCGCGTCCAGTTCCTCCAGAAGAGCCACGATGTCGCCGCCCACGGCGGACTGCGAGTAGTCGTCCCACCCCGCCGACGACTCCCCGTGGCCGCGCAGGTCCATGGTCACCACCCGATACCCCGCTTCCACCAGCGCGGGACGCAGGAACCGGTAGACCTCCCGGGTGTCTCCGAGGCCGGGCACGCACACCACCAGCGGCCCCTCACCGGCGGAATCGTAGGCCAGCCGCCCGTCCGGCACGTCAACGAACATGTCAGCACCCTTCGCGAAAGAGGACATAGGCGGTCTCAGCTGAGGACATCGACAACGAGGCCCAGGACGAGCAGCGCCGCCATCACGCCGCCGGAGACCATCGCGCGCCAGGTGACGGGTGCGCGCTGCCGTACCGAGCGGAAGTACAGGACGGCGCCGACCACCAGGAGGACCCCTTCGATGACGGCCGTGGCCCAGGGGACCTGCCACAGTCCGAGGCCGAGCAGCGGCAGGCCGCCGGCGTTACCGGGCAGCAGCGGCAGGTCGGCGCGGTGGACCAGCAGGTCGAGCAGCCAGTGGCTGAACACCATCGCGCCCAGCAACCAACCGGTCCTGCGGCCCCACCGCCGGGCGCTGAGGCCGCCGTACAGCGCCGATAGCAGTAAGGCGCCCAGCAGCGAGTGGGTGTACTGCGCGTTGATCAGCGCTTCGCCGTAGGTTCCGGGGGCGACGGCCTTGAAGGACTCGATCCCGCCCGCCAGGTACAGGGCCACGAAGACGACGTCGAGGAACTGCGTGGCGAGCATGAGCGACCACAGCGGGACGCGCGGCTCGCGGGCCTTGACCGCAGCGGCCAGGCCGAAGTGTCCGATGAACATCTAGCGTCCTTCCTTGGCGACGGGCTCGGCGGCGCGGGTGGCCCAGTGGTCGAGCCACCCGCACAGCACGACGAACAAGATCAGAAAGATAAGGAGGTCCACATGTTTCCCCTTACGTCTGTGCGCGGATCGCGCTTGCGGTACGACGCTAGGGATCGGAGGCGTCCGGCCGGTATCGGACGATTGTCGGGTGATGCGACTGATGCCGGTCTGGCGAGGGACGGTACATTCTGATCGTGCTGCGAGGGCGGGAACGAGAACTGGCGGAGATCGAGGCGCTGCTCGCACGGGCCAGGGACGGCCGGAGCGCCAGCCTGATACTCCGGGGCGAGCCCGGCATCGGCAAGTCCGCGCTCCTCGACCACGCGGCCCAGTCGCCGGAGGGCCTGCGACCGCTGCGCGGCACCGGCATCGAGACCGAGGCCGAGCTGCCCTTCGCGGCGCTCCATCTGCTGCTCCGCCCGGCCCTCGACCGGATCGGCCGGCTGCCGGCGCCGCAGGCCCGGGCGCTGGAGGGCGCGTTCGGCCTGGCCACCGCCGGCGGGGACGCCCCTGAGGACCGCTTCCTCATCGGCCTGGCCGCCCTGTCGCTGCTCACCGAACTGGCCGAGGACGGCCCGCTGCTCTGTCTGGTCGACGACGCCCAGTGGATGGACCGATCGTCGGCCGAGGCGCTGCTGTTCGCGGCCCGGCGGCTGCACTCCGAGGGGATCGCCCTGCTGTTCGCCGCCAGGGACGGCTTCCACGCGCCCGGGATCCCCGAGCTGCGGCTCGAAGGACTCGATCGGCAGGCCGCCGGCGAGGTGCTGCGCGAGCGCACGCCCGGGCTGGGTCCGTCGGTGCGGGAGAGGATCCTCGCCGCGAGCGGCGGGAACCCGCTCGCTCTGATCGAGCTGCCCCGGGCCCCCGAGGCGCTGCGGCACGCGCAGGAACCGCTGCCGCTGCCGCGCAGGATCCAGGAGGCGTACGAGGCGCGCATCGCCGTCCTGCCGCCGGGCACCCAGACGATGCTGCTGGTCGCGGCCCTCGACGACGCCCAGGACCTCGACGTCGTGCTGCGCGCGGCCGGCCGGCTGGGGGTTGACGGCAGTGCCCTGGGCCCGGCCGAACACGCCGGTTTCCTGTCCACCGCCGACGGGCGGATCTCCTTCGGCCACCCGCTCATGCGCACTGCGGCGGCGCGGCGGGCGGTCTACGACGAACGCCTGGCCGTGCACCGCGCCCTCGCCGGCGTACTCGACGACGAGCAGGATGCCGACCGCCGCGCCTGGCACCTGGCCGCCGCCACGACGGGCCGCGACGAGCCGATCGCCGCCGCGCTGGAGCAGGCGGCGGGCCGCGCCCGCGAGCGCGCCGGCCACGCCGCGGCCGCCGCGGCCCTGGAGCGGGCGGCGCGGCTCACCCCCGGCCTGGCCGAACGGGCCCGGCGGCTGGCCCTGGCAGCCGAGGCCGCCGCGGACGCCGGCGTCCTGGAGCACGCGCAGGGCCTGGCCGAGCAGGCGCGGCGGCTCGACGACGACCCGCTGACCGTCGCGCGACTGGCGGCGCTGCGCGGCCGGATCGCCTTCGACCGGGGAGCCGTGCACGACGCCCATCGGATCCTGCTCGACGGCGCCGCCTCCATCTCCGTCCTGGATCGCAAGGCCGCGGCGCTGATCCTGCTCGACGCCGTGCGCAACGCGTGGTACCTCAGCGATCCGGCGGCCGTCGCCGAGTCCGCGGCGCGGCTCGCCGAGCTGCCGTTGTCGCCGGAGGACGGGCTGGACGGCTTCGTCCGGGCGGCCCGCGCCATGGCCGACTTCCTGGCCGGCGACCTGGACCGGGCGCTACCGCCGTTCCGTGAGCTCATCGCCGTGGCCGTGGCGATCCCCGCCGGCATGACGGCCCTGAGGATCAGCATCTGCTCGCTGGCCGGGATCTCGGGGGACTTCGACAACGGGGCGGCGATCGCCCAGTCGGCGATCGAGGAATGCCGGGCCGTCGGCCTGATCGGGCTGCTGCCGCTCGCCCAGGCCGTGCTGGCGATCCACCAGATGTACCTCGGGCGCTTCCGCGACGCCGTCACGACCGCGACGGAGGGCCGTCGGCTCGCCGTCGACATCGGCCACACGCATCGCGTCGCGCACTTCGAGAGCGTCATGGCCATGGCGAGCGCCGTCCAGGGCCACGAACAGGAATGCCGCGAGCTCGCCGAACGGACGATCGCGCACGTCGCCGCCCATCCGGTGGCGACCATCGTCGGCTGGGCCGAATGGGCGCTCGGCCTGCTGGACCTCGGCCAGGGCCGCTTCGAGGCGGCGCTGGAACGCTTCGACGCCGCCGCCCGCGGGCCGCTCCGGCACCAGATCATGCCGATCTACTTCGCTCCCGACCAGATCGAGGCCGCCGTGCGACTGGGCCTGCCCGCCCGCGCGGAGCAACCGCTCGCCCGCTTCGCCACCTGGGCCGCGGCCGCCGGTCATCCGTGGGCGGAGGCCGTGCTGCACCGCTGCCGTGCCCTCCTCGCCCACGACGACCACGAGGCGGAACGGCACTGGCAGCAGGCCGCGCGCTCGCACGCCGAGGCGAACCGGCCCTACGAGCGGGCCCGCACCGACCTGCTCCACGGCGAGTGGCTGCGCCGCAACCGCCGCAGGCACGAGTCCCGGGCCCGCCTGCGCGCGGCGCTGGAGACCTTCGAGCGCGTCGGCGCCCGCCCCTGGGCTGAGCGGGCCCGCGCCGAGCTGCGCGCGGCGGGCGAGAACGTGGCCCAGGGCGGCCCTGACCTGGCCGCCCTGCTCTCACCCCAGGAGCAGCAGGTGGTACGCCTCGCCGCCACGGGGATCACCAACCGGGAGATCGCCGCCCAGCTCTTCCTCAGCCCGAAGACCGTCAGCCACCACCTGTACCGCGCCTTCCCCAAGCTCGGCGTCACCACCCGCACCGAACTCGCCCACCTCGACCTGAGCTGAACGACCCAAACCGGCTGCGGAACCGCGACCTGGGCTGATGCCTGGCGACGGGTCACGCTCCCGGCGGCGGCGCGGTTGGCGTCGTCCAGGCCCTCGGGCCGGAAACGGACCGCCATCAGCGGCTACGCCTGCTTCTTCCGTCATCAGGACGGCGGCGAGTAACGCCTTGCCTCTGGTCACGGGCGGCCCTTCGGCGTCGCGGGGAGCTCGTCCGTCCAATCGGTATCAATGGCAATGTACCCCTTGCTCCACCCCACGCCTCCGTCGCCGGAGAGGATGAGGTTGGCCCGGACGACCCGGGCGGACCCGGGATCGACGACCATCTCGATCCCCCTCTTCCCGCCGTTGGGGTCGGGCATCCGCAGGGCCTGGCCGCCTTCGACCGCGCCCGTGTTCTCGACTCCCGGCGTCGCGGCGAGCGCCCGGAATGCCGCGGAACGGACCTCAGCAGGCACGGGCAGTTCCATGATCAGCGCGAGCAGGCTGAAGGTGGGGTTGCCCTGTATCTCGGACGTGGACATGTTGTTCGGGTTGCCCTTGCGCTGGACGAGCCACGCCTTCAGCGCCTCCGGGTCCGTCGGCAGCTTCTCGAGGTCATCGAAGCTCACGGGGGCGCCCTTGAGCATGAGCGAGATCTGGGTCGGTACGACGATGCCCGGAGTGTCCTGCGGCTCGTTCCTCGTCCAGCGCTTGCCGTCGCGCGAGGTCCAGCTCTCATGGAGGGGGATCTCGTTCGACCACGTGGTGGTGACATGCCAGTAGGTCCCGGAGCTTTGCGGCGTACGTTCCGCGCTTACGGCCGCCATGAGCAGGACCTCCTTGCCCGAGACCGGAGCCGCGGCGATCACATGCGCCGGTGCGCCCGCGTTCGTGACCGCCCCCGTAGCGATCACGACCGCGGTGGCCGCCCCGGCGGCGACCAGCGCCACGCCCGGCACGAACCACCTGACGCGCCCCCGGCTCCGCATCCTCTGGCCCAGCGTCCTGTGGCCCAGCGTCCTGTGGCCCAGCGTCCTGTGCTGTAGCCTGCTCCGGCTGCGCGTGACCACCTCCTCGGACGGCTCCGGCTTGGCCAGCAGACTGGCCACCTCTTCCAGGTCATTCATGGGGTCTCCTTGCCTGTGAGCGTGCTGTCTATGAGGGTGCTGTCGATCCGGGCGTGGATCTTGGCGCGGGCCCGGCTGAGCCGCGAACCCACCGTGCCGATGGAGATGCCGAGCGCCTGGGCGATCTCGTCGTAGCTCAGCTCTCCCAGCGCAAGGAGCAGCAGCACGTCACGCTCGCCAGCGTTCAGCGAGGCGAGCGCCATGGCCAGTTGCGGCTGCATGCGCTGGGCGGATACTGAGGTGAGGACCCGGTTCTCGTGCCCTTCCACGACCGGCGCGGGGTCCAGCCGGGCCAGCGCCTTGTAGTGGCGGGCCTCCTTACGGCGATGCCTGGCCACCAGGTTCGTGGCGAACCCGAACAGCCAAGGCCGTAATCCCCCCTGCTCCGGATCGAAACGATCGCGCCGATCGAAGGCCAGCAGGAACGTCTCCGCCGCGATGTCCTCGGCCACCTGCGTGTCCAGGCGGCCCGCAACGTACAGGTAGATGTCGCGGAAATAGCGGTCATGCACGGCGGTGAACAGCTCGAGATCCCGCCGGTAACCGGCGACGAGGTCGGCGTCGGTCACCTGCTCGCCCACGTCGGCGGTCACGTGCCCGTCTCCGTCATGAGTGTGCCTTCCGGATGGTGATCGTTGCTTTCACCCACCCTTCGCCGTACGCCCGCTTCTTCTTCCCATCAGTCCCCTACGCCCGCCCAGTGCCGGATGTCCCATCACCCCCACCGCACGTCGACGGAGCTTCGGGAAGGAGTTCACTCCCTCGCATACAGACGACGAGTTCGCCCGGCCTTGCTCATCGCATTACAGGGGGAGTATCCCTTCGCAGCAGCCTCGTCATCGCGGTGCAGCCCCGCTCCAGGGGCCCCGGGGCTGTTGGTCCGTCCTTGAGCCGGGCGGGAGAGACCTCTGGCAAGCTTCGCGCTGCCAGGAGGCCGTCAGTGCTCGACTTCTTCAAGACAGTGGGCTTAAGTGCCTCGGTGCTGCCACTCTCCTTGGCGATCATCGTCGTCGCAGCGGGCCTGACCGCCCTGTGTGCCCGTCGGCCAAGCGCCAGAACCGCGCCGTCCAGGTGCTGCGGATCGTGCTACGCACCCCCGACAGGCGGACGCGAGACGGCCAACTCCGCACCCCGCCGTCAGGCGCCGAGGCAACTTCGCAGGAGAGCTCCAAACCCGAACAGGCGCCGTAGAGCCGTGCCGCCTCAACGGCTGGGTCGACGACTCTTGTTGCGGCCCCGCCGCTTGCACCAGGCCAGGCTCGGCGGCGGAGCCGCCCCCCAACGTCCACTTCCGAGAGACAGGCATGGATGGACGGAGCCTGTCTCTCTTTTCTCCGCCTTCAGCGGCAGGACCATGGGGGTGCGTGACCAGCCACAGGGGGAAGGCCGTTGAACGGCGTTCGGCTGGTCACGGGCTTGTGGTTAATGATCATGAGCCAGGCATGGCCGACCATCCGAAATTGGGAGCCCTAACCCCGCCTATGGCTTGGGCTGTCAGACGCGTGACCGGCGTGCGGGAGTCCGGCTGCGCCGCCAGTTTGTCGGCCAACTCCTCCAGGTTGGCGGCAAGGAGCACAAGAACCATGCCGCTTCCTGCCTCCGCTGGCGTCAACCTTCGTTGTCTACGGGAGGCCGCAACGCCGATCATAAGAAATGCGTGGATCTCCCATTTGTCGCCGAACCGCTCTTCGAGGTCTTCCTTGATCATCCCATCACCTCTTCGCATCTTGAAGCAGCCGGGTACGGCAAGTCGGCCCAGACCACACGGCGTTCACCGCTCAGGTATGTGCCCCAGGCGCTAGACAGCGTCTTCACGATGTGCAAGCCCCGTCCTGATTCCGTCAGGGCCTTCAACCCCTCGCACGTCGACGGATCTGGGGGCGGAGATTGCCGTACGACGTGTGGCCCGTCCCCACCGAGGGCGCCCGCGTCGATCACCTCGACGCGAAGAGAGCCGCTGCCACGAATTACCCGCAGCACCACCCAGTCGCGCCCCTCACCGCCCTCGACATGCGTGACGGCATTCGAGATCAACTCGGTCACGACCTGTTGCGCATCCAGCAGGAGCGGATCATCTTGCCGAAGCCAACCGCACAAGGCCATTCGCGCCTCTCGCGGCGCCTTGTTGCTGCGCCACAGGCTCGCGGCCGAGATCAGGGTCATACCGCCCTGCACATCAGTGCTGGTGGGTGTGGGCGTTCCGTGCTGATGGGCCAATGACACCGTCTGCCTCCATCGCCGTCATCACGTCCGAACTCGTGACGTGCCTCACCTCGCGAGATGGCCATGTTCTCGCAGCCTGTTTCCACAGAACCAGCACGGGTATTCCTCAGAGGTATAAGGAAGTATTAAGCCAATACCCCTCCGCTATAAGCTCAGCTGGTGGACGTACGGACTCTCCCCGAAGCGCTTAAAGCGATCATGGAAGAACGGAATTGGACACAGATCCAGCTCGCCCAAGAGTTGGGAGTTTCTCAAGCATGGATATCGCGCGTCTGCCGCGGCGTCGCCGATACGAGTTTGACCAGGGCAAAACAGCTGCTCGCGCGCGTCGGCTGGGAGATGCGCTTTTCACCTTCTGTGGAGGAACCTGTGGAACGCAGGGAATTCCTGGCAGCCGCCGCATCCGTGATGTTCGTGCCATCCGCTGTCAGTTCGAATCCCTATCTCGATCCGGACTATGTACGCGCGCTCGCCGACAGCCTGGCACGTGGCCGCTATGAGCTTGGAGGGGTGCCGATTGCGGCCCGCGCTCTAGGGCATGTGAAGCAAATTACTCACATCCCGATGAAAACGGTTGGGATCGAGCTACAAGGGGCTGCTTCCGATCTCATGTATCAGGCCGGCATTGCCCTGTACGACGCCGGGCGGCTCGCTCAAGCCGAGCACGCGGGCATGACCGCACTTGACCTAGCACACCATGCACAGAACTTCCCGGCGCAGGCACGCGCCTACGATGCGCTGAGCCGCGTCAGCCTCTACCGCGATGACCCAATGCGGGCGGTGCAGTACGCCCAGCGCGGGCTCCGAATTCCAGGTCTTCCCTCGAGCCGCCAATCCAGCTTGCACATGCGCCTGGGACGTGCCCTGGCCGGCATCAAGGGGAGCCAGAAAGATGCGCGAACTGCCCTTGATCGCGCCCTGGACGCGCGCGGACTGAGCGCGTTTGCGGAAGCTACCCTCGGCGGAGATGTAGCCATCGGCCTGAGCCAGCTGGGACAGTTCAATCAAGCGGAACAGCTCCTGGGCAATGCCGCCGAAGCCATGGGACAGTGGTCCCTCCTCTTTCAGGCCCAATACCTAGGCCGCCTGGCGCAAACAGCAATCCAGGCTAATAAACCGACACTCGCCGTCCACCACATATACGGCCTGACGCGGGCACTGCCCTTCATCAGCTCCGCTCGAGTGAACAATCAGGCGAAGGACATCATTCAGTCCTCGGCCAAATGGGATCGAATACCTGACGTCCGTGTGTCCCGTGAACGCCTATATGCGATGCTATCGCCCGAGCATCCTCCCTCTTGACGAAGGAGCGTGCGCGTGACGCTCTCACGACGCCAGTTCACCCACCTGCTCGCCGGCGGAGCACTCACCTCCCTTCTGCCCGGCCGCCTCGGCGACCCGGATCAAGCCCAGCGGGTAGCCCGCGCGATCGAGCAGCCATCGCGCATCGACGGCGAAGTCATCGACTACTTCCGGCGTGTGCTGGCCGAGCACTACACCGCTGACAAGATGCTCGGCCCTCGCTCCCTGCTTCGTCCGGTGTTGGCGCAGATCGACGTCTTGGACGAGCTCCGCCGCGGCGCCGGCACCCGCCATGCCGCGCCACTCCTTCAGGTGCTGGCCCAGTACGCCGAGATGGCCGGCTGGCTGCACCAAGACCTCGGCGAACCCAATAGCGCCATGCACTGGACCAGGCGAGCCGCCGAATGGTCCCAATGCGCAGGAGATTCCCAAATGTCGGCCTACCTGCTGGTCCGGCAGTCCAACATCGCCTGCCTGACCGATGATCACGCCGCCGTCGTCCAACTCGCCGGCGCCGCCCGTCGCAACTCTGATGCGCTGGAGCCGAAGCTGGACGCCCTGGCCGCACAGCAACTGGCCCGTGGACTGGCCATGCTCGGTGAGCACGACGAGTGCTTCACCCTTCTCGACCAAGCCGCCGAAACCCTACGCGACCATCCGCAAGTCACCCGTCAGCACGTACCGGTCTACCTGCATTCCTACGACCTCGACACACTCCAGGAGCAAAGCGCCGTCTGCCACCGGGCCGCTGGCCGCGCCGACACCGCCGCCACCATCCTCCAGGCCCAGATCGGCAAACTTCCCCCCAACCTCACCCGCGACCGCGGCCACCTCACGGCCAAACTTGCCGTAGCCGTCGCCCAATCCTCCCTCGCGGAGCCGAGCCGCGCCGCCCACCTGGGGCACGAGGCGCTGGGCATCGCCCATCAGACAGGCTCAGCCCGCATTCGCCGCGAGCTACAGACGCTGGACAGCGAATTGCGCGAGCGCTGGCCTGACGACACCGACACACGGACGTTCCGCGAAGCGCTTATCAGCCTCTGAGCCGTAGCTGAGCGACAGGTACTCGCAATGGGCGGTCAGGGGGCGGGGGCGGTGCTTTCGCGGATCACCAGGCTGGTCGCCACCTCCACCCGCAGCGTCTCCGGCCAGGACTCGGGCCCACGCAGCGAGCTGCGCTTCCACAACGACTACACCTCGGGACAGGCGCAGTTCGAGTGGGACATGAAGGTGGGCGCGGGCGCGTACCGGCTCTGCGTCATGCAGGACTTCGGTGGCGCCACGTCCGCGACGGCCTTCATGAGGCTGGGCGATGAACACCAACAGCATCAACTACTACGACTCCACGACACAGATCTTCGCTCCGGTGTACGACACCTACATCCGGCTCAACGTCGTCCACGACACGGCGGCAGGCAAGGTGCACGTCTTCGTCAACCGGCAGTACAGGACCAGCTTCGACGATCGCGGGGCCGCCACCCACTACTTCGAGTGCGGACGCTACGGGCGGACGGGGATGTCGGCCCGCAGCGACAACTACCTCAAGAACATTCACATCTACCGCAAGTGATCGCTCACGGGGCGGGCGTAGGTCACCTGTCGTTCCACGAAGTGCTCATGGCCTCTGAGCCGTAGCAGGGCGACATGCCACCACATCCGCATCGGCCTGTCGTCGGATTTGAGGCGCTGGTGTTCGCGGGTGCACGCAACGAGCACACGGCCGGTTGTCAGGGGGCGGTCAGGGTGAGGAACGGGATAGCCGCTCTGATGGGGAGTTCCAGCTCGAGTTCGGACCTGTGCACCTGATGGAGCCGGTACTCCGAAGCGACTGCGTCGAGGTGGAACTCCTTCACCTCAACGATCTCGTATTTCTCGTCCAGCATGATCAGAAGGTAAAGCGGGATACCGGAGGCCGCATACTGGACGCGTTTGTCGGTGAGGTCTTCGCGGACCGTTCCCGGCGAGGACACCTCGACAACCGCAAGGGTCTGCGATGCCTCCGGCTTCTGGCCAGGATCGTCCAGGCATTTATAGACCACGACATCCGGACGCCGGAACGTGAACTTGGGCACCCGCCAGAGCACTACATCAATGTCGGTCTCGACACTCATGCATGGACCACTGACAGGACGCGCGGTTTCCAGCGAACTGGCGAGGCGACGCGCGATCCGGTTGTGCTGAGGAGCCGGTGACTCACACTTGATCACGTGGCCGTGCACAACCTCGATGCTTGCGGCGACGTCCTCGGGCAGCGCGCGGTATTCGGCTTCACCCATCACTTCGGGAAGGGCGTCGAACCATGACGGGATTGCCATGCCGGTCTCCCTCGCTTGAGGCGGACATCGAGGATCGGCGAACAGTGAAAGGGTGACGAGAGTCGAACCCGCGCTGTCAGCTTGGGAACTGCGTCGATCATAGCTCGACAGGGCGCAGGATATTTGAGCCGCTTCCCCGGAGCCCCAACCGCCCCATATTGCTGGACCGCGCCGAGCCGCCCGAGAACCGCGGACTGAGCCAGTGCAGCTGAAACGCCCGCCGTGCTCCTCAGCGTGGGCACTACGCGCGAGCGCGAAGCGCCCCTCTGGCGAAGGCCTTGCCTGGAGGGCGGGTGACGGGTTTCAGTGGTCGCGTGCGTCGTACGCCTCGCGGGCGCTGTCGATCCGGTCGATGTTCTGCTCGGCCCACTGCTTCATGACCGCCATGACGGGCAGGAGGCTCCGTCCCAGATCAGTGAGCGCGTAGTCGACGCGGACCGGCACCGCTGGAGTGACCGTGCGCGAGATCAGGCCGTCGCGTTCGAGGTGGCGCAGTGTCTCCGTGAGCATTTTCTGGCTGGCGCCCGCGATCGCGCGAGCGAGGTCGCCGAAGCGGCGCGGGCCGTCGGCCAGCTCGTTGAGCAGGACGGCCACCCACTTGTCACCGATGCGCTCGATCAGCCGGTTGGCCGGGCAGGCGGTGAAGCGGGCCTGGTAGGAGAGCCGGCTCTCGGCGTGCCGCTGGGCGGCGGTGCGAGTAGTCATGGCATCCCCTCACGTGCGTTGGTCACCTTGAAGTGCGTACTGCCGTTCGACCGTAGCACCGCCTAACTTCGCTCGTGAGCAGGGTTCATCCTGACTGATCGAGGAGTGAAGAGAGCATGACGACGATCGCCATTCTCGGCTCGGGCGCGGTGGCCCGAGCCCTCACCGGCAGGCTGCGCGACGCGGGGCACGAGCTCGTCGTGGGCTCTCGTGCCCCGCGCGAGGACGCCGTCTTTCCCGTCATCGGCTTGCGTGAGGCGGCGGGATCGGCGGAGGTGGTGATCAATGCCATGCCCGGCCCCGTGTCGGTGGAGGTGCTCACCGGCCTCGCGGCGGAGCTGGCGGGCAAGGTGCTGGTCGACGTCGCCAACGCCACCGAGTCCGACGCGCACGGCTTCGCGTCGGCGCTGCTGTATCCGGGCAGCAGCCTCGCCGAGGAGATCCAGCGGGCCTTGCCGGATGTACGCGTGGTGAAGACACTCAACACCGTGCACGAATCGATCATGGCTCAACCGGCTCGGCCGGCCACTCCGCCCACTGCCTTTCTGTCCGGGAACGACGCCGACGCCAAGAAGGCCGTCGGTGGCCTGCTGGCCGACCTGGGGTGGGCGGCTGAGTGGATCATCGATCTCGGTGGGGTGGAGACGGCGCGGGTGCCGGAGGCGTTCATGCTGATGGTCGGCGACCTCGTCCGCGCGCTCGGCCCGGTGCCCTTCGGCATGGCCATCGCCCGCTGACGCCTGTTGCCACCCGTTGGCGCCTGCTGACGCCTGTTACGCCGGTTGAGGGGTGAGCCAGGTGGTCATCGCCTCGGGCAGGCCCTCCGTGCCAGCCCAGGCCACGTAGCCGTCGGGGCGGATCAGCAGGACGTCGGCGGGCGGATCCGCGCAGTGCGCGGCGACGACCTGGAGGCGCTCGTCGCTCGCCAGGTCGCCGAGCTCCGAAGGGCCCAGGTTGAGCAGCACCCAGCCGGCCGGGCGCATGAGCTCCGCCACGCGGGTCGGCCCTTCCGTGGTGGTCAGTGTCAGGTCGGGGGCGAATCGGCCGGTCAGTGGGTGGGGCGCGGTGCCGTACCGGATGTCGGAGCCCTGGAGCATGTCGCCGAGACGGCGCAAGGGCTGGTCGAAGGCGAACAGTTCCGCGAGGAGGTCACGCAGGGCCGTGCCGTCCTCGCCGGTGAGGCGTTCCAGGGCCGCCTGGGCGCGGGTGTGGCGCAGGGTGTGGACGGCCACCGGGCGGCGTTCCGACTCGTAGGTGTCGAGCAGGCCGGGCGCGGCGTGACCGTGCAGGTGGGCAGCCAGCTTCCAGGCGAGGTTGGCGGTGTCCATCAGGCCGACATTCAGCGCCGAGCCGCCTGCCGGGAACAGATGGGCGGCGTCACCCGCCAGGAACACTCGGCCCTCGCGGTAGTGGTCGGCGACGCGGGCCTGCGAGACGGTGCTCGACAGCCAGATGGGCTCGCCCAGCGGCAGGTCGACGCCGATGACCCGGCGCACCGCGGCCTCGAACTCCGCCAGTGTGACGGCCGTCGCGGGCGCCACCCCCTTCTCGCGTACGCCGACGATGTGGACGCCGGGCTGGAGCGAGGTGAGCAGCAGGCGGCCGTTCGGGGTCTGGTTCCAGCCCTGCTGCAGGCCATTGACCTGCGGTGTGTCGAAGATGCTCGCATCCGGCGCCGCGAAGTGGCCGAGCCGCAGCACCTCGTCGTCCGTCGTGCCGGGGAAGCCGATGCCCGCCTGTTCGCGTACTAGGCTGTGGCCGCCGTCGCAGCCGACGACGTAGCTGGCCTGGAGCCGGAAGCCGTCACCCTCCAGCGTCACGCCTTCGTCGTCATGGGCGAGCGTCCTCAGCCGGTGGTCCCAGCTGATCTCGGCGCCGAGCTCGGCCGCGCGCTCGCGCAGCAGCCGCTCCAGGCGGGGCTGCTGGATCATCAGCAGCTGTAACGGGGACTCGTCGCCCAGTTCGGCGAATTTCAGGGGCACCGAGCCGAACGGGAAGCCCGGCGCGCGTCCGGCGAACGGGCTGCCCGCGCTGAACCGTTCGAGCAGGCCCCGATGGTCGAGCAACTGGATGATCTGCCCGCCCAGGCCGTTGGCCTTGGGGAGGTCGCCAGGCTCGGCTCTCTTCTCCAGCACGGTCGTACGGACGCCGGCCAGGCGCAGCTCGCAGGCCAGCATGAGCCCCGTGGGGCCCGCTCCTATGATCACTACTTCTTCCATGCCCGTCAGGCTAGATTGACAAAGTTGCTCTGTCAATCTAGCCTGACGATGTGGACATGGGAGAACTCTCTGAACGCATCAAGTCGAACGACCCCGCCATGGGACTGCGCGCGGTCGGCGCCCTGCACCGGCTGGCCGAGCAGGTCGAAGCCGTCTCCGTGGCCCTGGCCAGGGAGCAGGGGTGGACGTGGGAGCAGATCGGCGACGCGCTCGGCATGTCGCGGCAGTCGGTACACGCGAAGTACGGAAAGTGACGCGCACCACGAAAGTGCTGCGGAGTACGGAAAGTGAGGGTTGGCATGTTCGGAACGGAGAAGAGCCCGTTCGGAGTGGTCGTGACCGCGGCGCTGGAGGAGGCCAGGCAGCGTGGCGACCGGCGGCTGGGGACCGAGCATCTGCTGCTCGGGCTGCTGCGCCAGCCGGATCTGGCCCCCGCCCGAGCGCTCGGCGTGGATCTGGAACGGGCGCGGATGGCACTCGAAGAGCTCGACCGGGCGTCGCTGCGAGCGCTCGGGATCGACGCCGGCGAGGTGCCACGGGCACGGCCGCGCAAGCATCCGGCCGTGCCGCGCACCGCGCTGACGTCCAGCGCGCGGGCGGCGATCAACCAGACGATCAAGACGACCACCCGCAAGGTCAGGAGCACCGCCGCACCGGCCCAGCTGCTGCTGGCCCTGCTCGCGCAGGGACGGCCCGATCCGGTGGCCGAGCTGATCGACCAGCTCGGCATCGACCGCGCCGAGGTCCGCGCCCGCTTGGCCGCCTAACCGACCGTCCGGCGCCCGGGCCACCGACAGCCGACCGACTGACCGGCTGCTGACTGGCCGACCGGCTGGCCGCCTGAAATCGGGTTGATCGTGCCTCACCCCCCTGGCAGGGTATGAACCGTTGCCAGCGCTCGCTACGCCAACCTGTGGCCGCCAGGAGAACTGTGATCGAAGCTTCCGATCTACCACCACTGAAAGTAATCAGATGGTAATGTTCGGCAACAGCCGGGTGCCTGACTGGCGCTCGGTCCCCGCCCCCATTGGTGTTCGCACCAACGGGACAGCGTCCGGCGGGGCGGTGGCCCAAGAGCCGCACCCCATCTGGGAATGCGGAATCAGGCCCCGACAACGCGGCTCTCAACCACGGTCCGCCCAGCTCGCCGGACGGACGCGGCATCGGCTTCCACCGGATCGCCTCCCGACCTCGGTCGGAAAGCGACGAGGCTACGCTGATGTCCGTTTTACTCAGGTAAACACAGAGAGTTGAAGACGCTCGAACGATGGACCACCGCATGTTCGACGACCTAGTCGCAGAGGCCGAGTCGGTCTCCGTGGACGGCTGGGACTTCTCCTGGCTCGACGGCCGGGCGACGGAGGCCCGCCCCTCCTGGGGATACTCCCGCCAACTGGCCGGCCGGATGGCCACCGCCGAGGCCGCGCTCGACATCGAGACCGGCGGCGGCGAGATCCTGGCCGGGGTCCCGAAGCTCCCGCCGGTCACCGTCGCCACCGAGTCGTGGCCGCCCAACCTCGCCCTGGCCGCCGAGCGGCTGCGCGCCCGCGGCGCCGCGGTGGTGGCCGACGACGAGCTGCCCCGCCTGCCGTTCCGCACGGCGGCCTTCGACCTGGTCGTCAGCCGTCACCCGGTGCGCACCTGGTGGGCCGAGATCGCCCGCGTACTCAGGCCGGGTGGCACCTACTTCTCCCAGCAGGTAGGCGCACGCAGCGTCGCCGAGCTGACCGAATTCTTCATGGGTCCGCAGGACGGCTCCAGCCGCGACCCCGAGAAGGCCAGGGCGGCGGCCGTGCAGGCCGGGCTCACCGTGGTCGATCTGCGGGCCGAGTCGTTGCGGATGGAATTCCGGGACATCGGAGCGGTGATCTACTTCCTGCGCAAGGTGATCTGGACCGTGCCGGGCTTCTCGGTCGACCGCTACCGGAAAGAGCTGCGCGAGCTGCACGAACGCATCCAGGAAGACGGGCCGTTCATCGCCCATTCCACCCGTTTTCTGATCGAGGCCAGAGCCTGACGCGTCGCCCGGCCGCTGCGGCTGGGCATCGACGAGGCCGGCCGACTACCCCCGAGGGCGTACGACGAAAGAAGCCGGACACTCCCCTGGGTGGAGCGCACGACGAGCCCACGGTCCGATGCGCCGGGCTCGCCCGGTGACGACTCTGGATGCATGAACACAATGACGCATTGGGGCTGGGGCGCTGGATTCTGGCCGATCATCCCGGTTCTCTGGGGCCTGTTCTGGGTGGCCGTCGTCGCCCTGGCCGCTCGGACCTGGCAGAAAGGTCGCTGGCACCGTACCGAGGCCGGAGCGACCACGTCGGCGGAGCGGATCCTCGCCGAGCGGTACGCGCGCGGCGAGATGAGCGACGATGAGTACTTCGAGCGGATATCAGTGCTCAAGAGCTGACCCACCCGGCGCTCAAGAGCCACGGCGAAAGCTAAACCGTCACGCGGGTAAAACAACTGTGACTGGCCGCATCCGGTTCGCGACGTTAAGTTGCCTCTAGGGACTGTCGAGAAGTGGGGGCTCTTATGCAGTCGATCGCCCGATTCTGCGGCCAATGCAACTGTGGCTGCCCTGAGCTGTTCGTCGACCGTTCGGCGCCGGAAGAGCGTCAGGTGCTGATCATCGACGACTTCGGGCAGCGGGTGGAGATGAGCCTCGACCAGTTCGGCTCGATCGTCGAGGCGGCCAAGAGCGGAGCGCTGGACGACCTGGCGCTCCGCGGCTGACCGTGCAGCCCATCGCCCTGCTCGCCAGCGGGATCGCCGCCGGACTGGTAGCGGGGACCGCGTCCTGCACCGCGGTGCAGGGCGGGCTGCTCGTAGGCCTCACCTCGGGCGGCTGCGATGGCGACGAGCGGGGGCCGTCGCGTGATCCGATGCTCGTGGGGTGGTTCCTGGCGGGGCGGCTGGCCTCCTACGCGGCCGCCGGGGCGCTGCTCGGCCTGGCGGGTTCGGCCGTCAGCCTGCCTCCGCAGGCGCGGGCGCTGCTGCTCGTGGCGGCGGGCGTCGCGGTCATCACGTACGCGATCAGGCTGCTCCGCCGGCGGCAACCCGGCTGCGGGGCC
This sequence comes from Nonomuraea sp. NPDC052129, assembly GCF_040680095.1. Taxonomy (NCBI): domain Bacteria; kingdom Bacillati; phylum Actinomycetota; class Actinomycetes; order Streptosporangiales; family Streptosporangiaceae; genus Nonomuraea; species Nonomuraea sp. NPDC052129. The sequence continues at coordinate 125,965 of NZ_JBFAVX010000016.1, read as the reverse complement.
CCCAGACGGGCGCCCCGGAGCGCGCCGCTGCTGGGCGCGGCCACCATCCTCATCCCCTGCGGGGTGACGCTCGGCATGGAGATGGTCGCGGTCTCCAGTGGCTCGCCGCTGGGCGGCGCGGCGGTGATGACCGGGTTCGTGCTCGGCACCGCGCCCGCCTTCGCGCTGCTCGGCTGGGTCCTGCGGCGCGTCTCGCGGACCAGGCTCGCCCGGCTGGCCGGGGTGGCGGCGCTCGCGGCCGGCCTGTGGACGGTCGGCTCGGGTGTCAGTCTGGGCGGCTGGCTCGCGGCTCCGGCAGGTTCGGCGGGCCTGGCGGGTTCAGTAGGTCTGGCGGGCTTGGCAGGTCGGGCAGGTTCGGTGGCGTCAGGCGGACCCGGCGCCGGGCAGGGTGCCCATACGGTCACCGTCTGGGCGACCCGCGACGGCTACCGGCCGCAGATCGTGACCGCCCGTGCCGGAGTCCCCGTCGAGATCGTCTTCAAGCTGGCCGACCAGGGCTGTACGAGCACGGTCACGATCGCCGGGCGGGACGTCGCCCTTCCCGCGACGGTGCGCCTGCCGCCGCAGCGCCCAGGGTCGCTTCGTTACGTATGCGGGATGGGGATGTACAGCGGCTACATCAACTTCTCCTAGTCCCTCGGCGATTACTGTTCGCATTCACGCGATTACCTGGCACCCTGTGGCCATGGCGTGGTGGCAAGAGGAGGTGGCGGCACCGGCGATCCCGGCGCCACGGGTGGGAGACGAGCCCGAGCTGCTGATGGCCGCTCGGGCCGGCGACCCGCAGGCGGCGCACCGGCTCGGCCGGCTCTGCGCCCAGCGGGGCGACCGCTCGGCGGCCAAGGAGTGGTGGGAACGGGCGGCGGCCGGCGGCAATATCGACAGTGCCTACAACCTCGGCGTCTGGCACGAGAAGCACGGCAGCCTGGAGGAGTCAGTCTCCTGGTACAAACTGGCCGCCGCCACCGGCGACGTCGAGGCCGCGGTCAACCTGGCCACACTGCTGCTGGAGCAGCGCGGAGACGTCCCGGCCGCCAGGCGCTGGTTCGAGATCGCGGCTCGTGAGGGCTCCCGGACGGCCGCCCGGCGACTGGCATTGATCTGCGAGGACGCGGGCGAGGTCGCGGCCGCCCGCGAATGGCACCGCCGAGCGGCCGCCGACGGCGACGCAGCCTCCGCGCACGACCTGGGCTTCCTGGCGTACGCGGCGGGCGAGGACGAGGAGACCCTGCACTGGTGGGAATGCGCCGCGCGCGGCGGCCACGCCGAGTCGGCCTACTGCCTCGGCCTGCTCCTCCAGGCCAGCCGTGACCCCGAGGGCGCCGGCGCCTACTTCCGGCTGGCCGCCAAGAGCGACCACCCGGGCGCCGCCTCGCAGCTCGGCGGCAGCGCGCTGGCCCACGGAGATCTGCGTACGGCCCGCGCCTGGTTCGAGCGCGCGGCCAGTGCGGGCCGGCTGGCGGACCAGCGGATGGCCGGGTTCGTCTGCGTCGAGCTGGGCGACTCCGCCGGGGCCGGCCACTGGTTCGGCCGGGCGGCGGCCAGCGGCGACGCCGAGTCCGCCTTCCACTTCGGGCTGCTGCTCATCGCCGAGTTCAGCGACCTGGCGGGCGGCCGGCACTGGTTCCGGCAGGCCGCGCTGGCCGGACATCACCAGGCGGCCATCGAGCTGGCCGGGCTGCTGTCGGCGGCCGGGGAGACGGACGAGGCCGCGCGTTGGCTGGCCGACCCGCCGCCTCCGTCCTGGGACCGGCCGGCCGAGCCCGAGCTGGCCGCGCGGGCCGAGCTGGCGGCGTCCGCAACGGGCCGCCGGGGCGGCGTCTCGCTGGCCGTACGCGAGCTGGCCGAGATTCTCGGCACCTGGGACCTGGCGACCAGACCGCTGCACGACCACGCGGACGTGCTGGGCTGGCTGGCCCGGCGCAGCGGCCTGCACTCCAGCGCGATCGAGCACCTGGCGTCGGTGCGCGGCACGCTGCTGCGTCCGGGCAGCGCGCCCTGGCCCAGCCCTGGCGAGATCGACCACGTCCTCGCCACGGCCCGCGACCTGCGACAGCGGCTCGGCGTCCGATAGCCAAGCCGCTGTGCTCCAGTGGTGGTCAGGCGATTCAGGCAGGGTCAGGCGGCGAGGACCTCGGTCACCGGCGTGACCGGGAGTTCGAGCGCCTGCGCGACCGGGCCGTTGGTGAGCAGCCCGTCGTAGGTGTTGAGCCCACCCGCCAAGCCCGCGTCCGCCTTGAGCGCGTCCCGCCAGCCCAGGTCGGCCAGCTTGACGGCGTACGGGAGCGTCGCGTTGGTCAGGGCGTAGGTGGAGGTGTTGGCCACCGAGCCCGGCATGTTCGCCACGCAGTAGAAGATCGACCCGTGCACGGTGTAGGTCGGCTCGGCGTGCGTGGTCGGGCGGGAGTCCTCGAAGCAGCCGCCCTGGTCGATGGCGATGTCGACGAGCACCGAGCCCGGCTTCATGCGCGAGACCAGGTCGTTCGAGACCAGCGTCGGGGCCTTGGCGCCCGGGATCAGGACCGCGCCGATGACCAGGTCGGCGTTCAGCACCTCCCGCTCGATCGCGTACGAGGTGGAGACCAGCGTCTTGAGCCGGCCCTGGTAGATGGCGTCGATGAAGCGCAGGCGGTCGACGTTCGTGTCGAGGACGGTGACCTCGGCGCCCATGCCGACGGCGATCTGGGCGGCGTTCAGCCCGGATACGCCGCCGCCGATCACGACCACCTTGGCCGGGGCCACACCGGGCACCCCGCCCGGCAGCACGCCGCGTCCGCCGTTGAAGCGCATCAGGTTGTACGCCCCCACCTGCGGAGCCAGGCGGCCCGCGACCTCCGACATCGGGGCGAGCAGCGGCAGGCTGTTGCCGACCTGCACGGTCTCGTAGGCGATGCCCGTCGTCTTCGCGCCGAGCAGCGCGTCGGTGCACGGCCGGGAGGCGGCCAGGTGCAGGTAGGTGAACAGCACCAGGCCCTCGCGCAGCCGGTGGTACTCCTGGGCGATGGGCTCCTTGACCTTGAGCACCATCTCCGCCTCGCCCCACACGGCGTCGGCGCTTTCGACGATCTTCGCGCCCGCCGCCAGGTATTCCTCGTCCGGGATGTGCGAGCCCAGCCCTGCGCCTCGCTGAACGGTGACGTCGTGGCCGTGACGGACCAGCTCGTGCACGCCTGCCGGGGTTGCGGCGACTCGGTATTCGTGGTTCTTGACCTCGGCAGGCACGCCGATCTTCATGGCTGATCCCTTCTTTCCTTGAACAGCGTTGTCCTTGAACAGTCGTTGTCCTTGAACAGTGTTAGAGGCGAGCCCACGCTTCCGTGAGCACGTTGCGGAGGATCGACCCGATCTCGTCGAACTCCTTCGGCCCCGCGATCAGCGGCGGCGCGAGCTGGATGACGGGGTCGCCACGGTCGTCGGCGCGGCAGTAGAGCCCGGCCTCGAACAGCGCCTTCGACAGGAAACCGCGCAGCAGCCGCTCCGACTCCTCGTCGGTGAACGTCTGCTTGGTGGTCTTGTCCTTGACCAGCTCGATGCCCCAGAAGTAGCCGGAGCCCCGGACGTCGCCGACGATCGGCAGGTCCTTGAGACCGTCGAGGGTGGCCTGGAAGAGCGGCTCGTTCTTGGTGACGTGGCCGAGCAGGTCCTCGCGCTCGAAGATGTCGAGGTTGGCCAGCGCCACGGCCGCCGAGACCGGGTGCCCGCCGAAGGTGTAGCCGTGGGCGAACATCTGGTCGCCGCTCTTGAACGGCTCGAACAGCCGGTCGTGCGCGATCATGGCCCCGATGGGTGAGTAGCCGCTGGTCAGGCCCTTGGCGCAGGTGATGATGTCGGGCACGTAGTCGAACTTCTGGCCGCCGAACATCGTGCCGAGCCGGCCGAAGGCGCAGATGACCTCGTCGGAGACGAGCAGCACGTCGTACTCGTCGCAGATCTCGCGCAGCCGCTGCCAGTAGCCGGCCGGCGGCGGGAAGCAGCCGCCGGCGTTCTGCACCGGCTCGGCGAAGACGGCGGCCACCGTGTCGGGGCCCTCCATCTCGATCGCGCGGGCGACGCGGTCGGCGGCCCAGATGCCGTACTCCTCCGGGCTCATCCCCTTGATGCCGCTGATCTCGTCGGCGCGGTAGTAGTTGGTGTTCGGGACCCGCACCGAGCCGGGCACGAGCGGCTCGAACATCTGCTTGAACGCCGGGATGCCGGTGATCGACAGGGCGCCCTGCGGGGTGCCGTGGTAGGCGATCTGGCGGCTGATGACCTTGTGCTTGAGCGGCTTGCCGATGAGCTTGTAGTACTGCTTGGCCAGCTTCCAGGCGGACTCGACCGCCTCGCCGCCGCCGGTGGTGAAGAAGACCCTGTTGAGATCGCCGGGGGCCAGGCTCGCGAGCCGCTGCGCCAGCTCGGCCGCCTTCGGGTGCGCGTAAGACCACAGCGGGAAGAAGGCGAGCTCCTGTGCCTGCTTGGCGGCTGCCTCGGCCAGCTCGCTCCGGCCGTGACCCGCTTGGACCACGAAGAGTCCCGCCAGGCCGTCCAGGTAGCGCTTGCCGTGGATGTCGTAGATGTAGGAGCCCTCACCGCGAACGATGGTCGGGATCTCCGCCTGCTGGTAGGCGCTGTGCCTCGTGAAATGCAACCACAGGTGATCCTGCGCGGCCTTGAGAATCTCGTTTTCCGGCTGCGTCATGATTATCTTCCCTCGTGTCTGATCTCCCCACAGTCTGCATGTTCACCTCGGGTTTGCCAAGCGAAAGCGTCGCAGCAGTGTGCAAGAAAACCGAGATCCGCAGGAACGGTATGTAACAGCTGCGAAATCCGCAGGTAGATTAGCGCGCGGGTCATGCCCGTTTCACGCGTTGTGAAGCCTTTGTGATCCAATGAGACGTTAACTATCGAAGAACGACCCGGGGGACCGTCCGTGACTCCTGACCAGATCGAGAGCGCCGTCGCGGCCGCGATGCCGCAGTCCGTAGAGGACCTCAAGCGGCTCGCCGCCATCCCGTCGGTGGCCTTCCCCGGGCATCCCGAGGAGCCCGTGCTCGCCGCCGCCGCCATGACCGAGGAGCTCCTGCGCAGCACGGGGCTGACGCACGTGCAGCGAGTCGCGGTCGAGGGCAGCTTCCCCGCGGTGTACGGCGAGGTGGCCGCGCCGCCCGGCGCGCCCACCGTGCTGCTCTACGCGCACTATGACGTGCAGCCCGCCGGCGACCCGGCCGCCTGGCGCACCCCGCCGTTCGAGCCGACCCTGATCGACGGCCAGCTGTACGGTAGGGGCACCGCGGACGACAAGTCGGGCATCATCTCGCACGTCACTGCCCTGCGCGCGTTCCAGGGGCAGTTCCCCGTCGGGGTGAAGGTCCTCATCGAGGGCCAGGAGGAGTACGCCGGGGAGCGCCTGGAGGCGTTCGTCGAGCGCAACCCCGACCTGCTGCGGGCCGACGCCATCGTGGTGGCCGACTGCGGCAACCCGCGTGTCGGCGACCCCGCGGTCACCACCTCGCTGCGCGGCATGGCCGCGTTCACCATCGAGGTCCGCACCCTGCGCGAGCCGGTGCACAGCGGCCAGTTCGGCGGCGCTGCCCCCGACGCGCTCTCGGCGCTCATGCGCATGCTGACCTCGCTGCACGACGACAACGGCGACATCCGGGTGCCGGGCCTGCCCCGCGGGACCTTCCTCGGTCAGGGACCGTCGGAGGAGGAGTTCCGCAGGACCGCCGGGGTGCTGGACGGCGTGTCGCTGGTCGGCTCCGGCTCCTTGGCGGACCGCCTGTGGGCGTCGTACGCCATCACCGTGACCGGCATCGACGCGCCCACGGTGTCGGGCGCCATCAACGCGGTCCAGCCCGCGGCCCGCGCCCGCGTCACGGTCCGCATCCCCCCGTCCGGCGACCCCAAGACGACCGTGAACGCGGTGGTCGAGTTCCTGCGGCAGGTCACGCCGTGGGGCGCCCAGGTCTCGTTCGGCGACTACACCGTGGGGTCGGGCTTCCAGGCCGACTCGGGCGGCAAGGCCCGCACGGCGCTCAACCGGGCGATGGAGCGCGCCTTCGGGCGGCCGCCGCGCGATGTGGGGGCGGGCGGGTCGATTCCGCTGGTGAACACGCTGCTGAAGCAGTTCCCCGCGGCGGAGATCCTGCTGTTCGGGGCCGAGGACGAGGAGGCGGCCATCCACGCGCCCAACGAGCGGGTGGACCTGGAGGAGCTGCGTCGCACCGCCACCGCCGAGGCGCTGTTCCTGCGGGAGCTCAGCCTGCCCTCCGCGCTCGGCGTCTGATTCTCCGCTACAACCTCAGCGATCCGCCGCGCTTGACGGTGCGGATGATGGGGGCCGTCTCCATGGTGGTGACGGCCTCCAGGGCGGCGAGCCGTTCGGTGAGGTATCGGCCGAGGTCCAGGGGGTCGCGGCAGTTCAGGGCCGCGACCAGATTGGTGGGGCCGGTGGTGAGGGCGGCGAAGGCGATCTCGGGATGCCGCGCCAGCGCCGCACCGACCTCGAGCGCCTTGGCCGGCGGGGCGGCGATCCACAGCCGGGCCTCGGTGCCGAATCCGAGCGCCGAAGGCGGTACGTCGAGCTGGTAGCTCAGGATTCCCTGGCCGCGCAGCGCGTACAGACGGCGTTTCACCGTGGTCTCCGACCAGCCGGTGGCGGCGGCCAACTCGGCGTAGGACGCGCGGCCGTCCAGATTGAGCGCCCGCAGCAGCGCCTTGTCGCCCTCGTCGAGATCGATCGGGCCGTCTCCGGCTTCTACTGGCGGCGGCCGCAGCCGGTCGGCCTGTTCGGGTGACAGCCAGGCCAGCCCCTGCCAGCCGTCCGGCAGGACGAAATTGCGCAGCAGCAGGTGAGCGGAGACCGAGACGACCCGGCTGGTGCGGGGCAGTTTGTCCAGCAACAGGGCGTCCTGGTCGCGGGTGCCGCGCGTCCGTACGGTGCAGGAGATCTCGGTGCCGCCGGACAGCAGGTACACGAAGGACGTGTCGTCACGGGCGGCCAGCGCCTTGGCGACCGGCACAGCCGCGTCCGGGGTGCAGCGCAGCCGGATGGTCCACTGGGTGTGCCCCAGCCGAGCGCCGTTGACCAGACCCGCCACCCGCAGGGCACCCTGGCCGCGCAGCCGCCGGTAGCGGCGGGCCACGGTGTTCTCCGAGACCCCGAGCACGTCGGCGATCGTCCTGAACGGGGCCCGGCCGTCGATCTGCAGCGCGTGAACCAGACCCCTGTCGACGGTATCCATCCACATATCCCTGTGCGGTGACGGTTTCCGGCGATCCTAGCCGCCTGGCTGGGACGGATAGGCGGTCGTGCGCGACGCTCGTCGCATGAACATCCTCGTCCTCGCCGCCACCGGAAACGTCGGCGGCCAGATCATCACCCAGCTGCGCGAGAGCGGCCACTCCGTACGGGCGGTCACCCGCGATCCGCGCACCACCCGTTTCCCCGCCGAGGTCGAGGTGATGCGCGGCGACCTGTCCGCGCCGGACACCATCGCGGCCTGCCTGGACGGCATCGACGCGGTGTTCCTGCTCTGGCCGCTGCACACCGGCGAACAGCTGCCCGCCGTGCTCGATCTGGTCGCCCGGCGGGCCCGCCGGGTGGTCTTCCTGGGTACGGGCGGTGTTCCCGATCTCAGCTTCGAGGAGCAGGCGAAGCTCGTTCACGGCTGCGGGATCGCATCCACCATGATCAGGCCGAGCACCTTCGCGGTGAACACGTTGTGGTGGGCCGACCAGATCCGGGCCGGTGACGTCGTCGAGGGGGCTTACGGCGCGCTGCCGATGTCCCTGATCCATGAGGCCGACATGGCGGCCGTCGCGGTCCGCGCCCTCACCGAGCCGGGGCACGACGGCGCCACCTACACCTTGACCGGCCCGGAGGTGCTCACTCAGGCCGAGCAGGTCCGCGTCATCGGCGAGGCGCTGGGCCGGCCGCTGCGCTGGCGGGAGCTCACCCGAGAGCAGGCCCGAGAGCGGCTGCTGGCCGACGAGAGCTTCCCCGACTCCTTCGTCGACGTGCTGCTCGACGGCTACGCCGCCATGCTCGCCGGGCCGCCCCCGGTGCTGACCGCCACCGTCCACGACGTCACCGGGATCCCGGCACGATCTCTGCGCCAATGGGCCATGGACCACGCGGCCGACTTCAGCTGACGGGGGCCGACAGGGTGCGCGGTGGGCGGGCGCACCGGATTGACACGTATGTCACCGGACGTCAGTTTTGATTTATGGAAGAGTTTCGCATGGTAGGCGAGTTCTCACTCGCGACCGCTGCCCGATTACTCAGCCCGCTCATCCTGTTGATCCCGGTATGCCTTGCGCTCCCGGGCCCTCATGTCGCATGGGGGTTGACCGCCGCGGGAATGGCGATGCTCGCCGTTGGCGTACGACTGGCCAGGCACCGGCAGATGGCTGCTGACACGGTCGTACGTTTCTCCGCCCAAGGCGTGGAGATGGAAGACGCGTACGGGTCACGCGTACGCCTGGCATGGCGGCACATCGAGCGCGTCGATGTTGTGGAAAGCCGGGTGCCGAGCCCGCGCACCATCGCCGAGGCGGACCGGATTTATGTCCGGACCGGAACCAGGAACTGCATCGGTGTGGTCGGCTGGGGGGAATATGAGGTTTCTCCCAGCGCCCCTGGCTGGTTCTTGTGCCATCTGGAACGCATGCCGGTCGATCCGGCGACGGGATTACAGAAACTGAGCATTCCCCTTGGCGTGGTCGACCCACTGTGGGAACACGGTCCGATGGGCGATCGGGTCCGCCACCACCGGCCCGATCTGCTGGCCGGGGATCAGCTCCGGGCCGGCGTGGGGGGCGACGGAAGGCGCTGAGGTCAGGCGTCGGCGTCCTCGAGCAGTGTGCGGATGAGCGGCACGGCCAGGCGAAGGACGTCGTCGAGATCGGCCTCGGCCAGGTCGGGCATGCGCACCAGGTGGCGGTGGACGGTGATGCCGAACATCATCGCGCCCGCCAGCGCCGCTCGCAGGCGCGCGTCGGGACCGTGGACCCCGGCCGCGATCCGGTCGATCGCCTCCGAGGTCACGTGTTCGCGGAGCATCTGGGCGGCTTCCTGGCTGGTCATGCTGGTGCGCAGGAGTACGGCCATCGGGCTGTCGGGGACGGCGGCCCAGCGCTCGAGCATGGCGCGCAGGTAGTTTTCAGCGGAGCGGCCCGGGTCGTCGGTGGTCAGGGAGTCGACGTCGAGGCAGAAGTCGAGGGACTCGCGGAACAGCTGCTGCTTGGTGCCGAAGTATTGGATGACCGAGGACTTGTCCACGTCCGCCTCGGCCGCGATCGCGCGGATGGTGGCGCGTTCGTAGCCGACCTCGCCGAAGGTGCGGCGGGCGGCCTCCAGGATCCGGCGGCGAGTGCGCTGGCCCTTGCTCTCGTTCTCCCACGCCCGGCCGGCGAGCTCATCGGTCGACATGGGCCACCACCTCCTGCTGGCCTCCGATGGTAACGGGGTCAGGCACCACCAGAGGCCGGGCAGGGGGTCGGATCTAGCGGACCTCCTCGATGGACGAAGGGAACTGCCCCGCCATCAGCTCTCCCATCCTGCGCTGCAGCGACTCGGAGTCGTTGAGATGCGGGAACGGCTCATCGGGAACCTCGACGTCCAGGAACTCGCACAACGGCTCCCACCCCTCGCGCACGTCGAACACCAGGAGCCGGCTCGCGGGCAGGCTCGCCTCGACGGTGGCCTTGTGGCGCTCGAACGCCTCGATGGCGGCCTTTTCGTCGGGCAGGCCGTTCGCGGGGGTCCAGCTCTGGCCGAAGGTGTCCTCCCCGATCGCGCTCAGCACCGGCTGCATCTTCTGCATCCCCTCGAAGATCTTCGCCGCGGCCGGTGGCAGTGTCGACGGGTCCATGGACATGGTCCGGCCGGGGCCGTTGGAGAGGAGGTTCTGCATGCTGACGTACCAGCGAGCGGGGTCGCGGACGGTCAGGATGACCTTGGCGTCGGGGTAGGCCGCCGCCTGCTCGCGCCAGAACCCGCTGGCCGGCCAGTCCTGGGCCGACTGGTAGCCGTCGAACACCTTGTCCCAGTCCACCGGCTCGCCGGAGACGACGGACACCCACCGGTCGGCGTGCTCGGGCTTGGTCAGGATCTCGAACATGTGGTAGCAGGGGCCGAAGCCGAGCCGCTCCAGCGCGGCCTTCATCGAGCTGGTTCCGGTACGCGGGAACCCCGCGCCGATCACTTTCAGCATTGCCGTGCCTCCCGTTTCCGGCGGCTGACGCGCGCCTCTGGCCGAGAGTAAAGGACTAGATCATAAATCTCAACGCTTGTACATTTTTTCCTACTTTGGCCGCGTCGGTACTGTTTTTGGGCGAGTCAGCGCCTGCCGACCGTCCCGTACCTGAGCAGGTCAAGCAGTCGCGCGGACTGGTCCGAGCCGGTCAGTGCTATCGCGTTGGCGAGGGTCATCAGCTCGCGGACGGTCAGGTCGGGTCGGACCTCGCCCGCGTCCTGAGCCCTGGTGAGCAGGGCCGACGCGGTGGCCAGCATCTTCTCGTGCCACTCGCCGAACAGCGCCGAGCCGTCGCGCGGCAGGGCCAGCGCCAGGTCGCGCTTGCCGGCGACGTGCGCGACGAAGGCGCCCAGCCACTCGTGCAGCGCGTCGCCCGGCGAATCGGCCGCAAGGAGGGCGTCGCCGCTCTCGCACAGCTCCGTCACCTCGTCGGCGTAGACGGCGATGATCAGGTCCTGGCGGGCCGGGAAGTGCCGGTACATCGTCGCGTTGCCCACCCCGGCGCAGCGGGCGACGTCGTCGAGCGGCACGTCCACGCCGCGCTCGGCGAACAGCTTCCTGGCCGCGGCCAGGACCGCGTCGTGGTTGCGGCGCGCGTCCGCCCGCCTGGGGCGCTCTGCCGGCATACGGCTCAGCCTAGCCGCGCTGGAAGCGCCAGCGGGTTTGGCTGAAGTCGCCCTTGCGGAAGCCGAACGCCTTGGCCGGGGCCACCGCGAACACCAGCGCCCGGTCGCCGCCTTGCTTCTCCTCGATGGGCCTACCTGGGTACTGACCGCTCCGCAGCTGGAAACTCATCGGTGAGGGCCGGTGACTAGGCCGGTATTCTGACCGGCAGGTCGTAGACCCGGCGTACGCTGCTGCCGAGCCTGCTCACGTCGGCCCCGTACACGTGCACCGACACCCCGATCTCGTCACTCACATTGATCACCTTGTGGATGTCGCCGGGCGGCGCGAACCCGCTGGCCTCGCCCGGCAGGTTGGCGGCCTGCCCGATCTCCAGCAGATGGTCCCCCATGTCCCGGTAGAGCGTCTCGTGTTCGATCCCACTGATCACGCCGAACGCGCACCACGACACGTGGTCGTGGATCACCGTGTACTGGCCCGGCCGCCATACGACCGACACGATCGAAAAGTCGTCACACGCGTACAGCGCCTGGGACACGTACGTATCGGGCGATCCCGCTCGTTCCTCCGCCGTGAGCAGGTCGAGCGTGGACAGCCGTGGGCGGAGCAGATCCGCCACCGCGAACGCGGTCTCCCGCGGCGCGAGACGGCGGGCGGTGATGTCGCCGATGTCCGACACGAGGGCGTCGAGCCCCGGCCGAGTCAGGACCGTGTCCATGTTTGTCTCCCTCTCTCCCTTCTTACGGTGCTACGTCGAGATCCATAGGTCCAACAGAAGTTTTGTGGCTCATCAATAGATATGGTTGATGAATGCTGGATGTCGTACGGCTCCGCGTCCTCGTCGCCGTCGCACGTACGGGCTCGCTGACCGCCGCCGCCAAGGAGTTGCACTACTCGCAGCCGTCGGTCAGCCACCACCTCGCCCGTCTCGAAGCCGAGACCGGCGCCAAGCTCGTGCAGCGCGTCGGGCGGGGCATCCGGCTCACGGAGGCCGGCAAGCTGCTCACCATGCGGGCCGACGACATCATCGGCCGCCTCGACGCCACCGCCGACGAGCTCGCCGCGCACGTGGGGCTGCGCTCGGGGCGGGCCCGGCTGGCCGCGTTCCCCTCCGCGCTGGGTACCTTCATCCCCCGGACGGCGACCCGGCTGGCGGGTTCGCATCCCGGGCTGCGGCTGCACCTCACGGAGACCGAGCCGCCGGAGGCGCTCCGGCTGCTGCGGAGCGGGCGGGTGGATGTGGCGGTGATGTTCCGCTACGACGACACGGCGCCGGAGGACCCGGGGATCCAGATGATCCACCTGCTCGACGATCCGAGTTACCTGGTGTTCTCTGGCGGCACTGGGGATTTGGGGGCACACGCCGGGGATCCCTGGATCGCCGGGTGTGACCGGTGTCGTAGCCATCTGCTCGACATCTGCGCCAAGGCGGGGTTCGAGCCGCGGATCTCCTTCACCAGCGACGACATCGTGGCCGTACAAGCGCTGGTGGCGGCGGGCATGGGGCCCACTGTGCTGCCCGGTCTGGCGCTCAGCGCGCACCGGCATCCGGACGTGGAGGTGGCCCCGATCCCGGGTTCCATCAGGCACGTGTACGCGGCGGTCTACGGCGACCCACCCCACCCGCCGGCCACCGAGGCGCTGCTGTCGGCCCTGGTGGAGAGTGTCTGACCCGTCGCGCGGAATTCCGTTGACTGCAGTGAGGGCCGCACGCCTACCATGAGCGGTATGCCGGATTTCGCGACGCTCGCTCTCTTCTGCGCGGCCACCCTCGCCCTTCTCCTGGTGCCGGGTCCCGCGGTTCTGTTCATCGTCACCAGAAGCGTCGCGCAAGGCAGGTCGGCGGGCCTGGTCTCGGTGCTCGGCGTTCACGCGGGCTCGGTGGTGCACGTCGTCGCCGCGGCCCTGGGCATCAGCGCGCTGGTGGCCGCCTCCGCCACGGCGTTCACCGTGATCAAGTACGCGGGCGTCGCCTACCTCGTCTGGCTCGGGGTGCGCAAGCTGATGAACCGGACCTCCGCCTCGGCCGAGGAAACACTTGAGGTGGAGACGCACTCCAAGCGGCGGATGTTCTGGGAGGGCTTCGTGGTCAACGTGCTCAACCCCAAGACCGCCATCTTCTTCCTGGCCTTCCTGCCGCAGTTCACGGATCCGGCGGCGGGGCCGGTCGCGCCGCAGATCCTGGTGCTCGGGCTGGTCTGGATGGGCCTCGGGATGACCACCGACGGCACGTACGCGCTGCTCTCCTCGGCCCTGGCCGGGCGGGTCCGCCGCTCCACGCGGGCGCGGCGCCGCCTCGACATCGGCACCGGCCTCGTCTACCTCGGCCTGGCCGCCCTGCTCACGGGCGAGAAGGCATAGTAAGCGGGGCAATTTCCTGCCTGGGGGCGAGCCCGGATGGGATAGTGGTGGCACCCTCGTCGGGGGACGACACATCGGGACGTAGCGACTAGGCGGGCCCCATGGACAGGCCACCGCACCGCCTCGGGGTCGAGCGCGTCGTCGAGGTCCACTCTCTGCCGAGCCTCCTGCGGCGCGCCCGCGAACCGCTGCCGCCCGACTGCCCGGACTGGCCGCTGCTGGTGCCGGAGCACGCCGTCGTACCTTTCCTGGGCCGCCACGAGGAGCTGGCGACGCTGCGCGCCTGGGCCGACGACCCGGCGCCGCTGTCGATCGCGGTGCTGACGGGCCGGGGCGGCACAGGTAAGACCCGGCTGGCGGGCGAGCTGTGCACGGAGCTCGCCGAGGTCGGCTGGGACGCCGGTTTCCTCACCACCCCTTACCCCTGCGCCACCCGCCTCGACGTACTCCGCCCCACCCTCCTCGCCGTCGACCACCCGGAACCGTGGGCGGCGGCGATCGGCGAACTCATCCAGCACCTGACCGGTCTGCAGCGGCGTCACCGAGTCAGGATCCTGCTGCTCACCCGCGAGCCCGCCGACGGCGAGTGGTGGCGGCGCCTGGCCCTGGCCGCCGACAGTGTGCAGCACCGCGCCCCCGCCGGGCCTGGTGCCGACGGCCAGCCGCAGGGGCTGAACAGTGTCACCGTCCGACTCGACCGCCGTCCGCTGACGCGCGCCGAGCGGGTGGGGCACGCGGCTGCGGCCATGCGGGCGTTCGCGTCGCCCCGCGCCGTCCTGCCCGCTCTCGACGATCCGGGGTACGGCGATCCGCTGCGCGTGCACCTGGCCGCCTTGATGCGGCTGCGCGGGGACGACGTCGAGGGCGGGGAGTTGCTGAGCCGGTTCCTGATGTACGAGCAGCAACAGTGGATGACGGTATGGCCCGACGGGCACGAGCCGGTGGACGCCGTGACCGCCCGGCAGGCGGTGGCCCTGGTCACCCTCACCACGCCCACTCGCCAAGAGCTGCGGGAACTGCTGTCGGCGGTGCCCGGATCCCAGACGTACGACCGCGGTCTGGCCTTGGGCGACTGGCTGGCCCGCCTCTTCCCTGGGCGGTCTGGTCCGCAGGGAAGGCTGGCGCCTCTGGGGCCGGAGGTCGTGGCTGAGCAGTTCCTGGCCGAGACCGAGGGCCTGGACGCGCTCGTGCTGGCCGTACACGACCATCCGGCCAGATCGGCCGGGCACCTCTTGCGGATGCTGGACGTCCTGCGGCGGTCGAGCGAGCGGCCCGCCGTACGGTCGGCGCTGCTGTCGCTGCTCACGGCCCGGCTCGACGGACTGCTGGAGGAGGCGGCGGCCGAGCGGTCCGCGCGACTCGGCGACCAGGTCGAGGCCGCACTCCGGCCGCTGCTGGGCAACCCGGATGGGGACGTGGAACGCGGCACGCTGGTGCGCTGCCTGTGCGTCTACGCGAGGTCGCTGCTCGGGCGGGAACGGGCTGTGGAGGCTCTGGCGCAGGTAGAGCGGGCCGCCGATCTCTGTGACGAGCTGGACGAGCCGGTCGGCGCGGCCATGACGTACGCGGTCCTGGGCGCGACGCTGGCCGCGCTCCACCGGCCGCACGACGCGCTGGAGGCCATCGCCTGGTCCCAGGCCGAAGCCGCCGCGCTCATGCGCCAGGGCAGGCACGCCGACGCGGTGCGGCCGCTGGGTGAGGCGGTGGCGGTGCTGGAGCGCTTCGCGGCCGGCGATCCGGTTCTCATGGGTCATCTGGCCAACGGGATGCTCATGCTCGGCGACGCCCTGATCGAGGCGGGACGGGTGCTGGAGGCCAGCGTCGTGCTGCACCGAGGCACCCGGGTGATCGAGGACGACCTGCTCCGCGCCGTGGCCCAGGCCCGGCTCGACTTCTGCCGGACCGAGCTGGGCCACCACGAGGAGGTGCGAGCCGCTGAACCCCCGGCTTACGACCCGCCGGACTCCGCTTGCCGCCGGGCCCACCGATAGTCGGCCTTGCCCGCCGGTGACCGGACCATCTCGTCCACGAACACGTACGTACGAGGCACCTTGTACCCCGACAACCGCTGCCTGCAGTGCGCGTCCAGTTCGTCCGCCGTCACCGCCACCCCCTCGCGCGCCTCGACCACGGCCGCCACCCGGTTGCCCCACCGCTCGTCCGGTATCCCGGTCACTACGGCGTCGAAGACCGCGTCATGCCCCTTGAGCACCGCTTCCACCTCTTCGGGGAAGACCTTCTCCCCGCCGGTGTTGATGCACTGGGAGCCGCGTCCGAAGACGTTCACGGTGCCGTCGGCGTCGACGCTGGCCAGGTCGCCGGTCAGCAGCCATCGGGTGCCCTCGGCGTCGGTGACGACCGTACGGGCGGTCTTCTCCGCGTCGTTGTAGTAGCCGAACGAGATCGGCCCCGACTTGGCCACCGTGCCCAGTTCCCCCGAGCCGGGCTCGACGGGCCGCAGCTTCTCGTCGAGCACGGCCAGGCCGGACGTGGCGTTCGGCTGGTAGCGCAGCCCCGCCTCAGGTGAGGAGCCCGCCACCCCGGAGGCGGTGTAGCCGGACTCCGTGGAGCCGAAGCTGTCGAGGATCATGACGTTGGGTAAGGCCCGCTGCAGCCGGTCGCGTACGGATCCGGTGAGGATGGCCCCGGTCGAGCTGAGCGCGATGAGCGAGGACATGTCGTAGTCGCCGCTCTCCAACGCCTCCGCCAGCGGCCTGGCCATGGCGTCGCCGGTGATGCTCAGCGTGGCCACCTTTTCGCGCGCGAGCGCCCGCAACACCGCGTCGGCGCTGAACTTGCGCACGTAGACCACGGTCGAGCCCATCCACCAGCTGACGAACGTGCCCATCTGCGCGGCCCCGTGCATCAGCGGCGCGGCGGCCATCATCACCATGGGCGGATCCGCGGCGGCCGCCTGGTCGATCACCGCCTGCGGGGTAGGGAGCGGCGCGCCGTACGGGTTGCCGCCGCCGAAGGCCACGAACAGGTCCTCGACGTGCCACATCGCGCCCTTGGGCATGCCGGTCGTACCGCCGGTGTAGATGATGTAGACGTCCTGCGTGGATCGCGGTTCGAAGCCGCGCGTAGGCGCGCCGCGTTCCAGCGCCTCGGTGTACGGCACGGCGGTCGCGACGGACGACTGGCCGCCGACCGAGATCAGGTGCTCCAGCAGGGGCGCCTCTCCCATGACCGCCGACACCCGCGGCTCGAACTCCACGTCGTAGATCAGCGCCCGGATGTCGGAGTCGCGGTAGAGGTAGAGCAGTTCGGCCTCGACGTAGCGGTAGTTGACGTTGATCGGCACCGCCCGGATCTTCAGCGCGGCGAGCATCCCGGCGACGTACTCGATGCTGTTGTACAGGTGCAGCCCGACGTGCTGGCCGGGCTTGATACCGAGATCCTGGAGGTAGTGGGCGATGCGGTTCGCCTCGGCGTCCAGCTCGGCGAAGGTGCGGCGCTCGTCGTCGCAGACGACGGCCATCCGGTCGCCGACCGCGTCCGCGATCCCTTCGAACAGGTCGGCGTGGTTGAACTCCATCAGGGCTTCTCCCGTCCGACGATCCACATCGCGAAGAACTGGGCTCCCCCGCCGTACGCGTGGCCGAGCGCCAGCCGGGCGCCGTCCACCTGGTGCTCCCCCGCCATCCCGCGTACCTGGAGCGCGGCCTCGGCGAACCTGATCAGCCCCGACGCCCCGATCGGATTGCTCGACAGCACGCCGCCGGAGGCGTTCCACGGGGTGTCGCCGTCGAGTGCGGTGGCGCCCGATTCGGTGAGCTTCCAGCCCTCGCCGTCGGCCGCGAAGCCCAGGTTCTCCAGCCACATCGGCTCGTACCAGGAGAAGGGGACGTACACCTCGGCCACGTCGATCTGGCGGCGCGGGTCGGTGACGCCCGCCTGCCGGTAGACGTCGGCCGCGCAGTCCTTGCCCGCCTGCGGGCTGACCGTGTCGCGGTCGGCGCGGAAGATCGGCTCCGAGCGCATGGCCGTGCCGTGCAGCCACGCGGGTGTGCCGGTGACCGCCGACTCCGACGACAGGACCATGGCGCAGGCGCCGTCGCTGGACGGGCAGGTGTCCAGGTAGCGGATCGGCTCCCACAGCATCGGGGTCGACTCGACCATCTTCAGGTCGATGCCGGGGATCTTCAGGTGGGCGTAGGGGTTCTTGAGGGCGTTCAGCCGGTCCTTGACCGCCACCAGGTGGCCGATGTGCTCGGGCGCGCCGGTCCGGCGGATGTACTCCCTGATGTGCGGCGCGAAGTAGCCGCCGGCCCCGACCACCAGCGACGCGCTGAACGGCAGGTGGGTGGACAGGGCCCAGGTGGCGTTGGACTCCGACTGCTTCTCGAACGCCACGACCAGCACCCGGTCGTGCACCCCGCCCTGGATGAGGCTCGCGCCCACCAGTGCGGTGGAGCCGCCGACGCTGCCCGCGGTGTGCACGCGCATCATCGGCTTCCCGGCCGCGCCGAGCGCGTCGGCCAGGTATGCCTCGGGCATCATCACGCCCTCGAACAGGTCGGGCGCCTTGCCGACGACGACCGCGTCGATGTCCTTGAACGTCAGCCCGGCGTCCTCCAGGGCCCGGACGGCCGCCTCGCGGACCAGCCCGGCGATCGACACGTCCCTGCGCTTGGTCGTGTAGTGCGTCTGACCGACGCCGATCACGGCACACCTGTTGCCCATTTTCATGCCTCCAGGACGGTCACAAGGTTGTGCTGCAGGCAGGGGCCGCCGGCGGCGTGGCCGACCGTGCGGGCGGCCGTGCCGTCGTGGATGCGCCGGGCCGCCTCGCCGATGCGGATGAGGCCGGTGGCCATGACCGGATTGGCGGCGAGCGGGCCGCCGGACGGGTTGATCACTGTGCCGTCGGGGAGCTCCAGCGCCCGGCGCAGGATCGGCTCCTCGTGGGCGAACTGCGTGTGCAGCTCCGCCACCTCGACCGGACCCTTGCCGACCCCCGCGGCCCGTGCGGCGTCGGCCGCGGAGACCGACCGGGCCAGGTCGCGGGTGCCCAGATAGTGCGGCTCGATGCGGTGCGCGATGCCTCTGATGTACGCGGGTCTGGCGCACAGCTCCCTGGCCAGGTCGCCGGCCGCCAGGACGATCGCCGCCGCGCCGTCCGTGATGGGGGCGACGTCCGACTTCCTGATCGGCTCGACCGCGTACTCCTCGCCGACGTCCTCGGGCAGGTCGAGCGCGTACGGATTGCTCCGGCCGTCGGCCCGGCTGCGCCGGACGATCTCGTCGAGCTCCTTGCGTTCGGCGCCGGCCGCGCTGGCCTGGAGGGCGGCGAAGGAGAGCTGGTCGAGGCCCAGCGGCGCCAGATAGTACGGGTCCAGCTGGAGCGTCATGATCTCGCGCAGGTCGCCGAGTGACGACTTGCCGAAGCCGTACACCAGGGCGGAGTCGATGTCGCCGTGCTGCAGGCGTACCCATGCCTCGTACAGCGCCCAGGCCGCGTCCATCTCCACGTGGCTCTCGGAGATCGGCGGCCATGCGCCGAGCGCGTCGAGCGCGGAGACGAACGAGAACGGCGCGCCCGCGAGGTAGTCGCAGCTGCCGGAGCAGGTGAAGCCGAACCGCTTCAGCCCGGTCGACTCCTTGACCTCGTTGATGACGGGCAGGATCAGCTCGGGCTCGCTCAGGCCGCCGTCATGGTCGGTGTGGCGGGTCTGGGCGAACGCGACGACGGCTACCTCACGCATCAGAGCTCCACATCCGGCTCGCCGGTGGGGGCGAACCATCGGACGTTGGCCATGGACTTCGTCCGCTCGCCCTCGGGCACCCATTCGGCCCTGACCCGCATACCCTGCCGCACCTCGTGCGCCGGGACGCCGCCGACCAGGGCGATCATGGGGATGTCCGCCCCGTCGAGCAGGATGTAGGCGGAGACGAAGGGCACCTCGGGGGCGCGGGGGTCGGGCAGGTTGTTGATGGCGTACGTGGTGATCGTGCCGGTGTCGGGTAACTCCAGCTGGTCGGCGATCGGGCCACCGCAGGCCGGGCAGAAGACGCGGTACGGGACGTACACCTTCTCGCAGCTGGGACACCGGCCGCCGAGGAACACGCCGCGCTCGACGCCTTCCAGGAAGGTCAGCAGCGACCCGCCCACCTGCAGCCGGTACTCGGCCCGCACGGGGGACACGATCTTCGTGACCTCCGGCGCGAAGTAGGAGATGTCGGTGATGTGACCGGTACGCTCGCTCCGCCAGACGGGCCAGACCCGGCTGCCGATCCGCAGCGCCTTGGCGTTGCCCGCGTCGACGGCGTGCACCAGCGCGGTGTCGGCACCGTCGAGTTTGATCGTCGCCCAGGCGAACGGCCGGTCGAGCGGGTGGCTGTCGCGCGGCTCGGCCACCCACGCCCACGCGGTCACCGTCCCTGCGGGCCCGACCTCGACGAACTCCTCCGTGACGGCCTCGCCGCTGGCGGGGTCGTACTCCAGCGGCGGCACCAGCACCTTGCCCTCAGCGGTCCGTACGCCGACGATCCGGCCGCCGCGCAGCTCGGTCAGGAACCGCCCGATCACCGGCCCGGTCGTGCGCATGTATCCGCCGGGGAACTCCAGTACGTGCTCCGCCACCAGCGGTTCAGATGGCACGGTCGTGTCCCTCCCAGTAAGGTGCGCGGAGTTTTCTTTTGAGCAGCTTGCCGTTGGGCTCGCGGGGCATCTCTTCGATGAAGTCGATCGACCTGGGCCACTTCATCCGGGCCAGACGGCCTTCCAGCGAGGCGAGGATCTCGGCCGCGAGCTCGGGACCCGGCGCCGAGCCCGGCGCGGGCTCGACGATGGCCTTGATCTGCTCGCCCCACTCCTCGTCCGGGATGCCGAACACCGCCACGTCCGCGACCTTGGGGTGGATCATGATCTCGTTCTCGATCTCGGCGGGGTAGATGTTCGCCCCGCCCGAGATGATCATGTCGGCCTTGCGGTCGCACAGGTAGAGGAAGCCGTCCTCGTCCAGGTAGCCGATGTCGCCGACGGTGAAGTAGTCCTTGAGCTGGTTCTCGGCGGTCTTGGCGGGGTCGCCCTTGTACTCGAACCGGGCGCCGAGCATCTTCATGTAGATCGTCCCGGGGGTTCCGGTCGGCTGGGGTTCGCCCGCGTCGTCCACGATGAGCAGCTCGCTGATCGGCCAGGCCGAGCCGACCGTGCCCGGGTGCGCCTTCCAGCCCTCCGGCGTGGCGAGGGTGCCGCCGCCCTCGGTGGCCGCGTAGTACTCGTAGACGCAGTCGCCCCACCACTCGAACATCGCCCACTTCACCGGCACCGGGCAGGGGGCGGCCGCGTGGATCATCCACTTGAGCGAGGACAGATCGTACTTGTGGCGGGTCTCCTCGGGCAGTGCCAAGAGGCGCTTGAAGTGGGTGGGCACCATGTGCGAGTTCGTGACCTGGTACTTCTCACACAGCCGGAGCATCTCCTCGGCGTCCCACTTGTCCATGTAGACGAGCGTGTGGCCCATGTGCAGGGCCGTGCCGCCGAATTGGGTGACGGCGGTGTGGTAGTTCGGCGAGGTGATCAGGTGCGCGTTCGGCCGGCCCCGGGTGATGCCGAACAGGCCCGGCAGGAACGACAGCATCTCGGCGGCGTCGTCGGGGTCGAGCCCGTTCAGTGGCCGCCGGACGCCCTTGGGCTTGCCGGTCGTGCCCGAGGTGTAGTGCATGGTCAGCCCGGCCGTACGGTCGGGGGGCGCGGTGTCCGGCTGCCCGTCGGTCAGCTCACTGATCCGCCGGAACCCCGAAATATCGCCATCTTCTACGGCGAAGCGCCGCTCAGGCGCGATGGCCTCGGCGCCCCTGGCTCCTTCGGCCGCGTACCTGGGGTGCACGAAGAACGCCTGGGCCTCGCTGTCGGCCACGATGTAGGCGATCTCGGGCCCGGTCAGGTGCCAGTTGATCGGCGTGTAGTACCAGCCGGCCTGTAACGCGGCCAGGTAGAGGACGAGCCCGTCCACGCCGTTCGGCACCAGGCCGCAGACGCCGTCTCCCGGCTTCAGCCCGAGCTCGCGCAGGCCGTGCACCAGCTGGTTCGACCGGGCGAGGAGGTCGCCCGCGCGGTGCTCCGTACCGTCTGGGTCCACGCACGCGATCCAGTCCGGATCCGCCTGCGCCAGTCTCCAGAAACCGAGCGTGCCCATCGAAACTCCTCTTCAGGTGGTCCGAGGCCCCGATAAACAAGAACTTGTTCTCGTTTTGCCTGGGCAGCGTATCCCGGCACCGGAGTCGTAGCAAGCGCTTGATCGAGGTCGTGCCGCCATCATCGTCCCAGGGCTCGTCACAGGGTAGGATCGCTGCCTAACAAGCGCTTGATTCGTTACCTGGAGGCGTCCGTGGAGCTCCTGCCGATCAGCACCCCCCACTGCCGGGTCGAACGCGACGGCCACGTCGTCATCGTCACCATGAACCGGCCGGAGGCGCGCAACGCGCTCTCCTCCGACATGCTGATCGGCCTGGCCTCGGCCTGGGCGTACGTGTCGGCTGAAGCAGAGGTCAGGGCCGCCATCCTCACGGGCGCGGAGGGCACCTTCTGCGCCGGCGCCGACCTGAAGGCCATGGGACAGCCCTCGACGGACGCCGACGTCCAGGCGCGCGCCGCCCAGATCCCCAACTTCCACTGGAAGGGCCTGCTCCGCGAGGACCTGCCGACCAAGCCGATCGTCTCGGCGGTGGAGGGCTACGCGGTGGCGGGCGGCACCGAACTGCTGGTCGGGACCGACCTGCGGGTGGTGGCGGAGTCGGCCACACTCGGCCTGTTCGAGGCCAAGCGGGCGCTGTTCCCGATGGGCGGCAGCGCGATCCGCCTGCCCCGGCAGATCCCGTACTGCCACGCCATGGACCTGCTGCTCACCGGCCGCTCCATCACCGCGGCCGAGGCGCTGTCGATGGGCCTGGTCAACCGGGTCGTACCGGACGGGCAGGCGCTGGCGGTGGCGCGGGAGATCGCGGACGACATCGCCGCCTCGGGCCCGCTCGCGGTGCAGGCGATCCTGCGCACGTACCGGGACACGCTGGGCATGCCGGAGCCGGAGGCCCTCAAGGTCTCGGACGAGATCGGCTGGCCGGTCATCGGCTCCCAGGACGCCCGCGAGGGCGCCCGGGCCTTCAAGGAGAAGCGCGCGGCCGTCTACAAGGGCCACTGACCGCGACGGCGGGCGAGGTAGCGGGACCGCACCCGCTACCTCGCGGACGATCATCAGTCGCCGGTGATGCGGCCGAGCCGTTCCGTGGCCTCCGCGTACTCCTCCATCAGTGAGTACATGACGTCGCGCGTCGACCGGACCTGGTTCATGATGCCGATGATCTGACCGGCCGGGAAGGTGGCCAGTTCGGCGGCGTCCGAGCGGCCGATGCGCCGCAGCGCGTCCGATACCAGCATGAACTGCAGCGGCATCGGCAGCGTCCCCGGCGACTCCTGCGACTCCCAGGCGTCCGTCCACTCGTTCTTGAGCAGGCGGGCCGGCTTGCCGGTCCAGCTGCGGGAGCGGACGGTGTCGCGGGAGGTGGCCTCCAGGATGCGCTTCTTGGCCATCTCGGGGGTGTCGGCCTCCTCGACCGTGAGCCAGAGCGAGCCGGTCCAGACGCCCTCGGCGCCCAGGGCCATGCCGGCGGCCATCTGGCGGCCGTTGCCGATGCCGCCCGCCGCCAGGACCGGTACGTCCACCGCGTCCACCACCTGAGGGATCAGGACCATGGTGGAGATCTCGCCGGTGTGCCCGCCGGCCTCCGTGCCCTGCGCCACCACCACGTCCACGCCCACCTCCACCTGCTTGAGCGCGTGGCGCGGGGTGGAGGCGAGGGCGGCGACCTTGACGCCGTGGGAGTGGGCGAGCTCGACCACGTCCGCGGGCGGCGGGCCGAGCGCGTTGGCCAGCAGGGCGATCGGGTGCCGCAGCGCCGTCTCCACCTGCGGGCGGGCGGTGACGTCCGTCCAGCCGAGCAGCACCTTGCCCGCGTCGGCGTCCGAGGACAGGGGCGGCACGCCGTGGGCGGCCAGGAGGTTCTCGACGAACTGCCGGTGGCCCGCCGGGACCATCGTCTGCAGGCGGCCCACCAGCTCCTCGGGCGCGAAGTCAGCGCCCTCGTAGGAGGCGGGCATGACCACGTCGACGCCGTACGGGTGGCCGTCGACATGGTCGTCGATCCACTTGAGCTCCATTTCGAGCTCTTCTGGGGTGAAGTAGAGGGCACCGAGCACGCCCATCCCGCCGGCCCGGCTGACCGCGGCGACCACGTCGCGGCAGTGGCTGAAGGCGAAGATCGGGAGCTCGATTCCGAACATGTCCGTGACACGTGTCCGCATGGGCCGACAATACGACCGGCGGCAAAGAAACTGCAACGTGTTCTAGTACTAGAACTTTTCGTCGGTCGGACAAATAACCACACAAACGGACAGGGCGCCCGGAACGAGTCACGGGCGCCCTGTGCCGGCCGTACGAGTTACTCGCCTTCGCGGCGGCGGCGGCCGAGGAGGACCGCGACGGCCAGCGCGAGCAGGCCGAGCACGAGCAGGACGATCGGGATCGTGGTCTTCAGCAGCGTGATCTGGTTCTTGGCGTCAGTGGCCGTGCGCACCATCTCGGTGATGGTCTGCGGGGTGAACGAGGCGGTGGCGACCAGGGCCTTGGCGCGCTCGACGCCGTCCTGGGTCTTGAGCGTCTCGTTGCGGCGCACTTCCTCCTTGACCGGGGCGCCGCTGTTGGGCTCGACCCAGAAGGTGTCGGTGCCCTCGTACCAGCGGTCGAGCTGGATGTCGCCCGTCTGGGTCACGCCGAAGAGCGAGCCGGGGGCGGTCAGCGTGGCGACCTTCGTGGCCGGGACGACCTGCTGGAACTTGTAGACCGGCAGCCCGTTGACGGTGTCCTCACCGACGAAGGTCGTGTCGAACGCCTTCTTGGCCGTCTGGTTGAAGACCTTGTAGGTCTTCTTCTCCACGCCGAACGGGAACAGGTAGATCTGCCCCTCCAGCTTCACCGGCTCCTTGTTGACGCTGACCCCGCAGCAGTTGACGCCCACCCCGGTGCGCCGGTCGAAGGCGCTGCGCCGCTCCGAGAGGCTGATCTGCGGCTTGCTGTTGGTGACGTCGTCCACCACGGTGAACTCGTCCCAGACGACCCGGTTGTCCGTGGCCTCTTTGACGTCGCCACGGGTGGTGACGAGCATGCTGAGGTCCGCGGTCAGCACCTTGCCGTCGGCGATGGAGAAGTATTGCGCTCCCGGGGCCTGCAGCTTGGTGACGCTGTATTGGGCCGCCGGAGCCGCGATGATCCTTTCCGCCGCCCAGAAACGGATCATTCCCGCCAGTACGACCAGGAACGCGCCGACGGCGACGAGAATGAGTACAGGTGTGCGTCGCATTCTGGGATCCTCCTGGCGGTCGAGGGATACGAAGGCCCGTTACTTGTCCCCCCGGACAACAGATCGCGGGTGTGATTAACCCGCAACATGATCGCTACTGGAAAGTAGCATTCGATCACAGATCGCTGCAGCTACATCCGCATAACGAATCGGAACAGGTTCTACGATGAAGCAGGTCCGAGCGGGATGTTATCGCGCCTGTCCCGCAGCGGTATCGCCTCCGCCAGAGCTTCGTTCTATTGTGGGAGCCCGTCAAGCACCCGGGAGCCGCGAGTATGCGCGCCGATCTGGCCAGATCCGTCCGCCTCTTCCGCGCGTTCAGGTCCGAGCAGACCACGCCGAGCGACTACTACACCACGCTCGCCGCCGACACCGCCGCGCAGCTGCGGCATTACGTCACGCTGACCGGCAAGACGGTGCTCGACGTGGGGGGCGGTCCTGGATACTTCGCCGACGCCTTCAGACGCGACGGCGCCCGCTGCCTGTGCGTGGACGTCGACGCCGGTGAGCTGGCCGGACAGGGCGCGCCCAGCGGGGGTGTGCTCGGCAGCGCGCTCGACCTGCCGCTCGCCGACGCCTCCTTCGACGTCTGCTTCTCGTCCAACGTCCTGGAACACGTTCCAGACCCGTGGCGGATGGCGGCCGAGATGACGCGCGTCACCCGGCCCGGCGGCCTGATCTTCCTCGCGTACACGAACTGGCTCTCCCCCTGGGGCGGCCACGAGACCTCGCCCTGGCACTACCTGGGGGGCGACCGAGCCGCCCGGAAATATGAGGATAAAAACGGGAAGCCGCCTAAAAATCGTTACGGCCAGAGCCTCTATCCGGTCTCGGTGGCCGACGGTCTGCGCTGGGCGCGGACCCGTACGGACGCCGACCTGGTCGACGTGCTGCCCCGCTACCTGCCCTGGTGGTGGCGGCCGATGCTGAAGGTGCCGATCGTCAGGGAGTTCGCCACGTGGAATCTGGTCCTCGTGCTCAGGAAGCGCCCATGAGTGCCTCACAGACGCCCGCAAGCCCTCCGCAGACGCCCCCAAGCCCTCCGCGAGCGCCCGTGAGTCCGCCGGAAGCGCCCGCGAAGGACCCGCTGGCGCCCGCGACGGACCCACCGGCCGGCAGGGACGCCGCGCTCGACGGCATCCGCGCCCTGGCCGCGCTCGGCGTCTGGGTGCTGCACGTCGGCGGCAACACCGGGATCATGTACCGCGAGGGCATGTTCGCCTGGATGACCACCAGGCTGGGCATCGCCGTGCCGATCTTCTTCCTGCTGTCGGGCCTGCTGCTCTACCGCCCGTGGGCCCGCGCGGTCATCGAGGACACGCCTCGCCCCCGGCCGGGACGCTACCTGTGGCGCCGCCTGGTCCGCGTCATGCCCGCCTACTGGCTGGTCACGGCGCTGGCCCTGTGGGCGTGGAGCTCGCTCGACTGGACCGGCTGGGTGAAGTGGCTGTTCCTGCTGCAGAACTACACCGAGCAGAACCGCGCCCCCGACGGCCTCTACCAGATGTGGACGATGCCGATCGAGATGGCGTTCTACCTGGTGCTGCCGGTGCTCGCCTGGGCCCTGCACGCCTGGGCGCGCGGCGGCAACCGGCCGGTCAGGCTGCTGGCGGGCATCGCCGTGCTGCCGGTGGTCTCGCTGGCCAGCGTGGTCGTCTCGCACGTCTTCGACCAGCCGCAGCTGGCGCTCTGGCTGCCGCATCACCTGATCTACTTCGCCGCCGGCATGGCCATGGCCGTCCTGTCGGTGTGGATCAAGCAGAGCCAGGTCGTCGACGCGCTCGCGCCCCAGCTGCTGGTGCTGGCGCTGCTGCTGTACGCGGTGCTGAGCACCGAGCTGGCCGGGCCGCGCACGCTCACCCTGCCCACGCTGTCGCAGTCGCTCTGGCGGATGATCCTGGAGACGTCGGTGGCCGTCCTGGTGGTGGCGCCGTTCGCGCTCGCCTCCAGGCACGACTCACTGAGGCACCGCGTGCTGGGCAACCCGGTCATGGCGTACCTGGGCCGCATCTCCTACAGCTTCTTCCTGTGGCACGCCCCGGTGATCACCCTGTACTACAAGATCACCGGCGATCAGCCGTTCACCGGTGACTTCGTCAAGGTCGCGATCCTGACCTTCATCGCCTCGCTCCTGATCAGCGCCACCAGCTACCACCTGGTCGAGGAGAGCGCGCTCAGGCTGGCCGGGCGCCGGCCAGCTCCTGTTCCTCCGCCACCGCCGGCTCCGGCTCAGCCGCCGGTGGTTCCGGCTCCGTGACCAGCTGACCGAAGAGCACGCCCATGGCCGCGCAGGCGATGAGCTGCGGCACCTGGTCCATCAGCAGCCCGACGTCCACCCCGTAGTCGCGCAGCGCCATGGCCGCCGCCAGCGCCGCCGTGGCCCCGCCGAACAGCCAGCCGGCCACCCAGTGCACGGCCACCGCCCGCCGTACGCGTAGCAGCAGCACCGCCACGACGGCGGCCAGGACCGCGAGCATGCCGGGCCAGTCCGCCACCCAGCCGCCGAACGCCAGCCCCAGCACGATCACGTACGGCACCCGCCAACGCGACAGCCGCGACTCGGCGGCGGCGGCGGTCGCCAGGACGTGTTCGGGACGCGGCCCGCGCAGCGCCAGGGCGAGCAGCGTGAGCAGGGCGATTCCGGCCAGCCCGACGGCGAGGGCGAGCCAGTAGGGCCGGTCGGGCAGGTACTCCATGCGTACGGTCCCCGTCGTGCCGGCGGGCAGCTCCCATGCCTGCTTCCAGCCGTCGATCCGGACCGGCCGCAGCGCCTTGCCGTCGAGCTCGGCGCGCCAACCCGCGTTGTAGTTCTCGTTGACGACTAGGAAGGCGTCCTTCGGCGCCGTCACCCGCGCCTCGCGCACCGACGACGACCACGTAGCCGGGACGGCCGCGCCCTCCACGGCCGGGGGCCCGGCGGGGAGCGCGCCGATCACCAGGTTCTCCACCGCGAAGGGGTCCCAGCCGGCGGCCCTGACCCGGTTGTCGCCGGCCGCGAGCGCGGCCTTGGAGCAGCCGGTGAACTTCACCGGACGCTGTTCGAGCAGGTCGGCGAAGGTGCCGCTCACTTTGGTCGCCACGCTCGCGCCGTTGACCTGCAGCTGCGGTCCCTGCCCGCAGGGCAGCCGGAACGGTACGCCCTCCGGGCGGCTGGCCGGCGCGACACCGGGGATCACCAGTTCGGTGACCTGCAGCCGCTTGGAGGCAGGATAGAAGCGGAGCTTGAGCCGGGTCGTGGTGAGGGGCTTGAACGTCAGATAGCCGTTGGCGTCCACCCGGCCGCTGCGGACGGCGCCCTTGTCGCCGGTCACGGCCACGTCGAGCGGCTGCTTGTCTCCGCCGGGCCGGGCGATCTGGATCCGCGACAGGACGCGCTTGGCCCGCCAGCCGAGCGTGAGCGTGGGCTCGGGGTCGTCTGCGGCCGGGAGCCAGGTGGTGGCCGCGTCGGCGTCGAACGCCGACCGGGGCGCGACCACCGCGTCCTTGGCCGCCTGCGACGAGCCGGTCACCGTGGTCAGGTCCCCGCCCAGCCGGGTGAAGCGGTCAACGAGCTTGGCGTCACGCAGGACGGCGGAGCCGCGCACCGCGGCCTTCCGCCCCGCCTCAACGGTGAAAGTACGGTCGAATCCGGCGCCTTCTTCGCCCGGCCTGGCCAGCAGCGGGTTGCAGATCCAGCGGCTCTGGTTCCGCATGCACCAGGGGCGGGAGTCGAGCCCCCGGTCCATGACGAAGGCGTCGCCGCCCTCGCCGGGCAGCCGGATCGTCCGGCCCGGCAGGATGCCGGGGATCGTCAGCTCGGTGATGCCCACCCGCTGCACGAAGCTCCAGTTCCGGTTGTACGTGGCCAGGATCTTGACGCGCAGCCAGCTCGTCGCGCCGGGTGGGACGCGCAGCCACTGGGGGCTGTTGGTCTGCTGGACGTCCTGCTCGATCCGGCCGCCCTCGCTCTCCACGGCCACGCGCTTGACCGACTGCCCGAGCAGCACGTTGTTGGTGAACGTCGCCTGGAAGCGCGCGATCACCCGCGGCCTGGGCAGGTCCACGCGCAGCCACTCGCCCTGGGGCCGGTGCCAGCCGCCGCTCTCCCAGCCGGTCTCGTAGTCGCCGTCCATTGCGGCCCACGGGCTGCGTCCCGTGGCGCTGAGGCCGGGCACCGCCTCGGCGTCGGCCACCGAGGAGGAGGCGGTGATGCTGGAGATGCCGTCGTACTCGGCGGTGGCGGTGTCGCGCAGCCAGCCGTTCTCGAGCAGGTCGAGCGTCTTGACCCCGGAGAAGTCGTCGCGTCTGTCGGCTGTCAGCGTGGGCGTCCAGTTCGACCGGATCTCACCGAACTGCCGCTCGCGCAGTCGCAGCGCGTCGCTGGCCACGACCGGCGCCTCGCGCTTGCCCGCGTCGTCGTTCACCAGCACGGGACCGTCGCCGAGCAGCCCGAGATCACCCATCGCGAGCAGGGAGTCGGGGCCGCCGCGCACCTGTACGGCGTCGCCCGCCGACTGCACGCTGAGCAGGTCGGAGCTGCCCGACACCTCGTAGATCTCCAGCGCGGGGAACGGCCAGTCCACCGACTCGATCACGTCGTCCGTGACGGTGTCGCCGACCTCCCCGCCGAACGAGCGCACCTTCGTGATGCCCGGCGACTCGCGCAGCGCCTCGTAGACCCTGGACGGCCAGGCGCCCTGCAGGTTCGCCCGCATGAGGTCGTTCCTGACGACCAGATAGCGCACGCCCATCCTGCGCAGCACGTCGGTCAGCCCCGCCGAGCCGTAGCCGGCCGTGAGCCGCTGGTCGATGACGTCGAGCAGCCGGGTCAGGCCCACCGAGCCGGCCGCCGCGACCTGCCGGGTGGTCCAGCGGGCGGTGAACAGCGGCTGCATGGGATCGTCCATCGGCCGGCCCCAGAGGTATTCGCCGAACTTGGCGCCGGGCACGACCAGCACGCCGTCGTCTCCGGCGTTCTCGTTCACCCAGGCGGCCGCCTGCTTCCAGTAGAGCGGCACCTCCTTGAAGTCGCCGGGCGCGCTCAACCCCTGGTTGAAGACGGGGAGTACGAGTCCGGCCAAGGCCACCAGGGCCACCGAGCGCAGCCGCAGCCGGGCCCCGGCCAGCAGGTGCGCCAGGCCGAAGGCGAGCGGCAGCCGTACCAGGGGATCGAACTTCCGCAGGTTGCGCAGCGGTGCGAGCGGCCCGTCCAGCAGCCAGCGCACGGGCTCGGCGACCACCGGCTCCAGCGCGCTCACGTGCCCGGCGACCAGCGCGGC
Source organism: Nonomuraea sp. NPDC052129 (assembly GCF_040680095.1). Classification (NCBI taxonomy): domain Bacteria; kingdom Bacillati; phylum Actinomycetota; class Actinomycetes; order Streptosporangiales; family Streptosporangiaceae; genus Nonomuraea; species Nonomuraea sp. NPDC052129. The sequence goes on along the minus strand of NZ_JBFAVX010000016.1, from coordinate 96,123 downwards.
CACGCCCACGACGAACAGCACGAGCAGGAAGCCCTTCGCGGGCAGGTCGCGCCGGGCCAGCCCGGCCAGGCCGAGCGCGGCCAGCAGGCCGGTGATCGCGACCAGCACGGCGGAGGTGGCGATCGCGTAGCCGGCGGGCTGGTCGGTGACGCCGCCGACGGTCAGGTAGCGCACCCAGTCGGAGGCGCCGCGCAGCACGTTCGTCAGCGAGGTGACCTGCGTGGTCGTCGAGGCCGTCTCGGTATAGGGCAGGAAGGAGAAGGCGTAGCGGCCCACGAGCAGCAGCGGCAGCCACCAGAACAGGGTGGCCACGGCGACCGCGCCCGTCCACCAGCCGAGCATCCGCCAGCGGGGCACCGGGGCGGGCCGGGTCAGGATGTAGAGCACGGGGGCGACGAGCACGGCCAGCACCGCGACCGCGTTCACGCCGCCGCACAGCGCCACGGCCAGCCCCGACCTGACCGCCGCCCTGGCCCGCTGGCCCGTCTCCGAGGCGGTGAGCAGCGGGATCAGGATCCACGGCAGCATCGCGGCGGGCAGCCACTCGATGGAGATCTCGCCGATGATCGACAGCGTGCGCGGCGCCAGCGCGTACGCCAGCGCGGCGACGATCCGGGTGCCCGGCGTGCCGACGCCGAGCTGCCTGCCCAGCCGCTCCACGCCGAGGAAGGCCACGCACAGCAGCACCGTCATCCAGAGCCGCTGGGTCACCCAGGGCGCCAGGTTGACCAGGTCGCCGAGCGCGAAGAACGGGCCCATCGGGAACAGGTAGCCGGCCACCTGGTTCTGCAACTGGCCGAAGTGCTGCGGGTCCCAGAGGTGGGCGGCGCGCTCCAGCCAGCCGATCGGGTTGAGCGCCAGGTCGAGCTTGGTGTCGGAGATGACACTGCCCGGCTTGGTGGTGAACGTCAGCACGGCGAAGCCCAGGCAGCAGAGCGCCAGCCAGAGCCTGTGCCGGACCCTGTCGATCACGGCTCCTCCCAGCCGGGTCCCGTCGTACGGCCATGCACCAGCGCGGCCAGCCGTTCCGCGCTCCGGTCCCAGCAAAACTTCCCCGCCCATTCCCGACATTTCATGCGATAGGTGTCGTTGAGTTCGTCGAGGGCCGCGGCGATGCCCTTGGCCAGACCGGTGCTCCCGACGCCCTCGGGCACCAGCCAGCCCGTCTCGCCGTGGCGTACCGCGTCCCTGAGTCCGTCCACGTCGTACGCGACGGTCGGCACGCCGAGCGCGGCGGCCTCCAGCACGCACAGCCCCCAGCCCTCGCCCTGCGAGGCGTTGACCTGCAGCCAGGCGGCGGCGATCAGCCGCTCCTTCTCGTCCTCGGGCAGGTAGCCGTGCATGGTGACGCCTTCCGGCAACCGGGCGCGCAGCCGCGCCTCCTCCGGACCCCTGCCGATCACGTCCACGGTGAGGTCCGGCCACTGCTTCCTGAGCTGACTCACTGCGTCGAGCAGCAGGTCGACGCGCTTGTGCGCGACCAGCCTGCCGACACAGACCAGCCGCGGTGTCCGGCTTCTGGGGAAGTCTCCGTCTGTGGAGACGTTCACCCCGTTGGGCACGATGTGGATGGGGCCGACCCAGCCGAGCCGCTCGCGCATGGCGCTCACGGTCGAGGGCGAGACGGCCACGCTGTCGCGCCCCTTGTACGTCCACCGCGACGCGGGCCCCTCCAGGAACCGCCCGAACACCGCCAGCCACCGGGGCAGGTGCACATCGAACTGCCGGTCGTGCACGTGATGGACGACGCACATGACCTTGGTACGGCGCGGCAGCACCAGCGGCGTGAAGAACGGGATGCCGTTCTGGCAGTCGAGCACCGCGTCGAACACGCCCCGGCGCAGCACCAGCCAGACCAGGACCAGGGGGTAGACGGTGAACGGCCCGCCCATGCGGGCCAGCCGTACCCCCTCGACGGTCTCCTTCCTGAGCTGGCCCGGCGCCCGCGCCGTGACGAAGCACACCTGGTCGCCGGCCCGCGCGAAGCGGCGGGCCATCTCCCAGGCGTACGTCTCGGCGCCACCGGCGGCCGGGTGCCACGGATCACGCCAGTTGACGACGGCGACGTTCACGGAGATCCGACGGGGTCGAGCGGCTGCTCCCACCTCGGAGTGACACCGGGGCTCGGCACGGCGCGCAGTCTGAGCCAGATCCGGCCCAGCTCCAGCAGAATGCCGACGCTGTGCCTGGCCGGGGAGAAGCGGGAGCCGGGCATGTCCCGCCAGTTGACGGGGATCTCCAGCACCGTCGAGCCGAACGCGACGCAGCGGGCCAGCAGCTCGACGTCGAAGGCGAAGCCGTAGGTACGCAACCCGTCGACGGCCTCGCGGACGAGCGCGCCGTCGAAGAACTTGAAGCCGCACTGCGTGTCGCTCACCCCGCGCACCAGCACGCGGGCCAGCGCGCGGAAGCCGACGGCGCCCAGCTCGCGCACCCGGCTGTGCCGGTTCTCGACATCGGAGAAGGCGTGCGCCCGCGAGCCCACGACCACGCGCTCACCGGAGAGCAGCAGGCCGAACGCGACATCGATGGCGGCCAGGTCGGTGGCCATGTCGGCGTCGCAGAACCCCACGAACGGAGCGCTGGTGTCGAGCAACCCCGCGCGGACGGCGGCACCCTTGCCGGGAGTCGCGCACTCGACGAGCCGAACCGGAACCGGTCCCCGCGGCCAGGTCCTGACGATCTCAGCGGTGCTGTCCGTGCTGTTGTTGTCGACGACGATGACGGCGGTCGGGAACGGCATGCGGGCAAGCTTCGCGCACAGCTGCAGGAGCCCCCCCGGGAGTCGAAGTTCCTCGTTGAAGGCGGGAACGACGATCTCGAGCAGTGGTGGTCGGCTCGTCCTCTCGTCCCCTTGGGGGGAGGGCGGCATAACGGCTCGGACTACCGGTCGCCGTAGTTGTAGAGCGGGCGGTTGACGGGCGTCGCGGTGGCCCCGGTGAAGGACACGGTGGTGACCGTCGCGACGAGCGCGGCGACGGCGACACCGATGATCGCTGCTAAGAGGATCTTGATCACGGGGGGTTCCTCCTCGAGCGGCTAATGAGCGGGCGTCCCAAACTTAGAACCAATTCTTGCTACTCGGAAGTAGCTCTACGAAATCTTAATAAATACGCTGATCAGCGGACCTAGTGTTGTAAAAAACGTACAAACCGGCGGTCGGTTCGGTACAGTTTCAGCTCATCTGTGGCCACTAGCAGGCTCGCTCCGCTGAGCCAGCCCGCGAACCGTTGCCGCTCTTCCGGGGTTCCCGCGTCGACCACGATGTACCGGAAACCCGCTGCGGCCAGGTCTGGCGAGGGTCCTACTAGTACGCGTTCTAGCTCGCGTACCCTCTTGTCCTCGGCCTGGACGACCATGCTACCGACGCGTACCGAGTCGTTGGCGACCACCTCCCGGCCCGGCACGGCGAAGTAGCGTTGCGCCGGGTCGAGCACCGCCCGGTCCCCGTTCCACGGGAACCTCCGGTAGGACTCGAACGGCAGCACCAGCACGTCGCCCGGCTCCGGATCGCGCCGCATCACCTCACGGGCCTGGCTCCAGCTGTCCGGATAGCTCACGGCCCGCAGCGCCCCCGCCCCGCCCCAGGCCAGGGTCGGCAGCACGGCCATGGGCACGAGCACCATCAGGACCGCCCACCGTCCGGCCTTCCCCGCCTCTTTTGTCAGCGCCTCTTTTGTCAGCGCCTCTCGTTTCGGCGCCTCCCGTGTCAGGGCTTCTCTTGTCAGGGCGCCCAGCCCGACCGCGGCCAGCAGGGCCAGCGGCGCCACGAACTGCTGGGCGTCCCTGAACACCGCGAACCCGCCCCACACCTCCACCAACCACCTGAACACCGCGCGCCCCGGCTCGGTCACCCCCAGGCAGGCGATCCCGAGCCCGATGGCCGCCGCAGCGCCCAGCCCTCTCGGCCGGTCCCTCATCAGGACGAACCCCACGATCCCCGCCACGGCCAGCGCCAGCCGGGCCACCGACCCCACCGCGCTCTCGTACCCGGCCGGGACGGCATTGGCGTTCCAGATCCCGCCCAGTGACAGCAGGCTGCCCACCGCCCCGAACGGCCCGTCCGCCCTGGCCGCGAACGCGTCCACACCCACCGGATCCCCGCTCAGCCCGCCCGGCCGCAGCAGCGCGAGCAGCAGCCACGGCAGGCTGACGGCCAGCAGCACCGCGCCCACCCGGACCCGCCGCCCCGCGACGGGCAGCGCCGTGAGGGCCGTGACGGCCATGGCCGCGAACCCCCCGACTGCGGCGGGCAGCACGGCGAGCAGCAGTCCGCGCCGGGCGAGGACCGCGCGCACCACCCACGGCAGCCCCGCGTACCCCAGCAGCAAGGCCCACTGCCCCATCAGCAGCCGCTCGGCCACGTACGGGTTCCACACGTAGTACGCCCCGGCCACCAGCCGAGCCCCGAGGAGACCCGCGGGCACGAGCAGCGCGGCACCCGAGCAGCCCAGCACGAAGATCCCCAGCAGGATCGCCTTCTGCACCAGCTCGGCCGGGACGACGGTGGCCAGCGCGGTGACCACGGCGTCACTGGGCACCACCCGCGGCGCCCCACCGGCCAGCCCGAACGTGAAGCGCGAGAAAACCGGGTCCGGCACGAAGACCATGTCCTGCACCAGGACGAAACCCCAGCCCAGAGCGGGTCCGAGGGCGAGGCAGCCGAGGACGAGCCCGAGCACGGCCGACAGCGGTCCGGCTCGGGTCGTGTGCGGCATCCCGCTATGACATCACAACCGAACAACGGCCATTCCCCGCAAATCACCCAATGACTACGCTTCCCGCTGGAGGCTTGAGGGGGCCTGGAGGGGGCGGGGTGGCGACGAGCGAGACGACGGTGGGGGCCCGTCATTGGCTGCGCGGCGGGGACGCCGTGATGGCCACCGCCCTGGCGATGATCGCCGTACAGCTCGTCTGGAAGTCCGGCCTCGTCCGGCGTACGTACTTCCGCCAGGACGACTTCACCTTCATCGCCCGCGGCCTGGAGCACGACCTGACGTGGGACTACCTCATGCGGGTCGACTACGGTCACCTGGTCCCCGGCCCGTTCGCGATCCAGTGGGCGATGGGCCGCCTGGGCGTCTACAACGACGTCCTCGCGCACGTCGTGACGGTCACCCTGTTAGGCGCGGCGGGCCTGGCCCTGCTGCGGCTGCTGCGCCTGCTGTTCGGGGCGCGCCCGGCCATCCTGGTGCCGCTGGGGTTCTACCTGCTGACGCCGATGACGATCTCCTCGCTGTCGTGGTGGGCGGTGGTGATCGAGACGCTGCCGTTCCAGATCGCGCTGCCGATGGCGCTGTGCTCGCACGTCCTCTACACCAGGACGGGCCGCTTCAGACACGCGCTGGCCGCGGCGGGCTGGACGCTGTTCGCGATGGCGTTCTTCGTCAAGGCGCCGTTCATCCTGCTGCTGGCCGTCGCGCTGAGCGTGGGCTGGCTCGGCTGGAGCCGGCGGCAGTGGCCGGCCCTGCTGCTGTACGCGGGCCTGCTCGCCGGCTACGCGGCCGTCTTCTTCCGCCAGCTTCTCACCTCCGTGCAGCTCACCAACGACACGATCCAGCCCAGCCTTCCGGACGCGGGGCTGGCGGCGAAGTTCGCCTGGACGCTGCTGTCCAGCTCACTGGTGCCGACGTCGCTGGGCGGACCCTGGCAGTGGCGCCCGATCGGCGAGGACTACGCGACCGCGGGGACGCCGCCCGCGCTGGTCTGGATCGGGCTCGGCGTCGCGGTGGTCGTACTGGCGGTCTCGGTGCTCTTCCGGCGGCGGGCCTGGCTGGCGTGGCTGGTGCTGCTCGCCTACTTCGCGCTGGCCGACGTGGTGCCCGTCATGATCGGCCGGATCCAGCAACTCGGGCCGGACCTGAGCGGGGCCGAGCTGCGCTACGTGTCGTCCACGGCCACGGTCGTGGCGATCGCCATCGGCCTGGCGTTCATCCCGCTCGCCGGCGAGGAACGGCCCTGGCTGCGCGCCTGGCCGCGCCTCAGGTTCGCCTGGCTCCCGCTGGCCGCCGCGATCGCGCTCGGCTCGGTCTGGTCGGTCGCGGCCTACGCCCGGCTGCCGTTCGGCGCGGACGTCAAGAGCTACGTCGAGACCGGCAGGCTGGCGCTCAAGCGCGCCCCGGAGCACGCGGTCGTGCTGGACACGCACGTGCCCGCCAAGGTCGTCTACCCGATCTTCTTCTACGACTACGCGCTGGCCTCGAAGGTGCTCGGCCCGATCGCGCCGCACCCGGTGACCTGGACCAGACGGCTCAGCGGCCCCGTACGCAACCCACTGACCTTCGACCCGCAGGGCCGCCTGCGCCCGGTGAGCATCGACGGGCTGACGATCCCCCAGCCCGCCGGCTGCAAGCCGGTCGGCGCGCGCGAGGTCCGCTTCCGGCTGCCGGCGCGGCTGCCCGAGGGCGAGTGGACGGTCCAGGTCGGCTACCTCAACCCGGCCGCCACCCGGTTGTCGGTACGGCTCGGCGCCGGGCGGGACGAGGTGGCCGCGGAGAAGGGGTTCGGCTGGACGTTCGCCGCGGTCAAGGGCGGCGGGACCGAGCTCGTCATCCGTACGGCGAACGGCCCGGACGCCTGCCTCGGCGAGATCAAGATCGGCATCCCGAGACCGTGGGCCGACGGGACGCCGAGCCCGCTCCAGCCGGTCACCCCATAAGGCCCCCGCCGACCCGCTCCACGTCCGCCCGCTCCACACCCGCCCGTTTCAGGGCCCGGCTTCCGTGGCGAGCCGGTCCAGTGCCCGTGGAGGGCCGGGCCCCCGAGCCCGGCCCTCGCCGTCATTTACCCGGCTCAGGGTCCCTCGGCAGGCCGAGCATGCGCTCCCCGATGATGTTCAGCTGCACCTCGGTGGTGCCGCCGTAGATGGTCATCGCCCGGGTGGCGAGCACCGCCCGGTTCCAGTAACCGGCGTCGCCGAGCTTCATGTCGGCGGCCACCACGGCCGCGGACCCCAGCAGCTCCACCGCGGACTCCGAGACGTGCTGGGCGTGCGCGGTGGACAGCAGCTTGCGTACCGAGGCGTCCGCGCCGGGCTCGGCCCCAGCCAGCTGCTTGAGCGTCACCCGCATCGACAGCGCGTTGATCGAGTGCCCCTCGCAGATCACCTGCGCGACCTGGTACGCCTCGACCGGCGACAGCTCCCGCCCGAGCCGGCCTGCCAGCCCGAGCAGGTCCGGCACGGACGCGCCCGTACCGCCCGACCCGGACGAGAGCGAGACCCGCTCGTTGGACAGTGTGTTGCGGGCGACCTTCCAGCCCTGCCCGACCTCGCCCACGACCAGCTCGTCCGGCACGAACACATCGTCCAGGAACACCTCGTTGAACAGGTTCTCGCCGGTCATCTCGGTCAGCGGCCGGACCGTGACACCCGGCGCCTTCATGTCGACCAGGAAGTAGGTGATGCCCTCGTGCTTGGAGCCCTCGGAGGAGTTGCGGGCGATGCAGATGCCCCACTCGGCGACGTGCGCGACCGAGGTCCAGACCTTCTGGCCGTTGAGCTTCCAGCCGCCCTCGACCTTGTCCGCCTTCATCTGCAGCGAGGCCAGGTCGGATCCGGCGCCGGGCTCGGAGAAGAGCTGGCACCAGATCATCTCGCCGCCGAGCGTCTTGAGCAGGAAGCGTTCCTGCTGCTCGGGGGTGCCGTACGAGACGATCGACGGCACCACCCACGCGCCGATGATCATCGCGGGCAGTTTCACCCGCGCGGCCTTGAGCTCCTGGGCGATCAGCACCTGCTCCAGCGGCTTGGCGCCGCGACCCCACGGCTTGGGCAGGTGCGGCATGACCAGGCCGCGCGCGGCCAGCGCCCGCTTCTGCTCCGTGCCCTCCAGCTCCTTCAGCGACGCGATCTCCGCGCGGATCGACTCGCGCAGCTCTTCGGCGTCCTCGGGCAGGTCGAGCTCCATCTCGCGCGTGACGCCCTGCAGCGCGAGCGCGGTGACGGTGGCCGCCCACTCGGCCGACGAGCCGAGCAGCGCGCGGATCGTGAGCGCGCGGCGGTAGTAGAGGTGGACGTCGTGCTCGAAGGTGTAGCCGATGCCGCCGAAGGTCTGGATGGCGTCCTTGGCGCACTGCACGGCCGCGTCGGGCGCCATCACGGCGGCGATCGCGGCGGCGTAGTCCAGCTCCTTGCCGTCGGCGCGGGTGGCGTCCCAGACGGTGGCGCGCGCCTGCTCCAGTGCCACGAGCATGCGGGACAGCTTGTGCTTGATGCCCTGGAACTGGCCGATCGGGCGGCCGAACTGGACGCGGACCTTCGCGTAATCGGCGGCGGCCGTCACGCACCAGGAGGCCAGGCCCGCGGCCTCGGCGCCGAGCAGGATCGCGGCGAAGTTACGTACGTCGGAGCTCTGGACGCCGCCCAGGATGCCCAGGTCGGGCACCAGCACCTCCGACAGCTCCACCTTGGCCACCGGCCTGGTCAGGTCGAGAGACTTGATCTCCGTGACGGTGGCGGACGAGGCGTCGATGATGACCCATTCCTCGCCCTCGTCCGTGGCGACCGGTAGCACCAGCGCGTCGGCCAGCGAGGCGCCGAGCACGTTCTCGGCCGTGCCGGAGACGATCAGGCCGCCGTCCTCGGTGAGGGTTCCGGTCAGCGTGCCGGTCAGCGCGACCGCGGCGGTGAGCGAGCCGTCGGCGAACGACTCCAGGTGCTCGGGCCGCTTGGAGGCGTTGATCACCGCGCTGGCCAGCACCGTCGGCACGTACGGCCCCGGCGCCATCCGCTCGGCCAGCGCCTCGACGGCGACCGCGGCCTCCAGCAGCCCGTAGCCGGAGCCGCCGAACTCCTCGGGCAGGTGCAGGCCGAGCAGGCCCTGCTCGGCGAGCCCCGACCAGAACGCGGGACGCCCGTCCGTCCCGGATCGCAGCAGCTCGGCGGGGATGTTCCGCGCCGCCCAGCCGCTCACTGACTCGCGGAGCGCCTCGTGTTCCTCGCTCAACCCGATCGCCATCGAACATCCTCCAGCCAGGCCCGTTATATGCCAGAACCATATTCTAGAGCATGCTTCGCTTAGAGGGTCCGTATGTTCAGGGCGATCGTGTTCAGGTCACGGTAGTGCGACTTGCCGCTCTGGGGGATCGAGGCGAACAGCATCGCCGGCTTGGTCTTCCCCACGTCGTGGATCGAGATGATGGCCTGCGAGGTCTTCTGCTTGCCCGAGACCGTGTAGGTCACCTTGTAGCCGACCATCCAACCCTTGCCCACCGGCACCGTCTGCGATCCGGTCCAGGCGATCGTGGCGCCCGCCGGATACTGCGTGCGCAGCGTCCAATTGACCGCCCTGACGGCGAGGTCGCGGTAGTCGGCGTTCTTGGCCGGCTTGGGCTTCGGGGTGGCGCCGGGGAGCATCGCCGAGCCGATCACCGTGTGCGGGATGGCGACCTTGCCGACGCGCTGGGCGATGGCGAACGGCGCGAACGACTTGGCCGTCCACGGCAGACCCAGGCGCGGGTAGCTGATGCCGGTGGCCAGGTCGGAGATGGTGCCGATGGTGAGGGTCGCCGTGCCGGCCTGGTCGGGGTACGCGAGGCTCTTCGGCACCTCGGGGAGCACGATCCCGGCCGCCGACGGCTTGGGCGAGGCGGAGCCACCCGGCACGGGCGAGACCGGGGCCACCTGCCGTGGGGGCTGCTGCGTGTCCTTCGGCACGTCACCGGAGAAGATCACGAACACCAGCAGCACGGCCAGCACGGTCGCGATGATGGCGCCGAACAGGTAGATGACCTTGATCGGGATGTCACCGACCCGGGCGAGCAGCCCACCCTTGAGAGGTGGAGGCGGCGGCGGGATCGGCGGCAACGGCTGGACCGGCTGACCTTGGCCTGGCTGGACCTGACCCTGCTGGACCGGCTGGCCTGACTGGCCGGGCTGAGCCGACTGGATCGACGAATGGTCGGGGGGCTGTGGCCGCTCTAACGGCCGGGAGACCATGACCGTCTCATCGGCGGGAAGGACGATCTTCCTGAACGGGGTGGTGGGAGAGTCCGAGGTAGGTATCTGGTCGCCGACGTCCGCCATGGCTTTCAGGTTACGTTACGAATGAGCGGGATAATTCTGCTATTCGCCCGCCAGAATCTAGTTCTGTATGGTCGCGAGCATGAGGGGTTTCTACGAGATCGCCGCCGCCGACGCCGAGCGTCCCGCCCTGCTGGGCCCGGACGGCGCGACGTACGGGGAGTTGCTCGCCCGCGCCAACCAGGTCTCCCACGGCCTGACCGCGCGCGGAGTGGCGCCGGGCGACTCGGTGGTGACCGTGCTCAGGAACGGGCTGGACGCCCTGACCATGATGCTCGCGACGTACCAGATCGGCGCCTACCTCGTACCGGTCAACTGGCATTTCACCAACGAGGAGATCGCCTACATCGTGGCCGACTGCGGCGCGAAGGTCGTGGTCTCCCCCGCCGCGCTCAGTGTCGGCGAGCTGATGGCCGGTCAGCCGGACACCGCGCCGGAGCACCGGCGGGCCGGGTCGATGATGCTCTACACCTCCGGCACGACGGGGCGGCCCAAGGGCGTGCGCCGACGGCTGCTGCCCCTGACGCCCGAGGAGCTGTACCCGATCCTCATGCGTAAGAGCTGGCGGCATTTCGGGCTGCCGGTCGGTGGGGTGCATCTGGTGTGCTCGCAGCTGTACCACTCGGCGCCGTACGGTCAGGCGATGATGGCGCTGCACCTAGGGCACTCGATCGTGGCGCCGGAGCGATTCGACGCCGCCGAGACCCTGCGACTGGTGGAGCGGCATCGGGTGACGAACGCGTTCATGGTGCCCACGATGTTCCATCGGCTGCTGGCCGTACCGGATCGGGAGGAGTACGACCTCTCATCGCTGACGCACCTCTACCACGGCGCGGCGCCGTGCCCGCCCGCGACCAAGCAGGCCATGATCGACTGGCTCGGGCCGGTGCTGTGGGAGTACTACGGCTCCACCGAGGCGGCCGTGGCCACCATGGTGTCGTCGCGGGAGTGGCTGGCCAGGCCGGGCACGGTCGGCAGGGCGCTCGACGGCATGACGTTCACGATCGTGAGCGACGAGGGCGAGGAGGTGGCGCCCGGGGAGCCGGGCCTGGTCTACATCGGCGGCGTGAACCGCTTCGAGTACCACGGCGACCCCGGCAAGACGGCCGCCGCCATGCGCGGACCCGCCTACACCCCCGGCGACATCGGCTACCTGGATGAAGAGGGCTACCTGTTCCTGCTCGACCGCAGGACCGACCTGATCATCTCCGGCGGCGTCAACATCTATCCCGCCGAGATCGAGGCGGTGCTGCTCGAACACCCCTCCGTGACCGACGTCGCGGTGATCGGCGTGCCCGACCCCGAGTGGGGGCAGCGGGTCGTCGCGCTCGTCCAGCCCGCCGAGGGAGCCGACACCGGCGATCTCACCGCCGAGCTGATGCGGCACTGCGCGCCACGGCTGGCCAAACTCAAGCATCCGCGCGTCATCGAGTTCCGCGACGCGCTGCCGCGTACGCCCACCGGCAAGCTGAGCAGACGTAACGTCCGCGAGGCGTATCTTTCCAGCTGACCGGGGCAGTAGCTCTGCATGAGCAAGGCCGTCGTCGCGATCGTCGCCGCCACGCTGCTGGTCGCCTGCTCAGGACCATCGGCCATCCATGCGGCCCGCTCGACGACGCCCACGGCCTGGCCGTCTTCCCAGACGCCCGACGCCCAGGAGTCCGCGCCACCATTGGAAGCGTCCTACGAGCGCGTCATCAAGCAGGCGCTCCCGTCGATCGTGCAGATCACCACCGATGAGGTGCTCGGCTCGGGCATCGTGTACGACTCGGCGGGACACATCCTGACCAACGCGCACGTCGTGGGCGGCGCGAAGCAGATGACCGTGACACTGGCCACGGGCAGCAAGTCGCACAGCGCCCGGCTCGTCAAGAGCTTCGGCGGCGGCGACCTGGCGGTCATCAAGGTGGACGACCCGAAGGGGCTGACACCGGCCAGGTTCGGCGACTCGTCGAAGCTCCAGGTCGGCCAGGTGGTGCTCGCCATGGGCAACCCGCTGGGGCTGTCGGGCAGCGTCACCCAGGGGATCATCTCCGCGCTGGGCCGTACCGTGACCGAGCCGCAGGATCCCGACTCGCCCGGCGCCACGATCACCGGCGCCATCCAGACGTCGGCCGCGATCAACCCCGGCAACAGCGGCGGCGGCCTCATCGACCTGTCCGGGCAGGTCATCGGCATCCCGACACTCGCCGCGACGGACCAGGACCTAGGTGGCGGGGCCGCGCCCGGCATCGGGTTCGCGATCCCGAGCAACACCGCCAAGGACATAGCCGCTCAGATCATCCGCAACGGCAAGGTCACCAACAGCCACCGGGCCGCGCTCGGCATCAGGGGCACTACGGCCATAGAGGACGGCCAGGCCGCCGGGGTCGCCGTGGTCAAGGTCGACAAGGGCAGCGCGGCTGCCAAGGCCGGCATCAAGCCGGGGGACGTGATCATCTCCGTCAACGGCCGGGAGACGTTGACGATGGCCACGCTGGCCGAGGCGCTGAGCACGCTCCAGCCGGGGAAGCAGGCCAAGGTGGGGGTCGTCAGGCTCAATGGCTCGACCACGACGATCACGGTGACCTTGGGCGTCCTGCCGGGAGACTGACCCCGCATTAGGATGGCCGTTCTTTTCATCGGGAGGTGGGACGGATGGCTCATCTGGAGTGCACGCCCGAGGATCTGGCGAAGGTCAGGTTCGGTCTGTCGCCCATGAGCCAGGTCGTCGGCGCGCTCAACGTGCTGAGCGGCCAGAACGTGCCGCCCGGCCTGCCCATCTGGACGGCCCGCGTACGCGACCGCTACCAGCGGCTGCTGGCGGGCAGCCCCGTATTGCGCGCGCTGATCCGGCTGCACCGGGTGACCGACTACGCCCCCGACTTCTACTGCGTGCCGCCCGACGGCGTGGACACCACGTTCGAGCGGGAGGTGGCCGCCGTCCGGCGGATGCCCGCCGACCGGGTCGCCGCCGACTTCCGGCTCAGCCATCGGGAGCGGCCGGTCGATCCGGCGCTGAACGTTCCCGACGCCGCCGAGCGGGTCGCCGACGCTCTCGAAGCGCTCTGGACCGAGCTGCTCGCCCCTGACTGGCCCCGGCTGCGCGCCCTGCTGGAGCGCGACATCGTGCAGCGGGCCGGGCGGCTCGCGGTGTACGGCTGGATGGAGGTGTTCGGCCGCCTCGGCATCGACATGGAGCTGAAGGAGGAGCGCATCCTGCTCGGCAAGGTCCGCGGCGCCTCCCACCGACTCGGTGGGGTGGGGGTGGTGCTGATGCCGAACGCGTTCGGCGCCAGGTACGTCTACCTCGATCCACCGCGCGCGTACGGCCTGACCTACCCCGCGCACGGCGTCGCCGCACTCTGGGAGCGGGGCTCGCCCGCCGCCGACGGCCTGGTCGCGCTGCTCGGGCGGGGCCGGGCGGCGGTGCTGACGGCGCTCGACAGCCCGGCCAGCACCAGCCAACTGGTCGCCCAGCTGTCGATGACGCTCGGCGGGGTGGGCGGTCATCTGGCCGTACTGCGGCGGGCGGGGCTGGTCTCGCGTACGCGCAGCGGCCGGTCGGTGCTCTACAGCCGCACCCCGATGGGCGACGGGCTGGCCCAGCTCACCGCCTGAGCAGCCCTGCGTCAAGCCGCCGCCGGTTTCTCCTCATCGCTTCGCTGCGGCGTCCCCGGTGGCGGCGAGGAGAGTTCGCGCCTGTTCGCGGGCATGGCTGATGGGGTCCGGGAAGATGTTCAGGCCGTGTGCGACGAGCGCTCCTTCGTGAAGCAGCATGAGCGTCCGGCCCAGATGGGCGGCCCCGCCTGGGGCGATGTTTTCGGCGAGGTCGGTGAACAGGGAGAGCATCCACTCCTTTTGCCCGGTGATGATCGGGTACGCCGGGTGAGACGGATCGCTGATCTCGGCATGGGCGTTGACCATGCTGCACCCCTTGGAACTGTTCTCCGCCGACCACATACGTGAGGCGTCGAAAACGGCGAGGACGCGCGCCGACGCCGCCGGCTGTGCGGCGTCGAGGTGCTGGGCGAGGAAGGCCCGCCAGCGTTCATCGCGACCCGCGAGGTACTCCACGACGATCTGCTCCTTGGAGCCGAACCGGTCGTAGAGGGTCTTCTTTGTCACCCCGGCTTCGGCGGCGATCAGGTCCACACCGACGGCATGGATGCCGCGCTCGTAGAACAGCCTCGCAGCGGCTTCCAGGACGCGCAGTGCGGCTGGGGTCATCGTGATCCGTCGCGGCTTCTCCGCAGTGCCCATACCTCGGCAGTATACCGATCTGTATAGTAAGCCGGATGAGTATACCGATCTGTATATTGAAGGGTGAGTCGTGAACCTCCTGCTCTCGATCGCCTTCGTCCTCTGCTGGAGTTCCGGGTTCATTGGGGCCAAGCTCGGCGCGGGAAGTGCGTCCGCGGTCACGATCCTGATGTGGCGGTTCCTGCCGCTGACCGTCATCTTGATCGCCGTTGCCGCCACCGTCGCGAGAACGTCGTGGCGGGGCCTCGGGGCGCGGGACGTGGCTCGGCAGGCCGTGATCGGTGTGCTGTCGCAGAGCGGCTATCTGCTCACCGTCTACTACGCGATCCAACTCGGAGTCTCCAGTGGCACCACCGCTCTGATCGACGGCGTCCAACCCCTCGTCGCCGGGGCACTTGCCGGACCGTTGTTGCGTCATTACGTCTCGCGCAAACAGTGGCTCGGCCTGTGCCTGGGGGCGAGCGGCGTCGCCATCGTCTATCGCGGTGACACCCCATCCGCCAGGGTGTGTGCGCCGGATACGGACACGGTCGAGGCTTTGAGACCAGCCAAGCCCAGCCGCGCCTGGCGTAGGTGACCCAGCGAACCGCGGTGTCGCGGTGCATGTGATCGGCGCCGGCCCAATCGACTACTGCTTGACGTTGAAGACGAGCTCCACGCGGCGGTTCTTCGCCCGGTTCTGGGCGACAGGCTTGCCGTTGACGATGTTGGGCACCTTCGGGCGGCTCTCGCCGTACCCCTTCGCCTGGAGGTTCGCGTTGCCGCCGGTCAGCATGCCGCGCATGGCCTGCTGTACGGCCTGCGCCCGGCGCTGCGACAGTGTGACGTTGTAGGCGTCGGTGCCCTGGTCGTCGGTGTGCCCCTCGACCTTCACGACACCCCCTGCGCCCTCCGCGTCGATCTTGCGCGCCACCTCCTTGAGCCGCTGCTTCGCCGCCCCGGTCAGCACCCACTTGTCCACCGCGAACAGCACGTCGCTGGTGAGCGCGACCGTGACCTGCTCGCCCCGCTTGGTCTCGCTCTCGGTGCCGTCGAGCGACTCGACCTCGCCGATGATGTCCTCGACGGGAAGCACCAGATCCTCCACCGGGCCGGTGGCGTCGGCGGGCGGAGCGGGGGTCGGCGAAAGCAACAGAGCCAGCGCGACGCTAAGAGATCGGAACATCGGTGAACACGCCCATCATCGGCATCTCGACATTGATCTTCGTGACGTCCGGGGGTGGGGCGGCGAATACCGCGTAGAGCGTGGTGGCGTCGCCGCTGTTCAGGAACTGCCCCTGGGTGCCCGAGCAGACGCACTTCGCGTCCTGGCCCGTACCGTTGCGGGCGACGCGGTAGCGCTTGGCGTTGACCGGGTCGATCAGGGAGACAGCCGACACCGTGTAGTCGAGCGTGCCACTGCTCATGCCGTTGTGCAGGTTGACCTTGCCGTCAGTGGCGGTGACGGTCCAGTTGAGGCTGATCGTCCTGCCCTGCCGCTTGAGCCCGGTGATGTCGACGCGAGCCTTGCCGTACTGTCCGCCTGCCCCGACCTTGACCTCCCGGCTCGCGATCGCCTTGGCCTCCTGCGCGGGCGCGGTCGGCTGCGCTTCGGCCGGTGCGCTCCCCGTGGTGGCGGCCCGCTCAGGCTGCGCGGCCTGCGCGGTCTGCCCCGTCTGCTCCTCGCCGCCGCCGCCCTGCTGGCCAGGGAGCATCCCGCAGCCGGTCAACGCGACGGCCGCGACAGCCAGCGCGATCGTCTTCCGCATGTTCTGATCACCTTTGCCGGTAGGGGTGGAACTCGTGGCCCCGAAGGTAGCCGGGCGACCTTCAGGATCCGCATAGTGGGCTAAATCCCCAGGCCACGACGTCTGTCCAGCTCTTGCGCCAGAAGCTCGACCTCGGCACTTCGGGGCCCACCAAGGCTGTCAGACTCTCCCATAACACGCGCAAGCCCCTCAACCGCAGCATCAACCTCATCAAGGTCTAGGTGTGCTTTTATGAGGATAATCAGGGCTTTTGACGCGCTTCTCCGGTCACCGTGCGCCGTGAACATCACCTCGGCCTGACTCGCCAGCCTGGCCGCCGCCTCCGGATCGCCCTCGGCACTGGCGATGTCGGCCAGCACGAGCAGCCCGGCCGCCTCCGGCAGCCGGTCGCCCAGGCGCCGGTTGATCCTTATCCGCCGCTCGGCGCAGTCGCGGGCCCGTGCGTAGCGGTGGGCGCCGAGGTGCAGCCGGGCCAGGTCGAGCAGGGCTTCGGCGGCGCCGCGCGGGTCGCCCAATTCCTCGTACGCCTCCAGGCTGCGATCCACCAACCCCAGGTCTCCGCGTACGACGCCCAACGCCCGGAGCGCGTCGGCCGTGCCGCGCCGATCACCGGCCTCCTCGAAGACGTGCAGGCACCTGGCCAGCGCGCGCTCCGCCTCGGCCGGCCGCCGCTCCACCAGGCCGAGCCGCAGCATGATCCGAGCCAGCTCCAGGCCCTCGACCAGCGGCTGAGCGGCCCTCAGCGCGGCGGCGGCCGACTCAGGACGGCCCTCCACCCGATGCAGATCGGCCAGAGCACGCAACAGCAGCGCCTCACCCTCCCGATGCCCGGCCGCCCGCGCCGCGTCGAGGCCGGTGGCAGTGGTGACGTGCCAGTCGTCGTGATGCGCGCCCAGCTCGAACAGCGGAGTCAGATAAAAGGCCAGCCGCCAGGCCGCCTCGTGCAGACCGGCCCGGTAGAAGTCGCCCACAGTCGCCACAAGGAACCGACGTTCGGCGCTCAGCCACCGAGCGTCCGCCCGCAACCGCCCGGTCTCCAACGCCCACCCACCTGTCAGCCCGAGACCCGCCTCTCCCGCCCAACCCGAACCGGGCCCCAGCGCCTGCTCTCCCGGCCAGCCCGGACCGGCCGCCTGCGCCTGGTGGTCGGTGTGGGTCAGGGTGCGGCCTGAGCCGGGTTCGGCGGGGAGGAGGGCCGTCCTCGCGTGGCGGGTCCGGTCGAGGATCTCGCCCGCGATCCCGGCCAGGACCGCTGCGGGGCCTCCGTCCTCGGCGGTCAGGCGTTCGGCGGCGTACAGCCGAGTCAGGTCGTGCCAGCCATACCGTTCACCGCCGGACTCGTCCAAGCCGAGCGACTGGAGCAGCCCCGCCTCGGCCAGCGGCTCCAGATCGGCACCAAGCGCCCAGGAGGCGAAGTCGGGCGCGGACAGTGCGCCCAGCCTGCGCAGCAGCCGCCGTTCGGAGTCGGCCAGCCCGTGGTAGCCGAGCGCCAGGCTGCCGCGTACGGCCAGGTCGCCCGCGCTCAGCTCGTCCAGTCGGCGCCGCTCGTCGCCCAGCCGTCCGGCCAGGTGGGCGAGGGTCCAGCCCGGCTTCCTGGCCAGGCGGGATCCGGCGATGCGCAGGGCCAGCGGCAGACCACCACAGAGCCGCACGATCCGGTCTGCGGCCTCGGGCTCGGCGCCGACCCGTTCGCGCCCGACCACCTCGGCGAGCATGGCCACGGCCTCGGCGGGTTCGAACACCCCCAACTCGTACGCCCTGGCCGCCTCCAGCCCCGCCAAGGGGGACCGGCTGGTCACGAGCGTCAGGCTGCCCGGACCGGTGGGGAGCAGCGGGCGTACCTGGGCCTCGTCCGTGGCGTCGTCGAGCACCACGAGCAGGCTGCGGGCCGCCGTCATGCCGCGATATAGCCGTACACGCTCCTCGAACGCGGCAGGCACGGCCCCATCGGGACACCCCAGGGACCGGAGCAGGTCCTCCAGCACGGCGCCGGGCTGCCGGTCGCGGAGCGACGCGTAGAGACGGCCGCCCGGGAGGTCGATCATGGTCGCGGCGCGCACAGCCACGGCGGACTTACCGCACCCCGGCGGCCCGTGCACGACGAGGTGCACGGGGGCACCTCCCCGCGCGGACACTCCGCTTCCCTGCGTGGAGACACCGCCTCCCCGCGCGGGCGCCCCACCCGCAGGCGCACCGCCCCCACCCGCGGACACCCCGCCTTCTTGCGCAGGCGCAGTACTCGCAGGCGCACCGCCTCCTTGCGCCGGCACGCGGGCGACGATCCAGTCGAGGACGGCCCGGCGTCCCGTGAAATCCGAAATATCCGGCGGGGCCTCGCTCTTCACCGGTACACGCTGCCGCGGTCCCTCGCTCGACAGCGCGCGCCGGTGTGCCTCGACCAGCTCGGTGCCCGGTTCCAAGCCGAGCTCGTCCACCAGCACCCGGCGCGCCTCCTGGTAGGCCGCCAGCGCCTCCGCCCGCCGCCCGGCCTGGCGCAGCGCGTCGAGCAGCCGCGCCCAGGCCCGCTCGCGCAGTGGGTACGCGCCGACGAGCGCCCGCAACTCGCCGACCACCTCACCACCCCTGCCCAGCAGCAGGTCCAGCTCCACACGCTCTTCGAGCGCGGTCAGGCGGAGCTCTTCCAGGGGTACGGCGTGCGTTCTGCGCAGGTATGAGGACTCGATATCGGCCATGGCATCCCCTCGCCACAGCGCCAGCGCCGCCCGGAATCCCTCGGCCGCCGCTTCGACCCTGCCCGCCTCCCTCGCCCGCCTGGCCTCACCGACCAGCCGCTCGAACCGATGGCAGTCGACCGCATCCGGCTCCACCTCGATCAGATAGCCACCGGGGACGGTCCTGATGCCGTCGACGAGCTTGCGGAGCGCGCTGATGTACACCCTGAGCACCGACTCCGCGGAGGCCGGCGGCCGGTCGTCCCAGACCACGACCATCAGCCGCTCGATCGGCACCACCCGTCCGGCAGAGACCAACAGCGCGGCCAACACCGCCCGATGCTTCGCCGGCCCCGGCCCCGGCCCCGGCTCCGGGTCGCCTTCGAGTCGCAGTGGTCCCAGCAGCCGGAACCGGAGGGAACCGCGCCCCTCTTCGCCGGGCAGCGCCGGGAATTTCGGCATTTGTGGGGCTTAGTCCTTCGTGCGGTCGATGGCGAACGACACGAAGCGTACGCGCAGCGCCTCCCCGGCGTCCGGAGCCACCTGAACACCGGCCGCCCCCGGCCCGAGCGGATCACTCGCATCGGACACCTCGGCGACGAGCTTCTCGTTCACCCACATCCGCAACGTCACCCCAGCAGAGTCGCTGGGACCGGCACACTCGGCGACGATCCGGCCGCCCCTGGCCGTCGCCGCACCACTCAGAGCCGCCGGACCGTACAGAGGCGTGCCCTTCTGCCCAGTACGGCGCTTGACGATCGTGACCTGCCCCGAGCCGCTCACCCCGAAGTCGTAGCGGTCCCCCGAGCTCGCCGAGCCGTGGCACCACACACCGTACTCACCGGACCCCTGCTCAAGCCGCGCCTTCGCGCTCACCACCACCCCACCGGACGGCTCCGGCACGGGCGCGGACTTCCACAGGCGCCAGCCCGGCTTGGCGGTCAGCAGGTAGTCGCTCCCGGCGACCCGCGCGTCCCCGCCATCGGACGCCCCGGTCGCCCACGAGTCGCCGAACCCCGCCGCGTACGGCCACGACGGCGACCACACCCGAGGCACCACCACGACCCCCGCCACCACAGCGGCCAGGACAGCGACTGCCCCCGCCACCCAGGACCACCGACGCCGCGCCACCCCTCCACGTCCACCACCGGCGAGGCTCACACCGGCAGCAGCCTGGACGGGCGCGTCTTCGACCACTGCGGCCAGGCCACGCCCTTCGACCGCCCCGACGCGCTCCCCACCGCGGGCGCCAAAGTCCGCCGGCTGCTCCGCGGTCGAACCGCGAGGACCGAAGGCCGCCGGCTGCTCCGCGGCCAAGCCGCGAGGGCCGGTCCAGGTACGTTCGACGACCTGAGTGGCCGTGGCCGGGCTCAGCTGCCTGCCGCCCGTCAGGGACTCCAGCAGTTGTCGGGCCGTGGGGCGAAGACGTGGATCCCTGGCCATTGCCCGCTCCACCACGTCCCGCATGCCCGCGTCGAGCCCGTCCAGCCGCGGCCCCTCGTTGACGATCCGGTACAGCATCTCGGCCGGCGACCCGCCACCGAACGGCAGCCGCCCGGTCCCCGCGAAGGCGATCACCCCACCCCACGCGTACACGTCGGCCGCCGGCCCGAGCGGCTCCCCGCGTACCTGCTCGGGCGCCATGAACGCGGGCGTCCCCAAGATCGCCTGGCTGGTCTGGCTGTCGGCCTCGGCGAGCTGCGCGATGCCGAAGTCGATCACGCGCGGCCCGAGCGGCGAGAGCAGCACGTTCGACGGCTTGAGGTCCCGGTGGACGACCCCGGCCCCATGAATCGCACCGAGCGCGGTCGCGATGCCCACGGCCAGCGCTTCCAGGTCGGACCCGGACAAGGGCCCCTGTTCACGTACGGCCTTCGCCAGGTCCGGCCCTTTTACGTATTCGGTTACGAGATAGGCGACATCCCCATCGATCCCGGCATCCAGCACCGGAGCCGTACAGAATCTGGCCACCCGGCGAGCCGCGGCCACCTCGCGCTCGAACCGCCGCCGGAACGCGGGATCGCGGGCCAACTCGGGATGGATCACCTTGACCGCGGCCAGGCCACCGGTGGGCGTGCTGGCGAGATGCACCTCGCCCATGCCACCCCGGCCGAGCACCCGCCGCAGCGTGTACCCGCCTATGACCCGCTCGCCACTCATCGCAGACACACTAGCCAGGGTCAGCGCACATTCCCGATGTCGCCCACCTCCGGGACTGGGTCAGTCCGGGCCCGCGACCATGAGGAATGTCGTCAACGCGGTGAGTATGAGGAACACCACGCCGACCAGCACGAGGCCGACGGCCAGCAGCCGTTTGGGCGGTTCGGGCCGTTCCCCCGAGCGTTCCGAATCCCTTTCCACGGCCGACAAACTAACACCTGACAGCGAAGGTGACAAACGATGTCAGGCTACTCAGGCGACCAAACCAAGAACGGCGAGTTTCTTTACCGCACCCAGCTTTCTTTAAAGTACCCAGCGCAAAAGAATGAACAATTCGGAATGACAGCTGATCCAAGCGGTCGCCCTGCTTGAAAGTCAGTGGCGTCGAGCCCGGGACGCTGACGAAGGCACCGTCCATCTGGACTTCGAGCCCTGATTCCTTGCGGGTGTTTGTTGTACCAGGCGGCCACATAGCTCTTGCCGTTTTTCACCCACCCCACGAAAAGGCCGTCCTCCGGCTGCCCGGTGTTCGCGAACGTCCCCGCCGTCAGCACACTGACGGCCGCACCGGCGGGTGGCAGGCCGCTCTCCCCGGCACCTTGATGGCCACCGGCGCCTGCCCGAGATAGACCGTGCCCTGGCCGCCCTCACACCAGCGCCGGAGAACACCGGCATTTCCCGCTTAAAATCGGTTTTCCGCCTATGGCCGTTTCGGTACACTCGCCCGGAAACGGGGCGCCACAACGGCGCCCATTGACGAGCGAGGGGAGCCGGCCGTGCGCGACAGCAACACCAGCAACCGCACCGCCTCGGTCATCCCCACGTCTCGCTACGAGGTGATCCTGGTGTCTTCGTCCGCCCGGCGTCGGCTGCGCGGCCGGCACTGGACGTCTCTGACGAACACCTGATCAGCCCTTTCCTTTCGGAATCGAACAAACATCGGGCGGTGTTCGTCCGGGAATCGCGCTGTCCTGTCTGAAGCGTCCCGAAGGGCCATGAGGCCGTGCGTACCGAACTGCACCGTCATCACACCGACTCGCTGAACGCCGTCCGTAACCTGGGCATCCTCGCCCACGTCGACGCCGGCAAGACCACCATCACCGAGCGGATCCTGTACCTCACCGGCGCCACCTACAAGCGCGGCGAGGTACACGACGGCACGACCATCACCGACTTCGACTCCCAGGAGCGCGACCGTGGCATCACCATCTTCGCCGCGGCCGTGAGCTGCTCCTGGGACGGCCATCGGATCAATCTGATCGACACCCCGGGACATGTCGACTTCTCCGACGAGGTGGAGCGGTCGCTGCGGGTGCTCGACGGCGCGATCGCGGTGTTCGACGGCGTCGCGGGCGTCGAACCGCAGAGCGAGTCGGTATGGCGGCAGGCCGACCGGTACGGGGTGCCGCGCATCGCCTTCGTCAACAAGCTGGACCGCGCCGGTGCCGACCTCGACACGGTGGTCGAGTCGATCCGCGAGCGGTTGCGCGTGGTCCCGTTGGTGGTCCACCTGCCGATCGGGCGGGAGGACGGCTTCACCGGGGTGGTCGATCTGCTGAGCATGCGGATGCTGGCCTGGCCCGGCAGTGGCGACCCGGTCGAGGAGGGCCCGATTCCGGACGGTCTGCGGGAAGAGGCGCACCGGCGCCGCCGGCTGCTCGAAGAGGCGGTGGCCGAGCTGCATCCGTTCGCGTTGGAGGAGTTCTGCGCGGAGTCGGCGATCTCCGAACGGACTCTCGCCGCCGCGCTGCGCGACCTGACCCGTACCGGTGAGGGGGTGGTGGTGTTGTGCGGATCGGCGTACCGCAACCGTGGAATCGAGCCGCTCCTGGACGCCGCCGTGGCCTACCTGCCCTCGCCGCTGGACGTACCGGCGGTACGCGGCACGCACGACGGCACCGAGCAGGAGCGCCCGGCCGACCCGGCGGCGCCGTTCGCCGCCCTGGTGTTCAAGGTGCAGTCGACCGCCACCGGGCGGCTGACGTACCTGCGGGTGTACTCGGGAACGATGCGGAGAGGAGACGCGGTGCTGGACACCGGCGCGGGGCGCACCGAGCGGATCGGCCGGATCCTGCGGGTGCAGGCCGACCGGCACACCGAGGTGGACCGGGCGGCGGCCGGGGACATCGTCGCGGTGGTCGGGCTGAAAACGGCCCGCACCGGCGCCACGCTGTGCGCGCCCGCGGCGCCGCTGCTCCTCGAACCGCCGACCGTGGCCGATCCGGTGGTCTCGGTGGCGGTCGAGGCCCGCAGGAACACCGAGACCGACCGGTTGACGTCGGCGTTGGCCCGGCTGGTGGAGGAGGATCCTTCGCTGGTGGTACGCACCGACGCCGAGACCGGTCAGACGGTGCTGTCGGGGCTGGGCGAGCTGCATCTGGAGGTCGCGGCGGAGAAGATCCGGCGCGCCCACGGGCTGGAGGTCGCCATCGGCCGGCCGCAGGTGGCTCACCGGGAAACGGTCGAGCGCGGGGTCTCCGGGTTCCTGTACCGGCACGTCAAGCAGGACGGCGGGGCGGGGCAGTTCGCGCACGTCGTCCTCGATGTGGATCCGCTGGACGTCGCCGACGGCGTGGTGTTCCGCTCGACCGTCGTCGGCGGACGGGTGCCGCGCGAGTACGTCCGGGCGGTGGAGGCCGGCTGCCGGGACGCCCTGGCCGACGGACCGCTCGGCGGCCATCCGGTGACCGGCCTGCGGATCACCCTGACCGACGGAGCCACCCATCCCAAGGACTCCTCGGAGATGGCGTTCCGTACGGCCGGGCGGCTCGGGCTGCGCGAGGCACTGCGCGCCAGCCTCCTGGTGCTGCTGGAGCCGGTGGTCGAGGTCACGGCCACGGTGCCGGACGACGCCGCCGGCGGGGTGCTCGGCGACCTGGCGGCCCGGCGCGGCCGGATCTCGGGCTCGACCGCGCGGGCGGGCACCGTGGTGATCACCGCGACCGTGCCGCTGGCCGAGGTGTTCGGGTACGCGACCCGGCTGCGCAGCCGGACGCAGGGCCGGGGCACCTTCACCACCCGGGCCGCCGGTTACGCCCCGGCCCCGAGGCTGTCCCGGTAGACGATGGCCCCGTCCGCATTCGGACGGGGCCATCAGGACCTACGTTCCCGGGCGGAAGCGGCGCGGCGGGGTGTGGATGTCGAAGCTCGGCCGTGCCTGGGCCAGGACCGAGTGCGGCACGGTGTCCGGCGTGATCAGTCCGAGGCGTTCGAAGACCGGAAATCTCGCGGATCCGGCGATGAGATGCCCGGGGGCGCATCGGCGGATGCCAGATGCTTTGACGTGCTCCTCGCCCTGGAGAGGCGGAGATTCCCGTGCTGCTTACGCAGCAGTCCATGCCGCATAAGCAGCACGAGCTGTGGAACAGGATGCTTGACGCTTCACTGACCCGCCTACCGGCAAGTCTCCACGTCCTGTCACCGCCCGTCCGGCGGCCTCGTCGTACCGATGAATCCAGGAAGTGATCTCACCGCCAGCTTGGTTGTCGCTTGCCAGTTCGATCACGGATACTTTACCGTACGTGGTTGAGAGGTCGCAAGCAGTTCCGATCACTGCACACTCGCGCCCCAGAGGGCACTCACGCGCGGGCCTACACCATCCCGCCTGAAGACGGGAGCGCTGGCCCTCGTCTCAGTAGACACCCACCCGCCCGTCTCGCCGCCGATACCAGCCCGGGATCGGATGGGTGAGCCGTTCCAGCCAGTCCGGCTGGTCCGTGAAACCGGCCAGCCGGGTGAGGGGCTCGCCGGTCCCGGAAGGCGACGGCGGAGACTAGGGCTCCGGGACCGTCGTCGAAGGCCATCTTCAGGCTAGCAACGACTCACGCCAGGAAGGCTAGTCGCGCGCGCCGATCAGCTCGACCGGCCGCCTCCCGAGGACGAGACGGCCGGGCAGCGCCGTGGCCAGAAGGGCGAGGCCGGCCGCGGCGGCGATCACCGCGAGGTAGGTGAGCGGCGGGATGTGCGGCACCACCGAACCGGTCATGCCCATGCTGAACGCCGACAGCGTGACCAGCGCGATCACCGTCCCGATGGTCACCGCGACGACGACCGCCGCCAGAGTCTCCAGCCTCAGCATCCGCAGCACCTGCCGCCGGGTGGTGCCGACCAGGCGCAGCAGGGCGAGTTCCCGCGACCTCGACGAGGTGGACATGGCGATGGTGTTGACCACGGCTATCGCCGTGAAGGCGATGATCAGCCCCATCGCCACGTAGTTCACCTCGCCGTTGGCCCCGCCCGCCTCGGCCGCCTGAGCCCGGTCCAGCACGCCGACCCCCGGCACGGCCCGTTCCAAATCCGCCCGCGTCACCGAGGGGGCCGCGACCAGCACGGTCCCGAGCGGGTCGTCCACGTGCCCGGCCACCAGCGCGTGGGAGAGCGTGAGTTCGCCGAATCCCAGCCCGCGCGAGTAGATCGCGACGACGCGCAGCTCAGCGGGGGTGCCGTCACCCAGTGTCAGGCTGATCTTCGCGCCCGCCGAGACGCCGAGCCGCTCGGCCGCCGTCCGGCTGACCGCGACGGAGCCGTCGTCGAGGCCGTCGAGCGAACCGGAGACCACGCCCAGGTCCATGGTCCTGCCGAGCCCGTCGGCGGTCACGGCCTGCGCGCCGTACTTGTCCAGGCCCACCCGTACGGAGGTACGCAGCACTTCGGTGACCGCCTCGACGCCCGGAAGCCGCCGCACGGCCGCCGCCGTGCCGGAGGGCACGTGCGGGCCGAGGACGTGCTCCGCTCTGGTGCCCGCCGTCGCCTGCTCCTGGGCCGCGTACCCCATGGTCGTCTGTACGAACAGGATCGTGCAGGTCATCGCCACCATCAGGCTGAGCGGCGTGACGACCGAGCTCAGCCGCTTGGACGTGGCGCGCATACCGGCGGCGGCCAGGTACCCGCTCGTCCGGGCCGCGCGCAGCGGCACCCCGAGCAGGGCGGTCGCCACCTGCGCGAGCACCGGGCCGAGCAGGGCCACGGCGACCGTCCACACCAGCGCGGTGAGCAGGGTGACCGGGCCGGAGGCCGCCTCGCTCGACAGGGCCGACAGCACCAGCGTCAGCGCGACGCCGCCCGCCGCGCACAGGAGCCCGGCGACCATCCTGCCCAGGGGGATGCGTGCCGTCGGCAGCTCCGCCTCGCCGAGTGCCTCCACCGGGCGGATCCGTACGGCACGCCGCGCCGAGAGGTACGCCGCCGCCCAGGCCGCCATCACGGCCGCGCCCAACGCGGCGAGCAGCGGAAACGGACTGACCACCAGCCGCAGGTTGTCCGGCATCGCGCCCAGCGCGACGAACCGGGACCGCAACCAGAATCCCAGCCCGACCCCGGCCGCCGAGCCGAGTGTCCCGGCCACCACGCCGACCAGCAGCGCCTCGCCACCGAGCATCCCGCGCACCTGACGGGGAGTGGCGGCGACGGCCCTGAGCAGGGCGATCTCCCGCTGGCGCTGCTGGATGGACAGCGCGAACGTGCCGACCACGACGAGGATCGCCACCAGCAGCGAGGTCCCGCCGAGTGCGCCGCCCAGGCTGATCAGCCTCACCCGCGACTGCTCGGCGTCCAGGAACTCCACGGCCCCGCGCTCGTCCCCGGTGTAGGCGAGCGCGCCCTTGACCACCCCGGACGCGTCCCCGGTGTAGGCGAGCGCGCCCTTGACCACCTCGGACACGTCCACCTGGGGAAAGACGGCGATCGCGGCCACCTGCCCCGGCCGTCCCGCCAGGCGCCGCGCCTCGGCGGTGGCGAAGAACAGCGTGTCCTGGCTCGGCAGGTCCTGGGCGGTGACACCGGTGACCAGGTAGTTCCTGCTCCCGGCCGCCGTCCGCACAGGCACGCGCGCCCCCACCGAGAGCCCTGAGGCGGCCTCCACGACCACCTCTCCCGCCGCCCCGGGCGCACGTCCCGTGCGCAACGTGTACGGAGTGAGCGCCGCCGACTCCCAGCCGTGCCCCTGGAACCGGCGGCCCGCGACGTAGGCGGGGAAGGTCACCTCGGCGATCACCCGCGACACCCCGGGGATCCGGCGCAACCGGTCGGCCAGGGACGCGGGCACCCAGGCCCGCTCGGACAGCTGCTTGGCCTTGGTCTTGGTCTTCGTCTCGGACGCGCGGACCGTCTGGTGGGCGTACTGGTCCCCGCTGACGATCATCGGGGCGCCCGCGTAACGTTCGGGGGCCACGCTGCCGCGCAGTCCCGTCTCCAGCAGCATGCCGCAGGCGCAGACCAGCGCGGCTGCGCAGAACAGGGCGACGAACGCCCCGGCGAAGGCGGCCTTGCGGTGCCGGAGCGTCTTCAGGGCCACAAAGATCATGGAGGTCAACGCACCCACGCTCCCAGCCTGGTCATCCGCTCGGCGACCTGCTCCGAGGTGGGCGCCGCGACAGAGTCCACGATCCTGCCGTCGGCAAGGAACAGCACCGCGTCGGCGTACGAGGCGGCCACCGGGTCGTGGGTGACCATCACCACCGTCTGTCCAGTTACGTCCACGATCTCCCGCAGCAGCGTCAGCACGTCACGGGCGGTCATCGTGTCCAGCGCGCCGGTCGGCTCGTCACCGAACACGACCTCCGGCCGGGTGACCAGCGCCCTGGCGATGGCCACCCGCTGCTGCTGGCCGCCGGACAGCTGCGCGGGCCGGTGGCCCGTACGTCCCGTCAGGCCCACCTTGGACACGACCTCGTCGAGCCATGCCCGGTCCACTCGAACGCCCGCCAGGCGCAGCGGCAGGGTGATGTTCTCGATCACGGTGAGCGCCGAGACCAGGTTGAACGCCTGGAACACGAAGCCGATCCGCTGCCTGCGCAGCTCGGTCAGCGCGGTCTCGTCCATCCCGGCCAGTTCGGTGCCGCCGAGCCGTACCGAACCCGAGGACGGCACGTCCAATCCCGCCGCGCAGTGCAGGAACGTGCTCTTGCCCGAGCCCGAAGGGCCCATGACCGCGGTGAAACTCCCGCGTGGAATACCTACCGACACCTCGCGCAGGGCCGCGACCGCGCCCTGCCCCTTGCCGTACACCTTGCTCACCGCGTCCAAGCGCAGCACGTCTGTCATGCCTCTCAGCCTGCTGACCAGGTACGGCGTGGACCAGAGACGCGATCACGCCTGCGCCATGACCTCATCATGATCCGGACACTGGTAGACATATCCCTGTGATTCGAGTGCTTCTGGCCGAGGACCAGCACGTCATCAGGGGCGCCCTGGTCGCCCTGCTCAGCCTCGAGCCGGACCTGGAGATCGTGGCCGCCGTCGAGTCGGGCGACGCCGCCGTACCCTCGGCCCTGGTCCACCGGCCGGATGTCGCGGTGCTCGACATCGACATGCCCGGCACGCTCGACGGCCTGGCCGCCGCGGCCGAAATACGCGCGAAGCTGCCGTCGTGCCGCACGCTCATGCTGACCGGACACGGCAAGCCGGGGCACCTGCGCCGGGCGCTCGGGGCGCAGGTGGACGGGTTCCTGCTGAAGACCGCGCCGCCCGAGGACCTGGTCGCGGCGATCCGCGACGTCGCGGCGGGCAAGCGGGTGCTCGACCCCTCGCTGGCGGTCACCGCCTGGGACCTGGCCGACAACCCGCTGACGTCGCGAGAGGCCGACGTGCTGCGGCTGGCGGCGGGCGGCGCCGACGCGGCCGAGATAGCGGCCAAGCTCTTTCTCGGCGCGGGCACGGTACGCAACTACCTGACCGCCATCGTCGCCAAACTCAATGCCCGCAACCGTACGGACGCCGTCCGCATCGCCACCGAGGCGGGCTGGATCTAACCGACCATGTGCAGGGAGGTCGGCGCCTGGGCCGTCAGCTCGAACCAGCCGTCCTCGCGGGCCGTGCCGAGCCGCCCGTCCAGGGCCGCCAGGCGGGTGGTCAGGTTGCCGATACCGGCCGAACCGGGCCGCCCCTCCGAAGAGCGCACGCCGTCGTTGCGTACGCGGAGCCGTACCACGCCTTCCTCCATCACCGTGGTGATCACACAATGCCGAGCGGAGCTGTGCCTGAGCACGTTGGTCACCGCTTCCCGGAGCACGGTGCCCAGGACGTTCTCCACCTCGGCGGACAGCTCCGCGTGCGCGAGGCCGAGCTCCACCTGGATGCCCGCGGCGGCCAGCACGGACCGTGCCGACTCGGCCTCGGCGGCCAGCGACAGCGCCGGCCGCGCACCGGAGATGACCCGCAGATCCCCCTCCGCCTTCTCGGTCATCGCCAGTACGTCCACCAACTCGGCCCGAGCCCGCGCGGGGTCCAGGCGTCTGGCCAGCTCGCACTTGAGCAGGATCGCGGCCAGGCTGTGGCCGAGCAGGTCGTGCAGGTCGCGCGCGGCGCGCAGGCGCTCCTCGACCACGGCGGCGCGGGCCAGCGCCTGCCTGGCCTCCTGCAACTCCCGTACCAGCTGAGCGAGCTTGAGCAGCCCGTACACGACCAGGCCGGTCACGAGCGTGCTCGCGGTGAAGTTGACCGTCAGCGGGACCGGCAGGCCGAGCAGCACCGCGCTCACCGCGACGCTCGCCATCACACACCCGACCAGCGGCCAGGCCACGCTCCACGGGAACGCGAGCAGGATCGGACCGGCGAGGAACCCGGCCGCCCCCAGCCAGGCCCGCCCGAACACCGGAATCGGCAGGTAGACGAGCAATGCCAGCAACGCGAGCGCGAGCATGTGACGCCCGTTGATCGAACGGAGCTGCATGACGACGATCACGGCGAGACAGGCCGCGGCGGGGACCATGAGGCTCGCGGGGACGAACAGCAGCGCCTTGATCGAGAACCCGACCAGCACCGCGGCGAGCAGCGCGACCGACAACCGGTAGGCGCCCGGGTCCACGGCCGCCTCCGCCGCCTCCGCCGGTCCCTCGGGCAGCACGGCGTCCACGGTCAGCCGGCCCTCGGCGGACAGGCCCGTGGTCAGGCTGCCGCCTGCTTCTTCCAGCTGCCGGGTCAGATCGGCCAAGCCCTCGTCCTCGGCCGTGCGGGCGCCGTCATGGGTGACGCGCAGGCGTACCGTCCCGTCGGTCGTGGTGGTCTCGATCACGCACGTCGTGGCCGTGTTCTGGCGTACGGCTTCGGTCACCACCTCGCGCAGCACCGCCGCGAGCAGCGCGCCCGCGGGGCCTAGCGGCTCGGAGTGCCCGATCCGCGTCTCGGTCTCGATCGCCGCGGCCGTCAGCATCGCGCGGGCGGTCGTCATCTCGGGCGCGAGTGACGTGGCGCGGTAGCCCGCGGCGGCGTTCCTGGCGTCGGCCAGGGAGCGGCGGGCGGTGGCGACGACCTCGCCGAGCGTCTCCGCGACGCGTTCGGGTCGATCCAGAGCGGACCGTACGCCTGCGGCGATCGCCGTGAGCCCTCTGCCGAGGCCGTCGCTCAGCCCGGTGGCGATGCGCAACCGCTCCTCGGCCGCCGCAGCCAGCGCCAGCGCGAGCCGGGCGGCGTACATCTCGTCCACCCGATCGGTGAGCCGGGTGAGGCCGTAGATCACCAGGGCGATCAGCACCATGCTGATCGCGGGGTCCGCCGGACCGACGACGGCGGCGCTGACCGCCACCAGCGGGGCCAGCGGCCACGCCGGGGTCAGCAGCAACGATCCGCCCAGGAAGCCGAGGATCCCGACGGAGGTGCCGAAGCCGAGCGTGGCCGCGTAACCGACCACCGCCTGTACGACCAGCAGCCACGGCCCCCTGAACCGCCGCAGGGAGCGCTGTACGTAGACGAGCTGCAGCCCGAACGCCACGATCGCGAGGGGGGACCCCGCCAGCACATAGACGGACGCGAACCCGGCGAGCACCACGACCACGATCCCCCGCGCCAGGCGCGGCACCGGAACCTGCGACAACTCACTCCCCCGTGTCAGATCGGGGGCAAGCCTACGGGTTGTCCGTTTCGTGAGGAGGTCATGGGTCTTCGGTGACGCGGTCTCTGGTTCGGAGATCCGCGGCTCGGCAGAGTCGTTGACGCAAGCCGAACGATCACTGAAGAGGACCCCTGATGCGAAACCTCGCGAGACTGTCCGCCGCTGGAGCGGCCACCGCCATCCTTGCCACCGCCCTCGTGACCCCCGCGCAGGCGGCGGCCGTCTCGTGGAGCGCCTGCCCCGCCGGGCCCGGTGTCGACGCGCGACAGGAGTGCGCCACGCTGAAGGTCCCTCTGGACTATCAGGCGCCCGGTGGGCCGACGATCTCGCTGGCGGTGTCGCGGATCAGGACCGCCAAGCCCACGTCGCGCCGTGGTGTGCTGCTGATCATCCCCGGCGGGCCGGGCAGCCCGGGCCTGAACCGGCCGAGTGTCCAGGTCAAGCGGCTGCCGCAGGACGTGCTCGACCGCTTCGACATCATCGGGTTCGACCCGCGTGGCGTGGGCCAGAGCTCCCCTGTCTCCTGCGGGCTGGCGACCGGTGATCTCTCGTTCACCAAGCTCAAGCCGTACCCCGACGCCGACGGCGGCATCGCGGCGAACGCCGCCTGGTCGCGCAGGATCGCCGAGGCCTGCGCCCGCAACGGCGGGCCGCTCGTCCGGCACATCAGCACCCGTAACGAGGCCAGGGACATCGACGCCATCCGCCGGACGCTGGGCGAGAAGAAGATCTCCTACTGGGGCGTCTCCTACGGCACCTACGCCGGGGCCGTCTACGCCACCATGTTCCCTGAGCGTACGGACCGGGTCGTTCTGGACAGCAACGACGATCCCGATCCGAGCCGGGTGGCGCGGCAGTGGCTGGCCAACTACTCCGTCGGCGTGGAGGATCGCTTCCCCGACTTCGCCACCTGGGCCGCGGCCCGTGACGCCGACTACGGCCTCGGTACGGACGCGGCGGCGGTCCGGCGCACGTTCCTGGAGCTCGCGGCCGACCTGGACCGCAAGCCCTTGCCGTGGCCGGGCGCCAACCCCGAGGAGCTGAACGGCAACCTCCTCCGGGAGACCATGCTCAACGCGCTCTACTCCGACGCGAACTTCCCCATGCTGGCCGGACTCATGCACGCCGCCCTGACCTCCGCCGAACTGCCTCCGGCGAACACGCCGCCGCCGGCCGTCCTGCAGAACACCGCCGCCCACGCCGGCGCCACCATGTGCAACGACGTGGAGTGGACGGACTCGGTCGCCACGTTCCAGCGGCAGGTGGCGCGTGACCGGATCGCCCACCCGCTCACGGCGGGCATGCCGGTCAACATGGGGCCGTGCGCGTACTGGCCCGTCAAGCCCGCCGAGTCGCCCGTACGGGTCGGCTCGCGCGGCCCGGCCA
The DNA here is from genome assembly GCF_040680095.1 of Nonomuraea sp. NPDC052129. Classification (NCBI taxonomy): domain Bacteria; kingdom Bacillati; phylum Actinomycetota; class Actinomycetes; order Streptosporangiales; family Streptosporangiaceae; genus Nonomuraea; species Nonomuraea sp. NPDC052129. The sequence continues at coordinate 64,068 of NZ_JBFAVX010000016.1, read as the reverse complement.
ATGTGCTGCTCATCCAGAACCTGCGTGACCCGGCCACGCCGTACAGCGGCGCGCTGAAGATGCGGCAGGCGTTCGGGCAGCGGGCCCGCATGGTCAGCGTCGACTCCGGCGGCCACGGCGCCTACCTCGCCAACGGCAACGCCTGCGGCGACCGGACCGTCACCGGCTTCCTGACCACCGGCCAGCTGCCGAACCGCGACAAGGCCTGCTGACCGGCCTCGATGTGAAGGCTTCTCCGTACGGTCACATAGGCCCTTCTCAGGGGCGGCGGCGCGCCGACATGACCAAGGCCACCAGCAGGAACACCCCGAACACCGCACCCAGCAAGAGCAGCCCGAACCCGATCAACAGATTCCAATTCCCGAACTCACCGAGAACCGGGAAGGCGGGATCCACGTAGTACATGACGATCCACAGGATGCCGACGATCCATGCGGCAGGCATCGCCACGGCCCAGCGTCGCACCCAGCGTGTGGACCGCGGCGGCGGCGCGGGCGTTCCTTCACGGGGATAGGGCCCAGACACCGATTTCGCTCCTACCGTCAGCTGGGAATCGCGCCGACGACGCTATCGGAGAAGGGGCGGCCATTAAACCCCTTGGCCATTCGGGGACCGATTCCTATGAGCTGGGGACTGAGCTGGGGACCGAGAAGCGAGGCGATCTACGGGACCCACCACGCGCACGGCGCGTCATCCGCCCTTGACAGCGCGTGTATGGTTCCGTAAGTGCTTGATCAGCATTCGCGACAAAGGTGATTCGCATGTCATATCCCTCCCATGACCGCCATGATCGCCACCCGGGGTCGTCCCGGCCGAGAGTCAATCCGGCGCGAGTGTGGGGAGGCGGCGTGGCCGCCGCCGTGGTGGCCGCACTGATCGTGGTCGTCGGAGCCATGATCAGCAACCGGCTTCTGGGCATCCGCGCGCTGACTCCGTACGGGAACTCCGCTTACGGCAGCACGGCGATCACGGGATACGCGATCTCGGCCGCCACGGCCGCGCTCGTCGCGACGCTGCTGCTCTATGTCCTCATGCTGTCGACGCCGGAGCCGACCAAGTTCTTCGGCTGGATCGCCGGGCTCTTCACCGTGATCATCACGATCCTGCCGTTCATGTACTCCGTCGACCTCATCAGGCAGGTCGCCACGGCCGCCATCAACCTCGTCGTCGGCATCGCCATCTTCTCGCTCCTGGCCTCGATCGGGCGCACAGCCATAGAGTTCGAGCACGTATCGGACCCCGAGCCGTATCCGTACGAGCAGCCCCGGGGGTATGAGCCGCAAGGTTACGAGCCCCACGGATACGACCAGCGCGGATACGACCAGCGGGGCCACGAGCCCAGAGGACACGAGCAGCGCCGGTACGAGCGCACCCGCGAGTACGAACAGCGCGAATACGAGCAGCGCCGAAGCCGCGACCCGTACAACTGATCGGCTTTTGCCAGCCCGTACTCTTTCCCGGTGATGTGGCATCACCTCTCGGGGCTGACCGGGCATGCTTAGGGGCAGACGCGAGGACCAGGCAGTCGTCGACGGGCTACTGGAGAGCGCGCGAGCGGGGCGCAGCGGCGCTCTCGTGATCTACGGTGATCCGGGCATCGGCAAGAGCGCCCTGCTGAGAAGCGCCGCCGAACAGGCTACCGATCTGCGGGTGCTCCGCAGCGTCGGGGTGGAGACCGAGGCCGAGCTCCCGTTCGCGGCGCTGCACCAGTTGCTGCGGCCGGAGCTGGCTCGCGCGGAGGCGCTGCCCGAGCGCCAGGCGCTCGCGCTGAAAGGCGCGCTCGGCCTCGGTGCGGCCGCGGGCGAGGACCGTTTCCTCATCGGACTCGCGACGCTGTCCCTGTTGTCGGAGATCGCCGAGGACGGCCCGCTGCTCTGCCTGGTGGATGACGCGCACTGGCTGGACCGGGCCTCCGCGGACGCGCTGGTCTTCGCGGCCAGGCGGCTCGACGCCGAGGGAGTCGTCCTGCTCTTCGCCGCACGTGACGGTTTCAACGCGCAGGGCCTGCCGGAGCGCCGGCTCGGCCCGCTCGACGCGGAGTCGGCGGCCGAGCTGCTGACCGAACGCGACCCGCACCTGGCGGAGGGCCCCAGAAGCCGGGTCCTGACCGAGAGCTGCGGCAACCCGCTCGCGTTGATCGAACTGCCGCGCACCGCCGACCCGTTCACTCCGATGCCGCTGCCGCGCCGGATCCAGGAGGCGTACGCGACCCGCATCGCGCGACTGCCGGACGGAGCCCAGCTGATGATCCTGCTCGCCGCCGTCGAGGACACCGGCGACCTGGGCACCGTACTCCGGGCGGCCGAACGGCTCGGGATCGGCGCCGAGTCTCTTGGTACGGCAGAGCGGGCCGGCTTCCTCACGGCCGGCGGCGGCCGCACCTTCGCCGACGGTGGCGGCGTCACTTTCGCGCACCCGCTCATGCGGGCCGCCGCCGTCCAAGTGACTAGGACCAGACCTCCACCGCTTTGTGCCCTTCGCCACGAGCAGGTGCTTGGCGACCGATTCGGTGCGACCCATGCGTTCATTTTGATCACACATGAGTTCGCCTGGAGCCAGCGGAGGGCACCAAGTCGGGACGGACAAACCGACCGAAGGGGGACATTCAATGCCCAAAGCGATCATCCCCATCATGTTCGCCCTTGCGATTGCCGTGATGCCTCCCGCGGCCGCCGGCGCGCGCACGCACCTGGACGTGAACGAACAGGACCGGACCTTCCTCCGGCAGGCACACCAAGGCAACCTGGCCGAGATCCAGGCCGGACAGGCCGCCCAGGACATGGGCGTCAGCAAGGCGGTCCGGGAGCTGGGCGCCAAACTGATCAGCGATCACACCAAGATGGACGGCGACGTGAGCCGGGTCGCCAAGCAGGTAGGGGTGGACCTGCCCGACAAGCCGAGTGCCAGCCAGCGCCGCCAGCTCGGGGAGCTGGCCGCCAAGAGCGGCGAAGCATTCGACCGAGCATGGCTGGCCGCGCAGATCGCCGGACACCGCCAGAGTCTCGCCAACGGCGCCAAGGAACTGCGGAAGGGATCCTCGCCGGAGGTGAAGCAGCTCGCCACCGATGCCAAGCCCATCGTCCAGACGCACCTGGACATGCTGATGGCCGCCAAGGGCGGCACCTGAGGCGATCAGCTGTAGGTCCGAACGTGTCAAAGGTCCAGGATGACGTCCTCACGTGGCCGGGAGCAGCAGATGAGCGCGTCGCCTTCGGCGGGCGCGTCGAGCGGCTCGGGCGAGTAGTCGACGCTTCCGGCCAGCAGGCCGCTCTCACAGTTGTGGCAGACGCCGGTACGGCATGACCAGCGGGTGGGCACGTCACAGGCTTCGGCGAGCTCCAGCAGGCTCATGTACGCGGTGCTCCAGCTCACCGTCAGCCCGCTGCGCGCGAAGGAGACCGCGGGCCCGTCACCCGGCGGACCCGCGGGCGGGTGTACGGGAGCCACCGAAGCGCTGGTGACACCAGGAGTCAGAGACGGACCGGCGCCGAAGATCTCCGTACGGACATGGGAGGGAGCGAGCGCGGAGGCGGCGAGCGCGACCGGGAGGTCCCGCATGAGCGCGGGAGGGCCGCACACGTACGTGTCGGCGCCGCGTGGCAGGCCGAGGCCGCAGAGCAGGTCAAGGGAGAGGCGACCCCTGGAGTGGTAGTCGACGCCCTGCCGGTCGCCGGGGGCCGGGCGGCTGTAGCAGACGTGCCGGTGCGCGTTCGCCAGTCGGCCGAGCAGGTCGCGGCTCTCGTCGGCGAACGGGTGCTCGGTGCCGTCTCGCGCGCCGTACAGCCACCACACCTCACGAGAGGATCGCTCGGCGGCGAGCGTGTGCAGCATGGCCATGACGGGGGTGGCGCCGATGCCCGCCGAGATGAGGACAACGGGACCGTCACCGGCCACGAGTGTGAAGACGCCTCGCGGGGCCGCGCATTCGAGGACGTCTCCGGTACGCAGATGGGCACGCAGGTATCCGCTGGCCACCCCGTGCGGCTCCTGCTTAATGCTGAGGCGATACTCCGCGCCGCCCGGCGGGCCTGACAGCGAGTAGCTGCGGATCAGCGACGGCCCGCCGCCCTCGGATGGCACCCGAACGGTGAGGAACTGGCCCGGCAACGCGGCAGGAAGCGGCGCGTCGCCGGGCGCGCCAGAACGCGGGTCGCCGTCGGAGGCGGCAGGGAGCGGCGCCCCGTCAGGGGCGGCAGAACGCGGGTCGCCGCCGAGCGCGGCAGGACGCGGGTCCCCGTCGGGGGCGGCCAGCGTCACGGAGAACACGCTGGCGCTCTCCGCCTCGATCCGCTTCACCCGGAGCGGCCGGAACCCCGGCCAAGCCGGCGGCGGAGAGACGGCGGGGGCCAGCCCCGCGTTGCCGCCCGCCGCGCCGGAAGCGCCGTCGGCCTGGTCGAGCAGCGCCTGCAACGACGTCCTCCAGCCGGGGCTGAGAGCGGGAATGCGCTGCGCCCGCGCGAGCTGCCGACGGGAGTGGCCCGGCAGGTACAACAGCGCGTCGATATCGGCGACCGTCACCTCCTCGGGGCCGGAGGCGACCTTGACGAACTCCTGCCCCGCCTCCACCCGGCCCTCGACGAGGACTTTCAGGTAGAACCCCGGACGCCGGTGGGACACCAGCAACGCGGCCATCTGGGGCTCGCCCATCCGCAACCCCACCCGGTAGCAGGTGACACGCGGCTGGGTGACTTCGAACAGCGCCTCGCCCACCTGGAACCGGTCACCGATGCACACCTCGTCGTCCGGCAGCCCGTCGACGGTGAAGTTCTCCCCGAACTGCCCGTAGGCGAAGTCGTCGCGACCCAGGTACTCCTGCCAGTGGCGGTAGGAGTCGAGCTGGTAGACCAGGACGGCGCGGTATTCACCGCCGTGCCCGGCCAGATCCCCCTGGCCGTCCCCGTCGACGTTGAGCCGCCGCACCATCCGCGGGCCGGTGACGGCGTACTTCCACACGCCGGTACGCACCGTCTTGCCCCGCCAGGCAACATCCTGCGGAAGACCCACGTTGACCGATACCAGCCGCGCCATGCGTCCCTCCTCGCGTCAGAGTCCGTGTACGGGGCTGGACTACCGAACATACAGAACGAATAGCAACAAAACGGTCAGATGCCGTTCGCCGGAACGGAGGGCAGTGCATTGCCCGCCCTTAAATTATTAGTTAACTTTCCTGTATGAAGTCGCGCCCCCTAGCCGCGCTCACATTGGCCGCGGCCACCCTCATCACCGCATTCGCTTTCGCCTCGCCCGCACAGGCCGAAATACCCGGCTATGTCAAGCAGGGCACCTACGGCTGGCCCGACCAATGCGCCGGGATCGGCTACAACGGTCAGACCAACCACACCTGGCGCCAGTACTACTGCGAAACCGTCATCCCGACCAACTGGAACGCCCCGGGCCTTTACTACCTGTGGGTGCAGTACTAAAACAGCAGGTCTAGTTCGGATCAGCACCGTCAGCGAAGTGCCCTAGAACCATCTCGACCAGTGCGGCCACGTCGGCGTCGACCATCGGCTCGCCGGTCATGCCCATCCGGTGCAGCAAGGTTCCGACGACGACGTCAATGAAGAACAGGACCCGGTTCTCCGGCTCGCCCAGCGCTTCCTGGAGCGCGAGCCGGTACGGGTCCTGCAACCGCGCGGACAGCACCTCGCGTACGGCCGGATCACTCACGGCGTCACTGAACACGCCCGCGAACGCGTCACCCACCCCGGGCTCGCCGATCTTCGCCGCGATCCAGTGAATGGCCGAGGACATGAGCTCGGCCCGGCTGACGCCCTCCAGCGGCACCGAGCCGAACGCGTCCAGGAGGCAGTCCACGATCAGCGCGCCCTTCGACGGCCAGCGCCGGTAGATCGTCGTCTTCGCGACGCCGGCCGCGGCGGCGATGCGGTCGACGGTGGCACTCGCGTACCCGAGCTCGTGCACCGTGCTCAGCGTCGCGGCGAAGACCACGTCGTTGACGCCGGCTCGCGGACGACCGGGCGGCCTGGCGGATGTGGTCGTTCGGGTCATGCTCACACGATAGCCCTTTGCGCTACCATCGGTATCGATACTTGCCGTAGCGAAACCAGGGGGACAGATGAGCGAGGTCACCGGTACGGAGCGGCCGCCGCTGGGCATCCGGTTGATGCATGCCCTGCAGAAGGAGCCGGACTGGTCGGCGATGACGGCCGAGGAACTGGTCGCCCTCCGCGACACGGTGAACCGCAAGCGGGCCTCCCGTCTGGCGCGGCTGATCACCGGGTTCCCTGACCGCGGCGCCACGATCCAGTGGCAAGAGGTGGCACTGCCCGACCGCCGGCTCCGGGTCCGGGTGTACCGGCCCTCGCCCGGGCACGGCGGCGAAGGCCTGCCACTCGTACTCCACGTGCACGGAGGCGGGTTCGTGGGTACGGCTGTGCAGAGCGACTGGGTGAACAGTCACCTCGCCGCCCAGCTGCCCGCGGTCGTCGTCTCGGTCGAGCACCGCCTCCTCGACCCGGATACTCCGCTGTCGGCGGCCGTCGACGACGGCTGGGACGTACTCCGGCATGTGGTGCGGCATGCCGCGCAGTGGGGCATCGACCCGGCGCGGACCGCCGTCTTCGGTGAGAGCACCGGCTCGATGGTCACCGCGCTGGCCGCGATCCGGGCCAGGGAGTCCGGCCTGCCCTTGCGGGCTCAGGTGCTCGCCAACTCCCCTGTCGACCTGACCTCGGCGGGATTCGACCACGCCTCGATGCGCCAGCACGCCAACAGCCCGGCCCTCACCCTGACGCAGATGCGCTTCTTCCAGCAGCTCGCCGTTCCGCCGGGAACGGATCCTCGCGCGTTGTCACCGCTGTACGCCGACGACCTGAGCGGGCTGGCCCCAGCGCTCGTAGTGGTGCCGACCATTGATCCGGTGGCCGATCACGGCCGCTGCTACGCCGAACGGCTGCGGGCGGCCGGGACGCCCGCGCGGCTCACCGAATATCCGGGCGCGACGCACGCGTTCCTCAGCATGCCGGGCGTGGTGCCGCAGGCCAAGGCCGCGCGGGCGGAGATCGTCGAGTTCCTCCGCGAAGCCTTCGCCGGGTGACCGCGCTGGTGAGCAACTTCTCCCTGTTTGTACAGGTCTCTGGGGAATGGGGCAAGCATGTGGGGGTTCTCGTGATCATGATCGTGATCATCATTGCGGTAACGCTGGACGTGGCCGACCTGCCATTCCGGGCCTGACCCACAGCTGGGAAGCTCAACTCCCCCGCGCCCGCCATGGGTGCGGGGGCGTCTGCATGTCACGGAAGCTGCGAGTTCGGCGAATCAAAGAGCTTGAAGGCGGCCACGATGTTGGTGTCGAGAACGCCCCGCTCATGCCAGGTCACAGGCGGGTCCCGTCGAACGGATCGCGTAGCTCGTCATCGATCATCGTGTCCAGATCGGCCACACCTCGTCCCAGTCAATAGCCGGGGCCGTGGCGAAAACGGCCTGCGCATCAGCCGTGGGAACGAACCGGCGCACGCTCACCTCGGTCGGTCGAGGCCTCGGAGCATCCATGGCTCACTTGTACCCCTGCGTTCCACGGCGTAGCACGCCGGGCAGGTGACCGAGATCCGGCCGGACATGACCACACCCCCGAGGGGCCGCAAAACGCTCGATACCATAGCGCTTCAGCCGCCGGCATACATGCGAACGACCTGGAAAGGCGTGATCGAGATGCGGGTGCTCGTCTCGGTGGACATGGAGGGAATCGCCGGGGTGATCCGAGCCGATGAATGTTCACCGGCGGACGTCACAGGTTACGGAGTGATCGGAGCTCGCTGATCACGTCTGCGCCGGAGGGCGCGTGATCCGGGTCCACCAGCCACTGCAGCATCAGACCGGTCAGCAATGCCAGCGGCACGGAACCGCCGAGCCCTTCGCGTCCCTGGCGCTGCCCTTTGGCGAGGTGTTCACGTACCTCTGGTGATCGCTCGGCCTGCACTACGGCCTCGAGTTGGGCCACCCACAACGCCCGATGAGTGGTGAAGCTGTCGATCAGCGTCTGCCAGCGCTCTTCCGGCTCATCGGACGGGGCGCGACGGTCGAGTTCGGCTCCGAGCTCGTCAACCGCTTCCACCAGGGCTTGGGTGAGCAGGGCATCTTTGGAGCCGAAGTGGTAGCCGATGGCGGCGTGACTCACTCCAGCGGCCGAGGCGATGTCCCGGACGGTCGTGCGAGCCCAGCCGCGTTCGATCAGGCATCGCTTGGCCCCGGCCAGCAGATCCTCTCGGTTTCCCATACAGCGCAGCATACCGAAGAACTTGACCAAACGGTCTATCCATTTGGTTTGACCAAATGGGCAAGACGCGATTACGGTCATCTCCATGACCAAGACGACGGTTCTGATCTCGGGCGCCAGCGTGGCCGGGCCCGCCCTCGCCTACTTCCTGCACCGCGACAGGTACGAGGTGACCGTGATCGAGCGCGCCCCGCACCTGCGTGACAGCGGCTACGCGGTGGACTTCCGCGGCCAGGCACTCGGCGTACTGGAGGAGATGGGCATCCTCGCCGAGGTCCGGGCGCACGACACGAAGATGCGCGGCACCACGCTGGTGGACGAGACCGGCGCCGAGATCGGGCAACTGCCCGCGGAGGCATTCGCCGGCGAGCTGGAGGTGCCCAAGCAGGAACTGACCCGGATCCTGCACCGCATCACCGCGGACAACGTGGCGTACGTGTTCGACGACTCCATCAGCGCGCTGACTCAGCATGAGTCCGGCGTCACGGTCGAGTTCGAGCGCGGCGCCACCCGCGACTTCGACCTTGTGATCGGCGCCGACGGCGTCTACTCCAAGGTCCGACGGCTGACCTTCGGCCCGCACGCCGACGCGCTGCGGCACCTGGGCCTTTCCGGAGCCGGGTTCAGCACCCCCAACTACCTCGGGCTCGACCGCACCGGGCTGCTCCAGCAGACCCCGAACACGGCGACCTACATGTTCGGCCTCGACGCGGCGGCCCCTCTCACGGTCAGTCTTTCCTTCGCCACCACCTCCCCCGCGCTGGACCGCCGCGACCGCCAGGAGCAGGAACAGGCCGTGCGGGCCGCCTTCGCCGAGCACGGCTGGGAAGCGCCCCGGCTGCTGAAAGCGATGAGCGAAGCCGACGACTTCTACTTCGGCTCCTCCTGCCAGGTCCACCTGGACCGCTGGTCCCACGGCCGGGTCACGCTGCTCGGCGACGCGGGCTACTGCGCCGCGCCCACCAGCGGCATGGGCACCTCACAGGCATTGATCGGAGCATGGACGCTCGCCCGCAGCCTGGCTGAGGCGGACGGCGACCACAAGACCGCCTTCGCCGCGTACGAGGCGGAACTGCGGCCTTACGTCACGGAGAACCAGGCGAAAGGCCAGCAAGCCGCGGCAATGTTCGGAGGGCACGCCACCCCGGCGGGCTCCGAACCGCACACAACCTAAACCGCCCCGCCTGTCGACGACTCAAGCTCTGACCGGCGGCGGCGTTGTCCACATCAAGGACAGCCGGGGCGAACTCACGAACGCCGCTACCATGACGATTTCACCGCCCCTGGGTCACCAGGGCCGCTACGCTGGGTGTCGACTTGACCACGAAGAAGATGTTCGGTCGGAACAGGATCCTCTGGTGACGCGCCCTCGCCTGCCCTCTGGTCGAAGTCGGGAAGTACGAAGATGGTCATCATGAGCATGAAGCGGCAGGGCGAAGTCTTGAACGAACTGGCCATGGCGATCCGCGACATGCGAATTCCAGACGCGCCGCACATCCAGGAGGCTTCGGTTGAGCCGTACCTTGATGCCGATGGCGAGGCAGCACTCCGAGCTGTGATCATTATGGACACGCCCGACGAGAACGGGTGGCCGGCCGAATTTACCCATGCGTTGCGTAGGGAGGTGAACAAGCTTGCCACTCAACGCCAGATCGATGAGCACGTCTACGTCAAACTGTTCACCCCGGAAGAATTCCAAGCGCGGGAAGACGTCGACGAGCCGCTCGAAGACAACAGCACAGGCGTTATTGACCAGGCCCTGACCAGGGACCAGCAGGACTGGCCGTGAGGCGAGACTTCAAGGCAGACGACTACCTCCATCTAGCCGACACCCTCGCAGGCCGTACCGCCGGGCGCGGACGTCCTCGGACCGCCTACCTGAGGCGTGCTACCTCAACGGCCTACTATGCGCTCTTCCACGAGCTCGTACAGCATGGCGCGGACTACGACCCTGCCGGTCGCCTGCGCCTTTGCCCATGGCATGCACCGCGACCGGTCGGCTCGCCGTCCACCACCGGCAATGCCGCACAGGGGACCGGGACGCCTTGTCGTGATCGCTCACGCTCGATGTCCCGGCCCGCTCCTAACCAGGGTTCGCGGGCGATCCCCGGGCTCACCCCGGCAGGCCGGTCCCGCCGCCGACGCTGATCACCAGATGTGCTCCTTCTGGGTTCCGCCGGCGAGCAGGCCGGTGCCGTCGCACTCGACGATCGGCACCGGGCCGCGGATCACCGCCAGGCTGGCGTGGTATCCGCGTGGCGGGTTGAGGGACAGCAGCGTCGCCTCCCCCTGTTCGGTCAGGACGCGCACGGGCTCTCCCGTGCCGAGAACGTCCACCTGGTCGGGGGCATGGTCGAGGCCGACTCCCAGGGCTTTCAGCACCGCCTCCTTCCTGGTCCAGAGCCGCAGGAACGCCGACGCCCGGCTGGGCGGGTCGAGCGCGGCCAGGGCCCGGGTCTCCCGCTCGGTGAGGGCGACGCCGACGAGTTCGCCTATGTCGAGGGTGTGGTCGATCGCCTCGACGTCCACGCCGACCGCCTCGACCCCGACGCCGACCGCCACGACCAGGCTGTCCCCGGCGTGCGAGACCGACAGGACGGGGGTCGAGGCCCAGGAGGTTGACGGGGCGCCGGTCCCGGGGGGCAGGCGTGGCCGGCCGTGCGGGCGCCCACACCGGTCACACGACCGATCCAGCGGCACCAGCTCGGGGGCCACGTCGAGCATCCGGCCGACGACCAGGCGCAGCAGCGCCGCGGCGGTGAGGAACCTCGCGCGGTCGGCGGGGCGGCGGTACTCCTCGTACCTGGCCCGTTCGGCGGGGTCGAGCAGCGCGGCGAGGCTGTCCCTGGCGTCCGCGACGCGCGCCCACCACACGCTCACGACGGGCGCACCGGGCCGCACGGCCCGCGTCCCGGCGGGCACGGACAAGGCGGCCTGCTTCTCGGCAGGTACGGACAGGGCGGCCTGCCCTTTGGAGGGCAGGACCTCCGGGGTGTCCTCCGCCGGTGCGGCGCTCATGAGTGTTCTCGGCGGAGGAACGTGGCGGGCAGGTCGCGGGTCACCTCGACGCCGCGGTCCGCCAGCCACGCGGGCGCGTACAGCGTCTGCGTGTAGTTGCCGCCGGAGTCGGGGCAGACGCAGACCGGGGAGGTGATCTCCGGGTGTTCGGCCAGGTAGCGGGTGCAGGCGGCGAGTACGGCCCCGCTGGAGCCGCCGAGCCTGATCCCGGTCGTTCCGGCCAGGGCGTGGCAGTGGGAGACGGCATCGGCGTCGTCCACGATGACGACGTCGTCCCAGTCCCCCTGCCGCAGGAACGCCGACGGCCGCGACGCCCCGATACCGGTCAGCAGCCGGGTGCCCGCCGGGTCGGCGAACACCCGGGACCCCGGCACGTCCACCGCGATCACCCGCGCCTTCGGCCGCCGCTGGCGCAGGTACCGGCCGAGCCCGGCGAGGGTGCCGCCGGTGGACACGGCCACGAACACCGCGTCCATCGACCCGGGTGCCTGCTTGTGCAACTCCGGGCCGGTGCCCTGATAGTGGGCCAGCGGGTTGGCCGGGTTGTGGTACTGGTCGGTCCAGACCAGGGCGGGGTCGGCGGCCAGCAGCGCGGCGACCCGGTCCAGGCGGGCCGACAGGTAGCCGCCCTGGGCGTCGCGCCGGCTGACCTCGGACAGTACGGCGCCCAGGCCGGTCATCCGTTCGGCCAGCACGGGCGACAGGCTGGGGTCCACCACGGCGGTGAACGAGATCCCGAGCGCGCGGGCCGCGGACGCCAGGGCGACGCCGAGGTTGCCGGATGTGGACTCGACCAGGGCGGCGCCCGGCTCGTCGAGCCGGTCGGCAACCGAACGCAGGAGGCTGAGAGCGGTGCGGTCCTTGATGGAGCCCCAGGTGCCGGCCCCTTCGAGCTTCAGCCGTACGATCACCCGCCGGCTTTTTACCTCGGCACCCACGCAGACGAGCGGGGTGGGCGGCGTACCGGCCCCGAGCCGCCGCAGCTCCTCCCGCACGCTCCCGCCCCGGACCCCGAGGACCGCCCTCCCGGAGGAGGCGGCCACGGCGGTCGCGGTCGCGGTGGAGGTGGAGGCGGCCACGGTGGACGGCGCGCTCATCGGGCCTCCCCCGCCCTGCCGGTCCGGTGCGCCTGCTCCGTCTGATCCGTCTGCTCCGTCTGATCTCTCTGCTCCGTCTGCTCTGTCTGATCTGTCTGATCCGCTCGGTCGAGCCAGCGCGCGATGTGGGCGGCCAGTTCGTCCACGTGCGGCGGGGCCATCACGTCCAAGTGGCCGTGGCGGAACCGGCCGACCGGCACGTCCCCGCCGCGTAGCCGGCGCCATTCGCGCAGGTACGCCTCGTGCGTGAGACCGCCCTTGGCGTCGTGCCCATCGCCCATCAGGTCGTCGGTGAGCATGATCTCGACAGGCACGGCAGCGGGCCGCGGCCGGTCGAGCTGGGCGGCCTCGGCCATGCCGCGCCAGAGCCGCAGCCGGGGGGCCCAGTCCTCGTGCAGATCCTCCTCGGTGATCGGCCGCCCGTCGTTGTCGTCCACGACGGCCGCCAGCACCTCGGCCAGCTCGGCCCGCAACTTGCTGTCGCCGCCGACGGCCGGCTCGGCCGACATCGTGCCGTCGCCGTTGCCACCGACGCCACCGGCGGCCAGGGCAGCGAGGAGTGCTTCGCCGCGTCTGAGCAGCCGCAGGTGCAGCGGCTCGTCGACGGCGGGCAGGCACGGGTCGAGCAGCAGCAGCTCAACCTCCTCACCCAGGTCACGCAGCCGGGCCGCCATCTCCCACACGGCCCCGGTCCCGCCGCACCAGCCGAACAGCCGGTACGGCCCCGCAGGCTGCGCGGCCCGCACCTCGGTCAGGTACGCCTCCGCGAGCCGCCGGACAGGGGTGGCGGCGGCGTCCTCGTCCACGAGCCCGGGATGCTGGAGCGCCACGAACGGGCGATCCCCCGGCAGCCGCCGGGACAGCTCGTGGTACCAGTGCACGCTGCCGCCGCCCGGATGCACGGCGAACAGCGGCGCCCGCTCCCCCGACGCCCGGAACCACACTGCCGCCCGGCCCAGCCCTTCCCGCACCACGCCCGCGCCGCCGCTCGAGGGCGCCGCGCCTGCGCCGACGCTCGCCCCGGCCAAGACCCGTGGAACGGTGTCCGTGCCGGGCGAGACGGCCGTCGTCCCGGGAAGAGCCGCCGTACCGGGAAGGGAGGCGAGAGCCGCCGCGAGGGCGGCGACCGTGCGGTGGAGCATGATGTCGCGGGCCGTCACTCGGACGCCCGCGCCCGCCTCAAGCCGCGCCGCCGCCCGCATGGCCGCCAGCGAGTGCCCGCCGAGCTGCAGGAAGTCGTCCTCCCTGCCGATCGCGTCCACCCCCAGCACGGCCGCGAACGCCTCGGCCGCCACGCGTTCCAACCCGTCCCTGGGCGGCGCGGACGCGGTGCGCGGGTCGGGACGGTGCCCTCCGGGAGTGGGCAGGGCGGCGCGGTCCACCTTGCCGCTCGCCGTCATCGGGAACGCGTCGAGCGCCACCAGGTGGTCGGGCACGAGGTGCGCCGGCAGCAGCCCGCCGAGGTGGGCGCGCAGCTGTGACACGTCGATGGTGCCCGGCATGACGTACCCGACCAGCCGCCGGTCGCCCGGGGTGATCTCGCGGGCCGCCACCGCGGCCATGCGGACGTCCGGGTACCGGTTCATGGCCGCCTCGACCTCGCCCGGCTCGATGCGGTGGCCGCGGATCTTGAGCTGGTCGTCCATCCGCCCCAGGAAGTCGAACCCGCCGTCCGGCCGCAGCCGGGCCAGGTCGCCGGTGCGGTACAGCCGCGCGCCGGGTTCGGGGCCGTAGGGGTCGGGGACGAACCGGTCTGCGGTGAGCGCCGGCCGGCCGAGGTAGCCGCGGGCCACGCCGGGGCCGCCGATGTGCAACTCGCCCGGCACGCCCAGCGGGACCGGCCGGCTGAGGTGGTCGAGTACGTACGCGGTGGTGTGGGCGATGGCCGGGCCGATGGGGACGGGCCCGGTGACCGGCCGGCCGGGATCGAGGAGACGGCAGGTGGCGAACGTGGTGGTTTCGGTGGGTCCGTACCCGTTCACCAGGCGGGTGGCCGGAAGGGCGCGGCGGGCGCGTTCGAGGTGTTCGGCGGAGACGGCCTCGCCGCCGGTGATGAGGGTGCGCAGGCCGCGCAGGCCGGTCAGGTCGTCGTCCATCATCAGCTTGAACAGTCCGTGCGTGACGAACGTGCAGGTCACTCCGTGCCGGGTGATCACCTCGCGCAGCTCGCGGGCGTCCAGCAGGCCGGGCGGAGCGACGACCAGTCGGCCGCCGTGCAGCAGCGCGCCCCAGATCTCGTACGTGGCGGCGTCGAACGTGATCGGCGAGTGCAGCAGTTGCACCTCTCCGGGGCCGAACTCGGCGTAGGTCTGGCCGGTGACCAGCCGGACCACGCCCCGGTGCGGGACCGCCACGGCCTTGGGTCGGCCGGTCGAGCCCGAGGTGTAGATCAGATACGCCAGGTCGTCCGGCGTGACCGGCGCGAGCGGCGGCCCGGCCGGGCCGTCACCGGTCGTCTCGGTCGTCTCGGTCGTCTCGGTCGTCTCGGTCGTCTCGCCGAGGAGGATCGTGTCCGGGTGCCCGATGGCGCTCGCGAGGTCGGCGGAGGTGATCACGAGCCGGGGCGCCGCATCGGTCAGCAGTTCGGCGAGCCGGACGGGCGGGTCGGTGGCGTCCAGGGCGAGGTACGCGCCGCCCGCCTTGAGCGCGGCCAGGACGGCCATGATGAGGCGGGGCGAGCGGTCCAGGCAGATCCCGACGACGTCTCCCGGCCGCACGCCCCGGCCGGCGAGCCGGTGCGCCAGGCGATTCGCGGCGGCGTCGAGCTCCGCGTAGGTCAACCGCTCCGGCTCGCCTCCGCGGGAGACCGGAGCGAACTCGACCGCGATCGCGTCCGGCGTCCTGGCCACCTGTGCGGCGAAGAGCTCGTGGATCGACAGCCCCGGCAGGGACGGCGCAGCGTCTCCGACTGCCGGGGCGCGGCGATGTTCGGCCGACGGGAGCAGGTCGGCCTGCGCGTCCCCGTCCGGGTCGGCCGTCATCGCGGCGAGCACCGACGCGTACAGCGCGGCCAGCCGCTCCCCCCACGCCGGGCGGACGGCGCGCGGCGAGGCGGACAGCACCACCGCGCCGGGCTCCGTGGACACCACCAGCGCGAAGTCGGTGGCGCTGCGGTCGTCGGTCTCGGCCAGGTCGAGCGCGTCCCGGTCCAGCACGTGGAAGTCGAGATAGTTGAACAGCACGTCGATCAGCGGCTCGTCCGGGCTCCACCGCCGCTGCATCTCCGGCGCGGGGAAGCGGCGGTGCGGCCACAGCGCCGTCTCCTCCGCGAACACCTCCCGCACCAGCGCGCGCCAGGTGGCCGCGCCGGTGCCGGTCACGAACGGGACGACGTTCAGGAACATGCCGCGCGCCCGATCCCCACCGGCCACCTCGGGCCGCCCGTTCACTCCGAGCCCGGTACGGAACGCCCGCTGCGTGGTCACCATGCTCATGACGCGCACATGCGCGGCCAGGAACACGCTCTTGAGCGGCGCCCCGGCGGCCTTCGCCAGCGCACGCAGCCCCGGCATCAGCTCCCCGACCGGCACCCGCAGGTCATAGGGGAACGGATCATCGGCGCAAGCCCCCGACTCGCCGGCCGACGGGAGACCGTCCGCAGCGGGGATGTCAACGCTGGGGATGTCCGCGGTCCACGCTTCGGGAAGCCGGAGACGCTCGAAGCCGCGCACCCGGCTCTCCCAGAAGTCGCGTTGCTCGGCCGAGGCGAGCGCGGCCCGTTCCAGCCCGACGGCGTCGGCGAACCGGACGGGACACGGCGCCGGCTCGGACACCGGCCGGCCGTCGCGGACCGCCCGGTACACCTCCAGCAGCTCGGTCAGCAGCGAGTTGTGGCTCCAGCCGTCGAGGATCGGATGGCATTCCACCCAGCCGAGTCGCCATCGCCGCTCGTCGAGCCGCTGGGCGTACAACCGCCACAGGGGCGCGCGCCCCAGGTCGAACGGCTGCCGCCGCTCCCGGTCGAGCGCGGCGGCCGCGGCGGCGCGCTGTTCGGCGGGGGGCAGCGCGGTGAGGTCCTCGACGGTGATGTGCGCACGAGCTTCGGTGTGTACGAGCTGCATCGGCTCGGAGTACGCCGCCAGGTCGAAGGAGGTGCGCAGCACGTCGTGCCGGGCGGCCAGCGCCTCGGCGGCCTTGGTCAGGGCTCCGAGCGAGAACGGCCCGTCATCGCGTACCAGGTAGGAGGTGACGTTGTGGTATGGGCTCAGCTCGCCATCGGCGGCCAGCTCGACCAGCATGCCGGCCTGCACCTGGGTGAGCGGGTACGCGTCGGCCACCGACGGTGGCAGCAGCGCCCGGTCGGCGGGACGGACGTGGACGAACGGCGCCGAGGTGACGTGTCCGGCGGACGTTCCGGGGGTCATGACGGTGGCCAGGGCGGCGGGGGTCTGGTGCCGGAACACGTCCTGCACGCCCGCCTCCCAACCGGCCTCGCGCAGCAGCCCGATGGCCCGCAGCGCCCGGATGGAGTCGCCGCCCAGCTCGAAGAAGTTCCCGTGGACGCCGACGGCGGGCAGGTCCAGCGCGGCGGCCCAGGCGTCGGCGGCGGCCCGCTCGGCCGGGTCGCGGGGCGCCACGAACGCGTCGTCCGCCTCGGCGGCCCGGGGCGCCGGAAGGGCGGCTCGGTCGAGCTTGCCGTGCGCGGAGACGGGCAGCGCGTCCAGCGTCACCACGAACGCCGGCACGAGGTAGGCGGGCAACCTCCCGACCAGCCACCCCCGCACCTCCCGGCCGTCCAGCCCTCCGCCACCGGCCCCCGCCGCACGAGGACCATCCGCACAAGCACTGTCCTCACAAGAGCCGTCCGTACGAGAGCCGTCCGCACAAGCACTGTCCTCATGAGAGCCGTCCGCACGAGAGCCATCCGCACGAGAGCCGTCCGCACAGGCCGTGCCGACCACGTACGCCACGAGCCGGTCGTCGCGCACGATCACGGCCGCCGCCCCCACCCCCGGATGCTCCAGCAGCACCGACTCGACCTCCCCCGGCTCGATCCGGTGCCCCCGGATCTTCACCTGGTGGTCCCGCCGCCCCAGGTAGTCGAGCGTCCCGTCGGCCCGCCGCCGCACGACGTCCCCGGTCCGGTAAAGGCGCCCCGCCCCGAACGGGTTCGGCACGAATCGCTCGGCCGTCAGTCCCGGCCGCCCCAGGTACCCCCGCGCCAGCCCGACCCCGCCGATGTGCAGTTCCCCCGGCACGCCGACCGGCGCGGGCTGCATCGCCTCGTCCAGGACGTGCACGGCGATGTTGTCGATGGGCCCGCCGATGGGCACCCGCGCCTCGGCCCACCCGGGCCGGCACGCCCAGGCGGTGACGTCCACGGCCGCCTCGGTGGGCCCGTACAGGTTGTGCAGGCGGGCGCTGAGCAGGTCGTGGAAGCGGCCGGCCAGGTCGGTGGGCAGCGCCTCGCCGCTGCACATGACGTCCCGCAGCGAGGTGCACGCCCCGACACCGGGCACGTCCAGGAACGACCGCAGCATGGACGGCACGAAGTGGCAGACGGTCACCTGTTCGCCGACGATCAGGTCGCGCAGGTACGCCCCGTCGCGGTGCCCGCCGGGCGCGGCGACGACCAACCGGGCGCCTTCGGCCAGCGGCCAGAAGAACTCCCACACCGACACGTCGAACCCGAACGGCGTCTTCTGCAGCACCGCGTCGGCCGGGGTCAGCCGGTAGGCGTCCTGCATCCAGTCGAGCCGGTTGGCGATGGCCCGGTGGGAGACGACGACGCCCTTGGGCCGCCCGGTCGAGCCGGAGGTGTAGATGACGTACGCGGCGCCGTCGGGGTCGCGCGGCACCGGCGGCGGTGTCGCCGGGAACGCCGCCAGGTCGAGCCCGTCGAGGACGACGGCGTCCGGCGGGCACAGGTGAGCGTGCGCGGCGCTGGTCAGCACCACGTGGGCGGCCGAGTCGGCGACGAGGTAGGCGATCCGGTCGCGCGGGTACTCGGGGTCGATCGGCACGTACGCGGCCCCCGCCTTGACGGTGGCGAGCAGCGCGGTCACCAGGTCGGCCGAGCGGTCGAGGCAGACGGCGACCCGGCTCTCGGGCCCGGCGCCGCGCGAGCGCAGCAGCCAGGCGAGCCGGTTGGCGGCGGCGTCGAGCTCGCCGTAGGTCATGGTCCCCGCGGGCGTGACAAGGGCGACGGCGTCGGGGTCGCGGGCGGCGCGGGCGGCGAACCTGTCGGGCAGGCAGTGCGCGGGCCGGTCCACGGTGGTGGCGTTCCAGCCGGTCAGCAGGCGTTCGCGTTCTGCCGCGGAGGTGAGGGCGATCTCGCGAACGGGCACACAGGGGGTGCGGCCGGCCCGGCGCAGGAACGTGACCAGGTGCCCGGCCAGCCCTTCGGCGGTGGCCCGGGTGAACAGCGCCGTCGGATAGACGAGCGCGCCGCGCAGCGACCCATCGGGCCGCAGGGTGAGGTCGAGGGCGATGTCCACGCGGGCGGGCGACCAGCCGACCGGCTCCTCCGCGACGGCCAGGGGCCCGGCGGAGCGGGCGGCCGCCGTGTCCTCGCGGTAGGTGAGCAGGGCCTGGAACAGCGGGTTGACGGCCAGGTCGCGGCCGGGGCGCAGCTCCTCGACGATCCGCTCGAAGGGCACGTCCTGGTGGTCGTAGGCCTCGGTGACGGCGGTCAGCGCCCGGCCGACCAGGTCGCCGAACGAGGGCTCGCCGGACAGGTCGCCGCGCAGCACGAGCGTGTTGGCGAAGTAGCCGGGCAGCCGCTCGAACTCCATCCTGCTCCGGCCGGCGACGGGGGTGCCGACGGCGACGTCGTCCGTGCCCGCGTACCGGCCGAGGACCGCCCAGAAGGCGGCCAGCAGCGTCATGAACGGCGTGGCCGAGCGGCGCGCCCCCTCGGCCAGCGCGGCGGCGGCCTCGGCGGCGGGCACGTCGAAGGTGACGACGTCGCCCGTGGCGTCCCACTCGGCGGGGCGGGTGTGGTCGGCGGCCAGCTCCAGCGGGGCGACGCCGGCCAGCCGCCGCGTCCAGTAGCCGAGCTGGCGGGCGGCGGCCGGACTTGCCAGGAACGTTCGCTGCCAGTCGGTGTAGTCGGCGTACTGCAGGGCGGGCGCGGCCGGGACCCCGCCCGCGTACTCCGCGCACAGCTCGTCGACCAGCACGTCCATGGTGACGCCGTCCACGGCGATGTGATGGCCGGTCAGCAGCAGTACGTGCTCGCCGCCGGGCAGCGCGAACAGCGCGGCGCGCAGCGGCCACTCGGCGGTCAGGTCGAAGGGCCGTTCGCCCTCCTGCGCGAGCAGCGCGTCCAGGGCGGGGCGCGGGCGGCGGGTGCCCGCGGCGACGATGCCGCGCACCCGCAGGTCCCGCTCCGCCGACAGGTCCACGCTGGTCAGCGGCACCTGGCCGGGCGGGTCGACGAGCTGGTACGGCTCGCCGCCGGATTCCGCGTACCGGGTGCGCAGGATCTCGTGGCGGGCGGCCAGGCCGTCGAGCGCGGCGCGCAGCCGGGCGGCGTCCAGCGGGCCGCGCAGCCGCAGCGCCACCGGGACCAGGTACTCGGTGCCGCCGGGGCGGATCCGGTCGAGCAGCCAGAGGCGGCGCTGGCCGGCCGACAGTGGCGGCGGGCGGTCTCGGTCGGTGCGGGCGGCGATGAGTGTGGGCTTGGAGCGCCGGCTCCGGTCGAGGTAGCGGCGCACCAAGAGCCCGGCGTCCGGCGGCGTCGTGGTCGTCATGCTTGGTCTCCTTCGGAGAGCAGGGACATCGTCTGCTCCCGCGTCCAGTGGGAGATCTCCTCCGTGATGGCGTGCTCCAAGAGCTCGCCGAGCACGGCGACGGTGCGCGCCTCGAAGATCTGACGCAGGGACAGGGGCAGGTCGAACGCCTCGCGCAGGCGCAGCAGCACCCGCGAGGCGAGCAGCGAGTTGCCGCCCAGGACGAAGAAGTCGTCGTCGCGGCCGACCCGTTCCAGGCCGAGGACCGCGGCCCAGACGTCGGCGACGTACTCCTCCATCTCGGTACGTGGCGGTGTGTAGCGGTTCGCGGGCTGGGGGCGGCTCCAGTCGGGGTCGGGCAGGGCCTTTCTGTCGGTCTTGCCGTTCGGGGTGTGCGGCAGGGCGGGCAGCTCAACCCAGGCGTCGGGCACCATGTAGTCGGGCAGCCGTTCGCGCAGGTGGGCGGCCAGGTCGACGGGGGTGACGCCGGGTTCGGCGACGACGTAGCCGACGAGCCGCAGGTCGCCGAGCGGGGAACGTCTGGCCTCCACGACGCCGGTGCGCAGCCCAGGGCAGGTGGCCAGGACAGCCTCGATCTCACCGGGCTCGACCCGGAAGCCGCGGATCTTGATCTGCCGGTCCGCGCGGCCGACGAACTCGATGATCCCGTCGGCGCGGCGGCGCACCAGGTCGCCGGAGGCGTACATGCGGGCACCTGGCAGTGGCGCGTACGGGTCGGGCAGGAAGCGGGCGGCGGTCAGGGCGGGCGCGCGGTGGTAGCCGCGGGCGACGCGGCTGCCGCCGACGTACAGCTCGCCGACCACGCCGTGCGGGACGGCCGACAGGTTCGCGTCCAGGACGTACGCGCCGGTGCCGGGCAGTGGCCGGCCGAGCGGGACGAGCGTGTCGGGGGGTTCGCCGAGGTCGGTGACGGTGTGGGCGGTGGTGGCGATGGTGGCCTCGGTTGGCCCGTAGCCGGTGTGGAAGCCGGCGGGCAGGCCCGTGGCGGCCCACATCGCCGCGTCGGCGTAGGTGACGGCGTCGCCGCCCACGCTCATCAGCCGCAGCCCGGCCAGCCGGCCGTCGCCGGGGCGCAGCGCGGCGACCAGCTCGCGGTAGTAGGCGGGGGTGACGTCGAGTACGGTGACGCGGCTGCGGGTGAGCTGGTCGGCCAGGTCGCCGGGCAGAGTGGCACGGGGGTCGGCGACCACGACGGTCGCGCCGGCCATCAGGGTCGCGGCGATCTGGTCCAGCGAGGCGTCGAACGTCACGGACGCCATGAGGGCGAAGGCGTCGCCGGGTGCGAGGCCGTAGGCGCGGGCCTGGACGACGCAGTGCTGGGCGTAGGAGCCGTGCTCGACCTGCACGCCCTTGGGACGGCCGGTGGAGCCGGATGTGAAGATCATGTACGCCAGATCGCCGGGATCCGGCTCGGGCAGGGGCACGTCGGGCGGCGCGCCCTCCGCCACGACCGGCACGGCCACGACGGACCCGAACAAGCCGGACCCGTCCGTCACGACGGCGACCGGGGCGATGTCGGCCAGCAGCGCGGCGAGCCGTTCCGGCGGCGAGTCCGCGTCCACCGGCACGTACACGCCCCCGGCCCGCAGGATGCCGAGCAGAGACACCGCCACCAGCGACCCGCGCGGCAGGCACGAGGCCACGCACTCCCCCGGCCGCACCCCCGCCGCCACCAGCCGCGCGGCCAGGTGCCCCGACAGCCGGTCCAGCTCGGCGTAGGTGTAGGTCCCGGTCCCGCCGTCGCCGCCCGCCTCGGTGAGGGCGACCGCGCCGGGCGTGCGGCGGGCCCAGTCGGCGACCGCGGCGGCCACCAGCGGGGTGGCGAACGGCTCGTCCGGCTCGTCCACGTCCACCAGCCGCACGTCCGACGGCCGGGCGGCGGGGTCGGCGGCGCACGCGCCGAGCAGCAGCAGGAAGTGCTCGGCCAGCTGGGCCACGGTGCCGGGCTCGAACAGCGCGGCCGCGTACTCGAACTCCGCCGTCCACTCCCCGTCGCGCCCCTCTCCGAGGGTCAGCGTCAGGTCGCACATCGCCGCCCGCCGCGTCACCGGGAACGGCCCGACGGCCAGCCCGTCCAGCCGGTACGGCGTCAGCGCCGTGTCCTCGACGGCCAGCATCGCGTCGAGCAGCGGCACCCGGGACAGGTCGCGTTCGACGCCGAGCGCGTCCACGAGGTCCTCCAGCGGCACGTCGCGGTGATCGAGGGCGGCCAGCACACCTTCGCGAGCCCGGTCCACGAGGGTGCCGAAGTCCGGCTCGCCGGACAGGTCGGCGCGGGTGAGCATGGTGTTGACGAAGCAGCCGATGAGGTTCTCGACGGCGCGCAGGTCCCGCCCGGCGACGGGTGCGCCGACCAGGAACGACGTGCGGCCGGTGTAGCGGCCGAGCAGCGCCTGGAAGGCCGCCAGCCAGGTCATGAACGGGGTGGCGGCCCGTTCGCGGCCCAGGTCGAGGACGGGGCGGGCGACGCCGGCCGGGATCCGGAAGGCGTGCACGGCGCCGCGCGGGTCGCGCACCGGCGGCCGGGGCCGGTCCAGCGGCAGGTCGAGCGCGGGCACGCCGGCCAGCTCCGCCCGCCAGCGGGCCAGCCGCCGTCGGCGGGCCTGGCCGGCTTCGGGACCGTTCTCCCAGATGGCGTAGTCGGCGTACTGGACGGGCAGCGGCTCGGGGGTCGGCCGCTCGCCGGCGCGCAGCGCGTTGTAGGCGTCGCCGAGCTCGCGGGCGATGACGTCGAGGGAGCGGCCGTCGCAGGCGATGTGGTGGGTGAGCAGCAGCAGCACGTGGTCGTCGGTGCCGATCCTGGCCAGCGCCACCCGCAGCGGGGCCTCCGCGGCCAGGTCGAACGGGCGGGCGACCCACCGCTCGACCAGCTCTGCGGCCTGCCGCTCGGGGTCCGGGCGGCCGGACAGGTCCACGCGGTACGGCTTGAGCGGCGTGGGCGGGTCGACGACCTGGCGGGTCTCGCCGTCCGCGGCCTCGTACCGGGTGCGCAGGACGGCGTGCCGGTCGCGTACGGACTCGACGGCGGCCAGCAGGGCGGCCTCGTCGAGCGTGCCGCGCAGGCGGAGCGCGATCGGGGCCAGGTACTCGGTGCCGGCGGGGTCCATCGCGTACATCAGCCACATGCGGCGCTGCGCGGCGGACAGAGGCACGTGCTCCCCGGCTGCGCCGGGTGCGGATCCGGCGGTCGCGTCCAGGGCGATCTCAACGGTGCCGGCCAGCGGTTGCGCGGCGGCGGGGACCGGGCCGGGCGGCTCGGGCTGGGCGGGCTGGGCGGCCGACAGCCGCCTGGCCAGCTCGGCCACCGTCCGCGCGTCCAGCAGCGCCCCCATCGTCACCGGCACCGTGAACGTCTCCCGCAGCCGCGACACCGCCCGCATGGCGAGCATCGAGTTGCCCCCGGCGGCGAAGAAGCTGTCGTGCACACCGACCCGCTCCAGCCCGAGCACATCGGCGAACACCGAGGCGATCACCTCCTCGGCCGGGTCGCGCGGCGCCATGTACTCTCCGCCGCGCGGGACGAACAGCGCGGCGTCCGGCGCGGGCAACGCCGCCCGGTCCAGCTTGCCGCTAGGCGTGTACGGGAAGCGGTCCAGGACCACGACGGCGTCGGGCACCATCGGCTCGGGCAGCCGCTCCGACAGGTACAGCCGGAGCTTGTCCACGGACAGGTCGGGCCGGCTGGCCGGCAGCACGTACGCGATGAGGCGGGTGTCGCCGTGCGGGTCGGCCCCGGCTGCGACGGCCGCGGCGGTCACGTCGGCGTGGGCGGCCAGGACGGCCTCGACCTCGCCCGGCTCGACGCGCACGCCGCGTACCTTGACCTGGTGGTCGAGGCGGCCGAGGAAGTCGATCGCGCCGTCGGCCCGCCAGCGGGCCAGGTCGCCGGTCCGGTACACGCGGCCGCCCGGCGGGCCGTACGGGTCGGGCACGAACCGGGCGGCGGTCTGGGCGGGGTTGTACAGGTAGCCGCGGGCCAGGCCGTCCCCGGCGACGCACAGCTCGCCGGGCACGCCGACCGGCACCGGGCGGGACTCCGCGTCGAGGATGCGGATCGCCGTATTGTCGATCGGGCCGCCGATGGGCACGGTCCCCTTGCCGGACAGGTGGCCGCCGGTGGTGACGCCCGGCCGGTACGGCCAGGCGGTCACGTCGATGGAGCACTCGGTCGGCCCGTACGTGTTGTGCAGCTCCGCGGGCACCCGGGCGGCGAGCCGCGCGCACAGGTCGGCGGTCAGCGGCTCGCCGGCGGAGAACACCAGGCGCAGGGCTGCGCAGCCGGACAGTCCGGGCTCCTCGGCCAGCAGGCCGAGCATCGACGGGACGGCCTGGAGCACGGTCACGCCGTGTGTGGCGGCGTCGGCGACGATCAGCGCGGGGTCGCGTTCGGCGCCCGGGGAGGCGAGCACGACGGTACCCCCGACGGCCAGCGGGGCGAAGATCTCCCAGCCGGCCGCGTCGAACGCGATCGTGGTCTTCTGCAGAACCCGGTCGGCCGCGGTCAGGGCGTGCCGGCGGACGGTCCACAGGACGCGGTTGACGATGCCGCGATGGGTGATGACCACACCCTTGGGCGTACCGGTGGACCCGGACGTGAAGATCGCGTACGCGGGGGCATCCAGATCGACCTGCGGCGCGCCCGCCAGGGCGGGTGAAGCACCAGGAGCGGGTGCGGGGTCGAGAGCGGGCGGGGCGTCGGGGGCGTTCAGGTTCGGCGGCGGGATGACCAGCGGCGGCCGGGTGGCGAGCCGCGCGGCGAGGTCGCCGTCCGTGACGATCGCCGCCGCCCGCGACTCGCGCAGCACCGCGGTCAGCCGTTCCGCCGGGTGCCCGGGGTCCAGCGGCACGTACGCGGCCCCCGCCTTCAGCACGCCCAGCAGCGTCACCATCAGCGCCGTCCCGCGCGGCAGCGCGACCGCGACGAGGTCTTCCGCCCCGATCCCGGCGGCCCGCAGCCGACCGGCCAGGGCACCGGCCGCGGTGTCCAGCTCGGCGTAGGTGACCGTATGCGTTCCGTCGGCCAAGGCGGTCGCGCCGGGTGTGACCGCCGCCTGCCGCTCGAACAGGGTGTGCAGCGGCAGGCCGGGACGGTCGGCGGCGGTGGCGTTCCAGCCGGTGATCAGGTCGTGGCGTTCGGCCTGGGTGAGGAGGTCGACGGTGTCCAGCGGCCGGCCGGAGTCGTCGAGGACCTGGCCGAGCACGGACACGTACCGCTCGGCGAACGCCTCCATGGTGGCCCGGTCGAACAGCCCGGTCGCGTACTCCAAGCTCCCGGTCAGGGTCCCGTCGCGGCCCTCGGCGACCTCCAGGGTCAGGTCGAACTTCGCGGTCCGCGGCGCGACGGGCACCTCGGAGACCTCCAGGGCGCCGAGCCGGGGAGTGGCGGCGCGGGCGTTCTGGTAGGAGAACATCACCTGGAAGAGCGGGTTGCGCGAGGCGTCGCGTTCGGGGGCGAGTTCCTGCGCCAGCCGCTCGAACGGCAGCGCCTGGTAGGCGAACGCGCCGAGCACGTCGTCGCGGACCCGGTCGAGCAGCTCGCCGAACACCCGGGCGCCGGCCAGGTCGCCGCGCAGCACCACCGTGTCGACGAAGAACCCGATCATGGTCTCCTCGTCCGGCGTGTCACGCCGGGCGACGGGCGTGCCGACGACGGTGTCGTCCTGCCCGCAGTAGCGGCCCAGCAGCAGGTGGAACGCGGCCAGCAGCACCATGTACGGGGTGGCGCCGCGCTCGCGGGCCAGCGCCCTGACCCGGACGGCCAGCTCGCCGGAGAGGCGGAAGCCGAGGGTGCGACCACGCCGGTCGCGCACCGGCGGGCGGGGCCGGTCGGCGGGCATGGCGAGATCGCGCAGCCCGGCCAGCCGGTCGCACCAGTACCGCAGCGCCTCGGCGTCGTCGGGCTGCCCGCGCTGGCCGACGGCGTGGTCGGCGTACTGGGCGGGCAGCGGCGGCAGGTCCGGCGCGCTCCCGGCTGCGGCGGCTCGGTAGCGGGTGTCCAGCTCGTCGGTGAGCAGGGTGAGCGACCAGGCGTCGCAGGCGATGTGGTGGACGGTGAGCAGCAGCACATGCTCGTCGGGGCCGAGCCGCACCAGCGTGGCCCGCAGCGGCCACTCCCTGGCCAGATCGAACCCGCGCGCGGCCTCTTCGGCGAGCAACGCGTCCAGCCGCCGGCCACCACCCGAGGCGGTGTCGCCGGAGGCCGGGCCTTGGCGAGCCAGGTCATGGCGGGCCAGGGGCAGCGCCGTCGCCGGGTCGACGACCTGGCGCGGCTCGCCGTCGCGCAGCTCGTACCGGGTGCGGAGCACGTCGTGCCGGGCGACCAGCCCGTCGAGGGCTTGGCGTAGCGCGGCGGGGTCGAGCCGGCCGCGCAGCCGCCACGCGATCGGGGCGACGTAGTCGGCGCCGCCGGGAAATATCCGGTCGAGCAGCCACAGCCGTTCCTGCGCGTACGACAGGGGTGCGTCCTGACGCCGGACGGCGGGCACCTCGGACGCGGTGGCGGGCGGCGGCTCGGCCTCGGTCCCCCGCGCGGTCAGCGCCTCGAACATCCGGGCCCCGAGGAGTTCGGCGAACCCGGCCACGGTCGGCGCCGCGAACAGGTCCCGCACCCCCACGGTGACGGGCAACCGGGCACGGACCTTGGCGACGGCCTGGGCGGCGGTGAGTGAGTTGCCGTCCAGGTCGAAGAAGGAGTCCTCGGCGCAGCACCCGGTCAGCCCGAGCACGGCCGCGAACACCTCCGCGACCAGCTCCTCGATCGGCGTGCGCGGCGGCGTGCCGGTCCGGGCGGGCGCGAGGGCGCCGTCGCCGGGCTCGGGCAGCGCGGCGCGGTCCACCTTGCCGTGCGGGGTGACGGGCAGCTCGGGCATCGGTACGTACCCGGCCGGGATCATGTGCTCGGGCAGCCGTTCGGCGAGGTAGGCGCGCAGCCGGGCGGCGTCGGGCGCGGCCCGGCCGGGGACCGGCACCAGGTACCCGGCCAGCCGGCCGGCCGCGTCGAGGCGGGCGGCGGCCTGGGCGACGTCCGGGTGACCGGAAAGTACGGCCTCGATCTCGCCCAGCTCGACGCGGTGACCGCGAATCTTCACCTGTCCGTCGACGCGGCCGAGGAACTGCAGCCGCCCGCCGGAGTCGAGCCGGGCGTGGTCGCCGGTGCGGTAGGCGCGGGCGCCGGGCGGCCCGGACGGGTCGGGTACGAACCGCGCGGCGGTCAGCGCGGGCCGCCCGTGGTAGCCCTGGGCGACGCCGGGGCCCCCGATGACGATCTCGCCGGCCGCGCCGAGCGGCACCGGGGAACCGCCGTCGTCCCAGAGGTGGACGCGGTAGCCGGCCGGGGGCGCGCCGATGGGCAGCGCGGCCCGGCCCGTCGGCACCGTACCGGCGGCGGTGTCGAAGTAGCTGCCCCAGGACGCCTCGGTGGGACCGTACTCGTTGATCAGCGTCAGGCCGGGGGCGCGGTTGGCCAGGTCGTCGAGCAGCGCGACCGGGCAGGACTCGCCGCCGGTGACGACCGTGGAGATCGCGGCGAGGGCGGCGGAGTCGTGTTCGAGCAACGCTCTGACCAGGTGCGGGCCGCAGACCACGTGGCTGGGGCGGTGCTCGCGGGCCAGGCGGGCCAGCTCGTCCAGGTCGGCGCGGGGGCCGGGCGGCGGCAGCAGCAGCTCGCCGCCGGAGCAGAGTGTCCAGGCCGCGAAGGACAGGAACACGTCGAACGTCGGCGACACCGGCAGCATCAGCCGGCGCGGCGGCTCGGCGTAGGCGCGGCGGCCGGTGACGGCGCTGAGCACGTTGGCGTGGGTGAGGACGACGCCCTTGGGCGTGCCGGTGGAGCCGGAGGTGTAGACGAGGGCGAGCGGGTCGGCGGGCGTCACGGGCACGGCCGGACGACCGGCGGGCCGGGCGGCGATGGCACCGGCCTCGTCATCCAGCCGCACCACCCGCACACCGTCCGACCGCACGCCATCCGACCGCACACCGTCCGACCGCGCGCCGTCCCCCCGCACACCGTCCAGCCGCACGCCGTCCCCCCGCACATCGTCCAGCCGCACGCCGTTCAGCGGCCCGGCGGTGACGAGCAGGCGGGGGCGAGCGTCGGCGAGCATCGCGGCGACCCGCTCGCGCGGGTGGTCCGGGTCCACGGCCAGGTAGTGGCCGCCGGCCTTGGCCACGGCCAGCATCGACACCAGCAGCGACACGCCGCGCGGCAGCCGCACCGCGACCAGGTCGCCGGGCGCCGCGCCGGCCGCGACGAGATGGTGGGCCAGCCGGTCGCTCGCCGCGCTCAGTTCGCCGTACGTCATCCGCTCATCTCCGCAGGTGACGGCGGGGTCGCCAGGCGGGCGGGCGTCCACCAGGTCCGTCAGGGTGCCGGGGGCGGGCACGCCGGCCGGTCCCTCGACGGCGGCGGCGCCGTCGAACACCGGCAGTTCGGCCACGGGCGCCGACGGGTCGGCGACGGCGGAGGCGAGCAGGGTGCGGTAGTGGGCGGCCAGCCGGGCGGCGGTCGCCTCGTCGAACAGCGCGGTGCTGTACTCCAGGTAGCCGGACCAGCCGCCGTCCGCGCCGTCGCTGACCGAGAGCGTCAGGTCGAACGTGGTGGAGCCGCCCGCGGGCCGCGGCTCGCGGCGTACCCGCAGGCCGTCGCCCCAGTCGGGGTCGTCGTCGCCGTCGGGGTTCTGGAAGGCGAACATCACCTGGAACAGCGGGTTGCGGGACGGGTCGCGGCGGGGTTCGAGCTCCTGGACGAGGCGCTCGAACGGCAGGTCCTGGTGCTCGTGCGCGTGCAGCAGGTCACGCCGGGTGCCGTCGAGCAGTTCGGCGAACGCCGGGCGGCCGGACAGGTCGGCCCGCATCACCACGGTGTTCACGAACAGGCCGACGACCTCGTCGAACTCCGGTCCGGACCGCCCGGCGAGCACCGTACCCACGGCGACGTCGTCGGTGCCGGCGTACCGGCCGAGGAGCACCTGGAAGGCGGCCAGCAGCGCCATGAACGGGGTGGCGCAGTGCCGGGCGGCCAGCTCGGTGACGGCGGCGCGCAGCGGGGCGGCCACCTCGAACCGCAGCGCGGCGCCCGCCGGGGACCACACGGGCGGGCGGGGCCGGTCGGCGGGCAGGTCGAGCGGCGACAGCCCGGCCAACCGGTCGCGCCAGTACGCCAGGTGGGCGTCGTCGCCGGTCCGGTCGCGCTGCCGGGCCACGTGGTCGGCGTAGCGGGCGGGCGGGCCGGTGAGGGCGGGTTCGGCGCCCGCCGACAGGGCCCTGTAGAGGTCGGCCAGGTCCTTCTGGAGCACGTCCAGCGACCAGCCGTCGATCGCGATGTGATGGGCGACCAGGGCGAGCAGGTGCTCGTCCGGGGCGAGTTGGAGCAGGCCGGCGCGGCAGGGGGCGGCGTGTTCGAGGTCGAAGCCGGCGCTCACCAGCCGCCGCAACCACGCGCGGGTCTCGGCCTCGGCGTCGCGGCCGGCGGGGAGGCGGGCGACCGTGACGGTGACGGCCTCGGCCGGCATGACCTCCTGAACGGGCTCGCCGCCGTCCCAGGCGTAGCGGGAGCGCAGCGACTCGTGGCGTTCGGCGAGCCGGCGCACGGCGGCCAGCAGGGCGTCGTGGTCGAGGCGACCGGTCAGGCGGAGCACCAGTGGCACGTGGTAGGCGTCGCCGCCGTCGCCCATCTGGTCCAGCAGCCACAGACGTAGCTGCGCGGACGACAGCCGTGCCCGCTCCCCGGCCGGCACGGGCGCCCACTGCCCCGCGACACGCCCCTCGATAACCCCGCCGCCGGACTCCGGGACCGCGGCGGCGGCAGGAGCGAGCGTGGCGGCGGCCACGGCCTCGTCGAGCCAGGCGGCGAACGCGCGCACCGTACCCGCCTCGAACAGGGCGCGCAGCGGCACCTGGACTCCCGCGTGCCGGGAGGCGCGGAAGATCGCCTTCGCGGCGGCCAGCGAGTCCCCGCCACGCGCCAGGAACGCGTCGTCCCGCCCTACGCGCTCGACCCCGAGAACGTCCTGCCAGGTGTCGGCGACCAGCTGCTCGGTCGCGGTGACCGGCGGGGCGTACGGCGGCGCGCCCAGGTCGGCGCTGGGCGCGGGCAGGGCGGCCCGGTCCACCTTCCCGCTGGCCGACACGGGCAGCTCGGGCAGCGTGACGAACGCCGCCGGGATCAGGTACGCGGGCAGCGTCGTCGCCAGGTGCGCCCGCAGCTCGTCGGCCGGTGGAGCCTGCCCGTCCCGGCCCACCACGTACGCGGCCAGCCGGGGCGGCGTCCCGAACGGATGCACGACGCACGCCCGGACCCCGGGGTGGGTCCGCAGGGCGGCCTCGATCTCGCCCGGCTCGACCCGGTGCCCGCGGATCTTCACCTGGTGGTCGGTCCGGCCGAGGATCTCCAGCCGCCTGTCGGCGGTGCGCCGCGCCACGTCGCCCGACCGGTACAGTCGCGCACCGGGCACGTGCGGGTCGGGCACGAACCGGTCCGCGGTCAGCGCGGGCCGCCCGAGGTAGCCGCGGGCCAGCCCGGCGCCGCCGATGTACAGCTCGCCCTCGTCGGCCGGCTCCAGGTCGTCGTCCAGCACGTGCAGGCTCGTCGCGGCGAAGGCGGCGAATCCCGCGAAGCCGTGCGCCGGGTCGCCGGTCATGCGGCCGCCCGCCGACCAGACGGTGGTCTCCGTGGGGCCGTACAGGTTCCAGACGACCGCGCACGATTCCCGCAGCCGCTCGGCCAGGTCGGCCTCCAGTTTCTCGCCGCCGGACCAGGCGGTGAACCCGGGCGGCGGCCGCCAGCCGGAGTCCAGCAGCATCCGCCAGCTCGTCGGCGTGGCCTGCAGGTGGGTGGCCCCGGAGGCGTCCAGCAGCTCGCCGAGCAGCCGCGGGTCACGGGCCTGCTCGGCACTGCCGATCACCACCCGCGCGCCCGCGACGAGCGGCAGGAACAGCTCGGCCACGGAGATGTCGAAGCCCGCGGTGGTGACGGCGGGCAGCACGTCGGAGGCGGTCAGTCCGGGCCACGTCAGCATCGAGGCCATGAGGTTGGCGACGGCGCCGTGCGTGACCAGGACGCCCTTGGGCGCGCCGGTGGAGCCGGAGGTGTAGATCAGGTAGGCGATGTCCTGCGGGTCGAGCGCGACCGCCGACGCCTCAAGGGGGGCGGCGTCGGGCATGGGGTCGTCGGTGTAGAGGGACGGCAGTCCCAGGCTCTCGTGCGCGCGGGTGGTCACCAGCAGCCGCAATCCCGCGTCGGCGGCGATCCGGCTGATCCGGGCCGGCGGGTGCGACGGGTCGAGCGGCAGGTACGCCGCCCCCGCCCGGTGCACCGCCAGCAGCGCCACGAGCAGGCCGGCGTCCCGTTCCAGCAGGACCCCGACGAAGTCGCCGCGCCCGACCCCGGCGGCGCGCAACCGGGCGGTCATGAGGGAGACCCGCAGGTCCAGGGTGGCGTAGTCGAGCAGCGTGCCCTCATGCTGCACGGCGATCGCGTCGGGCGTGCGCCGTGCCTGCGCCCGCACCAGGTCGGGCAGGGCGGCGAAAGGTCGGGATGGCATATGTCTTACCTCTCGAGGTCACCGCTCGGCTGCAGCGAGCGGTCGGGAACGGGTTCCGGGCCAGATTCCGGGCCGGCGTCCAGTTCGGGGGCCCGGCGGATGGCGGGGGTGAGGGTGACGACGGCCGCGACGATGGCCATGACACCCGCGAGGGTGAGCGCGGCGCCGGTGACGCCGATGCCGTCGAGCAGCCATCCGGCCAGCAGTGACCCCAGGGGCAGCACGCCGAAGGCGAGTGTCCCGATGGCGCTGCCGACCCGGCCGAGCAGGTGCTCCGGCGTGATCCGCAGCTGGTATGCGGCGACGGCGACGTTCCACACGGGCCCGACGAAGCACAGCACGCCGAACGTCAGCCCGAGCGCGAGCGGCCCGTCGACGACGGCGATGAGCGGCATGAGGGCGGCCCACAGCCAGTTCGCGCCGATGACGACGGTCTTCATGGACAACAGGCGGGTGATCTTGGGGGCGGCGAGCGACCCGGCGACGCCACCGGCGCCCGCGCCCAGGAACAGCAGCCCGATCGCGCCGGGTGAGGCTCCGTCGCCGGTGGCGGCCACGATGACGATCAGGTTGAGGCTCTGGAACAGCAGGTTGCTGGCGGCGATGGCGAGCACGGCCGAGCGCAGGAACGGCTGCCGCCACAGCCAGGCGATCCCGGCACGCAGCTCGGCCAGCGGGTTCGGCGCGGGCTCCCCCGCTGCCGGGACGGCGCGGAAGGTGCCGCGCAACGCCAGCGACGTCACGATCGAGACCAGGTACGTGACCAGGTCGAACGCGAACGGCAGCCATCGTGCGAACCCGAACAGCGCGCCCCCGACGGGCTGGCCGAGCAGCAGCGCGCCACGGATCCGGGCCTCGTTGGCCGACAGCGCCTCGGGCAGCTGTTCCTGGGACACGACGTGCCGGATGGCGGCCTGCTCGGCGAGCTGGTGGCCGACGGTGAGCACGCCTTCGACGAACGCGACCACGACGAGCTGGGCCAGCGGCGGCCGGCCGGCGGTGAGCGCGACCACGATGCTGCCCAGTGCCAGGAACCGGCCTACGTCGCAGAAGACCATCACGGCCCGCCGGTCGAGCCGGTCCACCAGGACGCCGGCGGGCAGCTGCGCCAGCAGGTACGGCAGTCCGGCGGCGAACCCGACGACGCCCGCCTCGGTGGCGGAGCCGCCGAGGGCCAGCACGAGCATCGGCATGGCGATGGCCGAGGCGTGCGAGCCGAGCGCGGAGGCGGCGCCGCCGATCCAGAGCAGCCGGTAGGAGCGGTTGCCGCGCAGCGGGGCGGCGCTCACCGGTCCGGCCCCAGCAGGCACCATTCGAGCACCGCCAGCGCGCCGGCCAGCTTCCCCTCGGCCTGCTCGAACGCGATGCTGTCGGACCCGTCGAGCACCTCGGCGTCGACCTCCTCGCCGCGGTGGGCGGGCAGGTCGTGCATGAAGATCCCCTGCGGGTGGGCGGCCATCACCTCGGCCGTCACCCGGAACGGCGCGAACACACTGCGCCAGTCAGGGTCGGGCTTGGTCGTGCCGGTCGTCTGCCAACGGGTGGTGTAGACGATGTCGCACGGCTTCATCGGCGTGGTCATGTCGTGCTCGACGGCGAGGAAGCCGCCGCGCGCCTCGATGCCGCGCCGGCCCGCCGCCAGCACCTCGGGGTCCAGACCGTAGCCGGGCGGGGTGCGCAGGTGCAGCTCGATGCTGCCGTAGTGGGCGAGAGCGAGAACGAGCGCGGCGGCGGTGTTGTTGCCCTCGCCGATGTAGGTCAGCCGCAGCCCGTCCACGCTGCCGAAGCGGCGGTGGATGGTGGCCAGGTCGGCGAGCGCCTGGGTGGGGTGCTCGCCGGCGCTCATGGCGTTGATCACGGCCATCCGGTCCTGGGCGGCGAACGCGCGCATCTCCGCGTCGCTGCCGGCGGTCCTGGCCACCAGGGCGTCGAGCATGCCGGACAGCACGCGGGTGGTGTCGGCCACCGACTCGCCGGTGTTCTCCTGCAGGTCGGCGGGGCCGTAGGCGATGATGTCGGCGCCGAGCAGCTGCGCGGCGCGGGAGAAGGCGGTGCGGGTCCTGGTGGAGGTGCGGCGGAAGTAGACGCCGACCGTGCGGCCGGACAGCGGCCGGTCGCAGCGGTGGTGCCCGGAGCCGTACCACGCGGCGCGCTCGACGATCCGGCGCACGTCGCCGGAGCCGAGGCCGGCCATGGAGATCAGGTGTCTGACGGACATGACGACGGCCTCCTCACGCGATCGCGTCGCCGGCGGTGGCGGTGGCGGTGGCGGTGGCGGTGGCGGCGGAAGTGGCGGCGGTGGCGGTGGCCGCCATGCGCTCGCGCAGGCTCTTGGGGCGCATGTCTGTCCACACCTGGCCGATGTGGGACAGGCAGGCGTCGCGGGTGCCCTCGACGCCCTCGGCGTACCAGCCGGCGGGCAGCTCCTTGCCGGCGGGCCAGATCGAGTACTGCTCCTCGTCGTTCAGCACGACGCGGTAGGTGCGGCCGTCGTCGGTCTCGTCGTTGCTCATGATCGTGCTCCCATCGGTTCTGTCGGGTTGGGGGTGGTTCATCGGGGCAGCGGGATGCCGCGGCCCTCGCGCATCGCGATCCGATACACCTCTGTGGCCAGCGCGATGTCCTCGATCGCCAGGCCGAAGGGGTTGACCAGGATGACGTCGTCGGGGTGGTAGCGGCCCGGGTGCCGGCCGGCGAACACCTCGCCCAGCTCGGCGTCCACGCGGCGGACGCCGGCGCCCGCGTGCTCGCCGGGGCCGACCACGCGCCCGGCCCGATGCATGCGGCCGAGCAGGCGGTGCTCGTCGTCGCGGACCAGGGCCCAGTCGTCGACCAGCAGGGTGCCCGCCTCGACCACCACGTCGGGCAGGACGTCGTCGAGGGAGACGTTCACCACGACGCAGCCCTTGCTGAGCCAGTCGTAGGCGATGTAGCCCTGGGTGGTCGTGGTGGCGGGGATGACCAGGTCGGCGCCGAGCACGGCCTCGTGGGCCGTGTCGGCCAGGGAGATGCGGATGCCGTACGCGCGCAGCAGGGCTTCCACCCCGTCGGCGAGGGCGGCGGCCCGGCCCGGATCCTGGTCATGCAGCACGATGGCGGCGGTGCCGGGCAGGGATCGGGCCAGCAGTTCGATGTGTGTGCGGGCGATGGCGCCGGCGCCGATGACGCCGACGGTGATGACCTTCTGCGGCAGCAGCGCCTGGGCGCTGGCCACGGTCACGCTCGCGGTCCTGAGGGCGCTGATGTGGGCGGAGGCCATGACGCAGCGGATGCGCGCGGTCTGGCGGTCGAAGAGCATGGTCAGGCCGCTGGCGCGGGGCAGCCCGCGTTCAGGGTTGTCCAGGCAGCCATTGATGATCTTCGTGCCGGCCATCTCGAACGGGCCGCCGACGTAGCCGGGCATGTTCAAGCTGCGGGCGGCCGCGCCGGAGGGGCTGGTCCAGCCGAGATAGGCCTCGGCCGGCAAGGTGGTCTTCCCCTCGGCCTGCAGGACGAGGGCCTCGCGCACGATCTTGACCGGGTCGAGGCGCTGGCAGGCCCACCTGGTCTCTTCCTCGGTGAGGTACCAGAGTGCGGTGGCGTCGTTGTTCACGCCGGTAAGTCTGCGAAGGCCGCCTATCGGGCGGGCTTCGCGCCGCTAAGCGGGCGGACTTAGCGAGCGCTTAGTGCGAAGAAAGCCCGTGCCGATTGAGTATGGGGCAGAGCAGATCTTCGAAACCACGAAAGCAGGCGTCATGCTCAAGCGGCTGATCACCCCCGCCCTCATCGCTGCCTCCCTCGCGCTGCCGGCCGTCGTACTCGCCGCCGGGACGCACGCCGCGCCGGCCGGCCACGTGGTCGCCGTCGGCCCCGGCGACGACGTCAACACCCACTGGGGCTGGGACCCGACCCACTCCTGACGACGCCTCCGCTCATCCCCCGTACCTCGTCACCCATCGGAGCCGACATGTCCGTGCGAATCGACGACGGGCCGGAACTGACCTCCCCGATCGTCCGTCCGCGATCACTGCGGATGATCGCTGTCTACCTGGCGCTGGTCGTGGTACCCGTCGCCCTCATCTGGTTCACCCTCCGGCACGGCCTCTCCACCCCGGGGCGGCCGTCCGGCGGGCCGGCCGCCCCCGGCGTCCCCGACGTCTTCCCCAGGCTGCTGATCGCCGTGCCGGTGATCCTGGCCGCCTGCCACCTGTGCGGCCGCCTGTTCCGGCGGCTCGCGCAGCCCTCCGTCATCGGCGAGATCATCGCCGGTGTGCTGCTCGGCCCGTCCGTGCTGGGCGCCCTGTGGCCCGCCGGGTACGCCACCCTGTTCCCGCCCGGCCTGGTCTCGACGCTGTCCACGCTGTCGCAGGTCGGCCTGATCTTCTTCATGTTCCTCGTCGGCTACGAGCTCGACCTCGACCTGGTCCGGCAGCGCAGCTACACCGCCGCGGTGATCAGCCACGTCAGCATCGTGGTGCCGTTCCTGTGCGGGGTGCTGCTGGCGCTCGCGCTGTATCCGGTGCTCGGTTCCGGCGGGGTCGGGCAGCTGGCGTTCACGCTGTTCTTCGGCATCTCGATGAGCATCACCGCGTTCCCGGTGCTGGCCAGGATCCTGTCCGACCGGGGCATGAGCCGCACGCCGGTCGGCGTGATGTCGCTGACCTGCGCGGCCGTGGACGACGTCACGGCCTGGTGCGTGCTGGCCGCCGTGGTGGCGGTCACCCGCAGCGCCGCCGCGGACGTCGCGCTGGTCACGGCGGGGATGTCGGTGGGCTTCTTCGCGGTGATGGCGTTCGGGGTCCGGCCGCTGCTGCGCCGGCTGCTCGGTCCCGGCGGCCTGCTGCCCGAGGCGGCCGTGCTGCCGGTGGCGCTGGCGGGCGTGATGCTGTCGGCGCTGGCCACCGACGCGATCGGGATCCACTCGATCTTCGGCGCCTTCCTGTTCGGCGCGATCATGCCGCGCGGGTCCCTGCCGGTGCGGCGGGCCGCCGGGCAGCTGCACGGTCTCACGGTGACACTGCTGCTGCCGCTGTTCTTCGTCTACACCGGCCTGCACACCGAGTTCGGGCTGCTCGGCGCCGACGGGCGGCTGTGGGCGTGGTGCCTGCTCATCACCGCGGTCGCGGTGCTGGCCAAGGCCGGCGGCTCGACGACGGCCGCCCGCGTCTCGGGCATAGGCTGGCGTGACTCGCTGTCGCTGGGCGTACTGATGAACTGCCGGGGGCTGACCGAGCTGGTGGTGCTGAACATCGGGATGTCCATGGGCGTGATCAGCCCGACCGTGTTCACCATGCTGGTGTTCATGACGCTGGTCTCCACCGTGATGACGGCGCCCTGCCTCGACCTGCTCCGCCGCCTCAAGCACGACTCCTGACCGGCTCCTGACCGGCTCCGCCGTCTCAAGCACGACTCCTGAAACTGCTCCGTCGCCCTAGGCGCGACTCCTGACCGGCTGGCGCAACGCCAGCCGGTCGCGCAGGCCGTCGGCCTCGACCGAGTCCAGGCCGGCCAGCAGCGCCCAGGCGGCGCGAGCGGCGTCCTCCGCCGCGTGCGCCCCCTCCGCCGAGGCCAGCCCATCGCTCGCCTCGGCCAGCCCGACCAGCGCCCGGGCCTCGAACGGCGGCAGGCCCAGGCTGCGGAAGACCTCCACCGCCTCGCCCAGCCGCCCGGCCGCCTCCCCGAACCTGCCGCGGACCAGCGCCAGCTCGCCCAGCTCGTGCCGGACCCGGCCCTCGACCAGCCGCTCCCCCACCCGCACGGCCAGGGCCAGCGACTGCTCCAGGGTCATGTGCGCCTGGTCGTGACGGCCCTCGCGGACGTAGACCTGGCCGAGGCCGTACAGCATGTACGCCTCGCCGATGTGGTCGGCACCGTCCCTGACGATGCGCAGCGCCAGCGTGAACGACCGGCCGGCCCGGTCGATCTGGCCCTGCCGCAGGGCGCTCTCGCCCAGCCGGTAGAGCACCTGCGCCTCCGAGCGGCGGCTGCCCACGTCCCTGGCGATCTTCAAGGCCCGCTCCAGGTACGTCTCCGCCGCGGCGTACTCGCCGCCGTCGAGCAGGGATCGCGCCAGGTTGCTCAGCACGTGGGCCTCGCTGGTGCGGTCTCCGACGAGCTTGAAGACCTCCAGCGCCTCGCCGTACCGGCGGATGGCCTGCTCGGTATCGCCGCGCAGCGAGTCGACGTAGGCGAGGTTGCGCAGCACCAGCGCCCACCCGTGTGGCTCGTTCTGCTCCTTGAACAGCCGCAGCGCGGGTTCGAGCGCCTCCAGGGCGGCGTCCGGCTCAAGCTGGAAGATGCGCAGGCTGCCCAGGGAGTACAGCATGGCGGCCACGCCGCGCGGGTTGGCCTTCCTGCGCACCACGCCGAGCGCCAGCTCGGTGGTGGAGCGCCAGTCGTCGAAGTAGCTCCTGGCCTCGAACAGCGTCTCGGCGGCCAGTGCCAGGTCCCAGCAGAGCTCGTCGAACCCGAGCTGCGCGGCCTGCCGGACGCCCGCGACCAGGGCGGCGCGCTCGCCGTCCAGCCAGTTCATCGGGTGTGGCGAGAGCCGTTCGAGCAGCGCGGGCGGCGGCGACCAGCGGGCCTCGCCGCTGTGCAGGATGGTGTAGTCGCCGCCGTACTCGCGGCGGTGCGCCTCCTTGGCCAGCGCGAGCCAGGCCGACAGGGCGCGGCGCAGGCTCGCGGTGCGATCCGCGGCGCCGTCCTCGGCCAGCGCCCGGTCGCGGGCGAAGGTCCTGATGAGGTCGTGGAAGCGGAAGCGGGGCGCGCTCTTGGCCGGGCCGGCGCCGGCGTCCACGAGCTGGGCGTCGACCAGCGCCTCCAAGAGGTCCTCGGCTTCGGCCGGATCCTCGTCGAGCAGGCAGGCGCCCACCCAGCCGGGGAAGTCCGGGGTCTCCAGCAGCGACAGCAGGCGCAGCAGCCGCTTGGCCGGGCCGGGCAGGCCCTGGTAGCTGACCTCGATGCTGGCCCGGATGCCGAGGTCTCCGTGCTCCAGCTCGTCGAGCCGGCGGTTCTCGTCGCGCAGCCGGTCGGCGAGCCGGCCCAGCTGCCAGTGCGGACGGGAGGCGAGTTTGGCCCCGGCGATGCGGACGGCCAGCGGCAGGTGCCCGCACAGCTCGGCGAGGGCGGCGGCCTGCTCGGGCTCGTCCCGGACCCGCTGTTCGCCGAGGATGCGTTCCAGCAGGGTGACGGCCCGGCCGCTCTCCAGGACGCCCAGCTCGATGCGGCGGGCGCCGGGCAGGCCGGTCAGCCGGGTGCGGCTGGTGACCACCACGGCGCAGCCGGAGCTGCCCGGCAGCAGCGGCGTCACCTGCGACTCGCTCATCACGTTGTCGAGGAGCACCAGCATGCGCCGCTCGCCGAGCCGGCTGCGGTATATCTCGGCCCGCTCGTCGAGGGTGTCGGGGATGGCGGAGCCGTCCACGCCCAGGCCGCGCAGGAAGCGTTCCAGAATCTCCAGCGCTGACGCGGGCCGGCCGCTGCCACCGCGCAGGTCGGCGAACAGTTGCCCGTCGGGGAAGTGCTCGCGCACGTCGTGGGCCACCTGCACGGCCAGGGTGGTCTTGCCGACGCCGCCCCGGCCGCTGATGACGATGGTCGGCACCGTACCCGACGCCTCGCCGCCGTCCGGGCCGGTCAGGGTGTCCACGATGTCGGCGAACGCGCCGGTGCGCCCGGTGAAGTCGCCGATCGCGGCGGGCAGCTGGCGCGGGATGACCTGGACGGCCGCCATGGGCGTGTCGCGGGGCGCGGTGGGCTGCTGCTCGGCGACCGCCTCGTCGCCGATGTCGCCGTCGCCGCGCAGGATGGCCTGCTCCAGCCGGCGCAGTTCGTCGCCGGGCTCGATGCCCAGCTCCTCGACCAGCGTCGCGCGGGCCATACGGTACGTCTCCAGCGCCTCGGCCTGCCGTCCGGACCGGTAGAGGGCGACCATGAGGTGGGCGTAGAGGCGTTCCCTGAGCGGATGGTCGCGGACCAGGACGGTGAGGTCGCCGATGAGGTTGGCGTGGCGGCCGAGCGACAGCTCCAGGCGCAGCCACTCCTCGACGGCGGCCAGGCGGCGCTCCTGGAGCTGCAGCGCGCCGCCACGGATGATCCGGCCCTGGAGGCCGTCGAGCGCGGTGCCGTACCAGAGGCCGAGCGCGGACTGCAGCTCGGTCACCGCCTCCTGCGGTTTTCCGGCCTCGACCAGGGAATACGACTTCGTGATTAATTCTTCGAACTGATGGGCGTCAATATTCTCGACAGGAATATTCAAGATATAGCCCGGCGATCTGGTGCTGATGACGTCGGTCAATCCCAATGCGGAAAATGTCCGGCGGAGCCCCGAGACGCATATGTGGATCTGCACCCTGGCCGTGCTCGGCGGCTCATCGTCCCAGATGGCGTCCAGCAGGCGGTCCATGGAGATGACCCGGTTCGGCTCCAGGGCGAGCATCGCCAGAATGACCTGCGGGCGTGCTCCAGTGAGTGGTATTCGGCGACCCTCTGCCAGTACCTCTAATGGCCCCAGGATCCGAATGTGCATGGGCACCCCTATACCCTGTTATTGGATGCTCTCTCGTATATATCCCATTTTCGTCGGCATGTCTGCGGATATGGGACTGCCGAAACGGCGACGGTCCGGGCGGGAGGCGGCGGGCCCCCCGCCCGGACCGGGCGGCGATGGGATGATCAGTCGAGGTAGACGGCGTCGGTGGTCTCGTAGGTCTTCTCGGTCAGCAGGTCGGAGACGCCGGAGTAGGTGAGGTTCACGATCGAGCGAGTGATGCCGTCCGTCTGGATGGGCATCGTGCGGTGCAGCGTGGTGTCGGTCTTGAAGAAGTACGACTCACCGCTCTCGTGGTGGTAGGTACGGATCGGGCCCCGCGTCAGGCACCGGTTCACGGCCGGGTCCTGCTTGTTCCACGGCGTGTGCGGCACGCACTGGAGCAGGCCGCCGTGCTCGGGTGCGGGCGCCTGGGAGATGAAGATCCAGGCGAACTCGTGGTCGCCCCAGTGCCAGCCGTGTGTGTCGCCCACCTGGGTCTGGTGGGTGCCGGTGATCTGCTCGTCCGGGTAGGTGCAGTCGAACACCGGGGCCCCGGCGATGTCGCCGAGCAGCCCGCGGAACGCCGGCACGTGGTAGAGCGCGGTGAACAGCGTGCTGTGCGAGGCGAACAGCGAGTTCGGCAGGCTGCCCAGCCGCCGCGGCGTGTTGCCGGTCACGGCCACGCGGATGTCGATGCGGCGGGTGTTGGCCGCCGTCAGCATGGTCGTCTCCTCCTGGAGGCGGCGTACCATCTCGTCGGGCAGCAGCCCGGTCATCCGCGCGTAGTGCTCGCGTGAATACTGCACCGCGGCCTTCTCCACCGCGTCCGCGCGGGTGGCCAGGTGCTTGGACAGCAGCGTGTCCAGCTCCTCGACCACGTCGTCCCGTACGGTCGCGGGCGGCCGGTTGCCGGCCTCGAGCAGGGTGGTCGCGGCGCCCTCGGGGGTCAGGGTCTGCATGGTCTCTCCTTGTCGTCGCGGCGAACGCTGATGCGCTTTCGGCGGTGGCGTCAGGTTCTAAGCTCGGACCGAGCCTCGCCCGACCGGCTATCACCGCCCTTTCGCCACGGCATCGCGCCGATAAGGCAGGCCCTCAAGCGGGAAACGGGGAAGCTGCGGGGAGTGAACTTGGTGGCCTTGGCCAACCGGCGCGCGCGGATGTGCGGATGTGCGGAATCAGGGGTCGTTCCATGTGGGGTTTGGCCAAGATGGTGATGCCCGCAGCACGCAGAGGCGGAAGCGCTTGAGGAATGGAGGCTGGGCCATGGCTTTGCGTCCGGACCAGCGCGGCGAGCGCAGCCGGCTCATGGAGGCCGAGATCGGTATCAGCGGCGGGGATACGGTAAGCGAACTGGCGTAGGGAGGCGACTCACTACACATAGATGAAAGTTGTTACCCATCTATGCGTAGTGTCAGGCGCATCATAGACGCAGAGCAAGCGGTCTTAGCTTTCCGTGACGGCCACTTCTTCCCGGAGCGCCCAAACGAAGTCCTTTGACGCGAAAACGGCGGCACCCGTAGCAGGTGCCGCCGTATCACGATCAACAGTGGATCTGCTCGCGCTTACTCGAACACCACGTCGTAGGTGGAAGAGCTGGGCGAGATGCTCAAGCCGTCGTCCCGCTCCAGCAGGCCCGCGCCTCGACGGTACCCACCAACGCGAAACTGCCACCCTGTGCGGCGATACCTGCGAGGGGATGCCGTATTGGCGACGTCGTTCGACCCGTCCGATAACAGTTGCGCGAAGGGTGCTGCGCTCTGTCTTTTCAGGTCTGTCCTACACGCTGGGCAGGAAGCCGCCGACGCGGCCGTCGAGGTAGTACTCAAGTTGGGAGTTCACCCCAGTGCCGGCTCAAGACCGATTTTGGTAGGGGGACGTCAGCGAGATCGGTGTACGGGCGATCTCAAGTGCGGTTTCCGGGAACCGCCGCCCGGCTGGATAGTAGCGGGATCTGGTCCGGCCCACCGACTCCAGGACTCCCGCCGCGACGAGGTCGCGGAGGTCACGCTGGGCTTGCTGGGTGGTCAGCGCCTCGGTGTGCTCGTGGCGTAGCCGCCGAACGCGTCCGGCCATCGCCACCTCATGCAGAGCCGAGATCACCCGTTCGTCGAACGCCTCGCGCTCGACGAAATCCGAGAGGATCGTCCAGACTCTCCCGGACTGATGGAGGCGG
Source organism: Nonomuraea sp. NPDC052129 (assembly GCF_040680095.1). NCBI lineage: Bacteria > Bacillati > Actinomycetota > Actinomycetes > Streptosporangiales > Streptosporangiaceae > Nonomuraea > Nonomuraea sp. NPDC052129. The sequence continues at coordinate 21,798 of NZ_JBFAVX010000016.1, read as the reverse complement.
GCTCGAACAGTCTGGGCCTGCTGGTGGTAAGCCGTCAGGTTGAACCTAATCCAGCTGTGGACCTCCTGGTCGGGTAGGTAGGTGGCACCGCGGGCGCCGAGCTCGCGGTAATACTCCCAGGTGTTGCCCGGACGGCCGAGCCATGCCTCGATGGAGGAGAATTCGGGAGCCAGGACACCCTCCCGAGCGATCATCAATGTCTGCAAGGAGCGAGACATTCGCCCGTTCCCGTCGCTCCACGGATGGATCGACACCAGATGCAGATGGGCCATCGCGGCGCGCACCAGCGGATGCGTCCCATCCTCAGCGTTCAACCAGTCGATGAGTTCCGACATCAGCGCCGGAACCTCGGCCTCGCCGGGGGCCGTGTAAGCGGCGATACCCGGGTCGCGCGCGTCGGTGACATAGACAGGCCCCCTACGCCACTGGCCAGCCGGCTTCCTGGCGCTGTGCCGATGCCCCTGGAGTATCCAGTGGAGCCCGTTCAGCAATCCCTTGCCGTAGGAGAAGTCCTCCACGTCGTGGAGGGACTGGATGTAGGTCATCATCCGCTGATAAGCCAGTGTCTCCTCGCGATCCTCCTCTGACACCTCCACATCGCGCTCCCCTTCCATCAGATCCGCGACATCGATGGTGGAGACCCGAAAGCCCTCGATCGAGTTCGAAGCGGCGACAGCGTCGGCGGTGAGGAACTTCCGCAGGCCGGCTGTCCACTTCGCCGGAGCTCTCACCTGATGGCGCAGCTCATGACGCATCTGCTCTATCTCTTCGAGGACCCGCTGGTCCTCGGAATCCAACGCCGGAGTCGGGAACAACATAGAGCAATAATACAGTGACACAATCACTGCGTCATTGCTGGGCACCTGCTCGTCCAGCCATGACGTCACCGTCACCGTCGAGGAGAGCCGTCAGTCGTCGCTGCGGCCCGAGGCGGGGGCCACCCTGTCGATGGGCAGGTGCGCCGAAATCACCCCTCCCGACAGGGCATGTGGCGCTTGCTCGTCCCCTTGAGGAGAAGGAGGGAAGGACCGCGCCCGGCCGCCTGGAATCGTCTGCGCCCGAACATCTGGTCATGATCTCCTCGGTGGAGATCATCAGATCGATATCTGGAATGAGCTCTTCGACATGGCTCAATCGGTCAACGGGGAACGCGCGGGCGAAGCCCGCGCCCCAAAGACAAACGTCCGGAGCGAAGCGGAGGCCCTTCAGGGGTCGCGGCCCCGGCGCGACTGGAGACAGCGCCTGAGACCCCAAGCGCGAAGCGCCCCTATGAAGTCCTTTGACGCGGAAACGGCGGCACCCACACCGGGTGCCGCCGCATCGTAAAACAGTGGAGGTGGCGGGAATCGAACCCGCGTCCTTCAACCCCAAGACAGGGCTTCTCCGGGCGCAGCCTGCTGTGCTTTTCTCAGCCCCGGCAATCACGCAGGCGTGTCGCCGACGGGCTCAGCCACTGTTTGATTTCCCGCTCTCCCCCGTGGCCGGGTTGAGCGGTTGAGCCTTCTAACGATGCCAGATCCCGGGCCGAAGGCACTCCCGGGCTGACAGTGGTTACGCTACTTAGGCAGCGAGGGCCAGGGAACCCTGGCCGACCACAGTGCGCTTAGAATTGGCACTTGTTGTTTGCGGTCACAGTGTTAACGAGGTTATGTCCGCAGTCCTCGGCCCGCTTCACCTGACTTGCAAAGTCGAAGTCGAAGCCAGTCACCCCCATGTGCAGTTGTCAACACGGCCCCGAAGAGCCGAGCAACATGACCTTACATGCTTCAACACCTGCGGCGTCAACTTGATTCCCTAGACGCCGAAACCCCCGGAAACGCGTAGGCGTTCCCGGGGGCCGACCGGCAGGGTCGAGCCGGTCCGGACGGCAGGACTTCCCCCGAGATGAAGTCCTGAACTCATCACGGCGACTGCACCCGCAACCCCCCGAGCGGGGCAGTCACTGGGTAAGACGCAGCCAGCCACCCGAACGGTTGCCTAGAGTGACAAGAAATCACTTAGCGTCGCGCAGGCCGGAGAAGAAGTCGCCCGCGACCGCCGCGGGATCGTAGTTCTTGGCCATGACGGCTATCGCCACGTCACCCTGCCAGCCCACGAACCAGCCCATCCGCTTCTCCTGGTCGCCCGCGGCCGTCACGCCGTAGACCTGGCCGCGGCCGGCCTGGGCGGGCGAGCCGGTGGCGCCGGCGAGCATCATGGCGGTCAGTGCCGTGCGCACCTTGGGGTCGACGGCGACCGGTTGCGACGGCTTGACCGCGACCGTCTCCGTCGAAGGGTCGGGCGTCTTGGGGTCGGTCACCAGCACCGGCGGGTGCCAGGTGCCCGAGGCGATCGCCCCCGCGACGAGGGCCATGCTGAGCGGGCTGACCTCGACGTTCTGGCCCGCTATGGCCCTGGCCTTGTCGGCGTCGCTGGTCAGCTCGGGCAGCGAGCCGCTGAACGACTTGAGCGGCAGCCGCCAGTCCTTGCCGATGCCGAGCGCCTCTGCACTCTTTTTCAGGGCCGTGGCGTCGACGCGCCGGGCCAGCGAGGCCAGGGCGGTGACGCAGCCCTTGGCGAAGTTGTCCTTGAACGTCGGCGAGGCTCCGGCGACCTGGCTCGCCGTCACGAAGTGCGCGCCGCCCACCGTCCGCTCGGCCGGGCAGGCGAGCTTCTGCTTGGTCTTCATCCCGGCTGTGAGCAGCGCGTCGGCGGCCACGATCGAGAAGGCGGTGCCGGCCGGGAACTTGCCGGCCAAGGCGTCCTTCTCCTGGTTGAGGCCCTTCGTGCCCACCGCCAGGATCTCGCCCGTCGACCGGTCGACCGCCACCAGCGCGCTGGTCTCCGTCTGCGCCACGGCGACCTCGGCGGCGCGCTGCTTGGCGCTGTCGATCGTGGTGCGTACGGGTACGTTCTTGCGGCCGGGCCACTCCTTGAGCTGCGCGACCTCGTTGTCGGTCTTGATGTCGAGGATGATCACCCTGGTCTGCGTGGATCCGGTGAGATAGTCCTGATAGGCCCGCTGGAGCCCGCTCTGTCCGTAGGAGTCGCCCGCCCGCTGCGGGCCGCCGAGTTTCTGCTCGGTCTCCGGGGTCAGCGCGCTGACCTTGCCGACGATGTCCTTGGGGTCGTCGGGCGCGACAGGCTGCTTCTGCGGTCGGGTGATGAGCTGCGGGATCTTTTCGAGCCTGTCCTTCAGCTCGCGGTAGCGTACGGCGCCGAAGTTGGCGAGCGGGACGAACTGCCTCGGCGGCGACGACCTGATGCGGCTCAGCAGCCGGTCCTGGGCGAACCCGGTGTACGCCGAGAGCTGCTCGACGACCTCCTCCGCCTGGTCACCGAGCTGCGACGGCGTGACGCCGACCACGTAGAGGAACTGAGGGCGCTGCAGCGGCGTGCCGTTGCGGTCGACGACCGACTGGCGGGGGTTCGAGTCGGTGGACACGGCGAACCGCTGGCCGTCCTTCAACTGCGGGTGGAGCACGGAAGGCGACCAGCGCACCCTCCACTGGCCGTTCACCAGGTGCAGCGGGAGCACGCCGTCGTACCCCCAGAGGGGGTTGTTCTCCCCCAGGTCGACCTCGGCGCGGAAGTCGGCCCGCGTCTGGTCGCCGGCCAGGCTGATGCTTTTGATCTTGAATCGGAACGAGGCCGCGTCGAGCTCCGCCTTCGCGTCCGACAGCGCCTTGCGTACGGTCGCCCGGTCACCGTCGGTACGGCCGGCGGCCAGGTCGTAGTCCTCCGACTGCCAGCCCACCAGGAAGTCCCGCACGGCATCGTGCGGGGAGGACTCCTCGAAGCAGGCGGTCAGCGACATGCTCGCGACGGCCAGCGTGACGGTCGCGGCCAGGCCGCGGCGTACGCGGCCCAGGCGTACGGGACGGTTCATCGGTTGCGATGCCGCACTGCCCGGGCCATCTCGCGCTTGGCCTGCTGCTCCGCCAGCGTCTGCCGCTTGTCCCAGTCCTTCTTACCGCGGGCGATGCCGATCTCGATCTTGGCCCGGCCGTCCTTGAAGTAGAGCGACAGCGGCACGATCGTCAGCCCGCCCTCCTTGGTCTTGGCGGCGAGCTTGTCGATCTCCTTGCGGTGGAGCAGGAGCTTGCGCTTGCGACGGGCGGCGTGGTTCGTCCACGTCCCCTGGGTGTATTCGGGGATGTGGACGTTCAGCAACCACGCTTCGCCATCGTCGATGGAGGCGTAGCCGTCGGTGAGGGACGCCCGTCCCTCGCGCAACGACTTCACCTCGGTGCCCTGCAGCACGAGCCCCGCCTCGAAGGTGTCTTCGACGTGGTAGTCGTGCCGGGCACGTTTGTTCTGGGCGACGACCTTCCGCCCGGTCTCACGTGGCATGCTCCGACCTTACCGGCGATTCGTCAGACCCTGAGGTAGCGGCGGAGCGTGACGAAGGATGCCAGCACACAGATGAACACACCGATCACCATGGTCAGCGTGATCACCGAGGCCACCGAGTCCCAGCCGAGCTGACTGCCGAACGCGAAATAACGCGCGATCTCCTCGAACAGGAAGACCTTCGCGACGATCAGCATGACGGCGGCGATCACCCCGCCCATCAGCCCGGAGATCACGCCCTCCATGACGAAGGGCAGCTGGATATAGAGGTTGGACGCCCCGACCAGCCGCATGATCCCGGTTTCTCGACGGCGGTTGAAGGCCGACAGCCGCACGGTGTTGCCGATCAGCAACGCCGCCGCCAGCACAAGGACGATGGCCACCGCCAGCGCACCGGATCTGAGCTTGTCGAGCAGCCCGAAGAACTGGTTGACCAGGTCCTTCTGGTTCGTCACCTGCGACACGCCGGCCTTGCCCTGGAGTGCCTGCACTATCGGTTGATAGTTGTTGGGGTCCTTCAGCTTGACGCGGAAGGACGTGGGCATGTCGTCGACCTTGGTCGCTTCGACGAGCAGCTTGTTGGCGGCATAGGACTTCTGGAAGTTGGCGTAGGCGTCGGCCTGGTTCTCGTAGATGACCTGTTCGACGCCGGCCATGCCCTGGATCTCGCCCTGGAGTTCCTTGGTCTGCTGGGCGCTGATCTGCTTGCCCTTGCAGCTGGGCATGGTGGGGTTCTTGCCGCACAAGAAGACCGATACCTCGACCTTGTCGTACCAGAAGCCCTGCATCATCGTGACCTGGGCGTTGATCATCAGGCCGATGCCCAGCATCGCCATGCCGACGGCCACGGTGATGACCACCGCGATCGTCATGGTGAGGTTGCGACGGAGGCCGATCCAGACCTCGGAGAAGATGAAGTTCGCCCGCATGTTCTGTCTACTGCTCCCTGTCAGTACGCCTGGCCGTACACGCCACGCGACTGGTCGCGGACGATCTTGCCGTCCTCCAGCTCCACGACACGCTTGCGCATGGAGTCGACGATGGCCGCGTCGTGCGTGGCCATGACGACCGTAGTGCCAGTCCTGTTGATCCGGTCGAGCACCTTCATGATGCCGATGCTCGTCGCGGGGTCGATGTTGCCCGTCGGCTCGTCGGCCAGCAGGATCATGGGCCGGTTGACGAAGGCGCGGGCCATGGCGACGCGCTGCTGCTCGCCGCCTGACAGCTCGTCGGGCATCCGGTGGGCCTTGCCTTCCAGGCCGACCAGCTCGATGACCTCGGGCACCACCTTGCGGATGAACCGCCGCGGCTTACCGATGACCTCGAGCGCGAACGCCACATTCTCGTAGACGTTCTTGTTCGGGAGCAGCCTGAAGTCCTGGAACACGCAGCCGATGCGGCGGCGCAGGTGCGGCACCTTGAAGTTGGACAGGCGGGCCAGATCCTTGCCGGCGACGTGAATCGCCCCGGAGTTGGGCCGCTCCTCCTTCAGAACCAGACGCAGGAAGGTGGACTTGCCTGATCCCGAAGGACCGACGAGGAACACGAACTCGCCCTTGTCCACGTCAACGGAGACATGGTCGAGAGCGGGCCGGTTCTGGTTCGTGTAGACCTTGGTGACATTATCGAAATGGATCACGAGAGCATCACGGCATGCCAGTCTAGGGGTCAGGACGGAAGCGAGGGTGGCACATGCCCACTTCCCGCCACACGCCTATCGGGGACGGCTTTCTTTACTGATGATCGACGTTCCGATTGGCCAGAGCACAGTCTAGGGGGAAGACTGGCATGGAACGTCCATAACGGAAACAAAACGATTGTGCGGCTAGACTTGGGGCTGACATGAGTTGCCAACACCTCGTATGCGCGCAGTGCGCCCACCCCGTGATCGAGGGCCGCTGCCCCCTGTGCCGTGCCAACCGCGAGCGGATGCACAACCACGGCTTCGCCGGGCTGTCACCCGCCCTTATCCTGCTGCTGCTGGTCGTGCTGCTCTTCCTGGCCCTGGTGCTCAAGCACCTAAGCGGGCTCTGATTCCTGCCGGCGCATCCAGCGGATCTCCGACTCGATGAACTCATCGATGTCGCCGTCGAGAACGGCGGTCGGGTTGCCCGCCTCCGTGCCCGTGCGCAGATCCTTCACGATCTGGTAGGGGTGCAGCACATAGTTGCGGATCTGCGTGCCCCATGACGTGGTCGAGGCGCCCCGCAGCTCGGACATGCGCTCAGCCTCCTCCTGCCGCTTGCGCTCCAGCAGCTTGGCCTGCAGCACGTTCATCGCCGAGGCGCGGTTCTGGAGCTGCGAGCGCTCGTTCTGGCAGGAGACCACGATGCCGGTCGGCAGGTGGGTGATGCGGACCGCCGAGTCGGTCGTGTTGACGCCCTGGCCGCCGGGTCCCGACGAGCGGTAGACGTCGATGCGGAGCTCGTCCTCGTTGATGTCGATGTGGTCGGTCTGCTCGACGACCGGCACGATGTCGACCCCGGCGAACGAGGTCTGGCGGCGGCCCTGGTTGTCGAACGGGCTGATGCGGACCAGACGGTGGGTGCCATGCTCGCCACGGAGCGTGCCGTAGGCGTAGGGCGACTTGATCGTGAAGGTGGCCGATTTGATGCCGGCCTCTTCCGCGTAGGAGGTGTCGTAGACCTCGGTCGGGAAGCCCTTGCGCTCGGCCCACCGCAAGTACATCCGCAGCAGCATCTCCGCCCAGTCGGCGGCGTCGACGCCACCGGCCTGCGAGTTGATGGTGAGCAGCGCCTCGCGCGCGTCGTAGGGGCCGGACAGGAGGGTGCGGACCTCCAGCGCGCCGATGTCGGACCGGAGGGAGGCCAGCTCCTTGTCGGCCTCGGCCCTGGTGTCCTCGTCGCCCTCCTCAGCGGCCAGCTCGTAGAGGACGCTGAGGTCGTCGAGGCGGCGCACCAGCCCTTCGACGCGGTTGAGCTCACCCTGCATGTGCGAGAGCTTGCTGGTGACCTTCTGGGCCTGCTCAGGGTCATCCCACAGGTCGGGCGCGGCTACCTGCCCCTCCAGCTCCTCGATCTGCTTGCGCATGGCGCCGAGGTCGAGCACGTCCTGGATGCTCCGCAGGGTGCCCGCGAGCTCGTTGATCTCTTCTGCTGGATCGATACCTGCCACGTTTCCTTAGGGTACGCGACCCTCGCGGGCCCGAATAACATGGCCACGTGCGTAGTTACGGTCGGCGGAAGGTGCTGGCGCTCGCCGCCGGCCTGCTGGCCGCGGCGGTCGGCTGCTCGGCCGCGCCACAATCCGAGCCCAGTCAGGTGGCGGCGACCACGGCGAAGCCCGTGACCCCGACGCCCTCGGCGGAGACCCCGCTGATCACGCCGGCCGACGCGGCCAAGGCGTTCGCCACGTTCACCGCCACCGACGACCTGCTGCGCGCCGGGGGCGACCTGCGGCTGGCAATGGAGCTGACCCGCGACGCGGAGGCGCAGCTCACCTCGTCCGCGTTCCTGTCGACGGGCAACCGGCCGCCGCGCTACACGTGGGGCGCGCCGACGCTGTTCGTCCCGCGGTTCAAGCAGAGTGAGACGGCGGCCTGGTTCACGGTGCTGGCCACGCGCAACGGCCATCCGACGCTGCTGACGTTCGCCAATGCCGACGCCAAGACCGACGACTGGCGGCTCAGCTCGGCGACGCAGCTGCTGCCGGGGCAGGACCCGCCCCACATCCAGCTCGACGCTGAGGGCTACGCGACGGCGCTGGCGCCCGACGACAAGAGCATCACCATCAGTCCGCAGTTCATGGGCCCGCTGCACGCCACGGTGGCGGAGGCGGGCGAGACGGGCGTGGCGGCCGGCCTGCTCGAACGAGGTCCCTACACCACGGACGTGGCGGAGCAGATCACCACCGACCGGGAACGGGCCAAGATCGGCGGGTTCAGCTACGACTCGATCTTCAGCGCCGGCGACTACCCGGTCTACGCGCTGCGCATGGTGGGCGGCGGGGCGCTGATCCAATACGCGATGACGCGCACGACGACGACCACGGTGGAGACGGACAAGGCCGACTTCGTCCCGGTGCCTGAGTCGGCCCGCTGGCTCTATCACAACGACAGGGCGCGCCGCTTCCTGAAGACGACGGAGATCAACCAGTACGCGACGGTCGTCCCGCCATCCGGCACCCCGACCCCGGCCGCCATCGTCGCCCACACCGGCGCCCTCACCAAAGCCGTAGGCGGCGACCCCTAAACCCATTTTCTTTCTTTACGGCAGGCACGGTGGGCCCCACCCGCCGCACGGGCTGAGCCCTGTCCAGGGACACGCTCCTCCGGTGGAGGTGGTTGAGCGCCGTGACGTGCGCAGTCTTGGCCATGGCCTTCCACACAGTGGCGGCAGGAGCGTGGTCGCTACGCGTAGGTCTCTCGTAGGCGTTGGAGGGCCTTGTGGGAGGGGGTTCCGGGGGCGGCGGTGTAGAGGACCAGGCGTTGGTCCGCGCCGACTATGGGGAGGAAGTCGCAGTCGAGTTCGATGGGGCCTGCGATGGGGTGGGTCATGTGCTTCGTCAGGGTGCGCTGGACCTCGATGTCGCGGGTCGCCCACAGCTCGGCGAAATGAGGACTTCGCTGTTTCAGGTCGTCGACCAGGGATCTGATGTCGGCGTCCCCTGGGTAGCGGCCGGTGGCTCGGAGGTCGGCCACGCACTTGCGGGCGAGTTGGAGCTTGTCGGCCGGCGTGGCCTGAGTGCCGAAGAGCCAGCGCAGCGTGTTGCGTTCTCGGGATGGCGTCTCTGACAGGTCGCCGATAAGGGCGACCAGCATGCGGTTCCAGGCGAGTACGTCGTAGCCGGCGTTGATCACCATGGCCGGGACGTCAGTGAGGCGGTCCAGCAGGCGCCGGACGTTGGCGGGCACCTCGCGTGCGGGCTCGGCGCGGGCCGGGGAGCGGTCGGCCAGCCGGAGCAGGTAGTCGTGCTCGTCGCCCGTCAGCCGCAACACCCGGCCGAGCGCGGTGAGAACCTGGTCCGACGGGTGCGGGCCGCGGCCCTGTTCCAGCCTGATGTAGTAGTCGACGGAGATTCCCGCCAGCAGCGCGACCTCCTCGCGGCGCAGCCCAGGGGTCTGACGGCGCGGGCCGGGCGCCAGCCCGACCTCGGCGGGCTGGATCCGGCTCCTCCGGCTACGCAGAAAGCCGCCGAGTTCCTCCCTGTTCATCCCCACCATGATGACCCAGCCCATCCGGGCCTGGTACTCCGAGTCCCAGCCCTGGCGGTGCCTACCCGCCCGGTACGGCCCCGGACCAGCATGTCCGCATGACGATCCTGGTAACCGGGGCCCGTGGACACGTGGCCCGGAGCCTCATACGGCAGCTCCTGGCGGCCGGCGAGCAGGTCCGCGCCGCCAGCAAAGATCCCGCCGCCACCCACCTGCCCACCGACGTGGAGGTGGTCGAAGCGGGCAGTGCGGCACTCGCGCTGGACGGCGTCGACCGGATATTCCTCTACGCCGACCGGCAGGGGCTGGACGCCTTCCTGACGAAGGCCCGCGAGGCCGGAGTGCGCCACGTCGTCCTCCTGTCGGCCGCTCTGGCGGACCCTGCGGCCACGGACGCGATCGCCCGCATGCACGGCGTGGCGGAAGAGTCGGTGACCGCCTCAGGGCTCTCCTGGACCGTCCTGCGGCCCGGCGCCTTCGCCACCAACACCCTCGGATGGGCGCCGGAGATCATCGCGGAAGGCAGGGTCAGCAGCCCGTTCCCTGACACCCACTCGGCTCCCATCCACGAGGCCGACATAGCCGAAATCGCACTGAAAGCCCTGACGGAAGATGGCCACGAGAACGCCGTCTACAAGTTGACCGGCCCCGAATCCCTCACGCAAAGCGACCAGATGAACACGATCGCGCGAGTGATCGGCAGGCCGATCGAGTGGCACCTACAGGACTTGGAAACCCACCGCCAGGCTCTGTCCCGCTGGGGCTCGCCGGAAGTAGTGGAGTCACTCGTTCAAAACTCCATAGCGGCCATAAACACACCAGAAACGCCATCAACCACATTCACCGACCTAACCGGCAAACCCCCAAGAACCTTCGCCCAGTGGACAGAAGACCACAAGCACGCCTTCACAACCACAAACTAGCCAGACGTTGAGGGCCAAGACGCGACCACGGCCGGGGCCAAGAATGCGCACGTCACGGCGCTCAGCCACCTCCACCGGAGGAGCGTGCCCCTGGACAGGCCCCAGCGCCGTACGGCGGCTGGGGCCCACCGGGCCTGCCGTAAAAGATCGAAAAGGTTTTAAAGCGATCAGCCCTCCGTGTGGGGAAGGCTACTTGAGGCCACCAGGGTGCGGATGGCGCGGAGGGCCACGGACAGCGTCGCCAGGTCGAAGTTGTCGCTTTCCCAGATTTCCGAGAGCGTCTGGCGGGCCCTGTGGACCGCCGCCGAGTTCGCCTCCGTCCAGCGGGCCAGGCGCTCCTCCGGAGACAGCCCAGGCGTGCTGTGGGCCAGCACATCGCGGGTCAGCGAGGCGTGGGCCGCGTACAGGTCGTCCCTGAGTGCCGCCCGCGCCATCGAGTTCCAGCGGTTGTCACGCGGCAGCGCGATCACCCGCTCCCTGAGGAGGGCCAGCTGGAGGCGGTCGGCGAGGTCGAAGTACACCTCCGCCGCCTCGTTGACCGGACGCCCCGTGAGCGACGAGATCTCCACCAGGTCGAACGTCGAATAGGCGGGCACCATGGCCGCCACCCGCTCCGCCAGCTCCATCGGCACGCCGCGGGCCGCGAAGGAGTCGCGGCGCTCCTCGAAGGCCGCCAGGTCGGGCCCGGCGAGCAGCTTCGGGATGTGGGCGAGCAGGCCGTTCACACCCTTGACGAAGAAGCTCACCGAGCCGGCCAGGTCGAGCGGCGGGCGGCGGTTGCCGAGCAGCCAGCGCGTGCCACGCTCGGCCAGTTTCCTGGCCTCCAGCAGCATCGCGATCTGGATCGACGTGTCGGCCTTGTTGTCCAGCGCTTCCACCGCGCGGTGGAAGCTGGCCAGGTCGAACACCTCGCGGGCGACGAGGTAGGCGCGGACGATGTCGGGCGTCGAGGCGCCGGTCTCCTCGCTGAAGCGGAACATGAACGTGGTGCCCATCGAGTTGACCAGCTCGTTCACCACCGTGGTGGTGATGATCTCGCGGCGCAGCGGGTGGGCGTCCATGTACGGCCGGAACCGTTCGCGCAGCGCCGATGGGAAGTACGACACCAGCCACGAGGCCAGGTAGGGGTCGTCGGGCAGGTCGGAGGCGAGCAGTTCGGCGTCGGCCACCAGCTTGGTGTAGGCCAGCAGCACCGAGAACTCGGGCGCCGTCAGACCCTGCCGGGCCTGGCGGCGTTCGGCCAGGATCTTGTCCGAGGGCAGGAACTCCAGCTCCCGGTTGACCAGCCCGTCACGCTCCAGGCGCCGCAGGTAGCGGGAGTGGATGTGGAGCATCTCGGGGGCCTGGGCGCGGGTCGCGGCCAGCACCACGTTCTGGGCGTAGTTGTCACGCAGCACCAGGTCGGCGACCTCGTCGGTCATCGAGGTGAAGACCTGGTTGCGCTGCTTGTCGGTCAGCTCGCCGTCGCGGACGACCTGGTCGAGCAGGATCTTGATGTTCACCTCGTGGTCGGAGGTGTCGACCCCGGCCGAGTTGTCGATGAAGTCGGTGTTGACCAGCCCGCCGCCGCGCGCGAACTCGATGCGGGCCAGCTGGGTGAACCCCAGGTTGCCGCCCTCGCCGATGACCTTGCAGCGCAGGTCTCCGGCGTCGACCCGGAGCGAGTCGTTGGCCTTGTCGCCCACGTCGGCGTTGGACTCGGTGCCCGCCTTGACGTAGGTGCCGATGCCGCCGTTCCACAGCAGGTCCACGGGGGCCCGGAGGATGGCGCTGATCAGGTCGTTCGGCGCCATCGAGGTGACCGCCGCGGGGATGGAGAGCGCCTCGCGGATCTGCGGCGTGATCTTGATGGACTTGGCCGTACGCGGGTAGACGCCGCCGCCCGCCGAGATCAGCTCGGTGTCGTAGTCCGCCCAGGAGCTGCGGGGCAGGTCGAAGAGCCGTTGCCGCTCGGCGAAGCTGCGGGCGGTGTCGGGGTCGGGGTCGATGAAGATGTGCCGGTGGTCGAAGGCGGCCACCAGCCGGATGTGCTCCGACAGCAGCATGCCGTTGCCGAACACGTCGCCCGACATGTCGCCGACACCGGCCACGGTGAAGTCGGTGGTCTGTATGTCGGTCCCGATCGTGCGGAAGTGGTACTTGACCGACTCCCAGGCGCCGCGCGCGGTGATGCCCATCGCCTTGTGGTCGTAGCCGATCGAGCCGCCGGAGGCGAAGGCGTCACCGAGCCAGAAGCCGTACTCCTTGGCCACGCCGTTGGCGATGTCGGAGAACGTCGCGGTGCCCTTGTCGGCCGCGACCACGAGGTAGGGGTCGTCGCCGTCATGCCTGACCACGTCCGGCGGGGGCACCACCTTGCCGTCGACCAGGTTGTCGGTGACGTCGAGCAGCCCGGAGATGAACATCCGGTAGCAGGCCACGCCCTCGGCCAGCATCTCTTCGCGCCCTCCGCCCGCAGGCGGACGCTTCATGACAAATCCGCCCTTGGACCCAGTGGGCACGATAACGGTATTTTTCACCATCTGGGCTTTGACCAGTCCGAGGATCTCGGTCCGGAAGTCCTCCATCCGGTCCGACCACCGCAGCCCGCCTCTGGCCACCTTGCCGAAGCGCAGGTGCACGCCCTCGACCCGGGCCGAGTACACGAAGATCTCGTACTTGGGCCGCGGCAGCGGCAGCACGCTGATCGCCTGCGGGTCGAACTTCAGCGAGATGTACGGCTTGCGGCGCCCGCCGACGGTCTGGAAGTAGTTGGTACGCAGCGTCGCCTGGATCATCTCCAGGTACGCCCGCAGGATCCGGTCCTCGTCGAGCGAGGCGACCTCGTCGAGCGCGCCCAGGATCTCCTCGTTGAGCGCGTCGGCCAGGTCGGTCCGCACGTCGTCGCCGCGCCGGGGGTCGAGCCGCGCCTCGAACAGCCGCACGAGCAGCCGGGCCAGCCGCACGTTGCCCGTCAGCACCCGCTCCATGTAGCGCTGGGAGAAGGCGGAGCCCGCCTGGCGCAGGTATTGGGCGTAGACGCGCAGGATCTCGACCTGCTCCCAGGTCAGTCCGGCCCGCAGGACGAGGGCGTTGAAGTTGTCGGCCTGGACCTCGCCCTTCCACAGCGCGATGAGGCCGTCCTGGAAGAGCCGCTTGAAGTCCTTCCTGTCGACCTCGTCGTTCGGCGTGTAGCGCAGGCCGAAGTCGTAGATCCAGGCGTTCTTGGTGGCGGGGTCGTTGTCCCTGTCGATCTCGTACGGCCGCTCGTCCACGACCTCGACGCCGAGTCGCTGGATCAACGGGAGAGCCCGCGACAGCGAGATGGGCGAGCCCAGTTTGTAGATCTTCAGCCGCCGCTCACCCTCGGCCGCGTCGTACGGCTCATAGAGGTTGAGGCCGATCTCGTTCTCGTCGGCGCCGACCAGTTCCTCCAGGCGGCGCAGGTCCACCACGGCCATCTGCGGAGGGAAGTCGGCCTTGTAGCCCTCGGGGAAGGCCGACTGGTAGCGCCTGGTCAGCTTGGGGGCCTCCGCCTCGGAGGTCTGCTCCGCCAGCGCCGTGGCCAGGTCGTCCTCCCACGACCGGGTGATCGCGGCCAGCCGCGACTCCAGCTCCTGCACGTCGACGCCCGGCGGCGGCAGCTGCCTGCCGCGCTCGCCGCGGATGACCACGTGCAGCCGGGCCAGTGCGGACTCACCGATCATCGCGCTGTAGTCGAGCGTCTTGCCGCCCAGCGCCTTGAGCAGGAGCTCCTGCATCTTGTAGCGCACCTGGGTGGTGTAACGGTCGCGCGGCAGGTAGATCAGGCAGGAGATGTAGCGGCCGTAGTCGTCGCGGCGCAGGAACAGCTTGACCTGCTTGCGCTCGCGCAGCCGTAGCACGCCGAGCGCGATCGGCAGGAGCTGGTCGAGCGAGGTCTGGAAGAGCTCGTCGCGCGGGAAGGTCTCCAGGATCTCGATCAGGTCCTTGCCGTCGTGGCTGTCGGGGGCCAGCCCGGCCTGCTCCAGCACGTCGGCGAGCTTGCGCCTGAGCACCGGGATCCTGGAAATCGACTCGCTGTAGGCCACGTGCGTGAACAGGCCGAGGAACCGGCGCTCGCCGATCACCTCGCCCTCCGGCGAGAACAGCTTCACCCCGATGTAATCGAGGTAGGCCGCGCGGTGCACGGTCGCCCGGGAGTTGGCCTTGGTGATGATCAGCAGTTGCTTCTCGCGCGCCTTGGCGCGTACCTCGGGGGGCAGCACGGAGAAGCTCTCCGAGCCGATCTTGTCATCCCGCAGGATGCCCAGCGCCGCGCCGGGCAGCGCGCGCAGCGCGTCGCCCTCGTCGGTCTGCTCCAGGCGGTACTCCCGGTAGCCGAGGAAGGTGAAATGCCCGTCGGCGAGCCAGCGCAGCAGGTCGAGACTGTCCTCGACCTCCGCGGGCTCCAGCGGCGGCGGGTTCAGCGTGAGGTCCTCGGCGGTCTGTACGGCCACCCCTCGCATCTTCCTGAAGTCCTCGACCGCCTGCCGTACGTCGGACAGAACCCGCTGAAGGTCGGCCTCCAGCCGCCCGAGCACCTCGGGGTCGGTCTGCCGGTCGATCTCGAAGTGCATCCAGGACTCGACCAGCATCTGGCCGGTGACGTCCTCCTCGCCCCGGCCGAGCATCTTGCCGGTCATGTCACGACGTACCCGCATCTGCGGGTGGACCACCAGGTAGGTGTTGATGTCATGCCTGGCGAGCTCCATCGTCACCGAGTCGACCAGGAAGGACATGTCGTCGGTGACCACCTCCACCACGGAGTGTCCCGGGTCCCAGCCGTTCTCCTCGAGGGTCGGCGTGTAGACGCGGACCATGGCCCTGCCCTGGGGACGTACCTCGGCCAGCTGCTTCTGCGACATCGCCGGGCCGTAGACGTCAATGGGGCTGCGGTCGAGCAGGTCCTCCGGCGCGATGTGCCGGTAGTAGACGCGTAGGAAGGCCAGCGCGTCCTCGGGGCTCACATGGTCGCTGCCCGCCGCGCATCGTTGCGCGGCTCGCTGGAGCAGCTCATCCTTGGCCTCGTCGAGCGGCATTTCGCTCTCACTCCTTTGTGAGGGTTCGCCATGGCTTGTCACAGCCAGGCCCTTAGTTCCCACAACAGTGGGAAGTAGTGCAGGCGGGTCCTGCCTCGCAGGTAGGGGGCACCCGTCGAGCCGCCGGTGCCCGATTTGGTGCCGATCTGCCGTTCGACCATCTGCACGTGGCGGGTCCGCCACTGGGCGGCGGTCTCGTCGTGGGTCAGCAGATCTTCGGCCAGTTGCCACAGGTCATCGTGCGACCCGCGGTCCCTCGCCACGGCCAGCAGCGTGTCCATGATCTCGTCGTCGGAGACCGGCAGCCCACGCTGGGAGAGGGCGGTGAGGTAAGCATCCCACAGTGTCGGCTCGGCGAGCCGGCGGCGCAGCCTGGTGAGCTCGGCGTCGTCGGCGTCCCTGAGCCGGCCGAGGTAGCTCGGATCCTTCAGCCCCGACAGGAACTCCAGTTCGCGGAACTGCACCGACTGGAATCCACTCGCCGGGGCGAGCCTGGCCCGGAACTCCAGAAAGTCCTGGGGCGTCATCGTCTCCAGCACGTCGACCTGCTCGATCAGCACCCGCTCCACCGCGTGCACCCGCTGGAACACGTGCCTGGCCTGCCAGAGCTCGCCCTGGAACATGGCCTCGCGGCCGGCCTCCAGCTCGTGCAGCAGCAGCTTGAACCAGAGCTCGTAGACCTGGTGGATGGTGATGAACAGCAGCTCGTCGGGCGCCTCGGACTGAGGCCGTTGCTGGTCGAGCAATTCGGGCAGGCGAAGGTAGCCACCATAGGAGAGCCGGCCGCCCTCCTCGCCGAATCGCCTGTCGGGAGGAACGGCCGCATCACCGTCGATGCCCACCGAACACCTCCCCAAGCCGCCCGGTCTGTTCGACCGGGCGTATGCGCCTCGCCGTACCGATATCACCCGAAAAGGGGAAAAAGGTCAACGTGACATCGACATCGGCGGGTCGTCCTCAGCAGCTGAGGGCAGGTGTTTGAGCTCGTCGAGTCGGCTCGGAATCTCGGCCATGTCCTGGAGCTCCGCCTGGCACCTTGCGCATGTGTCGAGGTGGCGCTCGAACTCCTCTAGTTCCTCTTCATCGAGGACACCGAGGACGTAGGCGGCCACCCCTTCATGCATTACCCGGCTACCCCCTTGTCCTGCAGAAGCACACGGAGAGCCCGGATCCCGTAGTAGAGCCTGGACTTCACCGTGCCCGGCGGAATCCCCAGAATCTCCGCCGCTTCACTTATCGTACGGTCCCGAAGGTAGGTCTGCTCAATGACTTCCCGGTGTTCGTCTGACAGGCTCCGCAGCGCGTCAGCGACCACCATGGCCGAGAGCGCCCGCTCCGAGCCGTCAGGCACCGCCAGCATGTCGACTTCCGGCGGCTCGACCTCGTGAGGCCGAACACTCTTACGCCGGCGACCGTCGATGACGATACGGCGGGCCACTGTCAGTAGCCATGCCCAGATGAGGCTGGGCTCCCATTGCAGTCTTGCCGAGTGACGCCAGGCTCTAACGATCGTCTCTTGAACGACGTCTTCGGCCCATTGAAGATCGTTCCCGGTCGACTTGCGTACGTGGCGCAGCAGAGGGCCGCCGAACTCCTGGTAGAGCACCGCAATGCGGTGTTCCGCCTCGGCATCCGCACTCTCTAACCTGCCGGCGAGATGACCTAGCACGGGGCACATCTTTACACCTTCGTTATCACTCCGGTAGCCACTCCGATAACTCCAGTCATTTCTGACTATTTGGACCCCTTGAGTGAACCGGTCCCCGAAGGCCCGCGTACCTCCGATCATGCACAGGCTTTTGCGCGGCGAACTGCTCATGTTCGGCGGCTTCGCAGTGGCTGCCACGGTCACGATCCTGCTGGTCCTGCCACCAGGAAGCTCCGCAGGATCCACTCAGTACACGCAGTCGGCCGCCGGTCCCATCGGGCCGGCAGACCGCGACCTGCTAGTCAGAGTACGCCAGGCGGGCCTCTGGGAGATTCCTGTTGGCCAATGGGCCCAGACACGGGCCGAGTCAGCGAGCGTGAAAGAGACCGGGAAGCACCTGGTCGAAGATCACACGAAGCTGGACGAGGCGACTCGCGCGCTCGCCGCGAAACTCGGCGTGCCCATCCCAGACGTGGCCAATGCCGATCAGCAGAGCTGGATGGCCCAGCTGTCCGCGGAGAAGGGTCCCGCCTTCGACAAGGACTTCGCCAACCTGTTGCGTGCCGCGCACGGCAAGGTCTTCGCCGTCGTGGCAGATGTGCGGGCGGGGACTCGCAACACCGAGATCAGGAAGTTCGCCAACACCGCCAACACGGTGGTGCTGAAGCACATGACGCTGCTGGAAGGCACTGGCCTGGTCGACTTCGGCGACCTTCCCGAGCCCCCCACGCCCTCACCGGTTCCACCCGTCGCAACGGCGGTCGATACGAGGAGACAGTAATGAGGAGATCCAGACGCACGGCCGCGGCCGTGTCCGCCCTGGCCGTGATGGCCAGCGGCCTGGTGTCCGCGGCCGTGATCGGCGTCGGTCCGGCGCTTGCGGACCATTGCGATCCGGCACAGCAGAGCAACCAGCAGCCGTCTCAATCACCGACGCAACAAAGGCGACAGCAGCAGGCCCCGGACAACCAGGACCAGCAGGGTCAGCAGGACAACCAGCAGCAGGACAACAACCAGGACCAGCAGCAACAGGACCAGCAGGGTCAGCAGGACCAGCAAGGTCAGCAGCAGCAGGACCAGGGCCAGCAGCAACAGGACCAGCAACAGCAGCAAGATCAGCAGCAGCAAGGCGGCGGAGCCCTCTTGGCCGCGCCGACCCCGGAGCCGGGAACGCAGGACACCGGTAACGGCCAGGACCAGCAGAACAACAACCAGGACCAGCAGCAGCAGGACCAGCAGGGTCAGCAGGACCAGCAGGACCAGCAAGGTCAGCAGCAGCAGTTCCGCCGCCGGGGCAACAACAACAACCAGAACCCGACGAAGAGCCCGTCCGCGTCCCCCTCCCCCACCGAGAGCGACCACGACGAGGGCGAGTGCGCCGACCTCGGCCCGTTCGTCGAGGACTTCGTCGACATCCGCCAGGTCGGCCGCGGCCAGCTCGCCAACCCCCAATTCGGCAGGAACGGCTCTAGGGGCACCTTCGTCTCCGCCTGTGGGACGAACGGCAACAAGCACAACAACCCTGACAACTTCATCGTCGCTCCGGGCGTGAGCAACGGCGCTCACCACCTGCACGACTATGTGGGCAACCTGACGACGGACGGGTTCTCGACGGACCAGAGTCTCGCCGCGGGAGGCACCACCTGCCGGTTCGGCGACAAGTCGACCTACTTCTGGCCAGTGCTCCGCGACCGCAAGGTGGACGTCAACACCAACGACCAGGACGGCAACGTCGGCCAGGTCCTGCAGGCCCGCCAGGTGACGCTCCAGTTCCGCGGCAACGCCTCGTCCAGGGTGGTCGCGATGCCGAGGTTCCTGAGGATCATCACCGGTGACGCGAAGGCGGCCACGAACGGCGGAGCGAACGCGAAGGCCGCGTGGACGTGTACCGGCTTCCAGAACCGCATCACTAATAACAAATATCCACTCTGCCCACGCGGCAGCCAAGTCGTCCGTATTCTAGACTTCCCAAGCTGCTGGGACGGACAGAACACCGACAGCGCCAACCACCGCACGCACATCGTGTTCCCGGGCCAGGGTGGCGCCTGCCCGCAGGGAACGAAGGCCGTCCCACAGCTGCGCATGTCCCTCACGTACTCGGTTCCACAGGGACCGTCCTTCGCCGTGGACGCGTTCCCTGAGCAGAAGCACAATCCGGTGACCGATCACGCAGACTTCGCCAACGTGATGTCTGACCAGCTCATGAACTTCGTGGTCAGCTGCATCAACCGCGGACGTCGTTGCTGACGTAGATCGGCCCTCCCGAGTCGCACCCTCAATCGACGACCATGGAGGGAATCGATGCTCCACAGAAGACTGCCCCGGCACGCTCCGAGCAAGCTGGACTCCAGGTGGGTCCGGTTCGGGGTAAGCGCCGTGCTGGCCGCGTTGGTCCTGGCGGGGTTCGCCCTGACCAGGACCGACAGCGGGATCTCAGTGCTCGGCCAAGGGGTGGCTTTCCTCGAGTTCTACGCGGGCGTGTTCGCCCTGGTGCTGCTGAGCGCGACGGTCGGACTCGGCCTGCTCACCACCGAACGCGTCTTCCTGTCCCCGTCCAACAGGGTCAGGGCACAGCTGGCACACCGGGCCACAGCGATGATCGGGATGGCCTACCTGGTCACGCACATCACCCTCATGGTCAGTCTGGGGCATGCCCCACTGGCCGCGACAGTGGTCCCAATTGCCGGTATCTATGTGGGATTCGGCGCTGTAGCCTTCGACATGATGGTGATCATCGTTGTGTCGGGAATGGTTCGAGGACGGTTCGCGGTGACGGCCAAGCCATGGATATGGCGGACGCTCCACGCCACCGCGTACCTGTCCTGGCCCGTGGCCATCATGCATGGCCTGACCGCGGGCCGTCCTCCGGCACCCTGGGTGGCGTGGTCCTACATCGCCTGCCTCGCGGCGGTCGGTGGGGCGTTGCTCGTCCGAGTGCTCGCCACCACGCTCAGGCCGGCTCTCCAGCCGGAATGGGTGAAGACGATGGAAGTCGACACCTCACCGGTCGAGCGGCCGGTGGACGTCAACGCGCCGGTTAGCCTCGACGCGGCGCGCAGGAAGTACCGGGAGGCGGGATGAGACCGCACAGGAATGCCCAGGAGGCGCCAGAGTGATCCCGCATAGAGTCCCACGCGTGCTACGCGTGGGCCCGGCCCGGCTGACCGCCGGGCTGGAGCACACCAGACGGATCGATCTGCCGGCGCACCGGACGCTTCACGGCGAGCCGGTGTTGCGCGATATCGAGACGCTGATCGCCCAGGTGAACGAGGTCGACATGCGCGGCCGAGGCGGAGCGGCGTTCCCCGTCGGCCGCAAGCTGCGCGCCGTCGCCGACGCCGCCGGGGCACGCGAGAGTGTCGTGCTGGTCAACGGCTCGGAGGGCGAGCCGGCCAGCTTCAAGGACACCATGATGCTCATCCGCAACCCGCACCTCGTGCTCGACGGAGCGGTCCTCGCCGCCGAGGCCCTGCACGCGCGCGAGGTCGTCGTGGCGATCGGGTCCGGCGGCGAGGTGGCCGAGTCGTCGGTCTCCGCGGCCGTGGCCGAGCGCCGCGCCGCCAATGTGGCGGGCGGCCAGGAGAGCCACGTGAAAATCCGGGTGGTCGGCCTGGAGGAGCGGTTCATCTCGGGCGAGGGCGGCGCGCTGGTACGCGGCGTGAACGGCGACGTGGCCATCCCCAACGGCCGCAAGAAGCGCGCCGCCGAGAGCGGCGTGGACGGCCTGCCCACGCTGCTGTCGAACACGGAGACCTTCGCCCAACTCGCCCTGCTCGCCGAGTTCGGCCCCGAAGGATACGCCGAGTACGGCACCGCCAAGGAGCCCGGCACCGTCCTGCTCAGCGTGAGCGGCGGCGCCACCAACCCCGCCGTG
Organism: Nonomuraea sp. NPDC052129; assembly: GCF_040680095.1. NCBI lineage: Bacteria > Bacillati > Actinomycetota > Actinomycetes > Streptosporangiales > Streptosporangiaceae > Nonomuraea > Nonomuraea sp. NPDC052129. Next base: position 809 of record NZ_JBFAVX010000016.1, on the reverse strand, counting down.
GTGGAAGCGCCCACGGGCACCCCGCTGATCGACGTCCTCGACCTGTGCGAGGCGGAGATCGGCGACGGCGTCCTCATGGGCGGCTACCACGGCGCGTGGATGAGCTACGAGAACGCCCTCTCCGCGGTGATCTCGCGCGAAGGCATGAAGAAGATGGGCAGCGAGCTGGGTGCCGGGATCATCGTCCCGCTCGGCGACTCGACCTGCCCGCTCGGTGAGACCACCCGGGTGGCGGCTTACCTGGCCGCCCAGTCCTCGGGCCAGTGCGGCCCCTGCCGCCTCGGGCTGCCCGACGTGGCGCGGGCCCTGCTCGCGCTGGTCGAGGGCACCGGGTCCACGGACGCGGTTCGCCGCACCGTACGCGCCGTCGAGCGCAGAGGCGCCTGCTTCCACCCCGACGGCACCGCCAGGTTCGTCCTCTCCTCCCTGGACGCCTTCGAGAGCGACATCGCCCTTCACCTGGAGTACGGCTCCTGCGGCCGGCCGGTCCGCGGCGTGCTGCCCCTCCCGGAGCACGAGGACGAGCCCGAGTACCGCCTGGACGTGGACTGGACCCGTTGCGAGGGCCACGGCCTGTGCGCGCACCTGCTGCCGGAATTCGTGGAACTGGACGAATACGGCTTCCCGTCCTTCAAGACCGTGCCGGGCTGGATGGCGAAGGAGGCGCGTCGGGCCGTCGACATGTGCCCCGCGCTGGCCCTGCGCCTCAATGAGTCCATAGCGGTACGGGCGGGTTAATCCCCCGGACCGGGGGCCCCGGCCGGCGCGGCGGGGGGCGCCCCGCCCCCCCACGATAAAAAGAGGTGAGA